>NZ_JBICXM010000008.1:0-412756 GCF_043200235.1 Streptomyces sp. NPDC048441
CGCCGGGACGGCGACTCCGCGAGCGAGCAGTTGGAGGCTTCGCTTCCGGCGGTGGTGTCGGTGACCGACCAGTCGGGTGAGGCGCGCTACCCCTCCTTCAAGGGGATCATGGCGGCGAAGAAGAAGCCGGTGCAGGCCTACGACCTGGATGACCTGGACCTGGAGGCCGAGCAGGTGGGCCTGGAGGGTGCCTGGACGAAGGTCGACTCGGCGACCGAGCGTCCGGCCCGTACGGCGGGCACGATCGTCAAGGACGAGGGCGAGGGCGGCAAGCAGCTCGCCGAGTTCCTCGCGGGCCAGAAGTTCGTCTAGTCCCTGATTCGCTGACACGTCAAGGAAATTGGAAGAGTCATGGCTGAAGTTCTTGTCTATGTCGACCACGTGGACGGTGCCGTCCGCAAGCCCACCCTGGAACTGCTGACGCTGGCCCGTCGTATCGGTGAGCCCGTCGCCCTGGCGCTCGGCGCCGGTGCCGGTGACACCGCGACGGTGCTGGCCGAGCATGGTGCGGTCAAGGTGCTGACCGCCGATGCCCCGGAGTTCACCGACTATCTGGTCGTGCCGAAGGTGGATGCCCTTCAGGCCGCCTTTGAGGCCCTCTCCCCGGCTGCCGTCCTGGTGCCCTCCTCCGCGGAGGGCAAGGAGATCGCCGCCCGCCTCGCGGTGCGCATCGGGTCGGGCATCATCACCGACGCCGTCGACCTGGAGGCCGGCGCGGAGGGTGTGGTGGCCACGCAGGCCGCGTTCGCCGCGTCCTTCACCACCAAGTCGCGTATCACCCGCGGTACTCCGGTCATCACGGTCAAGCCCAACAGTGCCCCGGTGGAGGCCGCCCCGGCCGCCGGTACCGTCGAGACCCTGTCGGTGTCCTTCTCGGCGCAGGCCACCGGCACCAAGGTGACCGCGCGTACGCCGCGGGAGTCGACCGGGCGTCCGGAGCTGACCGAGGCCGCGATCGTGGTCTCCGGCGGGCGTGGGGTGAACGGTTCGGAGAACTTCCACCTCATCGAGTCCCTCGCCGATTCGCTGGGTGCGGCGGTGGGTGCCTCGCGTGCCGCGGTGGACGCGGGCTGGTATCCGCACTCCAACCAGGTCGGCCAGACCGGCAAGAGTGTCTCGCCGCAGCTGTACATCGCCTCGGGTATCTCGGGTGCGATCCAGCACCGGGCGGGTATGCAGACGTCCAAGACGATCGTGGCGATCAACAAGGACGCCGAGGCCCCGATCTTCGACCTCGTCGACTACGGAGTGGTCGGCGACCTCTTCGACGTCGTCCCCCAGCTCACCGAAGAGGTCAACACCCGCAAGGGCTGAACCGGCTCACCTCACCGAGGGCGCCTGAGGGCCGAGGCCAGGTCGTCGAGGTGCCGCGCGACCGGGCCCAGGGTGAGCAAGCCGCTGCCCGCCCCCGCCGACTCCCCCTGTGCAGGGGTGAGTTCGGCGTGGGCGCGCTCCATCACATCCCGGTCGTCGACGGCGATCGCCGCTCGCGCGGCCAGGCACCACATGGCTTCGAGCAGCAGGTCGTGGGGTGGGTCCGGGAGTCGGCGCAGCGCCGACGCGGCCTCGTCCCGGCGATCCTGGGACAGCAGTACCCATGGGCGGGCCCAGGGCTCGTAAGGTCCCCAGTCGATGCATACGTCGTCGGGGGCGGGCTCTCTGTGCCGTAGGCGCAGGCACAGCAGGGCGAGCGGCAGCAGTCCGTGCGTCAGGCCTGGCATACCGGCGCCCTCCAGTCGCGCGGCGGCATCCCGATAGGCGGCTTCGGCTGCCGGTGCCTGCCCGGTCTCGGCGAGCCGCAGCGCTCCGTACCACCGCGTGAACACGCCTACCAGCGGCAGCTCGTGACGTTCCGCCAGGCGGTCCGCCGCTGCCGCGTGGCTGTCGGCTCCGGGGAAGTCTGCGAGCGCGCTGCGGGCCTGGAGGCGGATGAGATGGCCGAGCACCTCATAGGTGGCCAGGCCGTGGCGGGCGGACAGGGCAACGAGCTCGGCGCCGATCGCGTCGCGCCGCGGGGCCAGGCCCGTGCGGTGGAAGGTTTGCATGAACACCCCGTTGAGGGCGAACGCGAGGAGCGTGGGATCACCGAGGCGGCGGGCGATCTCCTCGGCCTGGCGGGCGGCCTGGCGCCCGAGTGCCGATCCTGTGCCGCGTGACTCCAGGGCGATCGTGGCAAGGAGGCGGGCCCGTGCCGCCGGGTGGGCGTCCGGCGGGAGGGCGGCCAGGGTGCGTTCGGCCGCCGCCACGATCTGTGCGGCCTGGCCGGGATCGTCGACGCGGGTCCAGATCGCCGGGACGTCGTACGCGCCGATCACGCGGGCGGTGAGTTCCGCGTCGCCCAGTTCCTCCGCCGCCATGACGGCCGCCACACGGTGCTCGCGGGCCGCTTCGAGGCCGCCGCCTCCGGTCACCGCCAGGTTGCGCAGCAGGCCCACCGTCGAGTCGAGGCGGGCGCGGGCGCCGGAAGCCACGGTCCGGTCGTAGGCGGTGGCGGCCCTGGCCCACACCTGCTCCGCGGCGTCGCCGGTACCGGGCGCCGGGTCGAGGTGGCGGGCCTGGCCGAGGATGTCGGCCTCCAGGCGGCGCAGCCCCTGGCCGGGGTCCACGCCGAGCTGCTCGACCAGGAGCGCGCGGGCCCGGCGCAGTACCGCGAGGGCGTCGCCCTGACGGCCGGTGCGGTAGAGCGCGAGGGCGAGGAGCCGCCAGGCGTCCTCGCGCCAGGGGTGCTCGGCCACGTGCGCGTCCAGGTCCGGCACCGCTTCGGCGGCGCGTCCCAGGTCGAGGCGAGCCTCGGCCCTCCGCTCGACGGCGTGCAGCCGCAGCTCGCCCAGGCGGGAGCGCTCGGCGCGGGCCCAGTGCTCATCGGCGGGGTCGGCGAAGTCGGCGTAGGCGGGGCCGCGCCACCACCCGAGCGCCTCCTCGACGCGGTCGAGGGCATCCTGGGGCGGCAGTTTCGCGGCAGCGGTCACCGCTTGCTCGAAGCGCCAGGCGTCGACCGCTCCGGGCTCGGCACGCAGGGCGTATCCGGGGCCTTCGGTGACGAGGATCCTGGCCGGTGTGCGGGGCGGACGCTGCGGTTCGAGGGCACGGCGCAGCGCGGCCACGAAGGTGCGTACGGTCCCGACCGCGTCCTTGGGCGGATCCACCCACAGGTCGTCCACCAGACGGGCGACCGGCACGACGCGGCGGCGGGCGACGATCAGCCGGGCCAGCACAGCGCGGTGCCGCGGGCCCTTCAGCGCGATGGCTTCCCCGGCACCGTCCCAGGCCACCACCGGTCCAAGCACCCCGAACGCGACCTGCATCCCTGACCACCCTTTCCGCCCTCTCCGCCCTCTCCGCCCTTTCCGCGGGCATCGGCCCTGGTCACGGTAGCGCGCTCACTGGATGCTCATTCGCGCCCGGCAGGCTCTGCGGCATGACTCCTGCCATCAAGAACTTCACCTACCGGCGCGTGCCCGTCGCGGACGGCGTCTGCCTGAACGTGGCGGTCGGCGGCTCCGGCCCGCCCCTCGTGCTCCTGCACGGCTTCCCGCAGACCCATCTGATGTGGCGGCATGTCGCCACCGATCTCGCCGCCGACCACACGGTGATCTGCCCCGACCTGCGTGGCTACGGGGCGAGCGACAAGCCCGTGGAGATGGACCCCACCACATACTCCAAGCGCACCATGGCCGCCGATATCGTCGCCCTGGCCCGCGCCCTCGGATACGACCGCTTCGCGCTTGCCGGGCACGACCGCGGCGCCCTGGTCGCCTTCCGTGCCGGGCTCGACCACCCGGAAACGGTCACGCACCTGGCCTGCCTCGACGTGCTGCCCACGCTTGACATGTGGGACGTGATGCGGGGAGCCACCGCCGCCGTCGGCTTCCACCTCTACCTGATGGCCCAACCGCCGGGCCTGCCCGAGCAGTTGATCGGCGCCGCCCCTGACGCGTTCTTCGGCCACTTCCTCGACATCTGGACGAACGACACGCGGGCCGTCCCCACCGACGTACGCGCCGCCTATCTGGACGCCTGCCGTGCCGCTGTGCCCTCGATCGTGGCCGACTACCGTGCCTCCGCCGGTATCGACGTCGACCACGACCGGGCCGACCGAGCCGCCGGAGGACAGCTGCGGATGCCGGTCGCCGTGCTCCAGCAGGACTGGGGCGCCGCGCTCGGCTTCGACGCGGTGGCGCTGTGGAGCGCCTGGGCCCCGGATCTGCGGCACACCCCCGTCACCTCCGGTCACTTCATGGCCGAGGAGGCGCCCGCCGACACGGCCAAGGCGCTGCGGGATCTCCTCGCCCGCTGAAGCAGCTGAAGCAGCTGAAGCCGCTGAGCGTAAATGCGTTGGAGTCGGCCGGTCCTGCCGCATAGGTTTCCCGTTCGATCACTGGACAGAAGCGCGGGCAGAGGAGAAGACACGGTGGAGCACAGCGGATGGGCCGACGAGCGGTACGGGGCGGTCGCGGACGTCTTCTCGCGGAACTTCGCCGAGTTCGGCGAACTGGGCGCGTCCGTCGCGGTGTTCGTGGACGGGCGCAAGGTCGTCGATCTGTGGGGCGGAGTCGCGGACGAGCGGACCGGGCGTGCGTGGGACGAGAACACGGTCGTCCCGGTCTTCTCCTGCGCCAAGGGCATCGTCAGCCTCTGCGTCCATCTCCTCGCACAGCAGGGACGCCTGGATCTCGACGCTCCGGTGACCCGGTACTGGCCGGAGTTCGCATGCGGCGGCGAGAGTCACAAGAACGAGAGTGACAAGACGGCGATCACGCCGCGCATGGTGCTCGCGCACCGCGCCGGGCTCCCCGCCCTCGACCGCAGGCTGAGCTTCGACGAGATCACCGAGTGGACTCCGGTGGTACGCGCGGTCGAGGAGCAGGAGCCGCTCTGGGAGCCGGGCACCGCCCACGAGTACCACGGGCACACCTTCGGCTTCCTCCTCGGCGAGCTGATCCGCCGCGTCACGGGCCTCACCCCGGGCGCGTACTTCCGCGAGGCCATCGGCGACGGCCTCGGCCTGCGGACCTGGATCGGCCTGCCCGATGAGGAGGTCGCCCACCTGGCCAGGCTCGCCGAGGCGGCGGGTCGGCCGGGGAACCCCGACCCCGAGTCCCTGGTGATGCGGATCGTGACGATGAACGGGGCGTTCGCCTTCCCCGGCCTCGACGTACCGCACGGCTGGAACGACCCGGCGCTGCTGCGCGCCGAGATTCCCGGTGCGGGCGCGGTGTCGTCCGCGCGTGGTCTCGCGACGCTGTACGCGGCAGCCGCGACGGGAGTCGACGGCTCGGCACGGCTGCTCACACGGGATACCGTCACCGACGTGCTGCGTGAGCTCACCGCGGGCGGCTCCTGGTCGGGCTTCCCCGATCTGGGCGCCCGCTGGGGTTCGGGCTTCCTGCTCGACGCACCGGGTTTCCGCCCGATGCTCGGCGCCCGCAGCTTCGGCAACGACGGCGCGGGCGGGCAGTTCGCCTTCGGGGACGACGAGTTCGGCGTGGGCTTCGCCTACACCGCGAACCGGATGATCGGCCATGGCGACGCGCGGTCCTCGCGGCTCATCGCGGCGGTCAGGGAGTGCCTGTCGGAGGCGTGAGCCCTCAGGGGCGTGGCTGACCGGGTGCGTATGCTCACCGCAGATTTCTGTCCGCAGATTTCCGTTCGTGGATTTCTCTTGGTGGAATTCTGTTATTTCCGTGCGCTCACGCGATCTCCCAGGTGTAGGGCCACATCCTGCCGACGAAGAAAGCGAGTGAGGCAGTCCATGATCGGTGAACACGATCCTCTGGTGACGGCGGCGCAGACCGGGGACCAGCGAGCGCAGGACGAGCTGGTGGCCGGGTATCTGCCGCTGGTCTACAACATCGTCGGGCGGGCGCTCGAGGGACATGCCGACGTCGACGACGTGGTGCAGGAGACCATGCTGCGGGCGCTCGCGGGCCTGGCATCGCTCCGCGACCCGGCGAGCTTCCGGTCCTGGCTCGTGGCGATCGCCATGAACGAGATCCGCAGGCACTGGCAGCAGCGCGCGTCCGGGCAGAAGAGCCCGAGCCCGCTCCATGAGGCCCAGGACATCGTGGACCCGGGCGCGGACTTCGTGGACCTGACCATCATCAGGCTCGGCCTTGTGGGGCAGCGCCGGGAGGTGGCCGAGGCCACTCGCTGGCTGGACACCGACGACCGCGCGCTCCTGTCGCTCTGGTGGCTGGAGGTCTCTGGCGAGCTGACCCGCGCGGAGGTCTCGGCGGCCATGGAGCTGCCGGTACAGCACACCACGGTCCGGGTGCAGCGGATGAAGACCCAGCTGGAGACGGCCCGGATCGTGGTCCGCGCGCTGGCGGCGGCGCCCCGGTGTCCGTACCTGAGCGAAGTGGTGGCGCCCTGGGACGGCACCCCGTCGGCCCTCTGGCGCAAGCGGCTGGCCCGGCATGTGCGTGACTGCGCGGTGTGCTCCGGCCACGGCGCCGGGCTGGTCCTCGCCGAGCGTCTCCTTGTGGGCCTCGCCCTGGTGCCACCGGCCGCCGCGCTTGCCGCCCCCGGCGCGATACGCGCGGTGAGCGCGGCAGCCGACCCGTACGGCATGGCGTCGAACGCCCACGACACAGCCGGGGACGCGTACGGCATATCCGGCTCCCGGAGCGCCTCCGCGAGACATGCCGCCCAGCGCCCCCACCGGATGCCTCGAAAGGGCCGCACGGTGGCCGCGGGCGTAGCCGTGCTCGTCATCGCGACCGGGGTCATCTACTCAGCCACGCGCCCGGCGGACGACGAGGAGACGGAAGCGCAGTCGGTCACCGCGCCGCGTGCGCCGAGCCCCGCGGCTCCGTCCACCGCGACCACCGCACCCACCAGATCGCCTTCCCCGTCCCCGTCCGCCTCCCCCAGCCGGACACGGAAGCCGTCCCCCAAGCCCACCCCGTCGAAGACCCCGAAGCCCGCCCCGAAGCCCACCCGGCCGAGCAGCCCGCCCCAGGCGCCGGCGGGCACCTCGTACGGCCAAGAGGTCACCAGGCTCGTCAATGTCGAGCGCGCCAAGTCGGGCTGCGGCGCACTGACCCAGAACAGCAAGCTGGGCAAGGCGGCACAGGGCCACTCCGACGACATGGCGGAGCGCGACTTCTTCGACCACACCAACCCCGACGGCGACGACCCCGGCGACCGGGTCACGGCCGCGGGCTACCGCTGGAGCACCTACGGCGAGAACATCGCCGCGGGTCAGGGCACACCTGCCGCCGTGATGGACTCCTGGATGAAGAGCCCCGGGCACCGCGCCAACATCCTCAACTGCTCCTTCAAGGAGATCGGCATCGGCTACCGGCAGGGCGCGGGCGGCCCCTGGTGGACGCAGAACTTCGGCGCGCAGTGACCTGACTGAACAGAACTGAACAAGACAGTGTTCGCCGGGCGCAGCGGCGCCCGTTCGAATAGCGTGAAATCACCAGGAAACTGCCAGAACTGGAGGCTCACGCGATGTCTGCGCAACCGGAAGGAACGCCCTGTTGGGCGGACGCGATGTTCCCCGACGTGGAGGCCGCGAAGAGCTTCTACGGCGAGCTGCTCGGCTGGACGTTCGACGCCGGCTCGGAAGAGTTCGGCGGCTACACGATGGCGCGCTCGGACGGCAAGGCAGTGGCCGCTGTCGTGCCGCAGATGCCCGGCATGGACAGCCCCGCCGCCTGGAATCTCTACTTCGCGTCGCCCGATGCCACCGCTACGGCCGCGAAGATCCGCGACAACGGCGGCACGCTCGCGATGGAGCCGACGCAGGTCGGCGAGTTCGGCACCATGGTGACGGCCCAGGAGCCGAGCGGCGCGTACTTCAGCGTCTGGCAGCCGGGCATCCACGAGGGCTTCGAGAAGACCCGCGAGGCCGGCGCGTACTGCTGGGCCGAGGTCACCACGCGGGACCCGGCGGCGACGGACGCGTTCTTCCCCGCCGTCTTCCCCTTCGAGGTGAAGAAGATGGAGGTCGACGATGTCGACTTCAGCCTCTTCCAGACCGGTGGCGAGCCGGTGCTCGGCAGGCTCAAGATGACCGAGGACTTCCCGCCGGACGTGCCGTCGCACGTCAACGTGCACTTCGCCGTGGACAACTGCGACGCCGCGATCGCCACGGTCACCAAGCTCGGCGGCCGGTTGCTCTTCGGGCCGATGGACAGCCCGTTCGGCCGCTTCGCCACGGTCGCCGACCAGCAGGGCGCGGTCTTCACCGTCATCGATCTGACGACCACGGAAGGCGAGATGCCCGAGTTCAGCTAGGCCTCAGGGCACGGCAAAGCCGCGGTCACAGTCGTCGCCACCGTGCGGAGGCCCAGGAGACGCCAACGCGCCCTGCCAGTCGCCTGTTCACCGCTGCCGCCGAGGGCGATGCGGAGAGGCAGGGCGCCGATGAGGACGTAGACGACGCCACGGGCGACAAAGCCCGCCCGGCCCGCCACGGTCAGCGATTCGTGCTCCGCCGAGCGGCGGACGGCGGCCTTCTTGCTCCAGCCGCTTGCTCGCACTCGAGTAGACGCCATCAAGCCCTCCCGGAAAACCCGGAAACCCGGCCGCGCCGTACGCGGCCCGGCTCCCGAGTGCCCCGGTACGCGCGCGGCCATGCCTCGTGCGGAAGCAGTCCTCGCCTGGCGAACTCCTGGGCGGGGCGGCCGCAATGGCACACCACCTCGCGGACATCGGGGTCACTTGCTAGCCCTGCGGAACATCCTTGACGAACACGATGCCGTCCCTGTCCGTCAGGTGCGCCGGATCGAGGGGGGCATAGCCGAACCAAGGGGATTCGCGGGGCGCGAGCCGCATGTCGCCGAGGGCGGTGGCCAGCCGCCGGGCGTCGATGACGCAGCGGTCCTCCGGGAGTGCGTACAGGATTCCCTCCACGGTGTCCGGCGGCGGGGCGTCCACTCCCCGGTGGCTGATCGTGCCCAGGGCCGTGGCCACGAATGCGTACTCCTCGCCGAGCTGAGCGCTCACCAGTGCACCGGCGCTCCACCAATCCACCCGCCCCTGCCACATCCGCATCGAGCTCTTCTCCCGCTGGAGATGGGAGTTCTGGGCGTGCACGAGTGCCGGACCCCGAGCGGCGAGGGCGAGCAGGTTGTGGGCCATCATCGAATCCCGCAGCGCGCACAGCCGCGTCATGCGGGCCGGTGAGGTGTCGGCCATCCAGTGGTGGTAGCGCAGCAGGCCGGTCGCGGTGCGCCCGTACAGGCGTGCCCGGTCCCAGTCGTCCCGCGAGGTCTCCGAGAGCAGGTGCGGCGCCTGCTGGTCGAGCAGCGCCACCAGATCGTCGGCGAGCAGCCGCAGTCGGCCCGCCTCCGCCGACTGCCCCGTGGACCGGGACGGGTCCATCATCGCGGCGGGTTCGGTCCACCGGTCGTCGGCGCCGAGCAGACGGTCGAGCGTGTCCGCGGTGCAGGGAAGCAGGTCCGCGTCCACCCGGGCCGCGAGGTAGCCGTGGAGTGCGGTGAGGGCCTGTCGGGGGCTCTCGGCGTGGGTGATCTCCAGCGGGCCGTCGAAGCCGGCGAAGCGGAGCCGCTCGGACGCGGGGCGGCCGTTGTTGAACTCCCTCATCCAGCGCACGAGTTCGCGGTTGGCCGCGGAGGCGCCCCAGCCGTGACTGATGCCCTGCTCCATGACCTCGTCGAGGGTGCCGGTGCCGGTGCCGGAGGTCACGTAGTCGTCGACCATCAGGCCCTTGATGCAGTCGCTCTCGATCGCGATCGTGCGGTAACCCTCCTGCTCGACAAGCTGCCGGAAGAGCTCGTTGCGCAGGTCGAGCAGCGCGTCCTCGCCGTGGGTGGGCTCGCCAAGGGCGAGTAGCCGGGGCCTCGCCGGGAGCAGCCTCATGAGGGCGGCGGCCTGGACGGCATAGGTGGTGTCCTCGATGTCAGTAGCCATGCCTTGAACGCTATCGTTGAACCTTCGATGGAAACTTTCCCGCTTCAGAGTCGGCCTATCATCGGTGTCATGGGGAAAAACCTTCAAAGCGGTGATCGGCTCAGGCCGATCGACCTGGCGCGCGGCCACGGTCTGTCCACGCAGGCGATCAGGAACTACGAGGAGGCCGGCATCCTTCCGGCAGCCGGTCGCACACCTCACGGCTACCGCACCTACACCGCGCTCCACGCACGGGCCCTGCGCACGTTTCTCGCCCTGCTGCCGGGCCACGGCCACCGGACGGCCACGTCGATCATGCGGGCGGTGAACCAGGGCGCGGCCGATGAGGCGTTCCGCCTCATCGACGAGAGCCATGCCCAGCTCCTCGACGACCGCCGGACCCTCCAGGCCGTGGAGAGGGCGCTCCGCGACCTGGAGCCCTCCCCGGTGTCCGAGAAGCCCGACGTCGGCCCCGGCCTCGACTCCAGCCCCGACGGCACGTTCATCGGCCCGCTGGCAGGAAAGCTCGGGATCCGGCCCGCGACGCTGCGCAAATGGGAGCGTGCCGGTGTTGTACGCCCGCGCCGCGACGCGCGGACCGGTTACCGCGTCTACGACGAGGCCGATGTACGGGACGCCCGTCTCGCCCACCAACTCAGGCGAGGCGGCTACCTGTTGGAGCACATCGCACCGCTGATCGCCCAGGTGCGGGCAGCCGGCGGACTCGAGCCGCTGGAGGCCGCACTGCACGACTGGCACGGTCGGCTCGCCACCCGCGGGCGGGCGATGCTGGCTGGGGCCGCCGAGCTGGAGCCGTACATCCGCGAGCGCGGACCCGGCGCCGTTACAGCCGGACGCTACGATCCCCCGGCATGAACGACGACCTGCGCAACATCGTCCTCGGCGTGATAGCCACCGGAGTCGCCGCGGCACTCGGCTGGTTCGCCCGTACGTATCTGTGGCGGCGCAAACTCCGCCGCAAGCAACGGTTCTTCGGTCTTCCGGACGACTCCGAGTGCCTCCTCGTGGTCAACCGGAAGGCGGGTGGCGGCGACTGGAGCGTCGCGCGGCGCGATGTCTTCGCGCTCCTCGAACTCTCCGCCCTCATCAAGGACTGCGGAGCGCAGACGCAGATCGTCGCTCATGACACGGCGCAGCAAGGGATAGGTGACCACACGGAGTTCTGTATCGGCGGCCCCATCTCCAACCTGCGGACGGCGGCGCATCTGGACTCACTGCTGCCCGGCGTCCAGATGAACACCGATCCCGAGCCGGGCCCGGACCGGGGCTCCTTCCTGATCGGCGGCGAGCGCTACCGCTGGCAGCCCGACTCGGTGGAGCACGTCCTCCTGGCCCGTCTCTTCGGCCAGGGCGATGGCGGACGTCCGGTCTTCCTGGTCAGCGGCCAGCACTCCAACGCCAATCACGCCGCGGCCCGCTATCTCGGCCGCCACCACTCCAGGCTCGCCGCCAAGCATGGCGACAAATCCTTCTGCCTGCTGCTCAGGGTCGTCAATCCGCAGGCGTACGGTCCCGATGTGGTCGAGCTCGTCGCCGACGTCACACGAACCGCCACCGCCGCGCCGCCCGTGCGGACACCCTGAACACCGGCCGCCCCTGGCGGGTCTCTCCACGAGCCTCGCGAACACGCAGGTCAGAGGTGGTGCGCGGGAGGCGCTGAGTGGCGCAATACTCCGGCAACACCACGGCCGCGACGGCGTCGGTATGGTCCCTCACATGCCAGCCGAACGTATCCGCGAGCCCACTGTGCCGGTCGCCGCCGCACGACGGCGCCGGCTGCGCGCGGACCAGGCGCGGCAGCTCGCCGACCTGTTGCGCCACCAGGTGCGCACCGGGGGCTTTCCCAGTGGTGTGCTGCCGCTCGAGGACGCGATCGGCGACGACTACCGCGTCTCCCGGAACACCGTCCGGCAGGCGCTTGATCTGCTCCGGACGGAAGGACTGCTCGAACGGCAGCCCGGTGTCGGCACCGTCGTGGTGTCCGAGAAGTATCCGCACGGCCTCGACCGGCTACAGGGCCTCGCCGAGACCCTGCACGAACACGGCGACGTCACCAACGAAGTCCGTTCGGTCGGTCCCGTCCCCGCGCCCGCACCCGTGGCCCGGCGGCTCGGCCTCGTGGAGCACACCGACGTGCTCTACATCGAGCGCCTTCGCAGGCTGAACGGCCTGCCGCTCTCGCTCGACCTCACCTATGTCCCGATGGACATCGGCGCCGGTCTCATCGGCTGCGACCTGGAGAACACCGATGTGTTCCGGCTCCTCGAGACCCTGACCGGGCAACCGCTCGGCACCGCCGAGATCACCCTGGAAGCCGTCAACGCCGACGTGCACTCCGCCGCCGTTCTCGAGGCGCCGCGCGGCACCGCCGTACTCATGCTCGAACGGCTCACGCAGCTGGCCGACGGGCGCCCCGTGGACCTGGAGTTCATCCGCTTCCGCGGCGACCGCATCGCCATGAGCGGGCTCCTCCACCGCGCTCTCTGATCCCCCTCTGCCTGATCCCTCTCTGATCCCCTTCTGATCACACCCTCCATCACCTTCCGGGAGACAGCCATGCCTCTGGCCCCCCAGCGCGCCGACGTGCCCGTGACCATCGACGAGTCGAAGTGCATCGACGGCTGCACGCTCTGCGTCGACATGTGTCCGCTCGACTCGCTCGCGATCAATCCGGACAGCGGCAAGGCCTATATGCACGTCGACGAGTGCTGGTACTGCGGCCCGTGCGCCGCCCGCTGTCCCACCGACGCGGTCACGGTCAACATGCCCTATCTGCTCCGGTGAAGCCGGCGAAGGTCGAGAGGTACCCACTCCAATGAAACGCCCTGGCCCCACGAAACGCCCCGGCTCCATGAAACGCACAGCACTCAATACTTCCCTGGCCGCCCTGCTGACCTTCCCGCTGGCGGGCTGCGCCGGGGCGAGCGCGGACGGCCCCGGGACGGTCACGGTCACCATCGGCTACCAGTCCAAGACCATCAACACCGTCACCGCCGGTACGCTGCTCCGCTCGCTCGGCTACTTCGAGCGCGAGCTCGCCGCCCGCGGAAAGCGTGAGGGCGTCACCTACAAGGTGAAGTGGCAGGACTTCGCCACCGGCGCGCCGATCACCGCGCAGATGACCGCAGGGAAGATCGACATCGGCTCGATGGGCGACTTCCCCCTGTTGATCAACGCCGCCCGTGGCACCCAGCTGAACCGGCCGACGAAACTCGTCTCCGTCACCGGGTACAACCTCCGCGGCGGTCTCAACACCATTGTCACGGACCCTGGTTCGACGTTGTCGTCGCTGGCGGACCTGCGCGGCAAGAAGGTCTCGACGAGCGTCGGCTCGGCCGCCGACGGCACTCTCGTACGGGCGCTGCGGCAGGCGGACATCGACCCCGAGGAGGACATCCACAAGCTCAACCAGCAGCCCGCGGTGGGCGCTTCGGCGCTCCAGGCCGGCAGCGCGGACGCGCTCTCGCAGTTCGTGGCGTGGCCGGGGCTTCTCGCGTTTCAGGGCCGGGCCCGAGCGCTGTACGACGGCGCCGAGCTGAACCTGCCGACCTTCCACGGGGTCACCGCACGCGAGGACTTCGCGAAGAAGCGGCCGGGGGTTCTGGAAGACTTTCTGCGCGCCCAGGCCAGGGCGACCACGTATCTCAACAAGCGGCCGGTGGCGGCAGCCGAGTCGGTGGCGAAGGCCACCGGTCTTCCGCCCGAGGTCGTCTACCTCTACAACGGCGCGCACGGCATCGCCACCTTCGACCCCTCGGTCAAACCCGTCCTTGTGGACGCGTTGAAGAAGGACGTGCCCGTGCTGAAGTCGGCGAAGCTGGTGGGCGACGTGGATGTGGACGCCTTCGTCGACGAGCGGTACGTGAGGAAGGCGTACGGCGACGGCTACGCAACCGCCCAGGCCGCCACCCCCGCGCCGCCGCGCAGCGAGCTCTGGCTGAAGGGCGAGAACAAGACGCGGTCCTTCGCCACTCCGGCGGAGCTGCTGCGTCAGGCGGCCAAGCAGCGGGGCAAGGTGCGAGCCGCGTACGTCCCCGACACGACCACCGAGACCTCCTGGTTCGCCGACAAGGCCGTGTGGGTGGCAGACGGCACGAAACTGCTGCCCTTCGTCACTCCCTCCACCGCCGCGGCCTACACCAAGGCGCATCCGGGCGCTCGTACCGTCTCGTACAACCAAGCGCTGAAGCAGGCATCGTGACGTGGCGTCACCTCCTCCGCATCCTGTCTCTCGCCGCAGCGCTCGGCCTGTGGCAGCTCCTGACGGCGCTCGACGTCAACATGTGGCTGCGTTTCGAGCAGTTCCCGACGGTTGTCGATGTCGCGCGGGAGTTCGGGCAGCGCATCGGCAGCGACGCGTACTGGCAGGACCTCACCGACAGCCTCAGCCGCATCCTCACCGGCTTCGCGCTCGCGGCGGTCGCGGGTGTGGCCGTCGGCACGGCGATCGCCCGCTCTCGTCTGGCGGCCGACCTGCTCGGCCCCGTCCTCGAAGTGCTGCGGCCCATACCGGCCATCGCCCTGGTACCGGTGGCGATCCTGCTCTTCCCCAGCAATGAACAGGGCATCGTCTTCATCACCTGCACCGCGGCGTTCTTCCCCGTCATGGTCTCCACCCGGCACGCGGTGCGCGCCCTGACCCCGGTCTGGGAGGAGGCGGTCCTCACGATGGGCGGCGGACGGTGGCGCATCCTCGGCTCAGTGGTCCTGCCGGGGGCGCTGCCCGGCATCCTCGGCGGGCTCTCCGTGGGCATCGGCGTCTCGTGGATCTGTGTGATCTCGGCGGAGATGATCTCCGGTGAGTACGGCGTGGGCTACCGCACCTGGCAGGACTACACGGTGGTCGACTACCCCGGCGTCTTCGTCGGCATGGTGACGATCGGCGCGCTCGGCTGGCTGACGTCGACAGCGGTGGAGGTACTCGGCCGCCGTGTGACGCGATGGCTCCCACGGACGGAGTCCCGCATCGAGGCATCAGCGCCTCCGCAACGGCCGCGCCGGGCACGGCAGTCGGGCGCCCACACCCACAAGGAGGCGTGACCCCACCATGACCACACCCCCCGAAACCGCCATCGCCATCACCCCAGGCCCCGCGCTCGCCCCGCCACGCGGCACCCGGCTCACCCTGCGTGACGCGTCGATCGGCCGGAACGGCGCCGCCGTACTCGACGGTCTTGAACTGGACATCGCGCCCGGCGAGATCCTCACCGTCGTCGGCCCTTCCGGATGCGGGAAGTCCACCCTCCTGCGCACCCTGGCCGGACTCCTGCCTCCGCTCGGCGGGGAGGTCAGCCAGGACGATCGCCCCATCACCGCACCCCACGCCGAGCGGGCCCTGATCTTCCAGGACGACGCGCTGCTGCCGTGGCGCACTCTCCGGGCCAATGTCGAACTACCCCTTGCCATCAAGGGGTTGAGGCGATCCGAGCGTCGCGCTACGGCCGCTGGCTGGCTGGAGCGAGTCGGCCTCGGCGGGTACGGCACCCAACTCCCCCACCGCGTCTCGGGCGGGCAGCGGCAGCGTGTCCAGCTCGCCCGCGCCCTCGCGGCCGAGCCCCGGGCCGTCCTCATGGACGAGCCGTTCGGCGCGCTCGACGCGCAGACCAGGGCCGGGATGCAGCAGTTGCTCGCCGACGTGTTGCGCGGCACGGGCGCGACCGTCGTCTTCGTCACGCACGACGTGGACGAGGCGCTCTTCCTCGGCGACCGCGTCGCCCTGCTCGGCACCGGCACCGGCACCGGCACCGGATCCAGCCGCGCGGTAGACGTACTCGACGTGCCACGCCCACGCGACCGTACGGCCCACGGCGACCCCGCCACCACCGAGCTGCGCCGCACCGTTCTGACATCCCTCGGCACCTGAGAGGCCCCCTTCCATGCAGATCCCCGCAGTCACCGACGCCCAGGAGCTCTCCTGCGACGTCCTCGTCATCGGCGGCGGAACGGCCGGCACCATGGCGGCACTCACCGCGGCCGAACAGGGCCGGAACGTCCTCCTCCTGGAGAAGGCACACGTCCGCCACTCCGGCGCCCTCGCCATGGGCATGGACGGCGTCAACAACGCCGTGATCCCCGGCCGCGCCGAACCGGACGACTACGTAGCCGAGATCACCCGCGCCAATGACGGCATCGTCGACCAGTCCACCGTCCGCCAGACGGCGACCCGTGGCTTCTCGATGGTGCAACGCCTGGAGTCCTACGGCGTGAAGTTCGAGAAGGACGAACACGGCGAGTACGCGGTGCGCCAGGTGCACCGTTCCGGCTCGTACGTCCTGCCCATGCCCGAGGGAAAGGACGTCAAGAAGGTCCTCTACCGGCAGCTGCGCCGCCGCGAGATGCGCGAGCGCATCCGCATCGAGAACCGTGTGATGCCGGTCCGGGTGCTCACCGCGGGGGGAAGGGCCGTCGGCGCGGCCGGATTCAACACGCGTACGGGCGAGTTCGTGACCGTACGCGCCGGTGCCGTGATCCTCGCGACCGGCCCGTGCGGCCGCCTCGGCCTGCCCGCGAGCGGCTATCTGTACGGTACGTACGAGAACCCCACCAACGCCGGTGACGGCTACGCGATGGCCTATCACGCGGGCGCCGAGCTCACCGGCATCGAATGCTTCCAGATCAACCCGCTGATGAAGGACTACAACGGCCCCGCCTGCGCCTATGTAGCCAACCCCTTCGGCGGCTACCAGGTCAACCGGCACGGCGAGCGCTTCGTCGACTCCGACTACTGGTCGGGCCGGATGATGTCGGAGTTCGCGGCCGAACTCGCCTCCGACCGCGGGCCCGTGTACCTCAAACTCAGCCATCTTCCCGAGGAGTCCATCAGCGCCCTCGAAACCATCCTGCACTCCACCGAGCGCCCGACACGAGGCACCTTCCACGCCAACCGCGGCCACGACTACCGCACCCATGACGTCGAGATGCACATCTCGGAGATCGGTCTGTGCGGTGGCCACTCGGCATCCGGCGTACGCGTCGACGACCACGCGCGCACCACCGTGCCCGGTCTGTACGCCGCTGGGGACCTGGCCAGCGTTCCGCACAACTACATGATCGGCGCGTTCGTCTTCGGTGATCTGGCGGGCGCTGATGCCTCTCAATTCACCGAGTACGAGGGCGAGTTGCCCAGCTCTCAGGTACGGGACGCCCACGAATTGATCTACCGCCCGCTGCGCAACCCGGACGGGCCTCCGCAGCCGCAGGTCGAATACAAACTGCGCCGCTTCGTGAATGACTATGTCGCGCCACCCAAATCCGGCGCCCGGCTCTCCCTTGCCGTGGACCACTTCGAGCGGATGCGCGGCGAGATCGGCGAGATGGGCGCGCAGACCCCGCACGAACTGATGCGGTGCGCCGAGGTGCACTTCATCCGGGACTGCGCCGAGATGGCGGCCCGCTCATCGCTTGCCCGCACGGAGTCACGGTGGGGGCTCTACCACGAGCGTACGGATCATCCACAGCGCGACGACGACGGCTGGCTGCACCATCTGGACCTGCACAAGTCCCCTTCCGGGGCAATGGAGTTCACGGCTCGCCCGGTTGAGACCTACCTCGTTCCTGTCGAGGAGTTCACGCCGATCGGCGGTGCGGCACGCCATCTGGGCGAGGTCCATCCGGAGCAGGTGGCCACCGCCGGGCAGCGGGACATCGCCCCCGTCGGGTCCGGCAGCCGCACCAGCACCAGCACCAGCACCAGCACCGCCGAGTCGCGGGACACGGTGGCCGCCGCTTCCCACTCCCCCCGCATCCTGGAACTGCTCGCCCTCGCCGAGAACGAGCCCGAACTCCCCCTCCTGCGCCCCTTCCTGGCCGACCCGGACCCCGCCGTACGCCGTGCGACCGTGGCAGCGCTCACCGAGACCGTTCCCACCGGGACGGGCCCCGCGCTCGCCGAGACACTGTCGGACCCTGATCCTGGGGTTCGCGGCGCCGCTGCCGCGTCCCTGCTCGAACTGGTCGAAGTCCTCGTGCCGGAGCCCGACTTGGCGCGAGGGCTCCTCGACGCTCTCGGCCATGGGGACGCCCAGGTGCGGGCGACCGCGCTCGACGTCCTTCGCGCCCTGCGCCTCGGAGACGCCGCCGCTTACGCCCTCGCGCTCGACGACCCGGACATCGAGGTCCGCATCGCCTCCGTGCGCGCGCTGGTCTCGGTCGACGCCCTGGACGCCGTCGCCCGAGCCGCCACCGACCCGGCCCGCGAGGTCCGAGTCACAGCGGCACGCGGCCTGGCCACCCCGGCGGCCCTGGCTCCCCTGCTCCACGACGCGGACATCCTGGTCCGCGCGGCGGCACTGACCTCCCTGGCATCCGTGGGCTGCCCCGCCCCGTACGACGTCACGGCGGTGGACGCGCTTGCCGACCCGTCCTGGCAGGTCCGCGCGGGCGCCGCCACCGCGCTCGGCGCGGCCGATCCCGAACGCGCCAACGCCGTACCGGCGCTGACCAAGGCACTCGACGATGCCAACGCCGATGTCCGCAAGGCCGCGGTCCTTGCCCTCCTGAAGCACTCCACGAAAGAGCACTCCACGAATGAGCACTCCGCCGGCGCGGACGCCCGCGCCGCGCTCGCCACGGCGGTCCTCGACCCGGATGCCGACGTCCGCGCCTACGCTTCCCGGGCGGGTGCCCTCGCGTAGTCCCGTGTCACACCACGTCCGCACAACCACCCCGCGTCCGCATGAACGAGGCCGCCGTTCCGACAGGGAGAAATCCGGCCACGCCTACACACTGCCGCAATGCCCCTGCCGCAATGGCGGCGCATGATCGACCTGTGTATCGAAGGACGAGTGACAGGGGGCGCACCATGACGATCAGCCGCAGAGGACTGCTGGCCGCGGGGGCGGGCGTGGGACTGCTCACCGCCTGTGGGTCCAACACCGGGCGCAGTGAAGGGGGTTCGGGGCCGGCCCTTTCGCAGTGGTATCACCAGTACGGCGAGTCGGGCGTCGAGCAGGCGGTGAAGAAGTACGCCGCCGCCTACCAGAAGGCGGACGTCACCGTGCAGTGGCGGCCCGGTAGTTACGACGAGCAGACCGCTGCCGCGCTGCTCACCGACTCCGGCCCCGATGTCTTCGAGGGCGACCCCACCCTCGATCAGATCCAGGGCGGCCAGGTCGTCGACCTCAGCGAGCTGCTCGACGGCGTCAAGGACGACTTCAATCCGGCCGTGCTCGGCCCGAAGACGTACGACGGAAAGATCTGGGGCATCCCGCAGGTCGTCGACATGCAGCTGCTCTACTACCGCAAGAGCCTGCTCGACGACGCCGGTATCGATCCGCCGACCACTCTCGACGCGCTCGTCGACGCGGCGAAGAAGCTCACCACGAAGAAGGTGAAGGGGCTCTTCCTCGGCAATGACGGGGGTGCGGGTGTTCTTGGTGGAACACCCTTGTACGCGAGTGGACTTCAGCTGATCACGGATGACGGCAAGGTCGGCTTCGACGACCCCGCCGCGGCCCGCACTCTCGGCAAGATCCATCAGCTGTACGCCGACAAGTCACTGCTGCTCGGCGCCCCCACGGACTGGTCGGACCCGTCCGCGTTCCTCCAGGGTCTTACCGCCATGCAGTGGTCAGGGCTGTGGGCGCTGCCCCAGGTACAGAAGGAACTCGGCGACGACTTCGGGGTGTTGCCGTTCCCTAAGAGCGGGGCGTCCGGTCGGCCCGCCGTGCCCGTGGGTGCGTACGGGGCCGTCGTCAGCGCGCGCGGCAAGCACAAGGAAGCCGCGAAGGAATTCGTGAAGTGGCTGTGGGTGGACCGGACCGACCACCAGGAGGACTTCGCCCTCTCGTACGGCTTCCATATCCCGGCGCGCCTCTCGCTGGCCAAGAAGGCGGACCGGCTGCGGAAGAGCCCGGCAGCCGACGCCGTCCGCTTCACCACCGAACACGGCTACGCCGAGCCGCTGTTGTGGACCCAGGCCAGTCAGACCGCATACCAGGACGCCCTGAGCCGGATCATCAAGAGCGGCGCCAACCCGGAGAGCGAGCTGAAGACGGTCGTACGGAAGGTGTCGGCCGAACTCGACCGAGTGAAGAAGAAGTCGTGACAACCTCCGTCGCCAGAAGGCCAGTTGCGGCACCGGCTGCGCAGAGCGCGGGACAGCGGCGCCGGACACGCAACCGCACCCTCTGGTTCTGGGTCTTCGTCGGCCCCTTCGCGATCGGCCTCGGCCTCTTCACGTACGTCCCGCTGCTGTGGAGCGTCGGCCTCAGCTTCTTCGACGCCCGCAACACCGTCACCCCCACCGACTTCGTGGGCCTGGACAACTACAGCGCGATGCTGTCGGACGGCACGTTCACGAGCAGTCTGCGGACCTTCCTGGTATTCACCGCGTTCATCGTCCCTGCCACGTTCGCGCTCTCGCTCGCCCTCGCCCTGATGGTCAACCGGGTGCGCCGCGCGCAGGCCTTCTTCCGGTCCGTCTTCTTCCTGCCCGCAGCGTGCAGCTATGTCGTCGCGGCCCTGATCTGGAAGATGTCGATCTTCAACGGTGTGCGGTTCGGCCTCGCCAACACCGTGCTCGGCTGGTTCGGGGGCGACCAGATCGCCTGGCTATCGACCACCGAACCGCCGTGGTACTGGCTGGTGATCGTGACCGTGCGGCTCTGGCTCCAGGCCGGTTTCTACATGATCCTCTTTCTGGCCGGGCTCCAGCGGATCAGCCCCGTCCTGTACGAGGCCGCCGCCGTGGACGGAGCACGGCCGGGCTGGCAGGTGCTCCGCCACATCACCCTGCCGCAGCTGCGCGCCACCTCGGTCGCGGTCGTCCTGCTCCTCGTGGTCAACGCCTTCCAGGCCTTCGACGAGTTCTACAACCTCCTTTCGGACGCCCGCGGTTACCCGCCCTACGCACGCCCGCCGCTCGTCTACCTCTACTACACGGCCCTCGGCCAGGGGCAGAACCTGGGGCTCGGCAGCGCGGGAGCGGTGATCCTCGCGTTGATCATCGCGGTGGTGACGGTGGGTCAGGCACGGTGGTTCGGACTCGGCAGGAAGGAGGACTGAGGACTGATGGACAACGCCCTGGTACGCGTGGGGCGGGCGCTGCGGATCGTCCTGCTCGTCGCGCTCGCCCTCCTCTTCCTGATCCCCTTCTATCTCCTCGTCCGCAACGGCCTTGCGAGCGAGCAGGACATCACGTCGCCCGAATGGACCCTGTTTCCCCCGCAGTTGCGCTGGTCGAACGTGACGGAACTCTTCGACGACACGTCCGTCCCCTTCGCCCGCTCCCTGCTCAATTCCGCGCTGATCGCGGTCGCGACGACGCTCGGCACGCTGCTGCTCGCCTCCCTCGCCGGGTACGGCCTCGCCCGCATCCCCTACCGGCACGCGAACAAGGTCTTCTACGCCGTCCTCGGCACCCTGATGGTCCCGGCAGCCGTCACGTTCGTACCGAGCTTCGTCCTCGTATCGTCGCTCGGCTGGATCTCCACACTCCGCGGCCTGATCGTCCCCACCCTGTTCTCCGCCTTCGCCTGTTTCATCTTCCGGCAGTACTTCCTGGGCTTCCCCCGGGAGTTGGAGGACGCAGCGCAGGTCGACGGGCTCGGCTACTGGCGTACCTACTGGCGCATCGTCGTACCGAACGCGCGACCCGTCTTCGCGGCCGTCGGGACGATCGTCTTCATCGGCGCGTGGAACTCCTTCCTGTGGCCGCTGGTGATCGGGCAGGACCGGAACGCGTGGACGGTGCAGGTCGCGCTTTCGTCCTTCACCACCTCCCAAGTCATCAGGCTGCACGAGCTGTTCATCGCGGCGGCCGTGTCGATCCTGCCGCTCCTCGTGGTGTTCCTGTGCTTCCAGCGGTGGATCGTGGCGGGGGTGGAGCGGTCCGGTATCGACTGAGGACCGGTCATGACCTCACTACCTTGGCCAGTCAGTCCGCAGATCAGAAGCCCCGGTCCGTCAGTTCCTCCGCGAACACCTGCGACAGCGGCTGCGGCCCCACATAGCGCTGGCAGTCGCACTGCCCCGCCTCGTACTTCAGCGGCTTCTTGTTCTCGTCCCATTCCGTCGGCACCTCGACGCGCTCATGGCACAGCCCCTGCTTGTCGTGCTTGGCAAGGTGGTGCGTGCACCCGCACACCGGCTCCGGCGACTGATATGCCGCTTCGACAGCCAGGCGTTCCTGCTTCGCCGCCTCCATCAGTTCCAGCTTCCGCTCATGCCGATTGCGCAGAGCGGTACGGACGTTGTCGGCCACCCACGCGAAGCCGCCCGTCCAGAAGATGATGAGAACGATCCAGAACCACTCCATGGGCCTTCCCCTTCCCCCTGTACTGCTGAGGCTCACGGTAGCCCCCGACTCCCCATCCTGGCTCGCCCCCGGTGTGTGCTCTAGTCTGATCCGTGCAGCTGGTTCGCCCTGTTCGCCAGACAGGCGCGTCGCAAGAGGGAACCCGGTGGGAATCCGGGACTGCCCCGCAGCGGTGAGCGGGAACGACCGCCGTCATACGCACTGGATCCGGCCGAGGATCCGGGAAGCGACGGCCAGTAGGAGTCTGCCTCGGCAGATGTGCCCGCGAGTCCGAAGACCTGCCCGTTGCCCGTACGTGACCCTCACGTGCGGACATCCCGGTGACCTCGTGGGCGGGTCGGCGTACAGATCAGGTGGGCAGCGCGCCGATGGCGCGGGTTCGGCCCACCCGGTTCGTCATCCCTTCGCGTCCGTGTCCCGTCTCCGGGATTCTCAGGAGTCATCTCGCGAAGGAGATTTCCGTGACAGCGAAGTCCGCAGCCGCGGCAGCACGGGCCACCGTGTACGGCTACCCCCGCCAAGGCCGGCACCGTGAACTGAAGAAGGCCGTCGAGGGCTACTGGAAGGGCCGCGTCACCGCTGACGCCCTGAAGGAGACCGCGCAGGGCCTGCGCCGTGCGAACTGGCAGCAGTTGGCCGACGCCGGCATCGACGAGGTGCCGACCGGTGATTTCTCGTACTACGACCATGTCCTGGACACCAGCGTCATGGTCGGCGCTGTCCCCGCCCGCCACCGTGACGCTCTCGCGGCCGACCCGCTCGACGGCTACTTCGCCATGGCCCGCGGCAACAAGGACGTGGCGCCCCTCGAGATGACCAAGTGGTTCGACACCAACTACCACTATCTGGTCCCCGAGCTGGGCCCTGACACCGTCTTCGCGACCGACTCCACCAAGCAGGTCGCCGAGCTGACGGAAGCCCTCGCTCTCGGCCACACCGCCCGCCCGGCCCTCGTCGGCCCGGTGACCTACCTCCTGCTCGCCAAGCCCGCCCCCGGCGTCGCCGCCGACTTCGAACCGCTCACCCTGCTCGACCGGCTCCTTCCCGTGTACGCCGAGGTCCTCGCCGATCTCCGTGCGGCGGGCGCCGAGTGGGTGCAGCTCGACGAGCCCGCCCTGGTCCAGGACCGCACACCGGCCGAGCTCAACGCCGCCTCCCGCGCCTACCGGGAACTCGGTAGGCTCACCGACCGGCCGAAGCTGCTGCTCGCCTCCTACTTCGACCGGCTCGGCGACGCACTGCCCGTGCTCGCGAAGGCCCCGGTGGACGGCCTCGCGCTCGACTTCACCGAAGCCGCCGCGGCCAACCTGGACGGCCTCGCCGCCGTCGGCGGGCTGCCCGGCAAGCGCCTTGTCGCGGGCGTCGTCAACGGCCGCAACATCTGGATCAACGACTTCGAGAAGTCGCTCTCCACCCTCGGCACCCTCCTCGGCCTCGCCGACCGGGTGGACGTGGCCGCCTCCTGCTCACTGCTGCACGTGCCGATCGACGCCGCCGCCGAGCGGGACATCGACCCGCAGATCCTGCGCTGGCTGGCCTTCGCCCGCCAGAAGACCACCGAGATCGTCACTCTCGCGCGCGGCCTCACCGAAGGAACCTCGGCGATCACCGCCGAACTCGCCGCCAACCGGGCCGATCTGGCGTCCCGTCAGCACTCCTCCATCACCCGCGACCCGGCGGTCCGGGCCCGCGTCGCCGCCGTCACCGACGCCGACGGCCGCCGCTCCGCACCGTACGAGGTGCGGGCCACCGCCCAGCGCGCCCACCTCGGCCTGCCGCTGCTCCCCACCACCACGATCGGCTCGTTCCCGCAGACCACGGAACTGCGCACCGCCCGCGCCGACCTGCGCGCCGGACGCATCGACACGGATGGCTACGAAGAGCGCATCAGGACCGAGATCCGCGAGGTCATCGCCTTCCAGGAGAAGGTGGGCATCGACGTCCTGGTGCACGGCGAGCCCGAACGCAACGACATGGTGCAGTACTTCGCCGAGCAGCTCACCGGCTACCTCGCCACGCAGCACGGCTGGGTCCAGTCGTACGGCACCCGTTATGTACGCCCGCCGGTCCTCGCCGGTGACATCTCACGCCCCGAGCCGATGACCGTCCGCTGGACCGGCTACGCGAACTCGCTCACCGACCGCCCGGTCAAGGGCATGTTGACAGGACCTGTGACGATGCTCGCCTGGTCCTTCGTACGCGACGACCAGCCGCTCGGCGACACCGCACGCCAGGTCGCCCTCGCCCTGCGCGACGAGGTCGACGACCTGGAGACGGAGGGCGCCTCGGTCATCCAGGTCGACGAGCCCGCCCTGCGCGAGACGCTCCCGCTGCGCGCCGCCGACCGCCCCGCCTACCTGGACTGGGCCACCGAGTCGTTCCGCCTCACCACCAGCGGCGTACGCCCTGACACGCAGATCCACACCCACATGTGCTACGCCGAGTTCGGTGACATCGTCCAGGCCATCGACGACCTCGACGCCGACGTCATCAGCCTGGAGGCCGCCCGCTCCCATATGCAGGTCGCCCGGGAACTGGCCTCGCACGGCTACCCGCGCGAGGCGGGCCCCGGTGTGTACGACATCCACTCCCCGCGCGTCCCGAGCGAACAGGAGGCAGCCGCCCTGCTGCGCAAGGGACTTGAGGCGATCCCCGCAGAGCGCCTGTGGGTCAACCCCGACTGCGGCCTGAAGACCCGCGGCTGGCCCGAGACCCGTGCCTCGCTGGAGAACCTCGTCGCGGCCGCGCGGACGGTACGAGCGGAACTTCCGTAGGTCTGAGGTGAGTTGCCTTGGCCGGGAGGGGGCGATTTCGCCCCCTCCCGGCTAGGGTCGGCATGAGCGATCGCTTAGCCGCTTCTGCCGCAGCACGGCCGACGGCACGGAGAGAGGCAGGGAACCTGATGCCGGTCATCGACGCGTGGATGCAGCACCCCACGCTCCGTCACTCGAACCACGAGATGTTCGAGTCGTTGCGCCGCTGGACGGGACAGGGCCTCCTCGAAGAGCAGTTGCCGGTCAAGACCACGGTGGCCGCGATGGCAGCTGCCGATGTCGAGGTCGGCCTTTCGGCGGCCTGGTACGGGCCTCAAGGGCCGCTGATCAGCAACGATGAGGTGGCGGATTTCGTCGCCCAGTCCGCTGGACGGCTTCGTGGGGTAGCCGGTGCGGACCTTGCCCGGCCGGTCCAGGCCGTGCGTGAGCTGCATCGCGCCGTGCGGGAACTCGGCTTCGTGGCCCTGCGGATCGTGCCCTGGCTGTGGCAGCTACCGCCCACCGACCGGCTGTACTACCCGCTCTATGCCGCCTGCGTCGAGCTCGGCGTCCCCTTCTGCACCCAGGTCGGGCACACAGGACCGCTGCGTCCGTCCGAGACCGGCCGCCCCATCCCCTACATCGACCAGGTCGCTCTCGACTTTCCCGAGCTGACCATCGTCTGCGGGCACATCGGCTACCCGTGGACCACGGAGATGATCGCGGTGGCCGACAAACACGCCAACGTCTACATCGACACCAGCGCCTACACCGCCCGCCGCTACCCGAGCGAGCTGGTGGACTATCTGCGCGGCCGAGGCCGCCGGAAGGTGCTGTTCGGCACCAATTACCCCATGATCACCCCCGGTAAGGCGCTGGAACACCTCGGTGATCTCGGCCTGGACGAGGAGTCCACCGAACTGTTCCTGTCCGGCAACGCGCGACGTATCTTCAGTCTCTGATCCGCACGTCCGGTTGTGCCCGCCCCGGGGGCAGCGGATTCTGTAGGGGATGAACGGGGCTGGTGTGGCGCCATGACTGCATGGAACGCGGAGCAGAGTACAGACTTTCGTGGCCCCCTCGACATCACCAGGGCGGCCACGGCGGTCGTCGACGCCCAGGACACGGTCATCGGATGGAGCCCCGCGGCGGAGCGGCTGCTCGGCTACCCGCCGCAGGAGATCGTCGGCCGGCCCCTGGCCACGTTCCTGACACCCGGCCCGACGCACCCTGTGCTCCCCGTTTCTCCTCCGTTCCGGGGGAACGAGATCTGCGTCGCCCGGCACCGGGACGGGCGTGAGCTGATCGTCGCCACCGCTGTGTGCCCCCTGCCGGGCGCGGGCACGGCGACGCGTGTCCTCGTCGCCACGAAGCTGGGAGATCTCCGGCTGTGGGAGTCCCGCCTCGCCCTGTTGCACGGCCTTGCCACGCAGTCACCCGTCGGCCTGGCCATCTACGACACCGACCTGCGCCTGAGCTGGTGCAACGCGGCGTACGAACAGGAGATCGGACGGCCCTTCGCCGAGTTCCGCGGAATGCGGGCCGATGAGCTGTACTCCGACGGAAGATTCGTGTCCAAGGGGCATCCGCCCACTCTCGACACGGTCATGCGCCACGTACTGGACACCGGGGAATCATTTCTGGACCTGCACTTCAAGGGCCGACCGCCCAGCGACCCGACTACGGACCACCTCTGGTCCTGCGCCTACTACCGGCTCCAGGACGCCGACGGACACGTCTTCGGAGTCTGCGAGGACGCGTTCGACATCTCCGATCGCTACAAGGCCCAGCAGCGGCTCGCCCTGCTCGTCGAGGCAGGCCGCGGAATCGGAACCGCCCTCGACGTGATGGTCACCGCGAGGAAGATCACCGAGGTGGCGGTGCCGGAGTTCGCCGCCACCGTCACGGTCGACCTTGCGAAGGCGGTACTGAACGGCGAGGTGCCGTCCACCACCGGATCGGCGGCGATGTCTCTGGTCCGGGTCGCCCGCTGCCCGTCCGAGAAACCCGGCCAGGAGAAGCCGGGGCAGTCACCTGTGGAGTACCCGTCCGGCTCGCCACAGGATCGCAGCCTCGCCTCGGGCGGGCCCGTGCTCGCCGAGAAGGACCTGGTCGTGCCGCTCCGGGCCGGGAACAGCACGCTGGGACTCGTGACCTTCACCCGCGGCACCGATTCGGTCACCTTCGACAGCGGCGAAATGGCCCTGGCGGACGAGCTGGTCGCCCGTACGGCGGTATCCATCGACAACGCCCGCCGCTTCACCCGTGAGCGCACCGCATCGCTGGCCCTCCAGCGCCAGCTCCTTCCGCAGTACGTGCCGCAGCAGTCAGCGGTCGACCTGGCCTACCGCTACCTGCCCACGGACGACGTCACAGGGGTCGGCGGTGACTGGTTCGACGTCATCCCGCTGTCCGGCACCCGGGTCGGACTCGTGGTCGGGGACGTCGTCGGGCACGGTCTGCAGGCGGCCGCCACCATGGGACGGCTGCGTACGACCGTGCGCGCGTTCGCCCAGATGGATCTGGATCCCGTCGAGCTCCTCTCACGGCTCGACGATCTGGTGGCGCAGTCGGCGGAGGAGCAGCGGAGCGGGCTGGGCACACCCGACGGCCGCTACGCCGACGTGACCACCGGGGCGACCTGCCTCTACGCGGTCTACGACCCTGTCTCGCGGCGCTGCGTGATGGCCAGGGCCGGGCACCTGCCGCCCGCGGTCGTCGACCCGGACGGCCGAGTGTCCTTCCCTGACCTGCCCGCGGGCCCGCCCCTGGGCCTCGGCGGCCTGCCGTTCGAGTCGATGGAGCTCGAGCTGCCGGTGGGCAGCCTGCTCGCTCTCTTCACCGACGGCCTGGTCGAGGCCCGCGACCGCGACATCGACCACGGGCTCGACACCCTGGGCCGCGTGCTCAGCGACCGGCACGCGTCGCTCGAGGCACTCTGCGACCGGGCCGTGGCGGAACTCCTGCCGAGCGGCTCGACGGCCGACGACACCGCCCTGCTGCTCGTCCGTACCCGCGAACTCGACACGTCGCAGGTCGCCGAATGGGAACTGCCCGCGCAACCGGTCTCCGCGGGCCGGGCCCGGGACCTGGCCATCCAGCAACTGCGCCACTGGGGCCTTGATGAGCTGTCCTTCGCGACCGAGCTCGTCGTCAGCGAGCTGGTGACCAACGCGGTCAGGTATGCCGAAGGGCCCGTCCAAGTACGCCTCATCCGTGACCGCACCCTCCTGTGCGAGGTTGCGGACACGGGCCACACCTCACCGCATCTGCGGCACAGCGGCGAGGACGACGAGGGCGGGCGCGGCCTGTTCATCGTCGCGCAGCTCGTCCAGCGGTGGGGAACGCGCTACACCCGCTCCGGCAAGACCATCTGGACCGAACAGGCCTTTCCCGCGACGGGTTGAGACGGGTTGATGCGGGTTGGCATGGGTTGACAAGGAGGCTCAGAACCGTCCCGCCCGTTCACTGCGTCCTCACTGTCATCAGGTACATCAACAACGTCTATTCTCTTCCGAGTTACGCCGTTGACCAGGTGAGCAGAGCCGGGGGAACCACACCATCATGAGCGGTACGAACGGGGACGGACGCGATGAGCGGGGCGAAAGTGTCGACGGGGGTATCAAGCCGCTCGCGGTGAGCGACCCGGCGCGCATCGGCCCGTATCTGCTGCTCGGGCGGCTCGGCGCCGGCGGCATGGGGCGGGTGTTCCTCGCGCGGTCGGACAGCGGGCGGACCGTCGCCGTGAAGGTGGTGCACGAGGAGCACGTGTCCGACGAGCACTTCAGGGAGCGGTTCCGGCGGGAGATCGAGGCGGCGCGGAAGGTCGGGGAGCAGTACACGGCGCCGGTGCTCGACGCGGGTCCCGGCGACGCGCCGCCGTGGGTCGCCACGGGGTACGTTCCCGGGCTCTCGCTCGAGCAAGTCGTACGGCTGCACGGGCCGTTGCCGACCGCGGCCCTTCATGCCCTCGCCGACGGGTTGCTGAAGGCGCTCAAGGACATTCACGGCGCCGGGATCGTGCACCGCGACCTGAAGCCGTCCAACGTGATGCTCACCGTGGACGGCACGAAGGTCATCGACTTCGGGATCGCGCGGGCGCTCGAAACCTCCGTCGAGACCTTGCTGACCAGTACGGGGATGGCCATCGGCTCTCCCGGGTTCATGTCGCCCGAGCAGGTGCGCGGGCAACGTGCGGGGGTCGAGAGCGATGTGTTCACCCTCGGGTGCGTGCTGACGTATGCGGCGACCGGGCAGCTGCCGTTCGGGCAGGGGGCGAGCAATCAGCACGCGGTGATGTTCCAGATCGTGGAGGGCGATCCCGATCTGACACGTGTCGAGGACGCCTCGCTGCGCAAGCTCATCGCCCGGTGTCTGACGAAGGACATCGACCGACGGCCCAGCATCGACGAGCTGTTGGAGGACGCCGACCGGCCGCTCCCCCGCGCCGCGAGCGGCGCCTGGCTGCCCGCGGGCGTCGTCGCACGTCTCGCGCAGCAGTCCGCGCAGCTGCTCGACGCCGAGGCGGAGCCGCTGCGGGAGGAGCCCGTGGACCTGGCGACCGTCGGGCTGCGGGCGAAGGGCGGGCCTCCCGGCGTCGTCCCGGCGGGCGACGGCGCCACGACGCGGAGGCAGGAGCACGAACGGCGGCCTCGTAAGCGCCGCACGTTCATCGCGCTGCCCATCGTCGCCGTCATCACCGTCGGCGGCGGCACGGTCGCCCTGCTCCAGCCCTTCGGGGGCGGGGACGGAACGCACGCCAAGCCGCCGGGCAGCAGCGCGAGTGTCACTCCTGGTGGCAACGGCTCGCCGAGCGCGCCCAGCAGTTCGCCTTCCAAGGGAAGCAAGGGGAAGGACGGGGACGACGACAAGGGCGATGACGGCAAGAAGGGGAAGGACGACAAGGGCGCGTCGGACGAGCCGGATGCCGAGGAGAGCGGCGGCAGTTCGCCCGGTGGCGGCAGCGGCGCCGACGGCGACGCCGACGGGTCCGGCTCCGCGGGGTCGTCCGGCTCTTCGGGCTCGGACTCAGGCTCGGGCTCTGATTCGGGTTCAAGTTCCGGTTCGGGCTCAGGGTCGGGCGACGGAGACGCGTCCGGCTCCCGGCCGCCCGCCATGAAGAGTTACAAGGCCGTGTACACCAACTCCTGCGTCGGCGCGTGCGATATGCCCATCAAGATGACCTGGTCGGCGATCCCCCGAGCGACCAGGTACGACGTCCACTACACCAACAAGGGCAGCAACTTCACCAAGAAGAACGTCGACACCATCTACTCCACGGGCAGCACCAGCTACACGATCAAGGGCCCGTACTCCGGTGACGAAATCTGCATCACGGTGCGCGCGGCCAACAAGTACGGTGCCTCCGCCTGGGCGGAGACCTTCTGCGACACGGTGCCCTACTGACTCACGCGTACGTCGCATCGGGCGCCCGGAGGTCATGCCAGCCGCCAGCGAGGTCCTGACGGGCTGTCCTCGACGGTGATGCCCGCACCGCGGAGGCTGTCGCGCACCGCATCGGCCGCAGCCCAGTCGCGGTCCGCGCGGGCCTGTTCCCGCTGCGCGACAAGGGTGGCGACCAGCGAGTCGAGGACCTCGCGCGATGGCGCTCCGGGCGCCGCCGACGCACTCCCCCGAGAGGCCCGGCGCGGGTCCATCGGGTCCAGGCCGAGGACGCCGAGCATGGCGCGTGTCCACGCCAAGCACTCCAGGGCCGTCTCCTTGTCGTCTTCGGTGAGCGCCTCGTCGCCGCGGCGGACGGCGTGGTGAACGGCCACGAGGGCCTGCGGTACCCCCAGATCGTCGTCCATCGCGTCGGTGAAGGCGCGGGGCAGCTCCACGGCGGGCGGATCGGCCTGCCCCGACAGCATCTGGGCCCTGCGCACGAATTCCTCGATCCGCCCGAAGGCCTCCGCCGCCTCGTCCAGGGCGCGCGGGCTGTAGTCGATCCCGGAGCGGTAGTGCGAGGTGCTCAGGTAATAGCGCAGCACGATCGGGCGCCACTGCTTGACCACGTCACGCGCGAGGACCGGGTTCCCGAGGGACTCCGACATCTGCTCGCCCTTCAGGGTGACCTGGGCGTTGTCGATCCAGTACGTGGCGAACTCGCATCCGTACGCCGTGGCCTGGGCCAACTCGTTCTCATGGTGCGCGGAGAGGAGGTCGAGCCCGCCGCCGTGAACGTCGAAGGACGACCCCAGATAGCGGTACGCCATCGCCGTGCACTCCAGGTGCCGGGCCGGGCGGCACCGCCCCCAAGGCGTCTCCCAGCTGGGTTCGCCCTGCTGTGCGGCTTTCCACAGCGCGAAGTCCGACTCCTGTACATCGAAGCGGACGTCACCGTCGGCGACGTGGGCGTGCCCGCGTTCGACAAGGACCCGCGTCATCTCGACCATCTCGGTGACGTGGCCGGTGGCCCGGGGCTCATGGGTCGGCGGGAGGCAGCCGAGCGCCTCGTACGCCTCGGTGAAGTCCCGTTCGTTCTCGTACGCGATGGACCACCAAGGGCGGCCGAGCGTACGGGACTTCTCGATGATCCCGTCGTCGATGTCGGTGACGTTGCGCACGAGCGTCACGTCGTATCCGCGGTGGATGAGCCAGCGGCGCAGAATGTCGACGTTCAGAACCGCCCTGACGTGCCCGATGTGCGACGGGCCCTGCACGCTGGGGCCGCACTGGTACATGGACATCCGGCCGGGCGTGAGAGGGGTGAAGACGCGGACGCGTCGGGCTCCGGTGTCGTACAGCCGAATCGTCATGCGCGCGGCCCCCGGCCGTCGAGGTGCGGGGACCGCCTCACCGTTCGCTCACGACGCCGTCCACCCTCCGGCCCTGCGGGACGGTCGCGGCCGGGTCCGTGAACTCCGCTGTGTAGAAGTCCGTCGGGCGGATCAGGAAGACGCCGACGACGCCGAGCGCCGCGCAGGCCGTCGCGTACCACGGGACGAGGGTGATGTGCCCCGCGTTGCTCAGCGCGTGGGCGACCAGCAGGAAGGTCCCTCCGAAGACGGCGCCCGCCACCGCCCCGGGGATGCCGAAGCCCACCGAGCGGATCGACACGGGGAACAGGCGCGCTCCCAGGACGTATCCGATGGCGAGTCCGGGGGCGAAGGCGACCAGGTAGCAGGCGGCCACCACCAGGAACGGCAGCGTCCCGGAGTTCAGCGCGATCATCAGCGGCGGGGTGACCACACACTCCACGACGGCCGTGACACGCATGACGCGCAGCCCGTCGATCCGGTCGGCGAGATTCCCGAACCCCGCCATCACGGCGATCAGTCCGACCATGGCGAGGTCGATCTGAACGGCTGCCGACGTGACGCTGCCGACCGCGCCGACCTCATGGGCGTACGTCGGCAGGTACAAGGTGCCGAAGTAGAAACCGACCGTCCCTCCGACGGTGATCAGGAAGATGGCGAGGCTCTGCCTGCGGTGTGCCAGGAGGGCGGGCAGCAGCGGAACTCGCCCGTCGGCGCCGGCCGCACCGGACCGGCTCGCGGCAGCCTGCCTGCGGTACTCGGGGCTCTCCGGGGCTCTGCGGCGGATCCACAGGGCGACCAGGCCGCAGCACGCCGACACCGCGAAGCCGATGCGCCAGCCTCCGTTCTCCACCCCCGATTTGCCGACCGCCGCGGTGAGCACGGCGAGCACCGCGAAGGCCAGGATGCTCCCGAAGATCAGTCCGCCGTACGACAGCGCGCTGTAGAGGTAGCGGCGGCTGCCCGGCGCCGTCTCCGCGACATAGGCGGCGACGGTGGGCGCCTCGCCGCCGGCCGAGAGCCCTTGGACGATACGCGCCAGGATGAAGATGACCGCACTGCCCGCCCCGAGAACGCGGTGCCCCGGCGTCACCGCCATGACCAGGCTGGCCAGGGCGATCACCGTGACGCTGAGCGAGAAGGTGAACCTGCGGCCGCGCACGTCCGACATCCGGCCGAGGATCATGCCGCCGAGCGGCCGGAAGAGGAAGCCGACCGCGAAGGTCGCGTAGGCCCCGATGACCTTGGCCCCATGGTCGCCACCGGGGAAGACGTCGGAGGCGAAGGACGGGGCGAGCACTCCGTAACATGCCCAGTCGAAGGATTCGACGACTCCCCCGGCGATGGCGGCGGACAGGCCACGGCGGGCGGTCGCGGGGCTCGTCATGGACACGGGCGCCGCTTCGGCGGTCATGCGAGCTCCCCTTCCGGCCGCACTCCGCGGTCGGCGGTGAGACGGGCGCACACCTCGCGTTTGAGTACCTTTCCTGTCGTGCCGCGCGGCAGGTCGGGCCAGGCGAGGAACCGCTGCGGAACGCACCGGCCCGGCAGCGTGTCGGCGAGGAAGGCGCCGAGGTCCTCGGGCACGGAGCCGTCCGCCGAGACGACCACGGCGACCATCGTCTGCCGCTCGCGGCCGCCCCGCCGACCCGATGCGGGAATCCCGACCACGGCTGCTTCGCTGATGGCCGGATGTGCGTAGAGGGCCGCCTCGATCTCGATGGAGTAGACCGGCCGCCCGTCGGCACCGCGCATCACGTCGGCGCTGCGGTCGACGAGGTACAGCATCCCGTCCTCGTCCAGCAGGCCGAGGTCGCCGGTGCGCTTCCAGTCCTGTACGAACTCCGTGCGGTTCAGGGCGTCCGACAGATAGCGGCGACCGGGTGCGGAGGTGCTGAGCCGGATCTCGCCGACCTCGCCCGCGGGGAGCGATCGGCCCCTCTCGTCGCAGACCATGAGCCCCGTACCCGGTGCCGGAAGGCCGGTGGCGAGCGGGCGCGCGGGGTCGAACTCGTTCAGGATCACCGCGGGTGAGGCCTCGGCCTGTGAGTACGCCGTGAGGATGCGCACGCCCGGCACCATCTCCCGCAGCGCCAGGGCTGTCGCGGGGGGCAGTGTCGCGGAGGAGAAGGCCATCAGCGTCAGGCCGGTGAGGTCGTGCCGGGTGTGGACGCGCGCGTTGACCATCCGGATCGCGGTCCACGGGGTCCCCATCAGAGAGCCCGCTCGCCGTTCGGCCACCAGGGCCGCGACCCGTTCCTCGTCCCAGGGGGCACAGAGCACGAAGGGGGCGGGGGTGGTCAGTGCCGTCGTGACGAGGGTCGTCACGCTCGCGGTGGTGCTGAGCGGGATGGGGGCGATGACCGGCTTCCACTCGTCGAGGCTCTGCACTCCCTCGATGCCGCGCCCGTGCGTGGGGTTGCCGTGCGGATTGGTGAACGCCTTGGCGAGCCCGGTGGTCCCCGATGTGTAGAGGATGTCGGCGATGTCCTGCGAAGTGAGACCGACGTCGGGCCGGTCGGTCCTCGCGCCGTCGAGCGCGGCGGCGGGGGCCGCCCAGTCGGCCGTGAAGGGCGCGGGCCGGGTGCCGTGGATGATGCCACCGGCCGCGCACTCGTCGAAACGGCGGCGCATCTCGGCGGGCGGGAGCGTGTCACTCAGGTGCATCGCGGTGGCGCCGCTCTTCAGGACTCCCATGTAGGCGACCGCGTACTCCAGCCACTCCAGGCCGGTGAAGTAGAGGGCCACTCGGTCACCGCGGCCGACGCCGCGGGAGAGCAGGGCGTGGGCCGCGGCGTTGGAACAGGACTCCCACTGCGCGTAGGTCAGGCTGCCGCCACCGTCCACGGCGATGGCCATGCTGTCCGGCCGCGCGGCACTCCAGGAACTCAGCAGATCCGGTATGACCGACACGGGCGGTCAACTCCCTTCCCGGGACGAGGACATCACTCAGCCGAGTGCCGTGGCGGAGCCGACGCCCGAAGAAGCCCTGCGGAACGCGGAGATCTGGTCCTCGCCGATCTCCCGGCGCCGTTCGGGCTCCTCGATCCCCAGGCCCTCGTGGGGTGCGAGGCAGCGGACAGCGATCTTTCCGGTGTGCTCGTTGCGGTGGACGCGGGTGGTGGCGGCCGCGATGTCGTCGAGGGCGTACGTCTCGGTGAGGGTGGGCTGGATGGCGCCCTGGGCGATCAGGTCGTTGGCGCGCATCGCCTCCGCGAAGTTGGCGATGTGCGAGGCCTTGATGGTCTTCAGCTTCATCCAGAGGTGACGCTGGTCGTACTCGATCATGTGGCCGGTGGTGGCTGCGCAGGTCACGACGGTGCCGCCGCGGCGCGCCACATAGACCGATGCGCCCATGGTCTCCCGGCCGGGGTGCTCGAAGACGATGTGCGGGTCGTCGCCCACCAGGGCGCGTACGTCCTTGCCGAACCGCCGCCACTCCTTGGGATCTTGAGTGTGCGGGTCGGACCAGAAGCGGTAGTCCGCCGCGGAGCGGTCGATGACGGCCTCGACGCCCATGGCCCGCAGCATCTCGACCTTGGCGGGCGAACTCGCCACGCACACGGGTATGCCGCCGGCCCGCCGCACGTACTGCAGGGCGTAGGAGCCGAGCCCACCGGTGGCGCCCCAGATGAGCACGATGTCGCCCTGCTTCATCCGCGCGCCGCGCTCACTCACGAGCATTCGGTACGCGGTGGAGTTGCACACGCCGTTGACGGCGGCTTCCTCCCAGCTCAAGTGGGCCGGTTTCGGCATGACTTGACTGGCCTTGGCGACGGCGAGCTCGCCCAGGCCACCGAAGTTGGTCTCGTACCCCCAGGCCCGCAGATTCGCGCCCAGCATCCCGTCGTCGTGCCCTTCGGGATCCTGCGCGTCCGCGTAGGCCCCGTGGACGACCACGCGGTCACCCACACGGTGGCTGTGGACGAGCGATCCGGTGCGCAGCACCACGCCCGCCGCGTCGCTGCCGATCACGTGGTGATCGAGATCGTGTCGCGCACCCCACTCCGTCTCCCGGCCGAGGCGCGCGAGGAAGGGGAAGGTCGGCATGGGGGCGAAGATCGAACTCCACACGGTGTTGTAGTTGATGGAGCTGGCCATCACCGCGATGAGCACTTCGTCCGGCGCGAGGGCGGGGGTCGGCACCTCTTCGACCCGCAGGGACCTGGCCGGATCGCGATCTTCCGAATTGACCCCATCGAAAATGCCGACGTCGCCGCGCCGCACGACGGCGGCACGATACCGAGTCGGAATTTCCAATTCCGCTAAGGCCGCACCAGCCGCACCAGCCGCACCCGATTCCAGTGCATCCATGATCTGCTGCATTTGCGCATTCCATCCCCTCGACATCACACGGACAGGGGGACAATGCCATCAGGGAAGTCACGGTCAGTGCTCAATCGTGAGCAACACGACAAGGTCGCAACATGGCTGGAACCATACACACCGACTGGGTGGCGATTGCTCACTATTGAGTACCCTCGAATCAAGCCATCGATCTAACCTGATGCCAGATTCACCCTACACGCACCAAACCCCAGGAGGTGGACACCAAATCGACCCAAAGGAATGTTAAAGAATATACAAAGGGGGGGGTGCATATGCAAGCGTAATCACCAGTAGCTGGAGACCGAGCGCCAGGCCTGAGATCGCCACTTCCCCACAGAACCCCCAGGAGGCGGGGCATGGGGTCCACCAGAGAGGACGCGGTCGATTAATGCTTGCACCAGTACTCGCTCCCCCCACGAGCTCCCGGCTGAAGCACGAAGAACCACCCGCCGGGTTTCGCGAGCTACTCAAAGAAGCAGCAGAACTCCGCGGGAGCCGATGTCAGACCATAAGGCTCTCAAAACGAGAATACGTATACACTCTCGGCCAGCGGGACGAAAACGTCTACCTCATATGCGACGGCTGGGTGAAGGTCACATCCCTCACCCGATGCGGAAAGACCTGCTTACTGGAAATAAACTGCGCCGAGGATATCATCGGGGAAAGTTGCTTGGTCGACCCGGTACGGGATTCCACCGCCGTGGCCATGGAACCGACGCGACTGCTCCAGATCCCTTTAAGTGCTTTCCTGCAGATCCTGACCGCGAATACGGCCCACGAGGAAGCCCTTCGGTACTTCACCCGCCGCCTCACGGAACAGAAGGAACGCATCACCCAGCTGGTCACGACCAACAGCGAGCAGCGCCTCGCAGCCACCCTCATGCAACTGTCCCGGCGGCTGGGAATCGGCCATGGGTGCCATCGCGTGATCCACCAGCAGATCACCCAGCAGGAACTCTCCGAGATCGTGGGCACCACACGCTCACGCATTGGTTACTTCCTCAAGAAATTCCGTCGGCACGGCCTCATCAGCTCGCTCCCCGGCGCCTCCTTCGTCATCGACGAATCCAGGCTCTGCTCGTATTTCGACACGATCTCCTGATCCCCGCCGCAGGACCGGCCGCGAATCGCCAGTGGGAGCGCTCCGACTTCGGAGCGCTCCCACTGGCGATTCACATGTACCGGAGCCCGGTCGCCACCGGAGCTCGATCAACGACGCGCCGCGGCCAGTAACAGGCTCGCGTTGATTCCCCCGAATCCGAAGCTGTTGGACAGGGCGAAGCGAACGCGCCGCTGCTCGGCGCCGCCCCGGACGAACCTCAGCCCCTCGTCGACGGGCCGTTCGAGTCCCGGCACGTGATGCAGGAACCCCCGCCTCAGCTGCACGGCCGTGGCCACCGCCTCCACCACCCCGGCGGCCGCCAGACAGTGACCGGTGACCGCTTTGGTCGAGTTGATCCGCAACGCGCCGACCGCGGGGCCGAACACCTCGCGGACGGCGGCGAGTTCAGTGGCATCGCCACGCGGCGATGCGGTGCCGTGGGCATTGAGGTACCCGACGTGCTCCGGTGTGATCCCGGCAGCGTCGAGGGCCCCGCGCATCACGGCGGCCTCCCCCTCCTGCGACGGGTCAGCGAGCGCGTTGCCGTCCAAGCGGGTGGCAAATCCAGCCAACAGGGCGTGCGGCGTACGGCTGTGTGCCCGTGCCACGGGTTCCAGGAACAGCGCCGCCGCGGCCTCACCCGGCACGAAGCCCCGGTGGCGCACGTCGAACGGCGCCCCAGGGGCGCCCCCGTCCCGTCCCGCCAGCGCACCGATGTTGACAAGACCGCCGGCCTCCATCCCGGTGAGCCGGGTGAGAGCGCCCACCACCAGGCACGCGTCGACGGCCCCGCACTGGATCTGCCGCGCCGCCATGATGATGCCGAGCGCGCCGCTCGCCGAGGCTCCGCCGACCGTAAAGCCCTCCCCTCGCAGCCCGAGGAGAGCGCTGAGTGTGCCGACGTGATCGGTGTCCTGACAGTGCAGTGCGAAGCGCGGCGAGAGGTGGGCCGGATTCCGCTCGAAGGCGGGGCGCAACTCGTCCGCGTGATGGCCCGTCAGGTTGTGGCCCGCGACCACGAGGCCCACCCGGTCCGGCGGATGGGGAGCGCGGATCAGATCCGCGTCGAGCCATGCCTCGAGCGCGGCGCAGACCGCGGCGCGCACGGGCAGCGGCGACCTGGCGGCCAGCTTCGTCGCCCGCCGCGCCAGGTCGTGCGGCAGACCGCGCTCCTTGAGCCACGCCAGTCGCTCGCTCAGGTCGACGTCGGCCAGGCACGCCCCGTAGGCAGGGGCCGGTGCGCCGGTCTCCGCGATGGCGGTGCGTCCTGTACGCAGCGCGTCCGTCAGCTCACCGACGTGCCGACCCGCGGCACCGACGACACCGATCCCGCTGATCTCCAGCCAGGCCGGCGGGTCAGTCATGGTGCCGGCGCAGTGTGGCCGCCACGGTCGCCAGGGCGCTGCCCTCCTTGAACTGCGAGACGGGCACGGTGACGTCGAGCTCGCTCATCGCCATGGTCAGGATCTCGGCGCGGTCGATACTGTTGCAGCCGAGCTCTGCCATCGTGCGCTCCCCGGTCACTTCCTCGTCCTCGATCTCCGGGACCACCCGCACCACGCACCGGCGCAGGATTTCGAGGATGCCGTCGTCCCCATCGGGTGCGGCCATGCCGTGTGTCGCCATCGGAGCTCTCCTAGATCCACTCGTATCTGCGATGAAAATCCTCCACAGCGGTCAGGGCGAGGAGGGGGCGGCGCGGCGCTGCCTGTTCGAGCAGTGCCGTGTGACGGCCGAGGTCCACCTTCCGGTTCCGCACCGGCAGCAGGCAGCCGGCGTTCTCGGTCACCAGCGCGTCGTACGCGGCGAAGTCCACCTCGGCCCTGGCCGCGAGGGAGTCGGCGATTCCGGAGGCGGCCACCTCGGCGGCGGACGAAGCATCGATCACGCCGCTGTAGAACTCCGAGGCACAGCCCGAGCCGTACGAGAACAGTCCGACGCGCAGTGGCTCGCCCGGCCGCACCGTGTCGATCAGCGAGGCGAGCGACAGGTAGAGAGAGCCGGCGAAGAGGTTGCCGACCTGGCTCGGATAGACCAGTGAGGGTGCGAGCCGCCGCTCGAAGTCGGCCTCGATCGCCTGCGGCCGCGCCCCGGCGAGCTCCCTCATCAGCTTGCGGTGCCCCGCCTTGGCCATCCCCGCGAACGGGGTGTGCATGGCCAGATGGTCGAACGTCGACACGAAGTCGGCGCCCGCCACGCGGCTCTGGTAGTGGGCGAAGCTGTTCTTGAAGCAGTCGAGATAGGCGAGCAGCGACTGGTCGACGTCGGCGATCTCCACATCGGGTGCGGGACGTGCCGTGTCAAGGACCTCGAAGCCGTACGTGCCGAAGGCTCCCGGGTCCAGCGTGAGGACGCGGGGGTCGTCCCCGACGAGCAGGGCCACGGCCCCGTTGCCGGTGGCGGGTTCGGCGTATCCGGCCTCGGCGTCGGCGAGTGAGACGTCGGTGGCGATGATGAGCACCTTGGCACCCGGGTCGACACCGGAGGCGATGTACCCGGCGGCGAGCTGAAGGGCTCCGGTCGCCGAGTAGCAAGCCTGCTTCGCCTCGAGCAGACGGCAGTTGCGCCCGAGGCCCAGCGCGTCGTGGACGTACGAGGCCACGGACTTGCTGTAGTCGAGGCCTGACTCGGTGCAGGTGATGAGGGTGCCGACGCGATCGGCGCAGCCGAGCCGGTCGAGCAGCGGCCGTGCCGCGTTGACCGCGTTGGTGACCGGGTCCTCGAAGGGCAGCCCGACCGAACGCCGCGTCATCATCAAGTTGCCGAAGCGTCCCGGATCGAGGTCGCGTCCCGTACACACCTCCTGGGCCGATACGCAGGCCACGCCGCCGTAGACGTCGAGGGCCTCGATGCCGAAGCGCCCGGTCCCCGCGGCGGGCCCCGTGTCGTGGGTGACGGTGCCGTTCACCGGGCACCTCCGGTGACGTCGCGCTCCGAGGTCTCGGGGGGTGCGGTTCCCGTACGCCCGTCGAGGAACTCCCCGAGGACGGAGTTCACCTCGGCGGCGTGCGTGACCGAGGGGAAGTGTCCGGCACCCGGGAGCTCGATGTACCGCGCTTCGGGGATCAGGCCGTGCATGACGTGGGACGTCTTGAGGGAGATGACGGAGTCCTGGCTGCCCCGGACGATCAGCGTCGGCACCGTGATGCCCGGCAGCTCGGCCAGCAGGTCGGGCGCGGCGTCGAACAGGTCGAGGTAGCGCAGTCCCACCAGCGGGTCCATGCTCTCGCTGCGCAGCAGCGTCCGGCACAGCCGCTCCCGGTCACGGCGCAGGCGTGCCGCGTCCGCCTCGGGCGCGCCGTCCAGGACATGGTCGAAGTCCTCCGCGACCACCCGGTCCAGGGTGCTCAGGCCGCCGACCCGGTTCGCGTATTTGTAGGAGCCGCCGAGGACCGTCAGAGATGCCGTCACATCGGGGTGGCGCAGCGCGAACTGCTGCGCCAGCAGGCTGCCGAACGAGGCGCCCACCAAGTGGAAGGGCTCATCGGCACCCAACTCACGTAGTGCCGTCAGGAGTTGGTCGCAGATCCCGGGCACGCTCAGGTCGTCCGCAGCCGTCGTCGCGCCGACCCCGGGGTGATGCACCACGATGACCCGGTAGCGGTCGGTGAGGGCCGCGAACTGGTCGGCGAAGACTCCCGTTCCCATGTTGAAGGGGTGCAGGAGTACCACCGAGGGCCCCGTACCGAGGTCGTACGCCTCCACGGTCCCACCGGGTGCGGGCAGCAGGACCCGGCGTGCCCCCGGCACCCGCTCGTGCATGATCCGTCCGTTCTCGTCCGGCGGTGGTCCCGCGCCGTCGTCGTGTCGCACTCGTTCGCGGAGCTCGTGCGGCACCTGGTCCACCGGGTAGTAGCGGGCGCGGGCGGGCGAGCCGGACGCGCCCACGGGTCCTTCGACCCCGACGAGGGGCGTCGGGGCGGGCCCGTTCCGCAGCAGTTCGGCCAGGCGGTCACCAGCGGCGGCCGCGTCCTGCTCGGGCATCCCGACGGGCACGGCGAACCTGATGCACCGTCCGAGCCGCTGCCCGTCCGTGTCCGCCGCGGTCGCCGCGTCCGCCGCATCCGCGGCGGCAGTCGCCAGATGCACCCCCGCGCGGATTCCCGTGTGCTCGTAGATCCAGGCCAGGCAGCTCGCCATCGAGTGCTCCAGCGCGGAGAGTTCCGGCAGCTGCCCGGTGTCGAGGAGCACACAGTGCCCGGATTCGGCGGGCAGCACCGGAAGTCCCGCCGCGTGCAACGGCGCCCACAGGGCACGCACCGCGGCCCTGCGCCGCCGGGTCGCGCGCGCCACCGCGTCCGTCTCCGTCACCGCGCGGGCGACGGCCCGGCGCCCCGTCAGATGCAGTTCGGTGCCGTGGGACTCGGCCTGCCGGGCCAGGTGGTCGGCGAGTTCCCCCCGCCCGGTCGCCACGAGCCCGCCGTAGGGAACGAGGAAGTCCTTGGACAGGCTCATCGTCACCGCGTCCGCCTGCGTGAGCAGTTCGCGTACGACATCGAAGACCTCGCCATCCGGCCTCCCCGACCGCTCGACGACCGCCCAGGCGTTCTCCGCGACCCGCGTGGCGTCGAGGAGGATGCGCAGCCCCCGGCCATCGGCCCACGTGCGGACGGCGCGCAGGCCCTCCGGCGACATCGGCCGCCCGCCCGAGGCGTTGCATCCCAGCTCCAGGGCGATGAAGGCCGGGTCCTCGCCGAGCCTGCCCACCGCCGCGTCCAGTGCGCGCGGGGTGACATCGGCCCAGCCGGTGCCGTCGGGGCCGGAGGCCTCGACGGGTACGGCCTGCGGGGCGAATCCGTGTTCCGCGAGGTTGAAGAGCAGGGTGGGGAAGAGGCCGTTGTGCAGGACGGCTCCCCGGCGCCCCGGCCAGGCCCGGCAGAGCCTCGCCTCCGCGCCCCGCCCCGACCCGGTGAGGAAGACCTCGTCGAACGGCAGCCAGGACGGTCGTACGAGATCCGACGCGGCTCGCGCGCTCAGCCCGGCCACGCTCTCGGCGATGTACGGATCCTCACGTTCGGCCCAGGAGTCGGTGAGGAGGTCGGTCTCCGTGGCGGCGTGCGGGAACAGGGCCGGGTTGTAGCCGTGTGCGGCGAGCAGGGAACGGCGGTCCCGCGCCGCCGCATCCGAGGGCGCGTCCGAGGGCGGGGCCGGACGCGGTGGCCGCTCGCGCGGCGGCGCGGCGGGCCCGGCGTCGGTCCGCGGCGCACCGTCCGTCACGTCCGGGTCGGCGAACATCATGATCAGCTCCGGGGCCGTGGAGCGGGGGCCCACGGCCGGCTGGCACAGGTAAAGCGGGATATTGGTGGGCCGGAACTTGTTCTTGAACTGGTAGTTGCTGCTGGTGAAGATGCCCACCGAGTTCAGCTCACGCAGCGCCTGCGCGACGTCGGGGGCCTGGTTCGGGGACGTGTCGGCCCCGTCATCGGAACTGCCGCCGAAGCTGCCGCCGAAGCTGAGCAGTTCGACTTTCTCCCGTACCAGTACGTCGATGATGTGCATGATCGCGTGCTCGATACCGCCCGGTGGCAGGTCCTCGCGGTAGAACTCGACGTCCAGCAGATAGCCGGACTCGGAGGGGATGCGGGTGATGATCACGGCGCAGCTCAACTGCCCGTCGAGGTAGGTCAGGAAGGTCCGGTGGCGGGACGCGAGACGGCCTTCGCCGACCTCCGTGCGCACCCGCCGCACGTACGGGTTCACCATCTGCTTGGTGCCGGACCAGAGGTCGATGAGCTGGGCGATGTCCGCGTCCACGGCGGGATCGGAGCCCGAAAGGTACTCCTCGACGCGTACGTCGCTTTCGCGGCCGAAGCGCTGCACCATGTAGCGCAGACGGCTCATCCGGCCGCCCTTGAGCGTGAACTCCGAGAGCTTCTCCAGGCGTTGCACCGCGCCGAAGAGGGTCGCGTACATCGGCGTCCCCGCGACCTCGGTGAGCGGTTCGAGGGAGAGGAAGTTGGCCTTGAGTCCGTTCCGGGACGCGTAGGCCAGCCAGTCGGCGACGAGTTCCGTGAAGTAGGTGTCGGTGCCCGTGTAGCTCCAGGCGAACAGGGCGTCGTCGCGCCGCGAGAAGGTGAAGTAGCCCTCGCGAGAGCGTCCAAGGAAGATGAGCGGTGCGATGTCCCGTCCTGCGAGACCCGTCTCCCTGCCGTGCCGCTCCGTGATCCGGGCCACGTGCTCGGCGAGTTCCTCGGAGCCGTCGAGCGCGGACCGCGCGATCACCAGTGCCCCGTCGGGTTCCGCGCCCTGCTGCTCCGTGCCGACCGCGGGCTGCGTGCCTGGCGCGTCGGAGTCCGGTGCCGTGAGTGAGCGCACCGCGTCGGAGCCATGGGCTGCCACCAGGTGTTCCGTGAGTTCGGGGAGGGTGGGCAGGTCGAAGAGGAGCGTCTTGCGCAGCGCTCCGAAGTGCCCTTCCAGTGCGCTGACGACACGGAGCATGTCGAACGACGTCATCGCGTTGTCGACGAAACGGAGCTCCTCGTCGAGCGGCCGTCCCAGCGTCGCGGCGAGGAACTGGGAGAGGGCCGCGGAGGGTGTCGCGGTGGGAGGGGCAAGGGGAGTTGTGGTGGCAGGTGCGGTGGGTGGTACGGGCTCGGTCGCCTCGTCGTGGGGCCGGTCGGCACGTCCGCGCAGCACCGCGGCGGTCTGGAGGGCCAGTTCGTCGATGGTCTGGGCCGTGTACAGATCCGCGGCCTTCAGATCGAGACCGTACGTGTCGTTGAGCAGCCGTACGAGTTCCAGGCGGAAGACGGAGTCCAGGCCCAGGTCGGTGAAGTCGGCGTCCGGGGTGAGCTGTTCGGGCGGCATCCCCAGGACGCCGGATACATGGGTGCGGACGACGTCCACCACGTCGTCCACCTCGTCGGGGAGACCGCTCGGGGGCGCCGCGGTGGGACCAGAAGCCACCGGGGCCACCGGAGTCTCGGGGATCGCGGGGGCCGCGGGGGCCGCGGGCGTGCCGGCCTGCGGGTTCGGGGCGGTGGGGCGGAGCGGGGCCAGCCGTACCTGGGGCATGGACACCGCTGACGGGTGCGTATCGGACGTGGACATCGCTGCCTCCGGCTCGGTCCGGTCAAGGATGGGAGAAGCGGGCGGGCCGGTCGCCGGGGTCGGCCCTTGCGGTATGGGAGTGGGGGGTGTGAGGGGTGTGGGTGGCGTGGGGGTAGGGGGTGTGGGAGACACGGGGGCGCTGAACCAGTGGCGGCTCGTGGCGTATTCGGCCGTCGGCAGGGGGACACGACGGGTCGGGCGTCCGGACCGCAGGGCCTGCCAGTCCACCTCCGCGCCTTCCACCCAGGCACGGACCGCCGCTTCGGGGTCGCTGTCCGCGCAGACGCCCGCGCCCCGTCGGGCGCGCCCTCGGACAAGACCGCGGCTCCCGGTCTCCGCCGAGCCGCCGTCGGCCAGGGTCCGCAGCGCCCGTAGCGCTTCGCCCCGTCCGCCGACCATCGTGGCCGCCCGTTCGGCGAGCGGTTCCCGTCCCACCTGGAGCGTGTGGGCGACCTCGTCGGCGCCCACTTCAGGGTGTTGGTCGAGGAAGTCCGCGAGCCGCGCCGCGTAGGTGGCGAGCCGCTCGCCGTCGGGAGCGGACAGAATCAGCGGCCAGGGGCCGGCGCTCGCGGTGCCGGTCCGCGCGGGCTCCGCCTCCGGCTCGGGCTTCACTGTGGCCTCCAGCACCAGATGAGCGTTGGTCCCGCCGAATCCGAACGAGCTCACGCCCGCCCGGCGTACCAGAGCCGCGCCTCCCCCGGCGTCCGCGACAGGCACCGGCTCCCAGGAGCGGAGCCGGTCCGCGATCACGAACGGCGTGCCGTCGAGCCGCAGATGGGGATGGGGCTCCCGGAAGTGCAGCGTGGCGGGCAGCTCGCCGTGGTGCAGCGCGAGCAGGACCTTCAGGACACCGGCCATGCCCGCCGCCGCCTCCGCGTGACCCATGTTCGTCTTGACGGAGCCGATCAGGAGCTGCGGCTCCGACGGGAGCGGCGCACCCCGGTCCGCGTGGAGTTGTGTGAACGCCTTGCGGATTCCGTCCAGTTCGATGGGGTCACCGAGACCGGTTCCGGTGCCGTGTGCCTCCAGGTAGCCGACCGTGGCCGGATCGAAGCCCGCTTCCCGGTACGCACGTACCAGGACGTCGGACTGGGCCCGGGGGTTGGGAGCCGTCAGGGACGCGGTGCGGCCGGTGTGCCCCACGGCGCTGCCGCGGATCACGGCGTAGACGTGGTCGCCGTCGGAGACCGCCCGGGACAGCGGCTTGAGCAGGAGCGCGCCGACCGCCTCGCCACGTACGTACCCGTCGGCGTCCTTGTCGAAGGTCTTGCAGCGTCCGTCGGGGCTGAGCATTCCGGACTCGCTGAAGGCGATGAAGAGCCCGGGGGCCAGCGTGAGGCTCGCGGCACCGACGATGGCGGCCCCGCATTCCCCCCGCTGGATGGAGTGCACGGCCCGGTGCATCGCGACCAGAGCGCTGGAACAAGCGGTGTCCACCGCCTCGCTCGGCCCGCGCAGGTCAAGCAGGTGCGAGACGCGGTTGGCGAGTACCGCGTGCGAGATGCCGGTCGCGGTGTGGCCCTCGACCTCCACTCCGTGGCGGGTGAGGAGTTCGTCGTAGTCGAGCGCGGACACCCCGACGAACAGCCCCGTGTCGGAACCGGCCAGGCTGCTCGGCCGGTGCCCGGCGTCTTCCAGCGCGCTGTGGACCACCTGTAGGAACAGGCGCTGCTGGGGATCCATGAGGGCGGCCTCGCGCGGCGAGATACCGAACCGCCGGGCGTCGAACTCACCGACCCCCCGCAGGAATCCGCCCCGCAGCCCCCGGGTACGGGGTTCGGCCAGCAGATCCTCCCGGTCCTCGGGCACCGGCCCCACCAAGTCGTCACCGGCGGTCAGGTGACGCCAGAACTCCTCGAGGTCCGCCGAGCCGGGCAGCAGGCCCGCCATCCCCACCACGGCGACCTCCACGGGGGGCGTGGCGGGCGAACCGGCCGGGCGCGGCTCTTCGGCAGGGCGCGGCTCGTCTGCCGGGTGCGGCTCGTGGCGCTGCTCTCCCCGGTCCTGGGGCTCCGAGTTTCCTTGGGGCCGCGCCTGCCCGTGCCGCGGCCGCTCCCGCACATGGTGCCTCGACATCGACTCCGTGTGCTCCACCGCCAGATACTCGGCGAGGGCGGTGAGCGTGGGCATCTCGAAGAGGACGGTGGGCAGCAGGTCGAGTCCATAACGTTCGTTGATCTGGTTCACCAGATGGGTCAGCGAGACCGAGTCGAAGCCCAAGTCCATCAGCTCCACGCCAGGGTCGATCTCCGCCGCGGGCACCAGGAGGAAGTCACAGGCGAGCTCCCGCAGCCCCTGCTCCACTTCCTGGCCCAACTCGGCATCGTCGTCCACCTGTTGTGCCGCGTCCTGAACGGCAGGAGGCTCCACCGGCGCGTCCGGGCGCCGATCCGACGGCGTGCCCGGCGGGTCGGCGACCGGTGGGCCCTGAAGGACGGCGACCACGCTCTCCTCGCCCGCCAGCGCCTGGTCGAAGGCGCGCAGCCCCGCTTCGGTCTCCAACGGGACAAGGCCCCAGCGACGGGCGAACAGCTCCAGCGTCGCCTCGTCCACGCTCATTCCGCCTTCCCGCCACAACGGCCAGGCGATGGACAGGGAACGGCCGGGTCGGCCCCACTCCCTCCGCTGTCGCGCGTACGCGTTCAGGAATCCGTTCGCGTACGCGTAGTCCGCCTGGCCGAGATTCCCCATGTCGGCGCTGGTCGACGAGAACAGGACGAAGAAGTCCAGGGGTTCGTCCTGGGTGGCCACGTCGAGGTGGATCGCCCCACGTACCTTCGGGTCGATCACCTCCGCCAGCTGCTCGCGCGACTTGTTGACCGCGCGGGCATCGCGCACCACCCCGGCCGCGTGGATGACGCCGCGCAGCGGACCGTGCTGCGCCCGGATCTCGGCGACGAGTGCACGCACCGAGCCCGCGTCCGTCAGGTCGGCCCTGCGGTACTCGACCTTGCCGTCACCTCGGCGCCCCAGTTCCACGATGCGGTCGGCACGTGCGGCGTCCAGCTCCGAGCGGCCCACCAGGACGACCGTCGTGTTCCGCCGCCGGGCGATGTGCCCGGCGAAGTGCAGTCCGAGCGCCCCTGCCCCGCCCGTGATCAGATACGTCCCGCCGTCCCGCCACCGGCGGTCCGCTTCCGTGGCCGGTTCCGTGGCCGCTTCCGGTTCCGATTCCTGGGCGAAATCAGCGAGTTCACGGCGCAGCCGCCGCCCCCGGCGGTAGGCGACGTCGGTGTCATCGCTCTCTCCGGCGGCCCTGAGCAGCACCTCGTCGACCAGGCGCGTGGCGAGCTGCCGGGGCTCATCGGGCTCCATGGCCACCTGAGTGGCGGAGCACCCGCTGTGCTCGAGGGCGAGCGTCTTCAGCGTTCCCGACAGGCCCTCGAAGTGGGGCTGCGCCACGCCTTCCGGTGCCGTGTATCCCGAGACCACCACCAGCCGGGTGCGGCCACGGCCCGCGAGAAGCGCCGTGGCCGGTGCGAACAACTGGTGGAACCCCGCGTCGATGCGGGCATCGAGCCCGGCGTCCGGTCCTGCCGGGTCGAGGAGGGCGTCACCCGCGTAGTGCAGGATCGCGTCGGGCGCCGGGCCCGCCTCGGTGAGCAGCCGTTCGACGTCCGCCCGGTTGGCGTAGGTGAACGTGCCGTCCGACAGCCGTGCGCCGACGGCACCCGGCACCGCCCGTACGCACTCCGCGCCGAGGTCGGTCAACCGCAGGACACATGCGTCCAGGACGTCACACTCCGCGCCGGCCACCAGGACGCGCCCGGCCCACGGCCCCGGTTCGGGCAGCGGTGCCTGCCGCCAGTGCGGCCGCAGGTACCGGACCCCGGACCGCGGCGTACCGATGTCCGGCCGCACGGCGGCGCCCGGCGCCATGGCCGCACGGGCGAGCGTGACACCGGCCAGCTCAAGCAGCGCGGTGCCCGTGCTGTCCGTCAGGGTCACGTCGAACCGGCGTACGGCACGACGCTTTCCGGCGGCCGACGCGGTCCCGCCGGTCCCGCCGGTCCCATCGGCGGCGTCGGTGACGTCGCCCGTCTCACGAGCGTGCACCACACAGGCGCCGGACAGCGGACCGCGGCTCGTCACGCGGGCGATCCCCACCGGCAGGTAGGCCGAGCCGTCCCCCAGAACGGCCAGGGTCTGCAAGGCGCCGTCGACGAGCTCCGGCGTCCACCCCGCACCTTCGTGACCTGCTTCCGCGGCCCGGGGGCCGGACTCGGCGCGCAGCGTGGCCACGCACTCCCCCGCTCCCCAGCACACCTCCTCAAGGACGCGGAGCCGCTCTCCGTACTCCAGGCCTCCCCGCGACAACTCCTCATAGAGGTCGTCCGGTTCGGTCCGCCGGTCACAACGCCTGCGACTCCCGTCAAGGTCAAGCAGCCCCGTCGGCCGCGATGCCCGCGATGCCCGCGTGGGTACGGTGACACGCGCTCGGGCGTACACCGTGCCCCGGTCCTCGGGGTCGATCACGCTGCAGCGCAGATCGTTGGCACCGTCGTGTTCCACCACGACGCGCACGGCACACCGCCCCGCCCGGCCCTCCAGCGGGCTCACCCAGGCGATGTCCTCCAACTGCACGGGGTCGTCGCCCCCGACAGCGTCGGCCGCCGCCGCGCGCAGCAGCTCGAGCAGCACCGCCCCCGGTACCCGTCCCGTACCGGCGACGACGTGCTCTGTGAGGTAGCTCGCCGCCGGGTCGAGGACTCGTTCCACGGACCGCGACGGCGCGCTGTTCCGCTCCGCACCGGTGGAGCCGGACGGTACATCGGCCCAGTAGCGGGAGCGCCGGAAGGGCTGCGTCGGGAAAGCCGCACCGCGGGGCGGACGCCCCGGCCACAGCGGGCGCCAATCGACGCGTGCGCCGCTCACCCACAGCCGCGCGAGGTCGGCGAGGCGCCGCCGCGCGACCAGACCGGAAACGAAATCGGCGCCCTCGCCGTCCGCGAACAGGTCCTGTCCCGGCAGCCCGTCCTCGGCCCGCCCCGCCACCGTCCGGCCGCCGGACGGGTCCGCTCCGCGACCGAACTCCCCCAGCTGATCCGCGAGTTCGGAGATGCTCCGCGCCGTCACCGCGAGCCGTTCCGAGAGTTCCGGCCGGCCCAGCTGGCTGGTGGCAGCCAGCCCGCGCAGGGTTGTCCGCGCCCGCCGGTCCTGCGTGGCATCGGCGAGGTCGGCGCTCACCGCGGCGGCGTGCGCCCGCAGTTGCTCGGGGCCGCGCGCGCTGAGCAGGAAGAGCTGGTCCTCACCCGTACCCGGGTCGTCATCCTCCGGCCGCTCGGCGTCCTGTCCGAGGTACTCCTCGATGACGAGGTGAGCATTGGCACCGCCTGCGCCGAAGGAGCTGAGTCCGGCCCTGCGGGGCGGACCGCCGTCTCCCCGGCGGGGCCACGGCGTCAGGACGCGGGGCGTGTAGAACGGGGTGCCGGTGAAATCTATCTTCGGGTTGATCTCGTCGAGCCCCGCGCACGGTGCGATCATGCCGTGCTTGAGCTGGAGCAGCAGCTTGGTCAGGCCCGCGATGCCCGCCGCCGCCTCCAGGTGCCCGATGTTCGCCTTGACCGAGCTGATCGCGCAGCTCTCCGGTGTGCCGGTGCCCCCGAACACCCGGGCGAGACCGGCCACTTCGATGGGGTCGCCGAGCGCTGTCCCGGTCCCGTGTGCCTCGATGGCGCCGATCGACGCCGCGTCGACCCCGGCCCTGCGCAGCACATCGGCCACCAGATCCGCCTGGGCGTTGGGGTTGGGCACGGTGTACCCGCTGGTCCTGCCACCGGCGTTGACCGAGCTGCCCCGGACGACGCCCCAGATCTCGTCCCCGTCGGCGACGGCCCGGGACAGCGGCTTGAGCAGGACCGCGCCCACTCCCTCGCCGGGCACGTAGCCGTCGGCGCGGGCGTCGAAGACCTTGCACGCGCCGTCGCTCGACAGCATGTTCATCGCGGAGAGCGACACGTGGTGCGAAGGGTGCAGAATCAGGCTGACCCCGCCCGCGACGGCAGCCTCGCACTCGCCGCGGCGCAGACTCTCACAGGCGAGGTGGACGGCGGTGAGCGAGGACGAGCAGGCGGAGTCCACGGCGAAACTCGGGCCCTGGAAGTCGAAGAAGTGCGAGACGCGGTTGGCCACCGACCAGTAGGGCGCGTGCGCTACACCGCTGAGCCGCCCCTGCGCCCACGCCGTGGCGCCCAGCTCTCCGTAGGTGCCGTACATCATCCCGACGAACACCCCGGTACGGGTGCGCCTGGTGTGCTCGCCGAGGTGGCCCGACTCCTCCAGGAGATTCCAGCAGGTCTCCAGGAACAAGCGCTCCTGCGGGTCCATGGCGCGCGCGTCCCGGGGCAGGATCCCGAAGAACCCCGGATCGAAGTCGGCGACGCCGTCGAGGAATCCGCCCCAGCGGCAGTACGTGCGGTCGGGGCGCCCTCGACGGCTGTCGAAGTACGGGCGCCAGTCCCAGCGGTCCTCGGGTATCTCGGTGATGCCGCCGGCTCCGCGGGAGATCTGCTCCCAGTAGGCACTCAGGTCACGGGCGCCCGGGAAGCGTCCGCTGACGCCGATGATGGCGATGGGTTCCGTGAGCGGTGATGTGGTGGGCGTCTCGGGGAGTGCGTGTGCGGTGGCGGGGGTGGGCACCGCTTCCAGGAGGGCTGGGTCCTGGTCCGTTTCGGGTTCCCCCAGCACGCTTCCGAGGCGCTCCGGACGGTCCTTCACCAGGTATTCCGCCAGCTGCCGCAGCGTCTGGTACTCGAAGAGCAGCGTGGACGGCAGGTCACCGAGGTCGTGTTCGAGACGGGCCAGGATCGAGATGCCGACGAGTGAGTCCACCCCGAAGTTGTCGAAGGTGGAGCGCGCGGAGATCCGGGCCTCGTCGAGTCGCAGCACCTCGGCGAAGACCTGGCGGAGATACTCCAGCACCCGTCGGCCGAGAGGAGCCTCGGTGTGCGAAGGTCCGGGTACCGGCGGCGTGGGCTCGACGGGTGCACCGCGCAACAGGTCGAGCCAGTGCGGCTGTGCCTTGACGACGAGCAGCTGCCGCTCGTCCCCGGCCAGCGCGCGTGCCACGGCCGCCATGCCCTGTCGGGGTTCGATGGTGCCCACTCCCGCCGCGGCGAACCGCGCGCGGTCCTCGGGTGTGGACGCTGCCCCGGTCGTCCCCCAATACCCCCAGTTGAGCACCGATACGGGCGTGTCGACCAGCGCGTCGAGATGGCGTGCGTACGCGTCCTCGAAGGTCCCGGCAGCTGCGTAGTTGGCCTGCCCAGGGTTGTCGATGAACGACGCGGCGGACGAGAAGAACATCAGGAAGTCCAGCGGCTCTTCGCACAGGGCCCTGCCCAGCACCGCGGCTCCGGTGACCTTCGGGGCGAGGGCGGCGGTGAAGTCCTCCTCCGTCAGCTGCGTGATGGTGCGGTCGCGCAGCTCCAGGGCGCTGTGGAAGGCCCCGTCGATCCGGCCGACGCGGCGCCGTACGTCCGCGACGGCACCGCGCAGGGCGGCCTCGTCGGCGACATCGGCCTGGAAGTAGTGCGCCTGGCCGCCGAGTCGGGTCACTTCCGCCGTCCGGGCGGCGATCGCGTCATCGGCGGGGCGGCGGCCGACCCAGGCGATGCGGGCCCCGTATGTGGCCGCCAGGTGTTTGCTCAGTTCGAACCCGATCCCGCCTGCTCCGCCGACCAGCAGATAGGTTCCGCCGTTCCGCAGCGGGGCCCGCTCGGGCGGCGGCAGCGTGCGGGCGTGCACGGTCGGCAGCAGACGTACGCCGCCGCGCAGCGCGACGAGCCGCGCGGAGCCGTCCTCGGCCAGCAGCCGTCCGGCCGTGGCCCCGGCATCGGCCCAGTCGTCCGCGCCGATGTCGACACAGGTCACCCGCCACCGGCGGAACTCGGCCGCCACACTGCGGACAAGGCCGATCAGTCCCGCCGTGTGCGGCAGGACCCGGTCGCCTTCGACCGCGGGCACCGCACGGTCCGTGACGCAGACCAGCGTGCGGGGCCGCTGGTCGGCGCCGTCCGCGATGAGCCGCTTGATCAGCCGGAACACCCTCAGCAGGGTGTCGTCGTCCTCGGGCGGCCGCTCGGCGTCCGCCACGGCGGCGAGCACATGGATCTCGTCCGTTTCACGGAGCTCGTCCGCTCGGTCCAGGGCGGATTCCAGCGGCATCGCCCACGCCCGCTGCCCGCACCGGTCGACGAGGGCCCTGGCAAGGGCGCCGCCCGCCGGAGTGTGCAGCACGGCGACGCGGCCGGTACCGCCGTATGCGGCACGCTCCCGCGGCGGTTCGCCGCGGCGCCACGCGGGGACGTGCACCATGCCCTGGAGCGGGTCGGCGGCGCGGCGCACCACGAGGCCACAGAACTCCGCGTGGACCCGCCCTCCGGCGTCGGTCACGCGGATGCGGTAGCGGCCCTCGCCTTCGCGGACCACATGGGCGTACGAGACGTTCTGGGGCACGCTCCACAGGTCGAAGCTGTCGAGCGCGAACGGGACCAGGGGGCCTTCCGCGTCCTGCCCTGCCGTGAGGACGGACGCCGCCTGGAGTGCCGCGTCGAGCACCGCGGGGTGCGGGTCGTGGTGCGGGCCGTGGTGCGCCCCTGCCGTGCCGGGCGCGGCGATCCGTGCCAGCGCCTCGTCGGCTCCGAACCGCACCTGCTCGAGAAGCCGGTACGCGGGGCCGTACGTGATGCCGCCATCGGCGTAGGCGCGGTAGACGGCGTCGGCGTCACGCGTGTGCGTGCAGCGTCGGCCGATCTCTTCGAGGTCGAGCGGCCGCGGGCGGTCCGGCGCGCTCCTCAGGGTTCCGGTGGCGTGGAGGTCACCGTCGTCGGTCAACTCGAAGGACTGGTCGCCCGACACCGGTTCCGGCTCGCCGATGAGGAGTGCCGCCTGCCGGGGCTCCGTCACTTCGAGGGGGCGCAGCCAGCGTATCGAGGCGATCCGCAGCGGCAGCGCACGCCCGCGGCCCGCGGCGGCCTCCGCCGCCATCTGGAGGCAGGCGACGCCGGGAAGCACGGGGGTCCCTGCTACCTGGTGGTGGGCCACGAGCCAGCTGTCCGGCAGGAGTTCGCGTACGACCGTGGCCGCGTGGGCGGCGGAGGTGCCGGGCGGCTCGGAGACGGCCGGGCCGGGCTCCGCGGTCACCCAGTGGCGCTCGCGGGCGAAGGCGTGGCCGGGCAGCGGGACGCGCCGACCGCGCGGCAGCGCAGCCCAGTCCGGGTCCGCTCCGTCGACGTACGCCTCGGCAAGACGCTGCCAGTCGGCCAGTGTCACCGGGGCCGGGCCGCCCGGCGTGGCGGTCACGGGACGCGCGTCCGCGAAGTCGCCGTCCACGGGCCCGCGGTAGGTGCCGGGGGGCGTCTCGCCGCGGGCCAGCGCGCGCAGTTTGCCGCGCAGGTCGTCGACGCCACGGGCCACTACCACGGCCCGTACGGGGAGATGGCGGCGCCCGGCGCCCAGCGTGTACGCGACGTCGGACAGGCACTCCACGCCGGTGAGGGCGTCCGCGATGCGGGTCAGGCTCTCGGTGAGCTGCCGCGGGCCCGCCGCCGACACGGGGACGGCCACGGGGGTGTCGGGCCTGGCAGGGACGGCGGGCGCGGGCGCCTCGGCGAGCACGACATGGCAGTTCGTGCCGCTGAAGCCGAAGCTGCTTGTCACGGCGATCCGCTCGCCCCGGGATCCGGGTGCCCAGTCCTCCAGTTCGGTGATGACCCGCAGCGGGCTGTCGGTCAGGTCGATCTCCGGGTTGGGCGCACGATAGCCGGGGGTCGGCGGCAACTGCCGGTGCCGGAGGGAGAGCAGCGCCTTGATCAGGCCGCCCACTCCGGCGGCCATCGTGGTGTGCCCCACGTTGCCCTTCAGCGATCCGATCCCGCAGATCCCCGGCAGCGGGGGGCGTGACGTGTCCGCGCGGAAGACGTCGTGCAGGGCCTTCACCTCGATGGGGTCACCGAGTGGTGTCGCCGTGCCGTGCGCCTCCACGAAGCCGATGTCCTCGGGGCGGATGCCTGCCGCCCGGTGGACCCGCGTCATCAGCGCGGCCTGGGACGTGGCGCTCGGCGCGGTGATGCCGTTGGTCCTGCCGTCGTTGTTGATGCCCGACGCGCGGATGACACCGTGGATGTGATCGCCGTCGGCCTGGGCGCGCGCCAGGCTCTTGAGCACCACGACGCCTACGCCCTCGCCCAGGACGGTGCCGTCCGCCGAGACGTCGAAGGGGGCGCAGGTGCCGCTGGGCGACAACATGCCGACCTGGCTGGTGCGCACCAGCATCTGCGGTGTCAGCATCAGCGAGACCCCGCCGGCGATGGCCGTCTCGCACTCCCCCTGACGGATGCTCTGGGCCGCGAGGTGCACGGCGACCAGCGACGAGGAACATGCGGTGTCCACGGCGAGGGTCGGGCCTGTGAGGTTCAGGAAGTACGCGATGCGGCTGGCCAGGATCGACGGGATGCAGCCCAACGCACCGTGGATGGAGTCGAATTGGCCCGCTTCGTGCAGCAACTGCCCGTAGTCGCGTGCCTCGCAGCCGACGAACACTCCGCACGACGTGGCCGGGCCGGGGCCCGTGGCGTACCCGGCGTCCTCCAGGGCTTTCCACGCCTCCATGAGGAAGAGCCGGTGCTGAGGGTCCATCAGGTCGGCTTCCAGCGGAGAGATCGCGAAGAATCCGGCGTCGAACTCGTCGACGCCGTCCAGCATCGCGGCCCACCTGCTGTAGGTGCGTCCGGGCTGAGCGGGCGCGGGCGCGAAGACGGAGCCGACGTCCCATCGCCGCGGCGGAACCTCGGCGATCCGGCACCGGCCGCTCGCGAGGTCGGCCCAGAGCTCCGTGGTGTCCGCGGCTCCCGGATACCGCGCCGCCATGCCGATGACGGCGATGTCCTCGTCCCGACCGTCATGCGGCCGCTGCGGGGCGGGCGCCGGGTCGAGTGCGGCGGCGGGGGGCGGAGGGAGTGGGGCGGGGAGCGGGTCGGGGAGTGGGGCGCGCCACTCCGGTACGGCGGGTTCCGGTACGGCGGGTTCCGGTACGGCGGCGGCCTTCGCCGTGGCGCCGGACAGGGCGGCCAACTCGGCCACGTGCGCCGCGAGGCGCGGCACGGTCGGATGGTCGTAGACGGCCACGGAGTCCAGGTCCACGCCGAAGCGCTCGTTCAGGTACGCCCGCAGGCGTTGAGCGGCGAGCGAGTCAACTCCCATGTCCCCGAAGCTCAGTTGCAGATCCACTTCCTCGGGAGCCAGGTAGAGCTGGTCACCGAGCGCCTCGCGGACGGCGGCCAGGACGTCCTCGCGCGGCGCGCCGCCGGACCCGGTCGCGGCCGGTGCGGGTGATACGGGATCTGCGGGTACGGGCTCCGCAGGTACGGGAGCGGCGGCCGATACCTCCGTCGCGGGAGTGAGCTGTGGTGCCGCGAGGTGCGATGTGTCCGTGTCCGTCGTACGCCCGTGCCAGCCCCCCAGCCAGTAGGGCTGTTCCAGGAACGGGTAGCCCGGGACCGGGATGCGGCGGGCGCCACGGCCGTGCGGACCCGGGCCATGGGACCAGTCCGTCTCAGCGCCCGCGCACCACGCGACGGCGGCCTCGTACATCCGGTCCGCGGCGAGCAGCCGTCCCGGGTCGGCGTCCGGCGCGGGCCGCCGCACCTCGGCGGACGGCGTGCCGCGCGCGTCGTCCGGCCCTGGCGGCAGGCCGTCGAGATAGCGGTCGAGACACCGCACGACGTCACCGGTCTCCCGGGCGACGGTCGCGAGACGCACCGGCATGGGGGTGCGACCGACGCGCATCGTGTGCGTGAGGTCGCGCAGCCAGGAGGGACCGTGCGGGCGGCCGGTCAGCGGGTCGGGCCCCGGCGGCCTGGTGAGGTAGTCGCGCAAACTCTGGGCGTAGCGCCGCAGGGCAGCGTCGTCGCGGGCTGAAAGGGTGAACAGGTGTGCGCCGCCCGGCTCTTGCGCACCGTCTGGCTCTTGCGCACCGTCTGGCCCTTGGCCATCGTCCTGCGGAGCTCCCGTGGGCTTGTCCGGCTCGGCGATGATCACATGCGCGTTGGCTCCGCCCGCCCCGAAGGAGCTGACGGCCGCGTGCCGCAGCCCACCGCTCTTCGGCTCCGGCCACGGCGCGCCCTCGCGCTGCACCGTGACGCGGGCGGCCGCGAAGTCGATGTGCGGGTTGAGCACCTCGGCGTGCAGGGAGGGAACCATGCGGCGGTGGGCGAGCTGCAGGACCGCCTTGGTGACGGCGGCGACCCCTGCCGCGCTCTCCAGGTGACCGATGACGGACTTGACCGATCCGATGGCCCAGCCGTCCGTCTCACCCCCGTCCTGGTCGAAGGCCTGCCGCAGCCCTTCCACCTCGATGGGGTCGCCGAGTTCGGTGCCGGTGCCGTGCGCCTCCACGTAACCGATCTGGTGCGGGGACACCCCCGCGGTGCGCAGGGCGCCGCGGATCAGCTCGGCCTGCCCGGTGGGGCTCGGCACGGTGAATCCGCTGGTGCGACCGCTGTGGTTGAGAGCGGCTCCCTTGATCACCGCGTAGACGTGGTCCCCGTCCGCCCGCGCGCTGTCCAGGGACTTGAGCACCAGCGCGCCCACGCCCTCGCCGGGTACGTATCCGCTGCCGTCACTGCCGAAGCTGCGGCACCGGCCGTCGGTCGAAAGCCACTTGCCCTGGGCCATCTGCAGATACTTCTGCGGGTGCGTCATGACGTTGACGCCGCCCACGAGGGCCATGGCGCACTCGCCGCGGCGCAGCGAAGCGACCGCCAGCTGCAGTGCGGTCAGAGCCGATGAGCAGGCCGTGTCGATGGCGATGCTCGGCCCGGTGAGGTTCAGGGCGAAGGAGACCCGGTTCGCGACGGACGCGTGCATGGCAAGCGGTGCCACCGCGTCCTCGGCGCCCTCGACGAGCTGGTAGTGGTGCGACATGACACCGGCGAAGACACCGACGCTGCGCGCCGTGCGGCCGAGCGCCGGGTGTCCCGCGTTCTCCAGGGCCTGCCAGCAGGTCGTGAGGAAGAGCCGCTCCTGCGGATCCATGCGCTCGGCTTCCCTGCGGGATATGCCGAAGAACGGCGCGTCGAAGTGGTCGTGGTGGTCGAGGAATCCACCCCAGCGCCCGTAGGTGCGTCCGGGGACGCCGGGACGCGGGTCGTAGATGTCGTCGTGCCGCCAGCGCTCCGCGGGCACCTCGGTGACACAGTCTTTGCCCTGTACGAGGTTGGACCAGAAGGCCGCGAGGTCGGGCGCCTGCGGATAGCGGCCTGCCATGCCGACGATCGCCACGTCCTCGGAGGCGTCGGCCGGGCGCGTGGCCGGGGCCGCGTCCGGGGTGTCGGCGGGGGCGCCGTGCACGGTCCTCGCCAGGGGCATGACCGCCTCGAACGCGTCGGGTTCGCCGTAGATGACGAGGGTCCTGCCCTCGGGGCCCGACAGACACTGGCCGAGCGCGTCGAGTCCGACAGCACTCGGCATGGGCCAGCGTCCGCAGTCGGGGCGGGCCCGCTCCGCCGCGTCGCCGGGCGGGTGCATACCGCCATCGGCCCAGTAGGGCCAGCCGATCGACAGGCTCGCCCCGGGGCGGTCCGCACGCCGCGCCCGGTGTTCGGCGTAGTGGTCGAGGAAGGAGTTGGCATACGCGTAGTCGCACTGGCCCGGACTCGGCAGGTCCCCGGCGAGCGAGGAGAACAGGGCGAAGAACGCGAGGGGTTCGCCGGAGCAGGCCTCGTCGAGGAGCACTGTCCCGGTCACTTTGGGGGCCAGCACCGCGGCCAGTTCCGCGGGGCGCTTGCGGAAGAACAGCGCGTCCTCGATCACCCCGGCGCCGTGGAGTACCCCGTCCAGGCCGCCGTAGCGTTCATCGGCGGTGGCCACCACCCGGCGTGCCTCGCCGGGGCGTGCGAGGTCCGCGGCCAGGTAGACGACGTCGGCGCCCGCCTGCCGCAGGACCTCCAACCGGGCCTCGAGTGCGGCATCGGCCGTACGGCGGCCCGTGAGAACGAGCCGGGCCCCGTACGTCCGCGCCAGATGGTCGGCGATCAGCAGGCCGAGTCCGCCCCCGCCACCGGTGATCAGGTAACGGCCTCCCGTGCACAGTGGATCGGGCCGCTCGGTCGCGACGGGGCATCGCACGTGCCGAGGTACCTCACGACGCCCCGCGACGAGCCGCACCTCGGCGTCGTCGCCGTCGGCGCGGGCCTCGGCGAGCACGAAACCCGCGAGGGTCCCGGCATCCGTGCCCTCCTCGGCCTCGATGGCCCGGCAGCGCAGCCCTGGCGTCTCCGCGCCGACGGTGCGAAGCAGGCCGCCGATCGCTCCCTGCTGGGGCAGGGGGCCCGTCGCGGTGGCTTCGTGCACATACGACACCTGCACGCGCCGTCCCCGACCGACGGTGTCGGAGGCGGCCGCCAGCAGCGCCCACACCGAGAGGCAGCCCGCGCCGAGGTCTTCGGGCGGCTGCGGGGAACCCTGCGCCACCATGACGATGTGTCCGAGCCGCTCGTCCGGAGCGCTCACGCCGGACAGGAGCCGGGCAACGTCGTCGCGGCCGGCCGGGGCCTCGGAGACCTGGACGAACCGGCCGCCCGAATTCTCGACGCGGCGGCGCAGCGCATCGGCGAACGGTCCCGGGCCGCCGCCGAGCAGCAAGGTGACCTCGCCCGGCGCGGCGGACGCCTGCGCGGCGGACAACGGTTCGTGCTGCCAGACCCGGCGGTAGCGACGCAGTTGCAGTGCGGGGCGTTCGGCGGCGGACGTGACGGTGTCCGTGGCCGTGGCCGTGACGGCGTCCGTGTCGGTGACGGCGTCCAGGGTGGGTACCGCGCCACTTTCCGCCAGATGTGCGGCGAGAGCGTCCACCGTCTCGTACTCGAAGAGCAGCGTCGGATAGAGCCTGCGCCCCAGCAGTCTCTCCAGCACCTCGCTGATGTGGAGCATCGCGACCGACTCCAGGCCCAGGTCGTAGAAGCCGACGTCGGTGGCGACCCGTCCCGGCTCCCGGCCCAACTGCTCGGCCACCAACGCCTGTACGGCGCGGACGAGGCGGGCCATGTCATCGGGGCGTCGGCCGGAGGCGGGGACGGGCTCCGCGTCTGCGCCGTCCGCGCTGGCCACACTGTCGGCGCTGTCGGCGCTGTCGGCGGACACCTGACCGACCAGCCGCGTCACAAGACCCGCGGCCCGCAGCCGCTTGCAGGTGAAGCCGGAGAACGACGCGACGAACTCGCCGTCGGCGTCATAGACGACGCAGTCGTTGCGCTGCACCTCACCGGAGTCGGACAGCGTCTCGACACGTGCCATGTGGACGTGAGCGGGCCCCCGCATCGGGCGCGGGATGCGCACGGAGTCGACGTACATCGGAATGAACGGCTCCCCCGGCGGCGCGGCCTGGGCGAACGCCACCAGCGTCGCGGCGTCGACCTTGCCCGGATGCATGTGGAACTCCCGCTCCATCGGCCGGACCTCATCGGCCAGGTCGAGCTCCGCCAGGAGGAATCCTTCACCCTGATGAAGGGTGCCGAAGCACTTCATCGGGGTGCCGTGGTGAATGTGCTCGTCCCGCGCCTGCCGGTAGACGTCCTCCATGTCACGCACGCGGGTGGCGGCGGACTTCACTGCCGACACGTCGAGGCGCGGGGGCAGCGGCTCGTCGGTGAAGCGCAGCCGCGCGCTGAAGTTGTCGCGCCAGGCCGCGTCTTCGGGCGGCGCCCCGTCGGCTCCGTCGGCTCCCCCGGCCGCCTTCGGCCAGGCGGGACGGCTGCGGGCGGTGATGTGCCGTACTCCGTCCACCGGTTCGGCGACAAGGATCCGCACCTCGCGGTCGATGCCCTCCGCGGTGGCGATCGGCTCGGCGAACAGCACATCCCGCAACTCGGCCCGTTCCGTGGGGATTCCACGGGCCGCGAGGATCCGGTACACGATGTCGAAGAAGGCGGCGCCGGGCAGGACGGAGACCCCGTGCACCCGGTGGTTGCTCATGATGAAGTCGGCGTGGCTGATGGTGAGCGCACACTCGATGCTCTGGTCGGACATGGCGTCCCGTCTCCTCAACACTCTGCCTGGCTCAGCCGCCGGACCGCGTCCGCGCTCAGCGATCCCCGGTCCGTCTTGCCGTTGGCGGTCAGCGGAAGGTGCTCGACCGGCCACATCCATGTGGGCAGCATGTAGCCGGGCAGTTGCTCCGCGAGCCGCTCCCTGACCGTCGCCGTGTCCAGCCGTGGCTCGTCGGACGAAGCCCCGGCCACCGTGACGAACGCGGCGAGGACCGGCCCGTCAGAACCCTCGGCGAGCAGCACCGCGCAGGGGCTTCCCGCCACAGCCGTCAGGGCCTGCTCCACCTCGCCGAGTTCCACGCGGTAGCCCCGCACCTTGACCTGCTGGTCCACCCGGCCCAGATGTACCAGGCCGGCCCTCGCGTCCCGGCGCAGCAGATCGCCGGTGCGGTACCAGGTCGCGCCGTCCCGTGCCACGAACCTGCCCTGATTCTGGTCCTGTTCGAGGTAGCCCGAGAACATCTGTGGCCCCGTGACGCAGAGTTCCCCCTGCTCGGGGTGGGGCTCGCCGTCCGCACCGAGCAACATCGCGGCGAGCTCCTGGTGCGGTTCTCCGACCGGCACGGTGCCGCCCTCGTACTCCGGCGGCCAGGGCGCGTCGGCGTCGACGGCCCATCGGTACGCGGTGCAGGCCACCGTCAGTTCGGTGGGGCCGTAGAGGTTGTCGAGCACCGAGGACGGTGCCGCGCGGCGCCAGGAGCGGGCTGTGGTGGTGTGCAGGGGTTCTCCGCAGAAGACCGAGTAGCGCAGGCCCCCGAGGTCACCCGGCCGCAGTCCGCCGCGCCGTGTCACGGCGGCGGCCAGGCTCGGCGTCGCCGTCCACACGGTGATGCCGTGGGCACTCACCCAGCGGGCCGGGTCCAGGGCCTGTAGCCGGGTCAGTACGCGCAGGCGCGCGCCGCTCGACCAGCAGGGCCAGACTTCGAACACGGAGAGGTCGAAGGTGAGGTCGTAGACCTGGCTGAAGCAGTCGCCGGGGCCGAGTTCGTAGCGGGGCAGGGTGGCGCACAGGAACGCGTCGACGTTGCGGTGGCTGATCGGCACCCCCTTGGGGCGGCCCGTGGAGCCCGAGGTGAACAGGACGTAGGCCGCGTCGTCGGAGCTGCGCCCGGTGTCCGGGTACGCCTCGGCTCCGTTCTCGGGCAGGGGCGGCACATGGGGCAGGGCGGGCGCCACCAGCGGTGCGTCGTGCCCCACGGCCGCGTGGAGTGACGCGCACTGGTCGGCACCTCCGGCGTCCACCACCAGGGCGTCGACGCCCGCCGCCGCGGCGATGGCGAGGTTGCGGACGAGCGGAGCCTCGGTGCTGAGCGGCACCGCCGCCGCACCCGTGTACAGGGCGGCGAGGAATCCCGCGTACGCCTCCACGCTCTTGCCCGCGAGGATGCCGACCCGGCGCGGCCGGTGCCGCGCGCTCAGCGCGGCGGCGTACCGCCGTGCCGTGCGGTCGAGCTCGATGTAGCTCCACTCCCGGTCGTGGATGAGCAGGGCCGCGCCCGAAGGGTTGCGCGCAAGACCCTCACGGAACCAGTCGTCGAGCAGCCGGGGCGTCGCGGACGCCTCCCGCGATGTGGCCGACCCGCCGTGGGAGAGCGCCGACGGGAGGCTCATGACGCGGCCGGGCGGGCCGCGCGCAGGCCGGTCACCAGCGACCAGGTATGCGTGGCGGTGCGGAAATGGGCCGGTGTCATGTCCTGTGGCGGCACGCTGACGCCGTACGCGTCCTGCAGTACGCCGATCAGCGCGACCATGCCGATGGAGTCGAGGCCGTAGCCGGGCAGCGAGGCGTCACCGTCCAGGGGGGTGCCCTCGTCCAGGCCCGGCAGAAAGCCGCGCAGGATGTTCTCGAAGTCCGCGTCCCAGCCGCCTGAAGTCATGGCGGGGATGCTAGGAGCAGCAACCACGTGACCGGCGTGCAAAGTTGAGCAGGCCTCCAGAGTGGGAGGGGCCAGGATGGGACACCCACGCCCGCGCGCACAGGATGGGAAGCCCACGCCGCGCGCAGGCGTCCTGCCCTGCCGATCCGATCGGGAGCGATGAACGGATGCCACGGTCTGTCCTGATAGCCGAAGCCCACTCCCCCCTCGCGGCCCCCCTGCTCGATCTGCTCGACGACCCGAGCAGGGTGTGGTCCGCCGCGGACGATGACGGGTGGACCGCTGGTGGGCTGTGGTTCGTCGCCGGTACCGAGGGATGCTGTGCCGCGCCCGTGGAGGCGTTGACCGCCGTGCGGCGGACCGGCGTCACGGAGGTCAACTACGTTGTTCCTTCAGGGAACTTGCCGGGCGCTGGAGAGGAGCGGGAGCTGCGAGCGGCCTGTGCCCGCGAGAGCCTGCCCCTGCGGGTCTTCCTCGTGCCGACGCTGCTCGGCGCCGCGGCCCCGCGCCGAAGCCCGGCCCCTGAGCGGAGCAGGGACAGGGGCGGGCTGCTCGGCTTCCTCGATGTCCTGCACGCCCTGCTCCTGGAGACGGCGGAGCGTGACCCGGACCACTTCGCCCGGGTGCCGCTGGGTCTGCTCGACCCGCCCGACGCTCAGGTGCGGCCGGTCGCCGCGGAGCGGGCGGCGGCCCTGATGACGGCGGTCGCACGGCGCCCCGACACCTTCGCCGCGCGGCACTTCGTCGGTCCCGTGTCGCCGTCCACGGCCGGCGAACTGACCCGCCTCATCGGCGAGGTGTACGGAGTACGCCTTGAGCACACCCATGACACCGGCGCTCAGGACCCGCTGTCGCGCCGCCTCGCCGACCGGCTCGCCATGCTGGCTCCGTACTCCAGCGAGAAGCCCGCGGCCGACTACCTGCGCACCCACGAACTGGCGGGCCTCGACCCCGAAGAGACCGCTCTGGACGAGGTCGGCCTGCGTACCCGGCTCTCGGTGGTGGCACGCGAGCAGCTCGCCTCGACCCGGGCGGCACGCGACCGGGCACCCCGGGTGTGGTCCACCCTGCGCGAGTCGGTCTGCGCGTCGGCGGGGGCACCCTTCACCTTCCACGAGGCCGGTGACACCACATCGAAGACCGCACCCCTGGTGCTGCTCAACGCACTCGGCCAGGGACTCGACTTCTGGGAGCGGCTGATCGAAGCGCTCGGCGCGGACCATCGCATCGTGATCTGGGAACCGCGCGGACACGTCGAGGCACCCGGACTCGCGGACCACGCGCGCGACCTGTGCGCCGTCCTGGACACGGCGGGCATCGACTCCTGTCATCTGGTCGGCTGGTGCACCGGCCCCAAACTCGCGCTCGAGTTCCACCGCCGCCGCCCCGGGGTGGCCCGCTCCATGGTGTTCCTCAACGGTTCGTTCCGGCTGACCGACGCGGAGCCCGACCTTGACACCGCCTACGAGCGCAACCTGGGCCATCTGTCCCGCACGGTCAGTCAACACCCCGAGTCCGCAGGGATGTTGATGCGGATGTTCACCTCGCAGGACGGCACGACACAGGACGGCACGTCACAGGACGCCACCGAGCCGACCGCCGATGTGCTGTCCGGGGCGAGCCCGCTCTTGGACCGGGCCGTACGCCGGCCTTTCGCCGACGAACAGCGACTCATCTCCTACGCGAGTCAACTCGCCGACTTCTGGCGGCAGGACGCGCTGCGGGACGCCGAACAGGTGCACGTCCCCCTGCTCTTCATCGGCGCGGAGCGCGACGACATCGTCTCCCCGGAACGGTTCCGCCGCGCCGCGTCCCGCTTCCCCCGCAGCCGCTATGTCCCGGTGTCCGGCTCCGGGCACTACGTCCTCTTCGACCGACCCGAACTCATCGCCCAGTTGATCAGGGACTTCGTGCGGACATGACGCACACCGTCCCCCGGCGACCCGACAACGAACGGAACAGGTGGCCCATGTCGCAGCCCGCCCCCAGCACCTCTCAGCACGGAGCCTTCAAACGCCTCGCCGGTTCGTACGACAGCCTGCGCGGCGGCGGCGACCGCGGGGCCCAGGCCGCCGCGGCGCTACGGCCGCATGTGGTGCCGGGCGCCGTGGCGGAGGTCGGGGCCGGTACCGGGGCGGTGGCGGCGGGGCTCGCGGCGTACGGGCACCACGTCGTCGGCGTCGATCTGTCCCGCCCGATGCTGGAGCGCGCCCGCGAGCGGCTGGCGGGCCGCCTGCTCCAGGCCGACGCGCAGCGGCTGCCCTTCGGTGACGGCTCCCTGGGCAACGTCGTCTTCGCGCACGCCCTGCATCTGGTGGGCGACATGACGTCGGCACTCGTCGAGTCGGCCCGGGTGCTGCGGCGCGGGGGACGGCTCCTCGCCCTGCACGGCGAGCCCTTCGCGGAGCGGGACGACGTCGTGGACGCGCTGGCCCCGCTCACGGAACTCAAGCCGCCGCGCCCCGACACCGTCGACGGCCTTCGGGAGGCCGCGGGGCGGGCCGGACTGCGGATGGTGAGCAGTGCCCCCGTGGTGGAGTACGCGAGCGACATCAAGCCCGAGGCGTTCCTCGAAGTCGTCGCGACCCGCCAGCCCCCGTACCTGTGGAACGTCGACGAGCCCACCTGGGAGCGAGTGGTCGAGCCGGTGCTCGACGCCCTGCGGTCACTGCCCGAACCGGCCCGCCCCCGAAGCCAGCGCTGGTACGCGCACTGCACCGTCCTCGACAAGGAGTGAGACCGGCGAGGAGGGGGGCCGGGGTGGCGGGGACGGATCAGGATCAGCAGGGCAGCATCTCGAAGGAGACGGCGGGCCGTCCGCCGAACCGCTCACCGGTCTGCCGCGCGATGGTGGTGAAGGCGCCGCGTACGTCGAAGCCCGGCATGTTCAGGCCTTCGATGTACGCGCGGTGCGCCTGGAGGGAATCGATACCGGCCTCCAGGGAGTCCGTGACATCCACCGCATGGGTGGGGTTCGGCGAATTGGCGACCGCCAGATACCTGACGCCCTGCCAGGGATCCAGTTCGGAATCCGGGAAGATCCAGCGGTTGCCCGCGTCGCCCACGGCGTCCAGAACGGCCCGCCCCACGTGCCGGTGGTCGGGCGTGTTCAGACGGCCGCTGGTGAAGTACTCGTGGTGGTTAAAGGAAATCACCAACTCCGGGCGATGGCGCCGGATGGCGGCGGCGATGTCGCGGCGCAGCGGGAGGCCGTACTCGATGACGCCGTCACCGAAGCCGAGAAACTCCACCGTCTTCACGCCCACGATCGCCGCACTCGCACGCTGTTCGGCCTCGCGCACCGGTGCGGCCTGTTCCGGTGCGAGCCCGTCGATTCCGGCCTCGCCCCGGGTCGCGAGTACGTAACTCACCGACTTGCCGTGTGCGGTCCAGCTGGCGACGGCACTCGCGGCGCCGAATTCCATGTCATCGGGGTGCGCCACGACGGCCAGCGCCCGCTCCCAGTCCATCGGCATCTGCGACAGGTCTTCAGTCATAACATGGGAGGTTATCCACCGTATCGGAATCCGGCATGCTCACTATTGAGCATGGGTGCACATCTCCCGACTGAACTGCTGTTTCGCGTGGTTCGGGGACGAAGGAAATCGAAGACGGCTGAAAAATGGCCACTCCATTGAGTTCTCCGCAGCCGATGCGGAAGAATCCGCAGGGAGCAAATCGACTCGCACGGAAGGATTCACATGAGTTCACTCGCCACCGGCGTATTGAAGTGGGACCCCTGGAAACCGGAGCCCTTCGATGTGGCCGAGGCAGGTCCCGCGCTCATGAGGGGCAGCGTGACCAATCACTACACCGGGAACCTCGAGGCGGTGGGGCAGGCGGAGACGCTGATCTCCGGGCTGGCGGACGGCACGAGCTCCATGGTGGCCGTCGAGCGCGTCAGCGGGAGCCTCCACGGACGCACCGGCACCTTCGTCATCCAGCTCACCGGCACCATCAAGGGCGGTGTGGCCAAGGTCGACTGGAAGGTGATCCCCGACTCGGGCACCGGGGATCTCACCGGCCTCCAGGGCGAGGGCGGCTACACCACGGCCGACATGGGGACCGACGGGCAGGCCGAAGTGCGCCTCGAGTACACACTCGGCTGACGCGACGGCCGAGGGGCCTGTGCCGCGCTCAGGAGCGCGGCACAGGCCCCTCGGCCGTGTGGGGGGGCGGTTGTCAGCGGGTCGGGTCAGAGGGCGGACCAGTCGGCAGGGGTGAGCAGGGTGTCGTGCGTACTGCCCTGGACCATGATCCGGTCCCAGGCTCCGCCGCCCTTGTCCATGGAGATCCAGTCCTGGATGTACGACGCACGCGGAGCGTCGGCGTCCGTCCGGGCGTCGAGGCCCATCATCAGGTAGAAGGTGTCGAGGGAGCGCATGTGGATCAGCATGTGCAGCCGGTCCATGTGCCCGAAGGCCTCCTCGTAGAGGAAGACCGAGGAGTGGCCGTTCATGCTCAGGTTGTTGTTCTCGGCGACGGTACGGGCGAACACCCGCGCCTCGGCCCGGAATTCGTAGGTGGCCTCGGCCGCCCGGTGCATGATCACTCCGGCGTTGCCCGAGTGCACCGTCAGCTCGTCCGGCAGGGAGGTCTGTGCCTGCGCCGGCTCCACCTCGAAGCGCATCTGCGCGCCCTCGGGGACGACCGGGCTCACGGACGGGTCCTGGGCCATCGCCTCGGTCGCCGTACCGAACATCCCCCAGCGGTGCGGAAGCAGCACCGTTTCCGACACGCTCCCCGGCAGGAAGAGCTCCGGCCAGTTCCGCGCCTGGGCCCGCCCGAGGACGCCGTTGCTCGGACCGTCCGGCGCGCCGCCAGGCCCCATCCTGACCAGGGCCGGGTAGTCGGCGAGGGAGTTCAGGTGCAGGAGCCAGTGGATCCGGTCCCGGGTACCGAAGGTGTCCTCGTAGACGAATACGGTCGCCAGGTCGGAGTGCTTGGCGTTGATGTGATCGGCCTGCTCCCGGATCGCGCGGCGGGCCGCCGCGCTGTCGCCCGAGGCCAGCTGCGCCTTGCGCCACACCAGCGCTCCGGCGCTCGCCGAGTGCAGGAACTCCTCGCTCCTTCCGTCCAGTTGACGCTGGGCACAAAATATCGGCTGGTCCATGTGGTCTCTGTTCTCCTCACCCGCTGGACGAGGTGTACCGGAGCACCGAGGCGGCGCCCGACATCAGTACGTCCGCGATCGTGTCGACGTGACGGTCGCGCCACTCCTCCAGGGCGCCGCCGCGTACGGTTCGGTTGAAGGCGCCCATCGCGGGGCCGCAGTGGATCTGGTAGTTGGCGCGGCCCGCGGGGTCCCCGGACATCGCCAGGCGGCCGCTGCGCGCGAAGTACCACTTGAACGCGAGCGCCATCCGGGCGCGCGGATCGCGTTCGGCCCGCCGCACCACCTCGGGTCTGCCGGTGGCCAGGTAGTGGTTCCGGGTCTCCTCCCATACGTCGGCGAAGTCCCGCTGGAACACGCCGTTCTCCAGAGTGCGGCGGGTGCCCGGATCGATCTCGTCCCAGGAACGGTGGGCACGGTAGACCTCGTACAACTTGTTCGCCCTGGCCGCGAAGAGGGTGCCCTTGCGCACCACTTGGACGCGGGCACCGATCTCGAACATGTCACCGGCCGGCGCGTAGGCGGTGTCCGGTACGTCGAGGGTGGCCAGCAGGTCCTTGACCTGTTCGGACGTCCCGGCCTCCACCGAGCACTGGTTGACGGAGCCGGTCAGGACGAAGTCGGCGCCGAGGACGAACGCCGCCGCGACCGCCTCCGGGGATCCGAGGCCGCCGCTCGCCCCCACCCGGATGCGCCGCGGGAAGCCATGGGCGCGCATCGCGTCATCCCGCAGCCGGGTCATCACCGGCATCAGCGCGAGCGCGACGCCGCCGTCGGTGTGGCCACCCGAGTCCGCCTCCACACAGACGTCCCCGGCCACGGGCAGCCGGGCGGCTGCCGCGGCCTCCGCCTCGGTGAGCCGGCCCGCCGCGACGAGCCTGTCGAGCAGGGCGGGCGGCGGGGGGCGCAGAAAGGCCTCGGCGACCTCCGGGCGCGACACCTTCGCCACGATGTGCCGCGCCGCGACGGGAACGCCGTCGGGGCCGAAGCGGGCACCGGTGAAGCGGAACCACACGACGGGTTCGGTGACGTCGAGGTGCCCGGCCACCTCCACGAACCGCACGCCGTGGCGCAGGAACAGCCGAACCGTCTCCTCCTCCTGCCGTGGGTCGTCCAGGTCGCGCAGCAGGTTCATCCCGAAGACGCCGTCCCTGCCCAGCTGTTCACCGAGGCTCACCACGGCCTTCTCCACGTCGTCCAGGGCAAGCCCGCCCGTTCCGAAGAAGCCGAGCAGTCCGGCATGGCCGAGCCTGGCCACCATGTCGACGGAGGCGATCCCCTGGTACATCGCGCCCGCCGCATAGGCATAGCGGATGTTGTAGTCCTCGCGGAACTCCGCGGATCCCAGGGTGTGCGGCCCCTCTCGCCCGGGAGCCGACGGGGGCTGCGGAGCCTGCGGGACCTGTGCGTCCGGCAGGCCCGGCCCGGCCTCCCGGTCCAGTTCGCGCCGGGTCTGTGCCCATAGGCTCGTCAGGGTTCCCTTGGGGCCGACCTCCTGTACGTGACGCACTCCGCGCCCGTACAGCTCCCGCATGATGGCGTACCACCGCACGGGGCTGCGCATCTGCTCGCTGAGCACGGCGGCCGCCCCGTCCGGCGGGTAGGGCGCGCCGGAGCTGCCCGCGAGGACGGGAATCCGGGGCGGTGCGAAGTCGACGCGTCGAAGGTGCGCGGCGAATTCCGCGGCGGCGGCCTCCATGTGACGGGAGTGGAAGGCACCGCTGACCTTCAGCGGCACACAGCGCGTGCCGTCCCGCCCGCCGAGCGCCTCGGCCGCCAGGGCGATCGGGGCGGCCGGTCCTGAGAGTGCCGTCTGCGTACGGGAGTTGTAGTTGGCGACCTCGACCTCGGTGAGCCCGCGGTCCGCGAGTACCTCGGCCACCTGCTCGGCGGTGGGGCCGAGGACGGCGAGCATGGCGCCCCCGTCGGCCCGCGCCATCAGCTCGGCACGCCGGTTCACCAGGTGCAGGCCGGTGGCGAAGTCGAAGCACCCGGCCGCGTGCAGGGCGCCGATCTCACCGAGACTGTGCCCGGCGAGGACGTCCGGTTCCGGTTCGCTCTCGCGCAGCCGCAGCAGGCTGAGCACGGAGACGACGTACAGAGCCGGTTGCGCGTACCGGGTGCGCGCCAACAGGTTCTCGGGGTCGTCGAGGCACAGTTCGCGCACCGAGCGGCCGAGGATCTCGTCGGCGGTGGCGCAGAGGTCGGGGTAGTCGTCGAAGAGGTCCGCGCCCATGCCCTTGCGCTGGGCGCCCTGCCCGGGAAAGACCCACGCGATCATGCCGGTGAGCTGTCCGCCGGCATCTGGAAGGGCGCGAGCAGGGTGTCCTCGATCGACCCGTCCACGAAGGCCTGGCCCCAGCCCCCGCCGCCCTTGGACTTCGGCACCCAGGGGCGTTCGAACAGGTCGGCGTACTCCTTGTCGTGTTCCGCGAGGCGGCGCACCCGCTCCCAGTCCTCGAAGGAGCGCAGGTGGATCAGCCAGTGCAGGTGGTCCATGCGCCCGAAGGTCTCCTCGTAGAGGTACGAGGTGACGGCTCCCGGGAACGTGCGGTTGATGTGGTTCTGCCATGCGAAGGCGAAGGCCCGTGCCTCGTTGCGCAGCCGGTGCTTGGCCTGTGCGACGCGGTGCACCACCAGGGGCGCGCTGGCTGTCGTGAGCTGCTGCTCCACCGGGAGTTCGACCTGGTGGGAGGCGGGTTCCACCCAGGTCTCCTGGGGCGCGTGCTCCTCCTCGTGATCCTCGGGTCCGCCGTGCTGCGGGACCAGGCACCGGTCCCGCATCGTCGACTCGACGACCGCCTTCGCCCAGTCGCCTTTGTCGTTCTCGTCCTCCACCCGGTCGGACTCGAGCAGGTCGATCATCGCCGCGTCATGGTCGACCATTTCCAGGCTGAGCGCGTAGTCGACGGGCGACTTCCAGTTGATGAAGAAGTGCACGCGGTCGTGACGGCCGCAGACCTCCTCGAAGTACAGGAAGGAGGCGCCGTTGAGGTCCGCCTGGTTCATGAAGCGCGCCATCTCGCTCGCGAACAGCTGGCCGTCACGGCGGTGCTGGTAGGTGAACTGCGCGGTCCTCCAGACCACGAAGCCGGCGTTGCCCGAGTGCAGCATCTTGTCCTCTGCTGTGGCCGACTGGTGTGAGGCGGGCCGCAGCAGAGGGTGGGACGACTGACCGCTGGCGCCGATGCTGTCAGGTTTCAAGGCGACTCCTTGTTCCGCTCGCGACTCCGACAGCACCGGACGCTACGGCGCCCGGTCCGGGCAGTCTGCGCAACTTTGAGCGCGCCGCCCGCCTCCGGTTACTGGTCGGAGGCAGGTGCCGTGGTGTGCTCCGCGACGGCTTCCGGCTGCTCGGCCGGAGCCTGCGGCCGCAGTTCCTTCAGGAAGAGCGACGTCCCGAAGGCCAGCACGGCGAACGGAACGGAGGCCAGGAACACATCGTCGATGGAGTCCGCGTAGGCCCCGGTCACGAAGTCCCGCAGGCCGTGTGCGAGGCCCTTGATGGCCTCCACGTCGTTGGCGTCGACCCGGGTGGCGCCTGCCGCCTCGGGGCCGTCCGCGAGATGGTGGGCGAGCCTGACGCTGAGCACCGCACCGAGCACAGCGGTGCCCACCGCGGCGCCCATCCGCTGGAAGAAGTTGACCGAACCGGTCGCGACTCCGATCTCCTTGGGGTCGACCGAGTTCTGCACCGCGGTGATGATGGTCTGCATCGTGGCCCCGACACCGCCGCCGAAAACGAAGCTGATCAGGGCGAACTCCCAGTACGGGGTGTCCGTGTCGAGCAGCGCGAGCAGCAGCGACGCGACGACGACGACCGCGGAGCCCGCCACCGGGAAGATCTTGTACTTGCCCGTCTTGCTGATCATCGCGCCCGACACCATGGACGTCAGGCCGATGCCGACCATGGCAGGCAGCATGGCGAGCCCGGCGCGCACGGGCGACATCCCTTGCACCGCCTGGAGATACACCGGCAAGTAGACGGTGCCGCTGAACATCGCCGCACCGGACATGAAGCTGAACACCATGGCCATGCTGAAGACCTGGTTGCGGAACAGCGACATGGGGATGATCGGTTCGGCCGCGCGGGGCTCGACCCAGAGCAGGATCGCGGTGAAGACGGCGAAGGCGGCGAGGAGCAGGAGCGCGCGAGCGTCCGTCCAGCCGAACTTGTCCCCGGCCCAGTCCACGTAGAGGAGCAGCGACGTGACGACGGCGACGACGAGGGCCGCACCGACGTAGTCCACACGATGCTCTCTGCGGACCTTCTCCAGCTTCAGCACCAGCGTCGTGATGATCAGCGGCGCGAGACCCACCGGGACGTTGACGTAGAAGATCCACCGCCAGCCGGGCCCGTCGGCGAGCCAGCCGCCGACCAGCGGTCCGGCCACGCTGGAGATCCCGTAGACGACCACGAAGTAGCCCTGGTAGCGGCCGCGCAGCTCGGGCGGGACGATCGCACCGATGATGGCGAGCGCGAGGGCGTACAGACCACCGGCGCCGATTCCCTGCACCGCCCGGAAGATCACGAGCTCGGTGATGTTCTGGGACGCGCCGCACAACGCGGAGCCGATGATGAAGATGCCGATGGCTGCCTGAAATGTCTGCCGACGCCCGTAGAGGTCGGAGAATTTTCCCCATAAGGGTGTTGCTGCCATAGAAGTGAGGAGATATCCGGTGACTACCCAGGCAAGGCCGTTGATTCCACCGATATCGCCGACAATGCGCGGCAGGGCGGTACTGACGATCGTCTGGTCGAGCGCGGAGAGAAGTACGCCCGCAAGGACGCCCACGACGACCAGGCGGATCTGCCGGAGGGAGAGGGCATCCGGCCCTCCTCCCGGCTGCGTCGCCGTCGCTGCGCTCTCGTTCGTTCCGTCGGCCATGCCTCAGTACTCCTCATTCCACGTCGGCGGCGAAGGGTGACTTCATTCGACAGTGATGGCGTGCGCAGCCGGAAACATCCAAGCCACGCACGCGATCATTCTTCGCCACTGTGACGCCATGCTCGACCGAAATCGACAGGTCACGAGGAAATGGCGAATTCAAGCGGATTCAAATCGCAGCTCGAGCACGGAGGCAATGATTCCGTTTTCCTCGGTTTCCGGCTCGAATTTGTTTCTGGCCTGCTCGGTCGACTCGGGCGGCGACAAATCCGGAGCCGCGGTCGATGCAGTACGCACGGAAGACTTGGCAGTTATTTGACTGTCCTTGGCAGGTATCTCGGCCGTCCGCCCCTCGCGCTCCAGCCATAGACGCCGCCGCCGGAAGGCGGGCGCGGGCCGCGGCAGCCGGGCCGCCCCCGCTGCCGCGCCGGGTGCCGCCTCGCCCACCACCACGTGGGCGTTGGTTCCCCCGAAGCCGAAAGAGCTCACCCCCGCCAGGCGCGGACGGCCCTCGGGCCAGGGCGTGAGCCGGGTCACCGGCCGCAGGGGCGAACTCCCGAAGTCGAAGCGGGGGTTGGGGCGGTCGCAGAACAGCGTCGGCGGGATCTCCCCGCGGCGCACCGCGAGGACCGCCTTGATCAGCCCTGCCGCGCCCGCCGCATGCATGAGGTGGCCCATGTTCGACTTCACGCTGCCGATGAGGCAGTTCCCCGGGGCCGGGCTGCCACCGTCGTCGAACGCATCGGTCAGGGCGCGCAGTTCGATCGGATCCCCGATCATGGTGGCCGTGCCGTGCGCCTCCACCAGACCCATCTCACGAGGGTCACGCCCCGCCTCGCTCAGGGCGCGGCGCACCACCGCCGACTGTGCCTGCGGGTTCGGTGTCGTGATGCCCATCGTGCGGCCGTCGTTGTTCATGGCCGAGCCCTCGATCACCGCATGGATCCGATCACCGTCCCGCACCGCCGCCGCAAGGGGCTTGAGGAGGAGCAGGCCGCACCCCTCCCCCGGCACGAATCCATCGGCGCGCTCGTCGAAGACGTGTGAGCGGCCCGACGGGGACAGCGCCCTGGCCACGCTGAACTCCCGGTAGGGCGCGTCGTCCAGGAGCACCGAGACGCCCCCGGCCAGGACGAGGTCGGCATCGCCGAGCCGCAGCGCCTGGCCCGCCAGGTGCACCGCCGCGAGCGAAGAGGAACACGCCGAGTCCACCACGAGGTTGGGGCCGCGCATATCGAAGTGATGGGCGACCTGGGCGGCCAGGAAGTTGGGGTCGGAGTGCAGGGTCCGCGGGCTCAGTTCGGCGCGCTGCGCGTACGAGGTGACCCGCCCCCCGAGGTACACGCCGACCGCGCCGCCCGCCAGTTCCGCGGGGTCGTAGCCCGCGTCGGCAAGACACTCGGCGGCGCACTCGAGCGAGAGGCGGATGGCCGGGTCGAGGAGGCGTGCCTCTTCCTCGGCGAGGCCGAAGTACTCCGGATCGAACTCCTCGATCCCCTCGACGAACCCACCCCATTTCCCGGTGATCTTCCCGGCCGCCGGGTCCGGGCTGTACAGCGCGTCCGTGTCCCAGCGCGAGCGCGCCACCTCGGTCACCGCGCAGCGGCCTTCCCTGAGCAGGCTCCAGTACGCATCGAGGTCGGCGGCCCCTGGGAAGCGGCAGGCCATGCCGATGACCGCCATCGCGGTGGACCGCGCCGCGGGGACGGGCGGCAGGGGGCGCCGCTCCTCCTCTCCGGTGGCCCCTGCCGTGGCCGCCCCGCCGGGTGCGGGGGCCTCCTCCGGCTCACCCGACGCGGCTTCCACCGGCATCAGTTCGCGCAGCCGCGCGGCCAGGCGGCGCAGGGTCGGGTGGTCGAGCAGCGTGCCCGGGTCGAGCCGGATCCCGGCCCGCTCCTCGATCGAAAGGACCAGCTCGCCGAGCATCACGGACTCCACACCGAGCTCGCTGAACTCCAGCTCTGCGCCGAGCTCCGCCGCCGGGATCCCGATCACCTCCGCGAACAGGTCCACCAGCCAGCCCGGCGGCTCGTCCGTGGGGCGCGGGTCGGGGGCCGCCGCACGGGGGGCCGCCGCACGGGGGGCCGGTGCCGGCCCGCCTGCCGCTTCCGTACTTTCGGCCTCCGCCTGGGCACCGCCGTCCCGCACCCGCAGCAGCGCCTCCGTGTCGAGGGTCGCGCCCACAGGCCGCCCCGGCAGGTACGCGTGACCTCCCGGCAGCGCGAGCACCTGCTCGAGAACCAGCAGCGCCTCGGCGTCATCGAGGGCGTCGAGTCCGTGCACCGCACCGGGGTTGGCCTCACCCGGCGCCGCGCCGCTCTCCCGCCACATGGGCCAGGCCACCGATCGCAGCGTGCTCGGGCCAGGCGGAGCCGACCTGGTGGCGAGCAGGTCGAGGGCGGCGTTGGCGGCCGCGTAGTCCGCCACTCCGGCTCCCACCCGAGGCACCGTCCCCGCGGCCGACGAGAACAGCAGGAAGAAGGCGAGCCGGTCGTCCTCGGTCAGCTCCACCAGGTCCCGCGCCACGTCGACCTTGGGCGCGAGCACCTCCCGTACGGACTCCGCACTCCGGCGGGCCAGCGGTCCCGGCCGCTCGGGCAGGCGTCCGGCGCAGTGCACGACTCCGCGCAGCGGGCCCAGGGAGCGGGCATCGTCGAGTGCTTCGGCGAGACCCGCACGGTCGGCGAGCTCACCGCGGCGCGCCAGGACCGTGGCGCCTGCGGCCTCAAGTGCCCGTACGGTCGCCACCGCCGCCGCCGCGGGCCCCGGCAGAACCGCGTCGCTCCACCGCGACCGCGGCGGCAGTGAGCGCGCGCCGAGCAGCAGCAGCTGTCGCGCGCCGCGCTCGACGAGGTGCCTGGCGACCCGGGCACCGACGCCTCTGGTCGCTCCTGTCAGTACGTAGACGGCATCGGGATCGAGGGTCAACTCCGCTTCGGGTACGGGCACTTCGGCGAGGTACGGGACATGGCGAAGGCCGTCGTCGTACCGCAGTTCGCCGTGGTTCCCGGGCGCCCGCCACGCCTCGAGGAGCTGAGCCGCGAGGTCCGCGGCCCGATGCGCGGGCACGTCCGTGCACAGCGTCGCGACCGACAGCGCTCGGTGTTCGGCGGCGACCGCCCGGACAAGCCCCGGCATCCGCACCTCGGCGGCCCGGTCCGTGGTCAGGTGCAGCAGTGTCGCCCCACCCTCGCGGCTCCCCGCCGCGCCGCCCCGCTGAGCGGTCAACACGGCCTGGATCACGGCGAGTCGGGTCCACCAGTCCCCTGAGTCCCCTGAGCCCGCCGGCTCCGCCGCGTCCGAGAGGTCCACGAGGTCGATGAGACCGACCGGCAGCGGGCAGCGGGCGAGGGCCCGGTCCACGACGGCGGACGGCTCCGTCACCGCCGTGGGGGACTCGTCGACGCGTACGACGATGAACTCCGCGCCCGGGGCCTGCTCAGCCAGCGCGCGCACGACGGGTTCGCCCTCCGCGCGGCAGAGACACAGCACGGGTCCGGCCGGAGCGGGCCGTGTGATGTCCGAAGCGGTGGGGCCGACCGCATCGAGGCGCCAGCGCTTCTCGTAGAGCAGGGGCTCCCTTGCGGCTCCGCCCAACTCGCCCCCGTCGGCCCCGTCGCCCTCGGCGCCCTCGGCCACAGCGGCTACCGGGCCCGACGCCACGGCGTCGACCGGCGCCTCGGGCACCCAGCAGCGTGTCCGCGCGAACGGGTAGTGGGGCAGCTCGACCAGGCGGCCCGTCCCGCTCCCCGGCACGCTCGCCCAGTCGATCTCCCCGCCCCGTACCCAGTGTTCGGCGTGGGCCTCGAGGTCGCCGCCGGCCCGCGGCGCGAGGCCCGCATCCCCGACGGGCGCTCGCCCTCTGGCCCCGCGGCTCGCCCCGCCCCGCGCGAACCGGGCCAGCTCATCACGGAGTTCGGCGAGGTCGCCGACGACCAGGGCGAGCCGTTCGCGCTGCGGCTCACGGCCCGTCCTGAGGGTGTGGGCCACGTCGCTCAGTCGCACGTCGGATGTACCGCGGAGCGCGGTGGCCCTGGCGATGCGGCCCGCGAGCGCGCGCAACCGGTCCTCGTCGGACGCCGAGAGCAGCACGAGACGCGGCCCGGCATCGGCGCTCTCCACGAAACCGGCACCGGCGCTCTCCAGGGAACCGGCACCGGCGGCGGACGCGCTGGAACCGAGGGGCCGCGCGAGGGGCTCCCGGTACTCCTCGACCACCGCGTGCGCGATGGTGCCACCGGCCCCGAAGGCGCTCACTCCGGCGCGGCGCGGTGCCCCGTCGACGGGCGCGGGCCAGTCGGCGCCCGTGCGCTGCACCCGGAACGGCGAACCGGCCCAGTCGATCTTCGGGTTGAGCTGCTCGGCGTGCAGGCTCGGCACCAGGCGGCCGTGCCGCAGTTGCAGAATGACCTTGCTCAGGCCCGCCATCCCGGCGGCGGCCTCCGTGTGCCCGATGTTGGACTTGACCGAGCCGATGGGCACCGACCCGACGGCGCGGCGCGCTCCGCCGGCCGCGAAGGCCCGCGAGAGGCCCTCCAGCTCCAGCGGGTCGCCCAACTCCGTTCCCGCGCCGTGGGTTTCGACATATCCGATCCCGGCCGCTTCGACGTCGGCGTCCGCCAGCGCCCTGCTCACGAGGGTGCCCTGCGCCACCGGATTCGGCACCAGATATCCGTTGGTCCGGCCTTGGTGCACCAGGGACGTGCCGCGCACCACCGCGTGGATCCGGTCGCCGTCGGCCACGGCGCGGCTCAGCGGCTTGAGCAGTACCGCCCCCACCCCTTCCGACACGACGATGCCGTCGCCGCCTGCCGCGAAGCTCCGGCAACGGTGGTCGGAGGAGAAGGCGTTGAGCCGGCTCATCTGGACGAATTTGTTCGGGTGCAGGGACAGGTTGACCCCGCCGACGAGAGCCGCTTCGCACTCTCCCGCCCGCAGGGCGCGTACCGCGAGGTGGAGGGCGGCAAGCGCCGATGAGCACATCGTGTCCACCGTGAGGCTGGGGCCCGTGAGGTCCAGGAAGTGCGAGACACGGTTGGCGACGTCCCCCACGGAGTTCCCGCTGTCCTGCCGCGTTCCTGTGATCCCCTGCTCGACCCCGAAGAAGGCGTAGTCGCTGTACATGGCTCCGGCGTAGACGCCGACACCGCCCGGGTGCACCTCGCGCAGACGACGGTGCGTGTAGCCCGCGTCCTCCAAGGTCTCCCAGGCCACTTCGAGGAAGACCCGCTCCTGCGGGTCCATCCGGGCCGCGTCGCGCGGAGTGATGCGGAAGAGCCTGGCGTCGAAGCAGTCCACGTCCGGCAGGTAACCGCCCCACATCAGGTCGGTGGGCCAGTGGGCCCTCGCCCGCTCCGCCGGGATCGGCCCCGTCGCCTCGTGGCCCGCCTCGAGCTCTCCCCAGAAACGTGTCATGTCCTGCGCACCGGGGTAGCGCCCTGCCATGCCGATGACGGCCATGGCCTGGCCCGCCCCGGCCCGGGATGTGCCGGTGGCGACGGGCACCGTGGGCCGGAGGGGTTCGGGCGTGCGCGCGTTCAGCCGGGTCAGCTCGGCGGCCGCCGAGCCGAGGTCACGGCACTCGAAGAACAGCGTCGCCGGCACCGTCCCGTAGTGCTCGCCGAGCCGCCGCGTCAGCTGGACGATCAACGCGGAGCTGAGGCCGTACTGTTCCAGCGGCACCCCTGGGTGCACCTGGTCGACCGGTATCCCCGATATCTCGGCGAACAGGTCACGGAGCCAGTCCCCCGCCTCGGCAGGAGGTTCCCCGGGCACGGCGGAAGGCTCGTCCGGCGCCGCGGTACCGCCGGGGAAGGGGTACGTCGGCAGGTGCACCCGCGAGCCGCCGTCGGGCCACAGGCGTTCCCACTCCACGTCGCCGCCGTCGAGCCAGATCCCGGCCGCCTCCTCCTGCGTACGCGGCACATCGCCGCCCGCTGGGACGGGTTGGGGGACGACGGCCGTCCGCACATCGGGGTGTCCACTGCCGCCGAGGAAGGCATCCAGTCCCACGGCGAGTTCACCGAGGTCGGCGCAGAGGACCGCGAGGCGGTGGGCCAGCGGCGTGCGTCCGGTCTGCGTGGTGAACGCCACGTCGGCCAGGGCCAGTCGGGAGCCCGTGCGCGGCTCCGTGCGATCCAGGTGCGCGCGCAGCCGCTGGGCCACCGCGCGCAGCTGCTCGGCGGATGCGGCGCTGCACAGGACGGCGTGGCGCGGCCCTGTCACCCGCCCCGACTGTGGCACCCCGGGCTCCTTCCGGGCCTCGCCGTGGACCCGCTCCTGCTCCTGCTCCTGCTCCCACAGCTTCGTCAGTACGCGCCCGGGGCCGAGCTCCACCAGCCGAGTGACCCCCTCTTCCCTGAGGTGGTCCATGCTCCGTGACCACAGCACCGGGCTGTACAGGTGACGGCTCAACAGGTCGGGCAGCTCGGCGAGGCGGTGCGGCCGCGCCGTCACATTGGAGATGATCGGCGTCCGGGGCTGCGAGAAGGCGGTCTCCCGCAGCAGCTCGGCGAACCGCTCCGCCGCCGGGCGCATATAACGGGAGTGGCCCGCGCCCTTCGCGTCCAGCAGTACACACTTGGCGGCGCCCGCGCCGCGCAACTCCTTCGCCAGCTCGCGGACGGACTCCGCGGGGCCCGAAAGGACCAGCTGCTGCCGGGAGTTCACGTTCGCGATGTCGATGTCGTCGCTGCTCCGCCCGGCCAGGATCGCGGCCATCCGCTCCTGCGAAAGGCCCACCACGGCGAGCATTCCGCCGCCCGGCACGGAGTCGAGGAGCTCGGCGCGGCGGTGGACCAGGCGCAGTCCCGTCTCGAAGTCCACACAGCCCGCCGCGACGAGCGCGTTGTACTCGCCGAGGCTGTGCCCCGCCAGATAGTCGGGGGGCGGTGCGGACAGGGAGTGGCTGAGGTGTGCGAACGCGTTCAGGGCGAAGAGCGCGGACTGCACTTCGGGCAGCCGGCGGTCAGGGTCACCGTCGGGCTGCAGCACGACATCCCGCAGGGGGCGGCCGATGACCTCTTCCACCCGGCGGCACAACCCCGGGAATTCATCTAGGAGTTCCACCCCCCTTCCCTTGCGCAGCGCGCCCTGCCCCGGAAACACCCATACGACGGTCATCGCTCTTCCTCTCCCGGCCGCCCCGCGCTCTGGCGCGGACGTTCCCGGTCCGTGGCGAACTGCGTGATGCGTGCGCGCGCCGCCGGTGCGGCGAGCAGCCGGGCGAGTTCCCCGACCGCGAGCTCCTCGTGGACGGTCGGGGGCACGGCCAGACGTCCGAAGTACCGCTTGATGTCACCGACGGTGGACTCCGGCATACGGCCCATCCGGAAGGCGAGCCGCAGGAGGGGGTCTCTGCCGTCCTCGTACCGCTCGTCCGCCAGGCCCCAGGAGCAGGCGGTCACAGCGTCCACGGGAAGCGTGGTCAGCGTCATCGCGTACGCGCGCTGGACGCCCACCCGGCGGATCAGGAAAGGCAGCACGACGCACGGCAGCAGGCCCCACAGCGCCTCCGGAAGCGCGAAGGCGGCACGGTCGGACACCTGCACCACATCGCAGGCCGCGGCCAGTCCGACACCCCCGCCGAGCGCCTGTCCGTCGACCGTGGCCACGGTCAGCCGGGGAATCGTCGTCAGCCTGGCGAGCAGCGCGTGAAAAACTCGGGCCGACTCCCGTACATCGGCGTCGGTGTTGTCGTCGGTGCCGGTGTTGTCGTCGTGGGCTGCGGCGAGCGCCTCCGTGAAGTCGAGGCCGGTGCAGAACGTGCCTTCCTGCCCGCGGATCTGGATGATGCGGCAGTCCGCCGCCGCCTCCGCCTCGTCGAGCGCACGGCCGAGCTCGGCCAGCAGGTCGGCGCCGAGCGTGTTGCCATCGGCGGGGCGGGTCAGCGTGATCCGGGTGATGCGGCCCAGGTGCTCCACCTGGGCATGGGTGCGGCGCGCCATCAGTACGCGCCCTTCAGGTCCAGCGGCGCGGGCCGGGTGCCCCACAGCGCCCTGTCCAGTTCCTCCTTGACCGCCGCCGCCACGTCGCCGGGGGCTCCGTCGAGGTAGAAGTGGCCGCCGCGGAAGACCCGCAGGCCGAAGGGGCCCGTCGACACCCGCCGCCACTCGGTCATCTGCTCGGGCGTCACCTCGGGGTCGTGCTGCCCGGTGAACGCCGTCACCGGGCAGTCGAGCGGCCCACCGGGCAGCGGCCGGTACGTCTCGTTGAGCGCGAAGTCGCCGCGCAGCGCGGGCAGGAACAGCTCGAGCAGCTCCGGCTGCCCGAGGAGTTCCGGCGGGGTGCCCCCTAGGTCGAACACGGCCTGTAGGAACTCCCGCTGGGGCAGCAGGTGGCGGGGCGGCCCGGCCGGGGGGCTGTAGGGGGACCTGCGCCCCGAGACCAGCAGGGCGCGGGGCGGCCCCACGGGATGCGCGGCCAGCCTGCGGGCGACCTCGTAGCCGACGGCGGCTCCCGTGCTGTGCCCGAGGATCGCGTACGGCCTGTCCGCCCACTCGGCGATCGCATCGGTGAGCGGCGGAAGCATCTCGGTCATGCTCCTGTACGGGGTTTCCCGCAGCCGCGCCTCGCGACCTGGCAGTACCACGGAGCAGACCTCGACATCACTGCCGAGCGCCGCCCGCCACGGCCGGAAGAATCCGGCGCCGCCACCCGCGTGGGGGAAGCAGAACAGCCGCAGTGCCGCGTCCGGCAGACCCGCTCCCGCGCTGACCCATGTTCCTTGCGCCACCGGTTCTCCTCGTCAAGCGCTCGGGTGCGGCGCCGGGGCGCGCAGTACGACATGGGCGTACGAGCCGGTGGCGCCCAGGGAGTTGACCAGCGCACGCAACGGCACGTCAGGGGTTCGCGACCGCCAGGCGCGCAGTTCGTCCACCACGCGCAGGGGCAGGTCGTTCCAGGCCACCAGCGGGTTACGGTGCGGAGCGAGCAGGGTCGGGGCGAGCTGTCCGTGCTCGAACTGCAGGAGGATCTTGGCAAGTTGGGAGAGGCCCGCCGCGGACTCCAGGTGCCCGATGTTCGGCTTGAGCGTCCCCACGGGTACGGCCTGGTGCTGCCTCTCCTGGCCGTTCACCGGCCCGGCAGCGGGGCCGAAGACGGCTCCGAGTGCCTCAAGTTCGGCCGCGTCGGCGAGGCTCGCTCCGGCCGCCGCGCACTCGACGTAGTCGATGTCCGACGGGTCGAGGCCGCCCTGCCGCAGACACTGCCGGAGGGAGTCCTTGAGGGCCTGCGCGCTGGGCGCACCGTAGCGGTCCGCGCGTCCGCTGTGGCCGATCCACGTCGCCTCGATCACGGCACGCCGGACATCGCCGTCACCGATCGCCGCGGGTTCGGGGCGCAGCAGCAGCGCACCGACGCCCTCGCCGGGGACCCAGCCCGCGCTGTCCGCGTCGAACGCTCCCGCGCTGCCATGGGGAGCCAGCAGGCCCAGGCCGTCGAGCAGCGCCCCGTGGTACGGGTGCGCCATCACGTTGACGGCCGCCACGACGGCCGCCCCGCACTCACCGCGCCGCAGACTCTCCACCGCCGCGTGGACGGCGGTCAGGGACGAGGAGCACGAGGTGTTGACGGCGACGCTCGGTCCGCGGAAGTCGAAGACATGGGACACCCTGTTGGGAAGATCGGCGGCCAGCGCGGAGAGCCTGGCGTCGCCGCTCTCACCCCACCGGTCCGCTCCCACCTGCTGGAAGTCGGGCCACATCGCCGCGACGAACACCCCGACCCGGCCCGCCGACCGGCTCAGCGAAGCGGCCGTGTGCCCGGAGTCCTCCAGGCAGGACCACACCGCTTGGAGCAGCAGCCGCACCTGCGGGTCCAAGGTGGCCGCCTCCACGGGCGGTACGGCGAAGAGCAGGCTCTCGAATCCCTCGATGTCGCTCAGGAATCCGCCGGTAAGGCCCTCGGGCACCTGACCCTTGCGGGCCGCCGGCGGCGCGCCGAGGCTTCTGCGCCCCTGGCTCAGCAGCTCCCACAGATCGTCGAGTCCGGCCGTCGCGGCGAAGCGCCCCGCCATCCCGGTCACGGCTACGGGGACGGCCAGGGGGGCGGGGACGACTACGGGGACGGGAGGAGCAGATACGTGCGCCACAGCTCCCTGATCCACAACTCCACGATCCACAGCTCCGTGATCGACGGCACCCCCCATGAAGGAGTGCAGGAACCTGTGCCCCTCGTCGAGGCGCAGCGCCTCGCGCAACCGGTCGTAGGCGAGCCCGCCGACCGGACAGAGCCCTACACCGCAGTCGACCTGCTCGCCCATGAGCAGCTGGCCCATGTACCCCGCCTCGACGGACAGGTAGAGCTCCGCGTTGTCCCCGTACAGCGGGGCGATCCCGTGCGACTGGCCGATGAGGAAGATCTCGAAGCCCGCCGCGTCGTACACCTGCCTGTTGTACGAGAAGTGGAGCTGCCGGCCCACGGCACCGGCGTCGGCCACCCACTGCAGCGCATGGTCGGCCGGCCGGTAGTAGTAGAGCCCGGCCGCCACTCCGTCCACTCCGCCCGGCCGCACGTGCGCGTAGACCTGGACGGCGTACGTGTCTCCGGCCGAGGGATAGAGGGAACGGTCCGCGTCCGCGATCCGCGTCCTGCGCAGCAGACCGAGCAGTCGGCTGAAGTCCTCGTGGGGCACGGGCCGCGCCAGGAACTCGCGCCGCGTGGCACGCCGCACATAGCGGCCGTCGGGCTCGGGTCCGCCGACCAGGGGCAGCGGCGGTCGCGCAACGTCGGCGGACCGCTCGTTCCATGCCTGCGCCTTGAACCTGGCCCGCTCATCGGCCGAGAAGAAGTCCACCTCTTGCGGGACCGTGGGCCGGGGAGGGGCGGTGTCCGGAGCACTGGACGTCGCGAGCTGCGCGGCCGCGTACCGGCTGATGCCCCGCACGGTGGGGTCGACGAGCAGCGCGTCCACCGGGATGCGCAGGCCGAGCCGCTCCATCAGCGCCGCCGAGGCCCGGACCATGGTGAAGGACGTGGCCCCCTGGTCCCAGAGGTCCGCTTCGGGGTCGAGCCCGCCGGAACCGAGCAGCCCGGCGAAGACCGTCTCGACGTGCTCGCGCACCGCGCTCTCGTCCGGTGCCGCCGCGGGGGCACCGGAAGGTTCGGCTTCGACACCGGCCTCCGTCGGTTCCGTCCCGGCGAGGCCCGCGTGGCTCTCCGCCGCGTCAAGGGGCCACGGCAGCGCGGCACGGTCCACCTTGCCGTTGTCCGTCGCGGGGAACGTCCGCAGATAGGCGACGGCGTTGGGCACCATGTAGTCGGGCAGGTCCTCGGCCGCGTGCGCGCGCAGCTCGGCCAGCCTGGGCGGGGGGCCGAGCGGGATGACGTAGGCGACGACCCTGCGGTCCCCGCCGCCGTCCGGCTGCGCGAGCACCACCACGTCCTTCACCGAGGGGTGCGACCGCAGTTGGTGCTCTATCTCGCCCAGTTCCACCCGGAATCCACGGACCTTGACCTGATGGTCGTCCCGGCCGAGGAAACAGATCGTCCCGTCGGGGAAGTAGGAGGCCCGGTCGCCGGTCCGGTACATCCGGGCGTCGGGGCGCGGCACGAACGGATCGGTGACGAAGCGCTCCGCGGTGAGCTCCGGCTGCCCCACGTACCCCTGGCTGAGGCAGTCGCCGCCGATGTAGAGATCGCCCGATTCCCCTACGGGGCAGGGTCGGCGGTCCGGGCCGAGGATGTAGTAGCGCGCATTGTCGATGGGCCGCCCGTACGGGATGCTGCGCCACGCCGGGTCCACCTCGCCGACCTCGAAGTGGTTCGACCAGACCGTGGCCTCGGTCGCGCCGCCGAGGCTCACGAGGCGGGCCTCGGTGAACACCGCGCGCAGGTCGTCGGGGAGGGTGAGCGGGGTGTAGTCGCCGCTGAGGAACACCAGGCGCAGCCGTCCCGTGTCGCCGGGGCCCTCAGCCGTGGGGAGCAGCGGCATCAGCTGGTGCAACGTGGTCGGCGCCGAGTTCCAGAAGGTCACCGGCTCGGTGAGCAGGACGTCCAACAGGAGCTGCGGGTCCCGCTGTTGGGCCGCGTCGGCGATATAGAGTCCGGCGCCGCACCCCAACAGTCCGAGCACGTCGAACACGGAGAGGTCGAAGCCGAGCGAGGTGACGCACAGGCCGACGTCATCGGGACCGAAGTGGTGCGTGCGATAACACCAGTTGAGCAGATTCAGCAGGGGCCTGTGGGTGACCGTGACCCCCTTGGGCGCCCCTGTGCTGCCGGAAGTGAAGATGATGTAGGCGGTGTCGTCGGGCGAGGCCGACGGCAGCGGATCGGTCTCCTCGCGGGGGTCGGCGTCGAGGGTGTCGGCGTATACGGCGGTGACGCCATCGGGCACCGGCCATCGAGCCTCGTCCATGCCGGTCAGCAGGGTGCAGGCCCCGGCCGTTCGCAGCATCAGTCCGGCCCGGCGTTCCGGCAGTGACGGTTCGAGGGGCAGGTACGCTCCGCCCGCCTTCAGGACGCCGAAGACCGCCGCCACCATGGCAGGGCCGCGCCGGTGACAGATTCCCACGACGGTCCCGGGGCCGACACCGCGGTCCCGCAGCCGCCAGGCGATCCGGTTCGCCCGGCGGTTCAACTCCCCGTATGTCATCGTGTCCCCACGCCAGCGCAGGGCCACCGCATCGGGGCGCAGCCTGGCCTGCTCCTCGAAGAGCAGGTGGGCGGGGCCCGGGACGGGGAACGGCCGCTCCGTGTCGTTCCAGAGGCGCGGAAGACTGTCCTGGTCGGGCGGTCGCGGCTCCGGAGTCGCGCTGACGTCGTCCGCGAGCCGGCCGAGCAACTCGCCGTAACGGGCGAAGAGTTCGTCGAGCAGCCCGGCGGGAAAGCCCGCGTCGACCGCGTCCCAGCAGTAGAGCAGCTCGTCGCCCTGGTCGACCGCGATGGCGTCGAGCCACACTCCCGGAGTGCTCGTCAGCCAGGGCCCTGGCAGCACATCCGGCCCGGGACCGGCCCGTGTTCCCCCGTCGAAGACACTGGTGTAGACGACGGGGTGGGCGTACGGCCGCTCCCCCGCCGCCCCCGCGGTACGCCTGCGCAGGGTGAGGCGACGCACGTGGGCAAGGCCGGAGGCAGCGTCGGCCTCCGCGTCTCTGGCCAGCTCACGCTCGTAGTGGGCGGCGCGGGTGAGCAGCGGCGCACCACGGTGGTCGGTGACCCAGCTCAGCGCTGTGTGCTCGCCGGGGTCCCGTCGGCGCGCCTGTCGTGTCCAGCGCACCACCGGCACCGCGAAGGGCTCGGCGCACCACTCGGCGATGACCTCGGTGAAGGCGGCGAGGAGCACCGCGTCGACGCTCAGGCCCCGGTCCTCGATGCGGGCCCGCAGCCCTGCCCAGGAGTTGAGCTTGGCCTCACGGCGGACCCGGTGCGGGGGAGCGCCGTCCGACGGCGCCATGTCCACGGGTGGGCCGGGCGGCAGTTCGCCGATGCGCTCGCTCCAGTACGCCTTCGCCTCGTCGAGCCCGAGTCCGAACCCGGCCCCGAACCCGGCGCCAGGGTGTCCCTCCGGCTCATCCTTCGGAGCCACCGCCGACTCGTCGGCGTAGAACCTGAAGAGCTCACCGGCGAGCCGCCGGATGCTGTGGGCGTCGAGGACCAGCAGGTCGACAGCCATGTGCACGCGATGGTGCCCCTGCGCCGTGCGCACGATACGCAGTTCTGTGTGCGGGCCGCGGGCGAGTGGGAACGGCCGGGCCGCCAGGGCGCGGCTCATCTCCTCGTCACTGTCCGCCAGTTCGGGCACGTACCAGCGTCGAGGTGCCCGCGCGGGGACGACGAGGTCTCCGGCCTCGCTCACCGTGGCCCGCAGTGCGGGGTACGCGCTCAGCAACCGCGTCCAGGCCCCGGCCAGGCGCTCCCGGTCGAGTTCGGCGCGGTCGAAGCTCAGGGCGACGAGGCAGCCTTCGCCCTCCGTGGCGTGGGCACGGGCAACGAAGTACGCCTGCTGAAGTTCGTTGAGGGGAGGCCGGGGCCGCGCCGACAGGCTCTCCAGGCTCTCCACCGCGTTGACGAAGTACGCGTACAGAAGCTCGATGTGGCCAGGGGCGAAGCGGGACTCCGCGATGTCCCAGCGGAAGCCCAGCTCACCGTCCTGGATCCACATCTGGTGGTCGAGAGCGACGGAGGAGGTCTGGCCCGCCACGTAGCGGGTACGGCGGGCGAACCCCTCGGCGGCCTCCGTGGTGGCGCCGTCCGTACCGTCGATCATGCTGGTGAAGACGACCGCGGGCGCCTCGTCGCGGCGCATGGCCCGCAGCACCTCCACGCCCGAGACGGTGGCGTGCCCGAGGTCCTCCCACAATCGCTGGTGGACGTCGCGGGCGCACGTTTCGAGGGAGCGTCCGGCGGCGGGCCGTGCGACGAAGACCATGCTGGAGGTGAAGGGGCCGACTACCCGTGCTGTGTCGGCAGGCAGCCGCATCCGCTCGCTGGTGGTCAGGGTCAGCGCGAAGGGCGCGGGGGTGCCGATCCGTTCCCAGGCCTCCGAGAACAGCGTGAGAAGCAACGCGGTCGGCGAGACCTCCCAGGCGTTCGCCACGTCCCGCACCGTCTGCCAGCGCTCCGCGTCGAACCGCCCCGTGCGCACCGTGCGCGGGACCGTCCCGCCGGGTCCGGAGCTGCTCGCGCCGAGCCGCGGCCCGGGGGGCGCGTCCGCGAGACGCTCCCGCCAGTAGGCGAGGTCGGCACGGTGGACGTCCGTCGTGCGCTGCTCGGCCAGCCACCGCACGCAGTCACGAGGGGTGCGCCCGACGGCGGGCAGGTCGCGCTCCGGCTGCCGGTACGCCTGCCACCAGTCGTCCAGAAGGACGTTGATTCCCTGCCCGTCGGTCAAGGAAGCGTCCAGGCTCAGGTGGACCACCGCCGGGCGCGGTGCGGCAGGCCGGGACACCTCGACGGTGAACAGCGGCCAGGCGCCCGGCGCGTACCGGTGGTGCGAGAGCCGGGCGCGGACCGCCGCCAGGTGCTCGTCGACGGCCGCGTCGCCGCCGTCCCCGGGCACCTCGTGGACGGTCGGTGTCCACGGGGGCGCGAGGGGTGCGACATGCTGAGTGCCGTCCTCGCCGATCACCGCTCGCAGCATGTCGTGGTGGTCGATCACCCGCTGCCAGGCGTCGTGCAGTCGCCCCGCGTCGAGGTCCGGCACATCGAACTCCCGGTACACATGGCACCCGACGCGGTCGTCACCGAGTGTCTTGCCCACCAGGTAGGCCTCCTGAAGGGGCGTCAGCGGAAAGCTGTCGGCCGCCTCGCCCCCATCACCGGCTGGCTCGGGGGTGGATGGCGGCGCGGGAGCATCGGCCGCGGTCCCGCGGGAGTCGCGGCGCGCGTCGATCAGCGCCGTCAGCCGGGCCGGGGTGCGGCAGTCGACCAGTTCCTTGAGGGACAGCTCCACACCGAGTTCGCTGTGCACTTCGAGCGCGATCCGGGCCATGGTCATGGAGTCCAGGCCGTGCTGGGCGAGCGGGGCATCGGGGTCGAGCCGGACGTCGGCGGGCAGCGCTCCGGCGACGATCCGGCCAACGGCCGCGGCGGCCGTGTCAGCGGCTGATTGCATCAACCCTCCTGGTCGAGGAACGCTGACACGCTAGGGTCCGCGGCGCGGCGCTGCCTGCCCACAATTGAGCAGGACGCCACCCGCGACACCGTCGCCGACCAGCCGCGATGGCCGCTCAACTTTGCGCAGCGAAGGCAGCGCGGAGCGGCCTAGGGTCTCGCCGTGGCCGAGGATGAACGCAGAAGTCGTGAGGTCCGTCTGGTCAGCCGCCCACGCGGCGGCCCGAGCCCGGACAGCTTCCGGCTCGTCGAGACCGTGGTGGGTCCCCCGGGTCCTGGACAGGTGCTGGTGCGCAATCTCTTCCTGTCGGTCGACCCGTACATGCACGCCCGGATGAGCGACGACGGGGGCGGTCTCGCCCCCTACCCGCTCGACGCGCCACCGACCGGCGGGGCCGTCGGCGAGGTCGTCGCAGGCCGGACGCCCGAGCTCGTCACCGGCGATCTCGTCGTGCACGACTTGGGATGGCGGGAGTACGCGGTGCTCGACGCCGGGCGGGTCCGGCCCGTCGATCCCTGGTCGGACGCACTGCCGCAGGACCATCTGGGCGCGCTCGGCCAGCCCGGCCTCGCCGCCTACGTCGGGATCCGGGACATCGCCCAAGTGCGCCCCGGCGACGTCGTGTTCGTCTCGTCGGCCGCCGGTGCCGTCGGTTCGCTCGCCGGGCAGATCGCCCGGATGTGCGGGGCGGCCCAGGTCATCGGCAGTGCGGGCAGCGCTGCGAAAGCCCGCCAGGCCGAGGAGCGTTTCGGCTACGACAAGGCCTTCAACTACCGGGAACGGCCGGTACGGATGCAGCTGCGCGCGGCGGCACCCGACGGCATCGACGTCTACTTCGACAACGTCGGCGGCGACCACCTGGAAGCCGCCCTCCTGTTGCTTCGGCCGTTCGGCCGGGTCGCGCTGTGCGGTGCCATGTCCCAGCTGAACCCGGCATCGGCCGAGGGCCCGCGCACGCTTCCGCTCGCCATCTCGCGGCGGCTGACGCTGCGCGGCTTCCTGGTCGACGACCACCAGGACCGGATGCCGCAGTTCACCCGGGACATGCAGGCCTGGCTGCGCGCCGAAACCGTACGGACGGACACCACTGTCGTCGTCGGCATCGAGCGGGTCGCGGAAGCGTTCCTCGGCCTGCTGCGAGGCGCACACACCGGGAAGACGGTCGTGCGCCTCACAGACTGACGGCTCGTCAGGGCAGCGTGACCACCATCGACGCATGGGCGAGTCCCGCCCCGAAGCCGGAGAGCAGGGCCTTGCCTCCGGCGGGCAGCCCGCCCTGCGCCAACAGCGCTTCCAGGCCCAGCGGGATGGAGGCCGCCGAAGTGTTCCCCTCGGTGATCACACTGCGGGCGACGACCACGGACGGCGGCAGGCCCAGAGACTTCGCCAGCCCCTCGACCAGGCGCAGATTGGCCTGGTGCGGGATGAACGCGGCCAGCTCGTCGGCGGCGACCCCCGCGGCCTCCAAGGCCCGGCGGCAGGCCGCGGAGATCTCCGTGAGGACCCAGCGGAACACCTCAGGCCCGCGCATCCGCAGGGTCGGCCACGGGACGTCGTCATCCCGCAGGTCCCGCCACGACGACGAGTGGGCGATCATCCGGTGGCGACCGCCGTCCGAGCCCCATACCACCGGCCCGATGCCCGGCTCCCGCGCGGCGCCCACCACGACCGCCCCCGCCCCGTCGGCGAACAGGAAGGCCGTGGACCGGTCCCCAGGGTCCACCACGTCACTCATCCGCTCGGAGCCGACCACGACGACGTGCCGACACGTGCCCGACCGTACGAGTCCGTCGGCCAGCGCGAGCGCGTAACCGAAACCCGCGCAGGCGGCCCCCACATCCATCGCCGCCGCGCCGAACCCGCCGATGGCATGGGCGACTTGGGGTGCGGCCGCGGGTGACTGACTCAAGTAGGACATGGACGCGAGCAGCACCATGTCCACGTCCGACGCCTGAACACCGGCGTGCGCCAGCGCCTTGTCCGCGGCGGCGGCCCCCATGGCGACGACGGACTCGTCATCGCCGGCGAACCGGCGGCTGACGATGCCGGAGTGCCGCCTGATCCAGCCGTCGCTCGACTCGATCGGCCCGCTCACCTCGTCGTTCCCCACCCGTCGCGCGGGGCGGTAGGCACCGACTCCCAGGATGCGGGCGCCAGGTGACGCCGTCGTCGGCCCGACCGTCATCGCCGCGCCCCCGTCCGCTGGTCACCACGGCCCTCGGAGAACCGCTTCAGTGTTCCGTCCACGTACTGGACGCGGCAGGCTCGCCGTCGCACTTTCCCGCTCGAGGTGCGGGGGAGAGTGCCGCGACGCACGAGGACGACCTCGTCGACCGCGAGGCCGTGCCGGTCCTTGACCGCGGCTGCGATGTCCGCCCGTAACCCCGTCGCCGAGGTACCCGCGAGGGCCCGGCCTCCCACCTCGACAGCGAGCACCACGCGCTCCCCCTGCCCCTCGGCCCGCGGCGGCGCGGGGAAGGCGACACAGCAGCCTTGATGCAGCCCGGAGCGGCTGTCCTCCACGATCTGCTCGATGTCCTGCGGGTAGTGGTTGCGGCCGAAGCGGACGATGACGTCCTTCAGCCGCCCGGTCACGTGGAGCTCTCCTGCCATCAGAAATCCCAGATCTCCCGTACGCAGGTACGTACGGTCGTCCAGGAGCGCCCCGAACGTCGCCGCCGTCTCGGCCTCGCGCCCCCAGTAGCCACGCGCCACACACGGCCCGCGCAGCCAGATCTCGCCCACCTCGCCGTCCTCGCGGGGCGCGCCGGAGGAGGGATCCACGATGCGTACGTCCGTCCAGGGGTCCGCGGCCCCACAGCTGACCACGGGTGTCGCGGCCCGGTGGTCCGCGGGCAGCGGCACTGCTCTCCCGCGCGCAAGATCTTCGGTGGCGACCCAGGTGGCCTGCGGTTTCTCGTCGGGGCGCGCGCCGCTCACCTTCAGGGTGTGCTCGGCGAGGCCGTAGCCGGGGCAGAGCGCCCTGGGGTCAAGACCGTGCGGCGCGAACGTGGCGGCGAACCGCTCCAGGGTGCTCCAGCGCACGGGCTCCGCGCCGTTCACCGCCGCGTGCCAGGACGACAGGTCGAGCTGAGGCAGCCCTACGTCCGCGGCACTGCTGAGGCAGAGCTCATAGGCGAAGTTGGGCGCGGCGGAGTGGGTGCCGCGAAACCGGTCGATGGCCTCGAGCCAGCGCATCGGTCGGCGTATGAAGGCGTCCGGTGCCATGAGATACGCCGGAAATCCGGCCCACAGTGGAAGAACCACCCCGAACAGCAGACCCATGTCGTGGAATTGCGGCAGCCATGACACCACGCGCGGTGCGCCCACCCCGGGCCACAACCGGTTCAGTTCCGCCGCGTTCGCACACAGGTTGCGGTGGGTGACCATGACTCCGCGGGGGCTGCCGGTGGAACCTGAGGTGTACTGGAGCAGCGCGAGCCCGTCCGGGTCCACATCGGGTTCGGCGAACGGCTCGTCTCGCGCGGGACGAGGTTCGTCGACCACCAGCCAGGCCAGTCCGCGGAGTTCGTCGTCGGCACCGTTCCGTCCGACGAGTTCCTCATGCACCGCGCGGGTCGTCAGCACGGTGCGGGCACCCGCGTCCTGGGCGATGCCCCGCAGCCGCGCGAGGCCGTCGCGCCGGGCGGGCACCTTGACCGGCGCGCTGACCACTCCGGCCCACTGACAGCCGAGCAGCGAGGCGATGAACTCGAGTCCTGTCGGGAAGCACAACACCACTCGTTCCCCGGCCAGACCAGCACGGCGCAGGCGCGCGGCGATCCCCGCGGCCTCGGCTCTCAGTTCCCCGTACGTCACGCTCGCGCCCGGCTCCTCACCGTCGCGCAGCATCACATGGGCGACGGTATCCGGCTCACGCTCGGCCCTGTCCCACAGGGCCTCGACGAGGCTCAACGCACCGTCCCCCATGTCTTCACCGGGCTTGTCAGTCCTCGTCTCCGCCATGTACGCCTCCGGCTCGGTCCGGGTTGATACCCCTCATCCTGCGTACTCGGATGGCGCACGGTTAGCGAAAACTGCGCGTATGGCAGGAGCGGACGGATGACGGCGTCGCCGGTGTGAGGAAAATCTGACACTGCCATATATCCTCCTGCCTCGCTAACGTCGTTCGAGGCGACGAAGAGTGCGGCACGGCACTCCTCCGCTTCCTAGAGGGACTCGGCGTGTCCCACTCCCGCGTTCCAGGCGGCTTGCGTTCCTGCTGGTCAAGGGGTGATTTCGCGTTCCAGCGTCCCCAACTGCCCGGATTTCGTAGCGGTTGGGCCGGATCATCCCGCAAGCTCACAACGTGCTCATCCGGGAGATCCCGCACGCCCATATCCACGCCCACATCGAGATCACCACTCCATGAGGCGTGGCAAAGAGCCCTGCTCCCGAGCACGTCTCAACAGCAACGACCTGAGGAGTTCGTAGATGCTTCGCAAGCGCTTAGGCCTGATCGGCACCCCCGTCGCGGCTGTCGCCCTGACCCTGACCGTTGCCGGGTACCAGGCCAGTGCGGCCGGGTCGCCGGAGTCGGGCGGCGCGGCACGGTCCGGCAAGGCCACCGAGGCGGCGGCGCCGTGCCTGCCCGGCGCCACGACGCTGGTCGGCGACCTCGACGGTGACGGCCGCCCCGACAAGATCATCAATCCCGGGCACACCGGCACCAAGATGACCGTCCAATGGGGCGCCGCGGACGGCTCGTTCGGCAGCAAGCAGGCCGTCGGCAAGCTCCTCGGTGCGAAGCCGGGGGAGGTCGCCACCGCCGCGGTCGCCGACTTCCAGAACGACGGCACCCTGGACATGATCGTCAACATCGTCACGCCCGCCGACGGGGACGACACCAACACGGCACGCGTCGCCGAATTCCGCCCCGGCCCGCTCAAGCGCTCGAACCTGGGCTCCGCCGCCGCCAAGCACTCCGACATCGGCGACCACGGCGAGGCCAAGCAGCTCCGGATCGCCAACTACGGCGACGACGCGTACCCGGACCTCGCGGTCTTCAACAACGACGGCGACGGGGTGTGGGAGCGGTCCGTGCGCCTGACGAAGCCGGGCAGCGGCCCCGGTGCGTACGACTACGACCTGGAGCAGAAGTACGGCGAGACCGGCACCCCGGCCGAGCCGCCGGCCATGCCCAGCGACGGCTGGAAGCACTTCTACAAGTCCTGCTCCTGACCGCCTCCGGGCGCCGCCGATCCCTGGACACCGGCGGCGCCCGGACGCAGGGGGAAACGCACCACCACAGGGACGCACCACCACAGTGACGAACCACCAGAGTGAGGAAGAGCGCTTGTCCAGCTCGCCCCTGGCCTCCCCGGCCTCCGTACCGATGACGAACCGGGTGCGGGTCACCGTCACCGCCCCCGACCCGATCAGCCGCGAGGGAGTCCTCAGCCAGTTGCGCCGGCACCCGGAGGTCGAACTGGACGGGGACTCCGGCCCTGCCGCTGTTGCCCTGCTCATCGAGGACACCCTCGACGAGGCCGCGCTGACCCGGCTGAGGCGCGCGGTGCGCGGCGAGGGTGTGCGGGCCGTGCTCGTCGCGGGTACGGTCCGCGAGCACGAGCTCCTGGAGGTCATCGAGTGCGGTGTGGGAGCCATCGTCTGGCGCCACGAAGCGACCGCACAGCGCCTGCTCCATGCGGTGCTGACCACCTCCAGGGGTGGCGGGGACCTGCCCGCGGACTTATTGGGCCAGCTCATCGGCCAGATGGGACGCCTCCACCGTGGCAGCGCCCGTGGCGGCACCGAACCGCCAGGTTCCTTCCTGGGCTTCACCAAGCGCGAGGGGGACGTGGTGCGTCTCGTGGCGGAAGGGTTCGACACTTCGGAGATCGCCATGGAGCTGTCGTACTCCGAACGGACCGTCAAGAACGTGATGCACGGCCTCACCACACGCCTGCACCTGCGCAACCGGGCGCACGTGGTGGCCTACGCCCTGCGTGAGGGGTACATCTGACCGAACGGCCTCGCCAGGGGTCCAAAGAGGCAGAAAGCACTCCCCCGCCGCCGTCCCTGACGTCCCCGCGTTCCCGCGCTGCCCTCCGCCGGGCGCCTCCGCCCTGCACGCGGCCGGCCTCGACGCGCCGCGGTCCTCCGGTCCCACGTGACCGTACTCCAGCCCGATCGTCGTCCTCACTCCGAGCTAGTTGGATGCAGTGTCAGGACGGCTTGAACGAGGCTGTGATGTGAGTGGTCGAGCAGCAGAATCTGCGCAGGAGCCGCCAGGACTTGAGGATGGCGACTGCCAGCAGGAGCCGGCGGCCGGCGTGGCACGGCAGGCCGTACTCGGCTGGCTACTCGATGCGTGTACTGAGTAGAGAGTGCCCGGAGCGAACGGCGCCGTGTGACACGTCAACCCCCCGGTTACGGTGCGATCCTGCTGCTCAACGCCGCCTCGTTCGCCGTACTCGCGACCCTGGCCTCCCGGCTGCCGGTGCTCAGCACGCCCGCGAAGAGCTTGCGTCGCCGTTTCTCGGTCGACGCACTGCGGGACGGACCGTTCCTGTCGTTCACCGGGATCAACGCGGTGCTCACCATGCACATGACCCTGCTGAGCATCGGCATACCACTGTGGATCGTCGAACACACCGAGGTCCCGGCCGCGGTGATCTCGCCCCTGGTGGCGGTCAACACCGTGCTCGCGGTCGCCCTGCAAGTACGCGCGAGCCGGGGGACCGACACCATCGCAGGCGCGGCACGGGGTCTTGTGCGCGCCGGCGGCTCCCTCGCGGTCTGCTGCCTGCTGCTCGTCGCGGCGCCGAAGCCGCCGGTCGTCCTGGCCGTCGGCGTGCTGCTCCTCGCCATGGTCGCGCTGACCGCCGGGGAGCTGTTCCAGTCCGCCGGTGGCTGGGGAGAGTCGTATCTGCTGGCGGCGCCCGGCCAGGAGGGCGTCTATCTCTCGGTCTTCTGGCTCGGCGTGGCCGTCCAGCAGATCGCGGCACCGGTCCTGATCGGCCTGGTCATCACGACCGGCACGACCGGATGGGTCGTCCTGGCCGCGCTGTTCGCCGTCTGCGGCCTCACGGCGCCGGTCATCGGCCGGTGGGCACAGGCGAACGGCCGGCCGCAGCAGGACCCGGCCCTGACCGAGGCCACCTGATCACCCATCATCCGAGGAGGAAAAATGTCAGTTCCGCTGTACGTCCCCGCCGGTGAAGGCGAATACGTCGACATCCGGGAGACGAAGAGGACGTACCTGAAGCTCACCACGCCCGATTCCAACCCGCGGTGATCGGCGGGGCCCTCGACATGCTTCACGGCCCGCCTGTCCTTACGCTGGACGCAGAGGTGAGGAGGACCGTCATGTCCGCCGTCACTGTGCACAAGGCAGCGCTGCGCGCGGGTCTTGAGCTGCCGTATGCCGAGGTGGGCGGCCCCTCGGGCACGCCGGTCGTGCTGGTCCACGGCTATGTCGACTCCTGGTGGACGTTCGAGCCGCTGCTGCGGCGCACGCCCTCCTCCCTGCACGTCTACGCGCCCACGCAACGAGGCCACGGAGACGCCGACAAGCCCCCGGACGGCTATCTCCCCGAAGACTTCGCGACCGACATCGTCGCCTTCATGGACAGCGTGGGGATCGAGCGCGCCGTACTGGTCGGGGCATCGAGCGGAGGCGTGCAGGCACGCATCGTCGCGGGCCGCTATCCCGACCGGGTGGCCGGGCTCGTACTTCTGGGCGTTCCGGTCGTCCTCGCCGACAAGCCCGCCGCCGCTGAGCTGTGGGAGGTCGTACGGCAGCTGGAGGACCCGGTGGACCGTGGCTTCGTGGAGCGGTTCGCGCTCGGCATGACGGCCGAGCCCGTCGCCCGCGGCTTCCTGGAGACCGTCGTCGACGAGAACCTCAAGGCTCCCGCCCGCGTGTGGCGGGAGACGCTGCGCGGCCTGCTCGAAACCGATCTGCGGTCGACACTGTCCGGAATCCTCGTACCTACGCTGGCCGTCTGGGGCGACCAGGACCCGATTCTGACGCGTGCGGAACAACAGACGATCCTCGACACCGTTCTCGGCTCCCGGCTGATCGTCTACGAGGGTGTGGGACACGTCGCGTACTGGGAAAGGCCGGAACGCGTGGCGAGGGACATCGCCGTCTTCGCGGCCCATTGCTTGTGAGTGCACTGCTTGTGAGTGCCATCAGTCGGCAGGCGTGCTGTGCTGGCCATAGGGAGTCGGCCGCCACGCGGCGGTCCCTCCGCATGCCTCTTATGGCACCCCCTCATCACACGAGCAAGGAGCAGCAGCCATGGCGATCTTCATGCATGCTTCCCTTCCGGGCGTCACCACCGACCAGTACGACACGCTCAACGCCAAACTCCAGGAGACGCCCGAGATCTTCGACGGCTGCATCGCCCACGTCTGTGTCCCGAGCGGCGACGGCCTGGACATCTACGACGTCTGGGAGTCCGAGGAGCACATGCAGGCGTTCAGCAAGAAGATCATGCCCATCGCCGAGTCGGTCGGCCTGTCCGGTCCCGGCGGAGAGCCCGAGTCGTCCTCCGTGCACAACTACTGGATCCCCTGAACCACAGAGCCTGGAAGCCGCAAAGCGTCGATTGCCGTGCGGGCCCGGCCCGCACGCGCGACCATGGAGACATGAAGCGGACATCTCTCGGCGATGTCAGCACACCGGGACGCGTCGCCGCTGCCGATGAGGGCATCGGCCAGGAAGAGCTGGCGCTCGCGGCACGCAATCACGGGCTTCCGCTGGAGGCCCTGCGCTACGACGTCACGCCGCCCGGCCTCCACTACGTGCTGGTCCACTACGACATCCCCGCGGTCGACGCGGACACCTGGCGGCTCTCCATCGGCGGGCGGGTCCGTACGCCCCTGGAGCTGGGGCTCGCCGAACTGCGGGCGCTGCCTGCCGTCACCCACCGGGTCACGATGGAGTGCGCGGGCAACGGCCGCGCACTCCTGAGCCCGCGCCCGGTCAGCCAGCCGTGGCTGGTGGAGGCGGTGGGGACCGCCGACTGGACGGGAGTACCGCTGCGGACGGTGCTCGCGGAGGCGGGGGTCGAGGACGGCGCGGTCGAGGCCGTGTTCACCGGCGCGGACCACGGAGTCGAGCGCGGCGTCGAGCAGGACTACCGCCGCAGCCTGCCGCTCCCCGTGGACGCGGACGTGCTGCTCGCGTACGCGATGAACGACTGCCCGCTGCCTCCCCAACACGGCTACCCACTTCGGCTCGTGGTCCCCGGCTGGTACGGCATGGCCCACGTCAAATGGCTCCGCACCGTCGAACTGACCGACACCCCATTCACCGGCTTCCAGCAAGCCGTGGCGTACCGGTTCCGGCAGTCGCCCGACGACCCCGGCGAGCCCGTCACCCGGATCGCCCCGCGCGCCCTGCTGATGCCGCCAGGCTTCCCGGACTTCATGTCACGGGTACGGGTCGTGCGCCCCGGCCCTGTGGAGCTCGAGGGGCGCGCCTGGTCCGGGCACGGGCCGGTCACACGGGTCGAGGTCAGCGCCGACGACAGCCGCACCTGGACCGACGCCGAGGTCGCTCCCCGTGGGCCGCACCGCTGGGGATGGCAGGCCTGGCACACCACCTGGACCGCGACGGCCGGCCGCCACATCCTGTCGGTCCGGGCAACCGACGCCGAAGGACACACCCAGCCCCTCCAACAGCCCTGGAACCGAGGGGGCTTCGGAAACAACCTCGTACAACGCGTCCCTGTCCTGTGCTCCTGAGCATCACTCGCTCTTGCGCGCCACACCCGCGTAGAAGCCGATCTCGCGGGAAGCCTCGGGCGGCGTACCCTCGGGGCGCCAGAACGGCGCCTGGGCCAGGCCGGGCTCGACGAGGTCGAATCCGTCGAAGAACCGCTCGATCTCCGCGCGAGTCCGCAAGTTCAACGTGGCGGTGGCGTTGCTGTAGACGGCTTGGGCGCCCTCGCGATCGGCGAAGTCGGCTGTGGCGTGTGAGAGCACGAGGAGGCTTCCGGCCGGGAGCGCGTCGCGCAAGGTGGCGACGATGTGCTCGGGCGCCTCCTCGTCGGTGACGAAGTGGAGAATGGCGACGAGGAACAGAGCCACAGGTTCGTTGAAGTCGATGAGCCGACGGATGTCGGGGTGGTCCAGGATGTCCTGTGGGCTGCGCAGGTCGGCGAGCACGATGTCGGTCGTGCCCGAGCTGCTCAACAGGGCGTCCCCGTGAGCTTTCACGATCGGGTCGTTGTCGATGTAGGCGACCCGCACATCCGGGGCCACGCGTTGAGCGATCTCGTGGATGTTCGGCGATGTCGGCAGCCCGGTGCCGACATCCAGGATCTGGCGGATGCCGCTGCCGACGGCGAATCGCACCGCGCGTTCCAGGAAGGCGCGGTTGGCCCTGACGCCTATGCGGGCTTCCGGTGCCGCCGCGACGAGTTCGTCACCGGCCGCCTGGTCCACCGGGTAGTTGTCCTTCCCCCCGAGGAGGTAGTCGTACACCCGTGCCGGATGCGGCTTGCTGGTATCGATCCCCGAGGTGCCCGCACCGTCAATCACACGTCACTCCTGCCCGCGACCGTGCCGGCCGCCCGATGAAATGCCGACAGCATGTCACAGCAACTCCCCGCCCATATATGCCTATTGACCTGGGCGGCCAGGTCTACGGACGGTCACCGGACCGGCAGCATTCCTGCGCCACCGCGATGAAGGCCAGCTTCGCCCGCTTGAGTTCGTCCGGGCTCTCATGGCGGCGCAGACAGTCGATGAGGTGCTGTGCCGCGGCAGCGGCGGTCGGGGGGCCTTCCAGGAGCACCCCGCTCAAGGCGCGTTGCAACAGGACTTCGTCGGCGGACTGCCCCCGCCCGGTCCGCTCGGTCAGGATCCTCGCCTCCGCGGCTCCGAGGAACTCCGCGTAGGTCTGGCGGCGCAGGGCGAACTCGCGGTGGCCGGACTCGGCACGCAACGTCATGCGTACCGAATCGAGCAGCGCGTCCGCCTGGCGATCCCCCGCGTGACGTGCCGCAGCAGCCTGGCGGATGCCCGCGCTGCGGGTGTACCAGCCGGTTACCACGCTGCCCGCGACCGCCGAACCCGCGGCGATCAGGGCGATTCCCCAGTCACTCATGCCGCCATCCTCGCGATCAGGCACGGCTTGACACACCACCTTGCCAAATGTGCGGCACGGATCACTCTCCGCGACCTTCGAACAGCGCACGATAGGATCGGATCATGTCGCCCGACGACGCGAGTGAACCCGCCCCGACCTGCGGAAACAGCAGTGTCCAGCTACCGTCTCCCGGTAGAATGGAGACTTACGGGCGACGGGCGACGGGCGACGGGCGACGGGCGACGGGCGACGGGCGACGGGCGACGGGCGACGGGCGAGCGGTTCTGTTCGCGGCTCGCTCCGCGGTTGCCCTGTATCGGCTGCTCGACGTTCTTCCCGTCTTCTCCGGAGACGCCAGGATCACCCGCCTGTTCACCCTCGTCCCCGGCTCCGACTTCGGAGCCGACGCCTTCTCCGCGATCGACGCCCTCGGTGGTCGCACGGTGCCGTGGAGCGAAGCGTGCGGGCGCTCTTACGACCTGATCGTCGCCGCGAGCCCGAAGGGCGATCTCAGGCTGCTGCGCGGCCCGCAGGTCCTCATCCCGCACGGCGCCGGTTTCAACAAGTCGATCCGCGACGAAGGCTCGGCCGACTCGGCATCCGGACTTGACCCGGAGTATCTGCGACGAACGCACGACCATGCTCCGGCAGCCCTGCACGCCCTGGCCCACCCCGATCAGGTCGCCAGGCTGGCCGCCATGGACCCGCAGGCCGCCCGGCGCGCGAAGGTGATCGGCGATCTCACTCTGGAACGCGTCCTCGCCTCGGCCTGCCTGCGTGACCGCTACCGGGCCGCGCTGGGCACCGGGGCCCGCAAGTTGCTGGTCCTTGCCTCCACCTGGGGCCCCGAGTCACTGGTCCGGCGGCATCCGGGCCTCCCCGCCGCGCTCGCGACCCGACTTCCCTACGATGAATACCAGTTGGCGCTCGTCATCCATCCCAATGAGCGCAGCCTGCTGGGGACGTACGAGCTGAACGAACGGCTGGCGCCGGCCCTCGATGCGGGACTGATCCTGCCGGATCCGCACGAGGAGTGGGCCTCCGCCCTGATCGCCGCGGACACCCTGGTCACCGACCATGGATCGGCGGCGCTGTACTACTGCGCCGCCCAGGACCGCCCCGTCGTGAGCGTGCACCCCGGCGGCGGCGAACTGATACCCGGCAGCCCGATGGCCGTACTCCTTGACCGGGTACCGCAGTTGGGCCAAGCCGAGGACATCACCGACGCGCTGCGGGCGTACCGGCAGGGTCCCGGGCGCGCCGCCGCTCAGGCCGCGTTCGCGTCGGCCGGTGGCGCCGTGGACCGGCTGCGGACCGAGGTCTACGCCCTGCTCGGCCTCGCGCCACCCACCCACGGCGCCACACCCCCGCTGCTGCCATCGCCCGCGCCCGCCACACGTGTCCCCGCCGCGTTCGACGTCCATGTGGCGACGAGTACGGCCGGGGTCCGGATCACCCGGCACCCGGCCGGTATCGGCCTGCCCGGCCATCACCTGGCCGTGGAGCATGGCGCCACCGGGGAGCAACTCGCCCGTTCCGCAGGCCTGTTGTACCGCCGCCCGCTCCCGGCGTCCGCCGCCCCGGTGGACCAGGCCTGGACCGCCGACGGGTGGACCCGGCACACCCTGTCCGCCTATCCGGGCTGCCGTTCTGCGGCGGCTCTGCTGCCGTCCGGCGGGGTCCTGCTCAGAGTCCGCGGTCATGAGCGGACGTACGCCGTCCAGGTCGAACCCCGGTCCGAAGCGGGCCGGATCGTACGGATCGACCCGGCGATCGCACTGTCGGCCGCACACGCCCGGTTGATCTCACCCGGGTTGATCTCGCCTCGGTCGATCTCACCTCGGTCGATCAACCCTCAGCCCGCCCCCGACAGCCTCACCGTGCTGAACTGCCTCGTCGGAGAGCGGGCCTTCCGCATCACCATCCGCCCGGCCACGGACACCGAAGCCAAGCAGGTGATCTAGGGCCCAGTGCCTGCCTCGGCACTAGCCCAGGCCGTTACGCCGCCGGAAGGTCCGGGCCGCCACGCGATGCTCCTCGGCCTCCGCCAAGTGCCCCTCGGCCGCGTCCAGTTCGGCCAGGGCGTCGTGGACACGCGCCAGGTCGGAGCCCGAGCGTCGTTTGTCGGCCTGCTCGAGCGACTGCTGGTACAGCCCACGGGCCTCGTCCAGCCGGCCTAGGCGGTACAGGACCCCGGCGAGAGCGAACGCCGAGCGTCCGATCAGCCTCTCCCGCTGCTTCGCCACGAACCCGCTGTGTGCCTCGGCCAGCAGACGATGCGCCGCATCGAGGTCGGCCACCTTCGCGCTCGCCTCCCCCATCCGATAGGTCTGGAGCAGCACGCCGTAGGGGTTGGGGATCGCCCGGTGCATGTCGCGGGAAGCCGCGAAGTCGGCCAGCGCGGCATTCCACTCGCCCCGTGCGCCCTTGAGCATCCCGCTATGCTCGACGGCCGACGCGGCGAGCTTGCGGTCCCGTTCCGAGTCCCCCAGCAGTTCGAGGGCGGACATGGCCCTGTCGATCTGCTCCTGGGCCTCGCTCAGCTTCTCCGACTCCCACAGCGGCCTGGCCAGCTGGCAGCGCATCCGCACCAGCCACCCCGCGTTCCCTCCGTGCCTGACTGCCGAGTCGACGGCACGCCGGAAGACCTCGACGACCTCGGACTGGTGAGGATGGTCAAGGGCATGTGTCCACACCGGCTCGGCGAGCGCCACGGCCTCGGTGTCCATCTCGCGGCCGTGGGCCAGGCGCGAGCACGCGAACAGCACATGCCGTTCCTCGTCAAGCCAACGGGCCGCGCGAGCGGCGTGTTCAGCCCGGTCCCCGTCGTCCACGACCGCGTTCGGATCCTCCAGTGGAACGTCCGGCGCACCGGGAACAGGATCGAGAAGGTCTACGACGGTCAGCCGACGGCCTGCCGCGAACCGGTCCGCCAGCTGAGCCTGCCGGACGAACCAGCGCACCAGCCTCATCTGTGCCTCGGCGACCTCTCCTCCCGCCGCCTCGCGACGGGACCGGCGCAGGGCGTGTGCGCGCAGCGGTCCTGCCAGCCTCAGCTGGCCGGCCTCTGTCAGCGACAGCAGACGCAGGTCCAGTAATCCGGCCCGGTCCAGTTCCTCCAGGGCGTCCTGGCAGTCCTCCGGCCCAAGTCCCGACAACGCGGTGGCGGAGTGGAGCGTGAACGTCTCGCCGGGATGGTGCGCGAGCAACCGGTAGAGGAGGGCCGCCGGGCTGGACAGCTCGGCGTACGCCGTGTCCCAGATCCGCTCCACGCCGGACACGCCCTTCTCGTCCAGCTCGGCCGTGAGGTCGGCGAGGAGGCGGGAGAGCGGACGCAGCCGGTGGGTGCGCACCCACCGGCCGGCCACGTGCAGCGCCGCGGGGAGGCCGTCGCACAACCGGATCACCGTCCGCGCCGCTGCCGGGTCCGCGGCCAGGCGGTGGTCACGGACGATCAGCTCGAGGAGCTCCGTCGCCGACCGCTCGTCCAGTGGCCGCAGGACGAGATCCACCGCAGCGCCGGCTTCGAAGTCGTGCAGCGGACCGTGGCTCGTGACGATCACCACGCTGGCGCCCGACGCCGGGAGCAGGGGTACGACCTCCGAGGCGTACCGGGCGTTGTCCAGCAGGAGGATCAGCTTCGCGCCGGAGGTCCTGTTCCAGTACTGCCCGCACCGAGCCGCGTACTGAGCCCGCACCTGGTCCGGCACGACGTCGAGGGAGTTCAGCAACTGGGAGAGCACATCGCCGGGGTCCACCACGCCGTCCGCCCGGAAGTCGTCCAGGTCGACGGAGAGCACACCGTCCGTGAAGGGATGACGCTCGCCCAGCGTGCGGGCGAGCAGAACGGCCAGCTCAGTCTTCCCCAGGCCGCCCGGCCCGCTCAGGGCAAGGACCAACGGGCGAGAACGGCTCCGCCAGTCCGTCACCGCGCGCAAGGCGCGTTCCCGCTCGTCGTCGCGGTTGACGAAGTACACCGGCTCCGGCGGAAGTTCGACCCTCACTACAGCCCTCTCGACCCTCTGCGGTGCCGTGCAGACATCCCTGCGGACACTTCCCGACGATCATGCACTCTAGAGACTTTCACCGCCCGGAGGCGCCGGACCCGGCCGTCGGCAGGTAGCGCGGTGCGCGCCAGGCCTTCAGCCGGTGCTCCACCGCGGCTCCCAGGGACAGGAGCTTGGTGTCCTGGTGGTCACCGGCCATCAGGAGCAGGCCGACCGGCAGTTCGTTCACGGATCCTGCGGGCACCGAGAGGGACGGATATCCCGCGACGGCGGCTGGCGTGGAGGATGGGATGACGTCGTTGTCGCCGCGTGCGCAGTCGGTCGTCCAGGCGGGCGGGTTCGTGGGTGCGGCGATGGCGTCCAAGTGCTCGGCGGCCATGGTCTCGTCGATGGAACGCCGGGAGAGGTCCTTCAACTCGGCCCGCATCGCACGGTACTTGGGGTCGGTGGTGGGCGGCGCGGCGAGTGCCTGCTCGAACAGCTCTTGGCCGGCGAAACAGGTCTGTTCCCCGGGGTGGTCGCGGTTGAACTCGATCAGCTCGGCAAGGTTACGGGGGCCTTTGCGCGTACCGAGGTAGGCATCGATGTCCCGATGGAACTCGCTGAGCAGCGCCGGGAATTCGAGTTCGGCGAGCCGTGCCTGGTACGGGGGTGTCACCTCGACGACCACCGCTCCGGCCTTGCGCAGCTTCTTCGCCGTACGGGTCATCACCGCGTCCACGTCGGATCCGAGCGAGGGCAGGCGCCACAGGCCGATCCGCTTACCCCGGAGGCTGTTGCCGTGGAGGGTGCTGCCGTGGAGAGTGCTGCCGTGGTCTGGCGCCGCGCCCTCGCCACCGCTTATCACCGAAAGTGTGAGCGCGGTGTCGATCACGTTGCGCGCCATGGGCCCGGCCGTGTCCTGCTCGGCGGAGATCGGCACCACACCCGACTGGCTGACCAGGCCGAGGCTGGGCTTGTGGCCGACGACTCCGTTCATCCCGGCCGGGCACACGATGGAGCCGTCCGTCTCGGTACCGATGGCCACCTGTGCCAACGACGCGGCGAGCGCGGCGCCCGATCCTGCCGAGGAACCGCACGGATTCCGGTCGAGGACGTAGGGGTTGTTGGTCTGCCCGCCCACCGCCGACCACCCCGAAGTCGGCTTGGCCGCACGGAAGTTGGCCCACTCGGACGGGTTGGTCTTGCCGAGGATCACTGCCCCGGCCTTCCGCAGCCGGGTCACCAGCGCGGCATCGGTGTCGGGCGGGCTCCCGGCGAGCGCGAGCGACCCGGCCGTCGTCGGCATGTCACGGGTGTCCACGTTGTCCTTGAGCAGAACGGGAATGCCGTCCAGTGGCCCGAGGGTCTCGCCACGCCGGTGCCTCGCATCGCTGGCGGCGGCCTGGCGCAGGGCAGTCGGGTCGGTGAGCAGCACCGAGTGAATCTTGGGATCTACGCTCTCGATGCGCCGCAGGTAAGCCCGGGTCAGCCGCGACGCGGTCAGCGAACCATCCGCCATGCGCGCCTGTAACTGCGGAATCGTCACGGTGTCCAGGTCGACCCCTGGCGCGAGAGGTGACCCGATCGGCGGCGACGCACTGTCGGCGCCCTGCTCGGCACCTTGGGCTCCCGCATTCGGTACGCCCGTCAGAAGGGACCCCGCGACAAGGGCGGCGGTCATTGCGGCCATGCTCCTCTTCCCCATACGGGTCAGCGGACTACACGAACAGCTCCCGGCGCAAGGGTGCCAGGCACTGCGCCCCATTGCCCCCGGTCAGGCAGCAGCCGGCCGGGAGACGAAAACCCGCTCCAGCAGGGCGTACAGCGTGGCCCGGTCCTCGTCGCCGAGTCCGTCGAGCCCCTCCCGCGTGGCGTGCATCTTCACGCGAATCGCGTCCGTGACGCGCTCACCCTCGGCCGTGAGGACGACGTTCTTGACGCGCCGGTCGGACGGGCTCGGCTCGCGGCGCACCAGGCCGCGCTTCTCCAGCCGGTCGATGATGCCGGTCATGTTCGAGGCGTCGCAGGTCAGGGTGTCGGCCAGGGACCTCATCGCCGCGGGCCCCCGGCGCAGCACCGTCAGTGCCTTGCCCTGGCTCGCCGTGAGGTGCTCGCTCGCTGCCGCGATCGTGAAATCGCCGTAATAGGCGCCGAGGGACACCGAGAGCAACTCCATGAGCTGGGCCGTGCCGACGCGGGGAGTTCCTGTCATGGGAGTCACTTTACCCCAGAGAACTTGACGATCTCAAATATTGATGTTTACCGTCTACTCATTGCTTGAGAATCTCAAGCATCAAGGTTGTCAAGTAACTGAGAGAGAATCGCCGTGTCCCACGCACATCGCGCCGCGCCCCCGAGAGCCTCCGGGCAGACCCTGCTCGTCCTGGCGCTCGGTCTCGCCGCCATGGTCGTCTCGATGATGCAGACCCTGGTCGTCCCGGTGCTGAGCATCATCCAGACCGATCTGAGCGCCACCACGGCGAACGTCAGCTGGGTGACCACGGCCACACTCCTTTCCGCCGCCGTCTTCACGCCGCTCCTCGGCCGCTTCGGTGACCAGCACGGCAAGAAGCCCACCCTCGTCGGCGTCCTGCTCGTGATGATCGCGGGCTCGGTGCTCGCCGCCACCACCAGTTCACTGACCTGGCTGATCGTCGGCCGGGTGATGCAGGGGGCGGCGACCGCGATCTTCCCGCTCGCCCTCTCCGTACTGCGCGAGGAGATCAAGCCGGCCAAGCTGCACGGGGCCATGGCCATGGTCAGCGGCACGCTCGCCTTCGGCAGCGGGCTCGCGCTTGTCGGCGCCGGACTGCTCACCCAGGGCTCGGACCCGGACTACCACCGGGTCTTCTGGCTCGCGGTCGTGCTCGCCGTGATCGCACTGGCCGGTGTGCTGTTCGCGGTGCCGCCGTCCCGCGCGAAGACCGGCGGACGGACCGACTGGCTGGGCGCGATCACCCTCGCGATGCTGCTCGTACTGCTGCTTCTGCCCATCTCGCAGGGCCATGAGTGGGGCTGGACATCCGGCAGGACGCTCGGCGCCTTCATCGGTGCGGTGGTCATGGCGGTCGTATGGGTCGCAGTCGAGCGCCGGGTCAAGGAGCCGATGGTGGACATGAAGATGTTCGTCCACCGGCCCGTCCTCTTCACCAACCTGGCCGGGCTGCTGCTCGGGTTCGCGATGTTCGCGCAGTTCATCGGCGTCTCGTACCTGGTGCAGATGCCGGAGAGCGTCGCGGGTTACGGATTCGGTGCCTCGGTGCTCGCCGCGGCCGTCGTCTACCTGCTGCCGACCACCCTCGTCTCGCTCGTGGGCGCCCAGGTCGGAGGAGTGCTCGTACGCCGGATCAGTGCGCGCTTCACCCTGGCCATCGGTGCCGCCTTCGGTGTGCTCGGCTTCGCCTGGCTGACCGCCGCGCACGGCACCAGTGCCTCGGTGATCGGCGCGGGCCTGGTCATCGGCCTGGCGATCAGCTTCGGATACGCCTCCATGCCCGCGCTCATCGTCGCCTCCGTACCGGCCCACCAGACCGGCATCGCCAACGGGATCAACTCCATCTCCCGTTCGGTCGGCAGCGCCGTCGCGAGCGCCATGATCACCTCGCTCCTCGCGTCGAAGACGATCGCGCTGCCGGACGGAATGCCCGCACTGCCCCAGGAGAGCCAGTTCACGCTGAGCTTCGCCATCGCGGGAGCGGCCTTCGCCCTGGTCGTGGCCGTCGCCCTCGCCGGACTCAGGACGGCGGGCGCACCTCGTACGCCGGTGCTGAGGAAGGCCGACGCAACGAGGGCTGCGGAGCCTGCGAGCTCCGCGCCTGACGTCGAACTTGTCTGATCAGGTACGGAGCTCGCAGGCTCCGCGCCCGCTCCTTCCCGGCGCCCCTCAGAAAGGCACACCTCGATGAATACCCCGAACCGCCCTGGCCTCGCATCGGCACCGGTCGATCTCGACCACCGCGCGCAGGTCGCAGCCGAGACCACCCGGTTCGTCGCAGCGCTCAGGGACGCCGACCTGACGACCCCGGTGCCCGGCTGCCCCGGCTGGACACTGGCCGACCTGGTCAAGCACACAGGCAGCGTCCAGCGCTGGTTCTCGACCCTGTTGCGGGCGGGCATTCAAGAGCCCCCGCAGAGCCGCACGGTGGACCTGCGCCTCCCGGACCGGCAGGACGAGTACCCCGACTGGCTGGCCGAGAGCGCGACGGTGGCCGCGGGCGCCTTCGCGGTCACCGAACCGGCTCTGCCGATGTGGGCGTGGGGTGCCGACCAGCACGCGCGCTTCTGGGCACGCCGGATGCTCTTCGAGACCCTGCTGCACCGTGCCGACGCCGAGCTGGCACTCGGCCTGGGGCCCGCGATCGACCGCGCGGTCGCGGTCGACGGGATCGACGAATTCCTCGTCAACCTGCCCTACGCCGCCTTCTTCGCCCCCAAGGTCGCCAACCTGCGCGCCCCCGACAGGACCGTCCGCTTCCGCGCCACCGACGGCGACGGCGACTGGCTCATCCGCCTGCGGCCCGACGGCTTCGGGCTCGCCGCCACGGCTGACGCGCAGGCGCAGGCGCACACCGCTGACGCAACCGTCCGGGGCAGCGCTCGCGACCTGCTGCTCCTCGTCTACGGCCGCCTGAACCACGACTCCACGGCCCTCTCGCACGAGGGAGACGATGACCTGCTGACACACTGGTTCGCCAACTCCGCGTTCTGATACGGCGGCCAGGGTCCTGTCGGCGGGTCAGCAGGTCAGCAGCGGGTGCGGCCGAGCGTGCCCGCCGCAGAAACCGGGACGAACTCCAGGCGTACGGAGTCGGTGCGCGGCAGGACGAGGGCGACACCGGAGGACGGGGTCCAGCTCTTGGGCACGAGGACGTACTGATCAGCTGACTGGATGACCAAAGCCAGGCCCTCATAGCGGAAGCCGTAGGCGGACTTGCCGTCACCACAGCGCAGTTCGCGTACGCCGGGTTCGTGGATGGCGAGGTCACGCTCGCTGTAGAGCACGGCGGTCGGCTGTTCCGCGAGGGTCGCGCCGAAGTGAGCGGCGCGCCCGCGGCCCACCGCTGCCGCGTAGTCGTTGGCGGCCCAGAAGAGGCTGAGGCCGACGAGGACGAAGACGGCGCCCCACTCGGCGACGGCCGCCCACTCGGGACGAAGGGGCGGCCGGTCGGGGGGAGTTAAGGGAGCCGGGGGCGTGTCGCCTGTGGAGCCGGAAGCCGACTCCGGCGTCGAGTCCGCCGTCGTGGGGGCCACCGGAGATGCGGGCCGGGTCTCCGAGGCCGCCAGCGCCCTGCGCAGCTGTAGCGCGTACGCGAGCAAAATCACCCCGGAGGCCAGGCTCAGCGGGGCGAGTGCGAGGTGCGGGGTGAGAAACGTACGGGCGCGTACGCTCCACAGCCCGCCGAGCGCGAGCAGGAACCCCACCACCGCCATCGTCGGCACGATGACACTCAGCATGTGCGGCCGGTAGCCCGCCGCGAGTCGGGCCCGCAGCAGATCGTGGCCCCAGAACGCCACAAGGCCGATGGCGGCGATCGTCACCATCGGCACGAACAGGGCGTCCAGGCTGCGCATGAGGTAGTCGGTGGTGCCGAGGCCCAGGGTCGTCGCGTTGACGCCGAAGTAGTAGAAGAACCAGTACGCATGGTGCCAGCCGAAGTAGTAGAGCAGCGCGGTGACGAAGCTGGCCGGGGCGGCGACCGCGCCGAAGAGCGCACCGAAGCGACGGATCGCGGCCGCCCCGGTGGCTCCCGGCTCGTCCGGTGGCTGCGTCATGGGGCCTGCGTGGACCGGGACGCGGAGGGGGACGGGGAAACGTCTGCCGGGTCACTCTTCGGTGGGCAGGGGGCGCCACCGACGACGGTGACTGTGCTGCCCTTCTTTATCTCCGCGCCCTCGACAGGCCGGGTCAGATCGGCGTATCCGCAGGGGCTGACGCCCTCGATGGCCTCATAGACGCGGACGAGGGTGACGCAGAGCTTCTTGCCCGGACACTGGCCCGCGAACTGCGCCTGGATGTCCGGCCACACGCTGGGCTCGTCCGGACCCCTGCCCTCGTCGTTGATCGGCTGGCCCACCAGGACGATGTCGGGCACGTGCATCGGGGAGCCCGGCGCACCGCCGCCCCCGCCACCACCGTCGCCTCCCCCGCCATTGCCTCCGCCGCCGTTGCCTCCACCGCCGCTGGGGAGTCCGGGGGCACCGCCGTCACCGCCACCGCCGTTCCCACCGTTTCCGCCACCGCCGTTCCCACCACCACTGTTCCCGTTCCCCCCACCGCTGTTCCCGTTCCCACCACCACCCGTCGAGCCACCGTCATCGGAGCCACCACCCGTACCACCACCGCCCGCGGTGCCCCCGCCATCGGTGCCGCCACCGGTCCGGCCTCCACCGCCCGTAGCTGTGCTGCCCCCCGTACCGGTGTCTCCGCCCGTAGCCCCGCCGTCGCCACCTCCGCCGTCACCACCCCCTGACGTGAGCCGCTCCGACGTCGTCGGCGTCTGTCCGCCCGCCCCGTCGGAGGCGTCCGGGCCGCCCTTGGCGCACCCCACCGCCGTCACCGTCAGGCACAGCGCGAACGCCGTCGCTGCCGCCCCGACACCGGGCATCCGCCCCCGCAGCGCCATAGCACACCCCCGTACCGCAGCCCTTGAAAAGGCTGCGGTAGCTGGAGAATGGCACTTGATCCGACGTCAGTCGATGCCCGCGCCGGACCTGTTCCCGTCAACCCGGGTGTCTCGGGTGTCTCGGGTGACAGTGACAATCTTTCCCGGCGCTTCAACACTCCCGTCGAGGCCTGCGTATCCCCTGTTGAACATCGTCCGGGAGATGGGGAGCAGCATGAACGCCTGGCACGGAACTGGGGCAAGGGGGCGTGACCGTGAGCGGTAGCCCTCTGCGGTGGTTTCGTGGCCGGTCCGCGGCGAACGGCTCGGAACCCACCGGAATACGGACCGAGCGGGAGATGCACGCCGCCTACGACCTCTACGGCGGCGAGCTCTTCGGGTTCGCGTTCAAAGCCCTGGACGACCGGCAGCTCGCCGAGGACGTGGTGCAGGAGACCTTCATCCGTGCCTGGAGATCACCTCGCGGCTTCGATCCGGATCAGGGCAGCTTGCGGACCTGGTTGTTCGCCATCGCCCGGAACAGCGTGGTGGACGCCATGCGGCGGCGCACGGTGCGAGAAGGGCCCGGGGTTTCGTCATGGGACGCCGTGTCCGAGTCTCCGTCGGCGTTCGACGCCGTTGATCAGCTTCTTGACCGGATTCAACTCGGTGAGGCTCTGAACCGGTTGAGCCCACAGCACCGGGAGGCGGTGGTGGAGGTGTACTTCGGCGGTCGTACGTGCGCCGAACTGGGTAAGGAGTTGGGCATCGCGGCGTCCACCATGCGCAGTCGCCTGTACTACGGCGTGCGCTCGCTGCGGCTCGTCCTGGAGGAGAACGGGTGGCTGGCACCATGAACGAGAACTGCTTCCCCTTCCGCCCGCTCCTGACCGAGCACCTACTGCTCGGGAGGCCGCTGCCGCAGGAGCTGTCCCGGCATCTCGAACAGTGTCCGGACTGCACCCGCGAGGCCACCGAGACCGACGACGTGGTCCGTACGATGCGGCGGGTGAACCCGCTCGCGGACCGGGCCCAGCCACGAGAATCAGACATGCACGCGCGGCCGTCGAAGTCCCTCGGCGACCGAATCCGCCGGGACATGGCCGGAGCGGAAGCGGCGGAGGCCGCCCGGACCACTCGCGGGCGGCGGATCGCCCTGGGCGTCGCCGCCGCCTTCGCCGCGGCCGCTGCCGTGCTCGTTCCCCTCACGGCAGATCAGGGTCGAGCCCCTGACACATCCGCGTCCGTCGTCCTCACCCGTCAGGGCCGGATGGTCGACCGGCCGTGGGGCACCGAGGTCCCCGTGGCCCTGTCGGGGCTCGAGGCAGGGGAGACGTACCGAGTGATGACCGTCAACGCCGATGGCAGGCGCCTGCCCGGCGGCAGCGCTCGGGCCGAGACCGGCGAGTCGGTGTCCCTGCGCATGGCGACGGCCATGCGCAGGGACACCATCACGGCTCTGATCGTGGAGGACGAAGAGGGGCACGTCGTGACCCGAGTTCCCGTGCGGCCCCCTTCGGTGCAGCCCCCTTCCCTACCGCCCCCTTCGGTCTGACAGCCGAAGCAAGAGCTTCCTGACGCCGACTTCACCGGCGGCCAGGCGATCCGTCACACCCCACAACACACTCTGGAGAGAACAATGCCTTCTGCGCGCCGTGCCACATGGATGCTGGTTGCCACGCTGGGGGTGGGAGCCGGCGGACTGACTGCCGCGTCCATGGCGCAGGCCGACCCCCGGACAACGACCGCCAAAGCCTCACCGGTGACCCAGCAGCGCCCGATCCCGATCTCGGGCCGGGACCGCCTCTACACCGCCGATCAATCGTCCAACACGGTGTCGGTGGTCGATCCCTCCACGAACAGGACGCTGGGGACGATCGCACTGGGCGACCAGCGGGTCGGCAGCACCTTCAGCCCGCAGTACAGCGGCGACGCGGGGGTGCACGGCCTTGCGATCTCGCCGGACCGGCGACGCCTGGCGGTGGTGAGCGTTTCGAGCAACACCGTCCACATGGTCGACACGAGGACCAACAAGGTTCTCAGCACCACCGATGTCGGCCGTGCCGCCCATGAGGGCAGCTTCACCGCCGACGGCAAGCAGTTCTGGGTCGCGAACCGTGGCCGGGACACGGTTTCGATTGTCGACGCCGTACACGGAGGCCTCATCGCCAATGTGCGGGTGGGCCAGGGCCCGTCGAAGGTACTCATGAGCCCGGACGGCAGGAAGGCGTACGTCAACCACACCGACAAGGCCGAGGTCACGGTGATCGACGTGCGCTCCCGCAAGGTCAAGGCCCCCATCACCGGGCTCGGCGCCACGTTCTCCTCCGACCAGGCGATCTCCCCCGACGGCAAGCGGATCTGGGTCTCGCACAAGCGCGACGGCATGATCAGCGTGGTGGACCTGGTCAGCGACAAGGTCGTCAAGGTTCTCAACACCGGCCCCGACACCAACCACCCGCAGTTCGTCGACACCCGCGCCGGGAAGTTCGTCTACCTCACGATGGGAGGTCTTGACGAGACCTGGGTGTACCGCAGGACCGCCGGCGCCCCCGTCCTGGTCACAAAGATCAAGAACCACGGGCACGCGCCGCACGGCGCTTGGGCCAGTGGTGACGGCTCCCGCATGTACGTCGGTCTGGAGAAGTCCGACGGGGTGGACGTCATCGACACGGCCACCCACAAGGTGATCGACACGATCGCATCGGGCCAGGAGCCGCAAGCCATCGTCTACGCCTCCCGGGTCGCACGTCCCGGCAGTGCCGCCAACCTCGGCCGTCAAGGCCTCGGTCAGCAGGCCCACAACGTTCCCACCGTCCTGCCGGACGGCACGGCCGGCGACGATCTCGACCCGGTCAAGGGCCGCGTCCTGGAGGCCACCGTCCGCCCGGTGAGCGGGCTCGACATGATCCAGTTGCAGGCACGCGAGCTCAAGCCGAACACCGTCTACCAGGCATTCGCCGTGGCCTCGGACGGCAAGAAGACGCCCGTGCGTTCGTTCCCCACCGACGCGAACGGCAAGGCTCCGATGGCGCTCGCCTTCGGCGCCTTCGACGGCAAGAGCATTTCCATCCAGGTCAAGGGCGAGGCGACCCCGGTCCAGAAGGCGGCCTTCGCCGCCCAGGGAAGCATGCACGGCCACGCGGTGAAGACCACCGATCTCCTGTACTGCGACTGCTGCTGACCCGACTCACCCGACTCACGACTGCGAGGACATTCCCATGCCCCGTCGCTCTCGATGGCACATCTCCCCTTCGACGACTCTGACCACTCTGACCACCGCCGTCGCCGGTGCGGCGGGAGCAGTCCTGCTCTGCGCCGGGTCCGCCGCGGCCCATGTCCGGGTCATCGGTGATGTCATCCCCGGAGAACCCGCGACTCTCCAGTTCCGCGTCCCCAGTGAGCTGGCCGACGCCACCACGGTCCGCATCGCCGTCGCCGTCCCGAGCGGCCTCTCGGTCACTGCCGTGCCCGCACTCGACGGATGGACGGAGCGGACCGTCTCCCGGTCCGCGGGCCAGGGCACCCGCGTGGTCTGGACGGCAGAGCCGGGCCACGAGATCAAGCCGGCCGCAAGCAGGACGTTCAAGGTGAAGGTCGGCCCCGTACCGGACCGGCATTCCTTGACGTTCGACACGGAGCAGACCTACTCCGACGGCACCATCGCGGCATGGAATCAGGCGAAGACCGGCGCCGAGGAACCAGAGTTCCCCGCACCCGTGCTCGTCGTCGACCCCGATGCCAGTCCGTCGCCCACCGCTGCCGAGGACTCTCCGCAGCCAACAGGGAGCCACACCGCTCCCGCGCCGTCCGCCGGCCGGTGGGCGGCGATCGGCGCGGGAGGCGTCGCGGTCGCCGCGCTCGTCGCCGTCCTGTTCCGACGACGCGGGAACAGCGGAGCATCACGCGCATGACGGCTGGGCCCGCCTCGGCTTCGGTCAGGCACGGCCGGAGCCCGCGAGGTTGTACCACTTGCCGCCCCGGCCGTCCGAGTCCAGGTCGATGTAGATGCGGCTGTCGCCGGTCAGGCCCTTGCGCCCGATGACAGCCTTGCTGTTGCAGTCGGTGTTGACGCCGTCGTGGGTGTTGATCGCCTTGGTGAAGTTGCACCGGCTGCGTTGGATCGTGACGTTCCCCCGGTCCACACGCATCTCCACGATGAAGGCGTCGACCTTCCGGGAGCCGCCGCCGTCCAGGACGCGGCCGTAGCCTTCGGCGCGGAACCTCGTCTTGGTCCAGCCGATGCAGTTCGCGTACTCGATGTCGATGTTCTCACCGGACGTGTCGAGTTCCTTCAGCCATTCCTTTCCACACCGCAGTCCGTGCACGCCGCTGGCCTGCGCCTGGGGCGCGGTGACCAGTGCCCCTCCGGCAACCAGCGAAAGGGATACCAGTGTGGTGGTGACATATTTGCGCTGACGCGACATCAGATGTGCCCCCGTAGTCGTGGTGATGCGGTCCCCCGCATCACGCGTTTCACGCGAGTACCGGCGGGGCCGGGCTCGATGTATCGATCCCATCAGGGGCAGCCAACGGATCGCTAACATGAGGCCAACGGTGCTGGAGCAGGGGAGAGGGAAGGGTGCTGATTCATGCTGCCCCCGTCGCTGCGCGCGTGGCTCGGGTCGATCGCGGCGCTCGCCACACTGGTCGTCGTCGCGCTCGGGGTCCTGTACGCCGGCCACAGCGAGCCCGGCAGGGTGGACAGGTGGATCATCAAGCCGACGGCGGACAGCGTGCGGCCGCCGTGGCGGCGCGTGGCTCTGGCCGCGGATTTCTTGGGAGAGCCCGCCGGAGCGGTGATGCTGGTTGTCGCCATCGTGGCGGGCTGCCTGTTGCTTCGGTGTCCTCGCGCGGCGGTGCTCGTCGTCGCCGGAGTCGCCATGACCGTGGGGACGGGGACGCTGATCAAGTCCCTTGTGGGACGCACCATCCACGGCGACGACAACCTGTCCTACCCGAGCGGGCACACCGCCTTCGTCACCGCGCTCGCCCTCATGGTGGCGCTGCTCGTGACCGGCCGGCTCGGCCTCGGCAGGACGGCCGGTACGTCACTCGTGCTCGCCGCGGCTCTCGTCGCCGGTGCCGCCATGGGGTGGGCGCAGGTCGCTCTGGGCGCGCACTATCCGACCGACGTCCTCGGCGGCTGGTGCACCGCGCTCGCGGTGATACCTGCGACCGCGTGGCTCGTCGATCGGATAGCGGATTCCAGTCGGCGGGAGCGCCGCTGACGCCATGTCATGTCATGTCAAGCACATCGCATCACCCACATCACCCACATCACGCCAAGCGGCGGAACACGGGCTTCACCGGCTGCCCGGCCATCCAGGGCCTGGGGTCAGTGGCGTCAAGTGCCTTCCGGTACACCGCACATGCCTGGGCCACCACTTCGATGGTGCGGTCGATGTCGGCGTCTTCGAGCGCGCTGCTCACCACGAACGACGGGGCGAGCACCCCGCCCGCGATGAGCTGGCGCAGGAACAGGGTGCGGTACTGCTGCGACGGCTGCCCGTTCTCGTCGAGGGTGGCGAAGACCAGGTTGCTGGCCCGGCCCCGTACGACGATGTTCTCGCCGACGCCCATTCCGGCCGCGGCATCGCGGACTCCGGCGGCCAACCGCTCTCCGAGGGCGTGCAGTCGCGCGGTGATGCCCTCCTCGACGTAGGTGGTCTGCACGGCCATCGCGGCTGCCAGGGAGTGCGTTTCCGCACCGTGCGTGGTGGACAGCAGGAACACTCGCTCGCCGGAGTGGCGAAGGCCGCCCCGCTCCATGAGCTCGCGGCGCCCGGCAAGGGCGGAGACGGCGAACCCGTTGCCCAGCGCCTTGCCGAACGTGGAGAGGTCGGGGACGACGCCGTACAGGCCCTGGGCGCCCGCCTCGGACCAGCGGAGGCCGGTGATCATCTCGTCGAAGATCAGTACGCAGCCGTGCCGGTCGGCCAGTTCGCGTAGGCCTGCGAGATAACCGCGCGGCGGTTCGGTGTGGGAGGCCGGTTCGAGGATCAGGCAGGCGACCTCGTCCTGGTAGCGAGTGAGGAGTTCCTCCGTGGCGGCCAGGTCGCCGTAAGGGAAGGAGACGGTGAGCTCGGTGGTCGTCGCCGGGATGCCTGCGGGCATCGGCGTGGTGCCGATGAACCAGTCATCCACGGAGAAGAACGGGTGGTCGCCGCAGATGGCCACCCGTGGGCGCCCGGTGGCGGCGCGGGCGAGGCGCACGGCGGCGGTGGTGACGTCGGAGCCGTTCTTGGCGAACTTGACCATCTCGGCGGTCGGCACGGTGGCCAGGAAGCGTTCCGCGGCCCCGACCTCCACGATGGACGGCCTGACGAAGTTGCTGCCGCGGTCGAGTTCCCGTCGCACGGCCTCGATCACGCGTGGGTGGGCGTGGCCGAGGCTGACCGACCGCAGCCCTGACCCGTACTCGATGTAGCGGTTGCCGTCGATGTCCCACACGTGGGCACCGCGGCCGTGGCTGATGACCGGGGCCAGGTTCTCGGGGTACTGGTCGTCGCCCTTGGCGTAGGTGTGCGCGCCCCCGGGGATCATGGCGTGCAGCCGCTCGTTCGCCAGTCGCGACCTGGGCAGTTGGAACTCTTCGGTGGTCACGCTGACTTCAGCTCTCCTTCTGCTTCAGGGCCTCGGCGAGGCTTGGTGCCTCCCGGTCCCGCTGGGACATCGAGGTGACCGGCAGCGGCCAGGGAATGGCGAGCTCCGGGTCGTCGAAGGCGATCGTCACGTCCTCGGCCGGATCGTGCGCGCGGTCGATCCGGTACGAGATGTCCGCGGTTTCGGTCAGCGCCTGGAAGCCGTGCGCGCATCCCGCCGGGATGTAGAGGGTCACTTGCGTCTCGTCGGACAGTTCGAAGAAGGCCCGGTCGCGGTACGTCGGCGAGTCCGTCCGCAGATCCACGACGACGTCGAAGATCTTCCCGTACGAGCACCGCACGAGCTTGGCCTCGCCCGCTCCGGAGCGCAGGTGCAGGCCGCGCAGCACCCCACGGGCCGAGCGGGACAGGCTGTCCTGGATGAAGGCGTCCGGGTCAAGGCCCACCGAGCGGACCACGTCGGCGTCGAAGGTGCGGCAGAAGAAGCCGCGTTCGTCGGCGTACGGCGTCGGCTCAAACAGGAACGCCCCGTCGATCGCGGGGACTTCGGTCGCTTTCATGGAGTCTCCTGATACGGGTGGGCCTGGTAGGTCGCCGGGAACAAGGCCGTGGTCAAGGCGGTGAACTGGTGGGTGAGTTGCTGCGCGGCGGCCCTGTTCCGTTCGGCGAGGGTCTGCCGCAGCTCTGCCGAGTGCTTCTCCAGGGACCGGAACTGCCCGAGCAGTCGGTCATGGTCGATCTCGCGGGCCGGGTGGCAGTACGTGGCAAGGCCCATCTGGGCCATGAGCGCGTCGCTCTTCGCCGCATAGCTGAGGGCGAGGGTCGGTGTACCGGTCTTCAGGGCGCAGATCAGGTTGTGGTACCGGGTCGCCACCACGGTGTCGGCAGCCGCCGTCTCCTTCATCAGGTCGGCCAGTGAGGACGTCTCGGCGGCGGTGACCAGTGGTGAGTCCACCGCGTCGAGGATCGCGGCGACCACCGTCGTATCGCAGTCGTCGCCGGTGAGCAGCCGGACCGGCCTGCCCTCCTCGGCCAGCGCGCGGACGAAGCGGGTGGTCCCTTCGAGGTAGCGCCGGTGGATCTCGTCGGCGCGGGCGCGGTCGTCGTTGCCGCCGTGGAAGTCCATGACGCCTACGCAGACCTGGCCGGACGGGCCGGACGGCGGCACCGGCAGGGCGAAGGCGAGGTCCGGGTAGACCTCGTCGCGCGTGGTGTCCACGCCCATCGCCCGCATCGCGTCGCGGGACTGGGCGTCCCGGTACGAGCGGTACTTGGCGAGCCGCGCCGACCAGCGCACCAGGGCCCGGGTCGGCCGGTCGGCGATAGCGGCGGCGCCGACACCGACCAGCGCTACCCGGGTGCCGAGCAGTCGGCCACTCGCGCAGAGCAGGAACAGGGAGTACGGGAAGCCCCATGGCCGCAGTGGCAGCGTGGCCTCCAGAACGCCCATGCCGGGCACGATCACCACGTCGTGCCTGCGCACCCAGGCAGCGGTGCGGAAGGCGTCGACGAGTTTGCCGAGCCCCTTCCCGGCGATCGCGCCCGCACGTGACGCGGTCCGGTACTCCCCGCGGTACCAGTGCAGCCGGGTCGCGGGGATCCGGTACCGGGTCGCGACGGCCTCGGGCCCGCCGCACAGCGCGTCCACGACCGCCTCCGGGTGCTCGGCGCGGAGGTACCCGAGTACGGCCTCGAGCGACCCGTCGTTGCCGAGGTTGCCGGAGCCCAGCAGGCCGAACACCCCGACATGTACCGGAGTTTCACCCGCGGACGTCATGCTTGCCGCCCTTCACGGCCCGCGACGAGCGCGTCGACGGAGACGGTGAGCAGGGCCGGGTCGACCGGGGCACGGTCCTCGACCCGCTCCCCGGCGCCGGGACGGACCCGGCTTGTCATCCATGCGGCCAGGTGGCGGTAGCACGCGCGCCGGTCGGCAGCGGACAGCGGCGCCCGCCGGATCGCCGAGGCGAAGCCCCAGACGTACTCGGCGAGCAGCCGGGGCGTCGGGTGCAGCAGGCCCGCCCGGCGCGGGTCCAGGTTGACGCTCCGGGAGCGCTTGGAGGGGTTCGCCCGCTCGGCACGGGTGGGGTGGTCGCGGCGGAAGTACAGCAGCTCGGGCACCTGGTGGAAGGGCCCGTGCAGGACGATCTCGGCGACGAACGCGCGGTCCGCGTGGTGGTAGCTGTCGTGCGGCTTCACCCTGCGCAGCACATCGGCCCTCAGCACGCCGTAGAAGTCGTCGCCGCCCGGCTCGAACAGGAAACTGCGGAAGCGCTCGGGCGCGTGCGGCGAGTCGGTGGCGATCCCGTACTCGTACGGGACTTTCACCTGTCCTTTGCCGTCGATGACCGCCTGGCCGGAGTGCGCGAGGACCACATCCGGCCGCTCGTCGAGCGCCGACACGCAGCGCCGGAGCAGGTCGCGGGCGTACAGGTCGTCGTGCGAGGCCCACTTGAAGAGCTCGCCCTGGCACTGGGTGAACACATAGTTGTGGTTCGGCGCGGCGCCGATGTTCCGGAGCAGCCGGACGTAGCGGATGCGCGAGTCCCGCGCGGCGTACTGGCGGCAGATGTCCTGGGTCTTGTCGGTCGAGGCATTGTCGGAGATGACAAGCTCGAAGTCCTCGTACGTCTGGCCGAGCAGAGCGTCGAGCGACTCGGCGAGGTACTCCTCGCCGTTGTACACGGGCAGGCCGATACTCAGCCTGGGTCGGTCGGCGGTCATGAAGTCCTCACTTCGGGAACGGAGTTGTGGGGGCGCTCGCGCAGGGCGGACCGCAGCTGCAGCCACCACACGGCCGAGCCGCTCAGCGTCGCGGCAGCGACTCCCCAGGCCGAGCCGACCGTGCCGGCCACGGCCGCTCCGCCGAGCCCACCGCTGACGTAGCAGGTGGAGGCGAACAGTTGGCAGCGCAGGCTGCGCCGGGCCGCGGCGAGCGCGCGCAGCCCGGCCGCCGCGCCGGTGCCGAGGCCCGCGCCCGCGACGGCGAGGGTGACCGGCACGATGAGCTCGGCGGCGGAGTGCCAGACGTCGCCGAGCACGAATTCGCCGAGCCGGTCCGGCATCAGCAGCAGCGCCCCGCCCCAGAGCAGCGCGGCGGCGGCCTGCCCGCCGCCGAGCAGGAGGCAGAACTTGCCGAGGCGGTGCGGTGCCTGCCGCAGTACCCGTGCCGCCTCGGGGACGGTGACCAGCGAAAGGCCCATCAGCACGGCGAGGAACGGGCCGAGGAGGAGCTCGGCGCCCCGGACCGCGCCCACCGCGCCGACTCCGACGATCGCGCCGAGTCCGTACGCCCGCAGCTGACTCGCGCCGCTGAGGCTGACGTTCTCGACCAGGTAACGGGAGCCGAGATCGCGCTGCTCGCGCAGCCACCCGCGGGCTCGGGTCACTTGGGGGCGGATGCCGGACTGGAGACAGCCGTACGCGGCGGCCACCGCGGCGGACGCGCCCCAGGCGAGCACGAAGGCGGCCACGCTGCCCACGCGGGCCGCCACCAGCAGGGCCGGGGCGAGCGCGACGCCCCACACGAGGTCGTTGACGAACGCCTTCCGCCCGGCACCGGCGGCGAAGAACGCGAACCGCCAGGCATCCTGAAGGAGCAGCCCCGGCAGTACGACGCCGAGGCAGGCGAACGCGGGCCCCACGCGGCCGCCGAGAGCGAGCCCGACCACCAGGCACACCGCGCCGATGACGGTACCGACGCCGAGCGAGGTACCCGATGCCCGCGCCACCGCCCCGCGCCAGGACGCGTCCGACGCACCGCTGAAGCGCACCACGAGCGGGTCGGTGGCAAGACCGCGGGAGACGTTGAGCACCACGCCGTAGGTCACCCAGGCAAGGCTGAACACCCCGAACGCGATCACCCCCAGCGAGCGGGCCACGTAGATGCCCACCACGAAGTTGGAGATGCTGGAGGCCGCCTGGTCGGCCAGCCCCCAGGACAGCCGCCCGACGAGAGCGCGCTTGGCCGACCCGCCCGCTCTCGTCGTCTTCGCCCCCTCGGTGGTCATCGGCGTCATGCCTTGATCAGCCCGGCGGCGCCCAGGGCGTCGGCCGCGTCGGCGACTGCGCCGAACGGCAGCCCGGACCGCTCGGCGGCATCGAGCAGACTGTGCTCGCCGTCGGAGAGGCTGAGCACCCAGAGCATGGCCAGCTGGGCCTCCTTCGCGTCGCTGCGGCCGCCGAGCGATTCGTACAACCCGCGTCGGCCCAGCTGTGGTTCGCCGTACGGGCTGAGGTTGAGGTAGCGCCGGTTACGGTCGAGCACGGCGAATGCCTCGCGGCAGACGGCGAGGGTGTCCGCCATCGCCTCCGGGGTGACGAAGTCCGGGTTGTCCGCGGAGGTGTGGTACTCGGGGTAGCCCGCGTACGGGGTCCGGCTGAGCGAGCCCACGCCGAGATTGAATCCGGGTGAGCAGAACTGCCGCTCGTCGTAGCCGTACGGGGTGAACTCGGCGACGCGGTGCGGGCGTTCGGACGCGGTCAGCACATGCCGCATCACCCGGTCGATCTCCGCGTCGCCGCGCCTGCTCTGCTTGTACGTCAGTTGGCCCCGATCACCGGCACAGGCCAGCACAAGCCCATGCTTGACTTGCTCGATCCGCTCCTTGTTGCGGGCCAGCCAGGTGATGGCCCCGACGGTGCCGGGCGCGAAGATGAACCGGTAGGTGTAGTACGGCGTCTGCTCCGCCAGCGTCCGGGCCAGGAACGTCGCCACCGCGATGCCGGCCAGGTTGTCGTTGGCCAGTGACGGGTGGCAGACGTGGCAGGAGACGATCACCTCGTCGGGGACCTGCCCGGGGACGACGTGTTCGGCGTACGTGAGGTGGCCGTCGTCGAGTGTGGAGTCGACACGCACCTCGTAATCGCCGTCCGGAAGCGCGTCCAAGGTCTCCTGGGCCAGGCAGAAACCCCACTCCGGCTTGTAGTAGCTGGTGCGGTACGGCACCCAGGTCGGGTGGTCCGGCAGGGTGTGCAGGTGTTCGCGCAGCTCGGCCAGCGGCATGGTCCGCGACACCGGCACGCTGTAGCCGAGCACGTGCAGGCTGGACGCCGCGAAGTCGACGACCCGGTTGCCCGCGGTGTCGGCGATGTACGCGTCCCGGATGTTCCACTCCTGCGGCACCGTCCAGTCGAGCACTTGCGTCCCGGTCGGCACTTCGTGCACCTGTAGCGGAACGTACTCGCCGACGATCTCCAGGGTGGCGCGCACACCGTCGCCCGTGATGCTCCGGCACAGCGGGTAGAGCCGCTTCACCAGGGCGTGCATCTCCTCCCCGGACGCGGTCATCGGCGCCACCGCAGGGTGTCGTCGACCGTGCCGGCCTCGGATGCCGCGCGCAGCACGGCAAGGCGGGTGAAGCGCCGCTCGAAGTCCTCCTGGGTCAGGCCGTACTTCCGGTACGCGTCGGCGAGTTCGAGCGCGCCCCGCTTGACCGTCCACTCGCAGTCGAAGCCGGGTATCGCGGCGCGGAACCGGGAGAAGTCCACCCGGTAGGACCGCGGATCGGCGCCGGTCTCCCCCGTGATCACCACATGCGAGCCGGACACCGCCTCGGCGACCTGCTCGGCGATCTCGGCCACCGTGACGTTGTTGATCTCGCTGCCGATGTTGAACGCCCGGTCGTGCACCGCTTCCCGTGGCGCGGTCAGCGCCGCCGCGAAGGCCCGTGCGATGTCGGCGGCATGAACCAGCGGGCGCCAGGGGGTGCCGTCGGAGAGCACCAACACCTCGCCGGACAGGAGCGCGTGGCCGACCAGGTTGTTCAGCACGATGTCGGCGCGCAGCCGCGGTGAGTAGCCGAAGGCGGTGGCGTTGCGCATGAACACCGGGCTGAAGTCGTCGTCGGCCAGTGCGTGCAGGTCGTCCTCCACGCGCACCTTGGACTCCGCGTACGGCGTCACCGGGCGCAGCGGGGCGTCCTCGGTCACCAAGTTCGCCGAGTCACCGCCGCCTGCGGCGCCGTAGACCGAGCAGGTCGACGCGTACAGGAAGCGCCGCACTCCGGCGTCGTGGGCAAGCCGGGCAAGCCGTACGGACGCGTGGTGGTTGATGTCGTAGGTGAGGTCGGGCGCCAGTGACCCCAGCGGGTCGTTGGACAGCGCGGCCAGGTGGATCACGGCGTCCACCCCTGCCAGGTGTTCGGCCGTGACGTCGCGCAGGTCGACCTGATGCCCCGGCGGGTCCGCGGGCGGCGGGCCGAGGACGCAGTCGGCGAACAGTCCGGCGTCAAGACCGACGACCTCGTGCCCGGCGGCCGTGAGTACCGGGGCCATCACGGTGCCCAGGTAGCCCTGATGTCCGGTAAGCAGTACGCGCAAGGTTCATTCCCCCAGGTTGGAAGTGCTGAGATCGAGCGTGAGTTTGGTGACGGCGAACGCTTCGGCGTAGCGCGCGTGGCATTCGATGCCGCGGATCCGGGCAAGACCGAGGAAGGCCTCCCGGTCGTACCAGGGCCGGTGCCGCTGCGAGGGGTAGTGCTCCTGCAGCAGCCGCACCTTCTGTTCGGCGGTTTCCGGCGACAGCGGCTGGTACGACGCCGGACGGCCGAGGTCGCCGTCCCATTTGACGATCTCGTAGCCCAGCACGAGATGGTCGCGGAACGCGGTGGTGACCAGCTGCGCCAGGCCGCGGTGATCCTGGTGCGCGTCATCGGTGCGCGGGGCGAGGACCAGATCCGGCTCGGTCCGCTCGCGCAGTTCCTCGACGGCGGCCTTGGCCTCCTCCCACTGCGCCGGCATCCGGCCGTCCGCCAGCTTGAGCACGGTGAGCCGCAGGTCGGCGCCCGGACAGAAGGCGGCGAGCGCGGCCTGCTCCTCCTGCTCCCGCTCGCTGCCACCGCCGGAGAGCACAAGGGCGTCGACGCGGACACCGGGCCGGGCGAGGCACATCGTGAGGAGCGTGCCGCCCGCTCCGATGGCGATGTCGTCGCAGTGCGCGCCCACCGCGACGATCCGGTCGAGGCGGCCGGGCCCGAGCCGGATCACGCGTTCGCCCCGGCGTTGTCGCGTTCCCAGACGGCCCAGGGGTGGTCGCCGCGTGCGTAGGCGTCGTCGAGCGCGGCCCGCTCCTTGACGGTGTCGGTCGGCTTCCAGAAGCCGCGGTGCTGGTGCGCCACCAACCGCCCCTGCTTGGCCAGTTGGGCGCAACCGTCGGCGACCAGGTCCCCGTTCTCCGGGATGTGGTCGAAGACCTCCTGGCGGAGCACGAAGTAGCCGCCGTTCTCCCACAGCGGCAGTTCGCTCACCGCGGTGATGCCTCCCACCAGGCCGTCCTCGGCCAGGTCCACGCAGTGGAACGAGGACTGCGGGGGCACCACCATCATCGACGCACCGGCGTCACGCCGGGCGAACCGGTCGATCATCTGAGGCAGCGGGGCGTCGGTGAGTACGTCGGCGTAATTGGCGAGGAACATCTCGTCGCCGTCCAGGTGGTGGCGCACCCGGCGAAGACGCTCCCCGATCGGTGACTCGATGCCGGTCTGCGCGAACGTGATCGTCCAGTCCGAGATGTCGGTGGACAGCAACTCGGTCTGCCCGCCCCGCAGCACGAAGTCGTTGGACGTCGTCTCCTCGTAGTTGAGGAAGAAGTTCTTGATGTGGTGAGCCCCGTATCCGAGGCACAGGATGAACTCCTTGTGCCCGAAGTGCGCGTAGTAGCGCATGACGTGCCAGATCAGCGGTCGCGGGCCGACCATCGCCATCGGCTTGGGCACGTCGTCTGCGGCGCCGCTGCGCATCCGCATCCCGTATCCGCCGCAGAACAGTACGACCTTCATGCTGTGACCTTTCGAGACATGCCCTCGACAATGCTCAGTTCCGGGATGGGAAAGACAAGACGGCCGCCCCAGTCGTGCACGAAGGACAGCTGCTCGACCAGCTCGTCCCGCAGGTTCCAGGGCAGGACGAGCACATAGTCCGGTCGGTCGGCGGCTATCTGCTCCGGCGACAGGATCGGGATGCGGGTGCCCGGGGTGAACCTGCCGTGCTTGTAGGGGTTGCGGTCGACCGTGTACGCCAGCAGGTCGGGCCGGATGCCGCAGTGGTTGAGCAGGGTGTTGCCCTTGCCCGGGGCGCCGTAGCCGACGACCGTCTCGCCGCGCTCGGCCGCTGTGATGAGGAACCGCAGGAGGTCCCTGCGCACCTTGGCCACCCGGGCGGAGAACTCGGTGTAGCCGGAGAGCTCCTGGAGCCCGGCGGCCTTCTCCAGGTCAAGGACGTCGGTGACACGCCGGCTCGGCTCGCCTGCCACCTCGGCCGGCCGGGCAAGCAGCCGGATGGAGCCGCCGTGCGTGGGCAGCAACTCGACGTCCACGAGGGTGAGTCCGCCGCTCGCGAGGGCGCGGATCGCGGACGCCACTGTGTAGTACTGGAAGTGCTCGTGGTAGATCGTGTCGTACTGGTTCTTCTCGATCAGGGTCAGCAAGTGCTGCACCTCGATCGAGACCCAGCCGTCGTCGGCGACCAGGGCGCGCAGCCCCTGGGTGAACCCGACCACGTCGGGGATGTGCGCGTACACGTTGTTGGCCACGACCAGGTCCGCCGGGCCGTGTTCGGCGCGGACGGCCGATCCGGTGTCCGGTGACAGGAACTCCGTGAGTGTGGGCACACCCGCATCGCGCGCCGCAGCACCGACGTTCACCGACGGCTCGATGCCGAGGCAGCGGATCCCCCGGTCCACCAGGTGCTTCAGCAGGTACCCGTCGTTGCTCGCGACCTCGACCACGAAGGCATCGGCACCGAGGTCAAGACGCTGTACGGCGCCGTCGACGAACGTACGCGCGTGCTCCACCCAGGAGGTGGAGTACGAGGAGAAGTACGCGTACTCCTTGAACGTCTCCTCCGGCGTGATCAGCGGCGGGATCTGCGCGAGCCAGCAGTCGGTGCAGACCCGCAGGTGCAGCGGGTACGCCGGCTCCGGTTGGTCAAGTTGCTCCGCGGCGAGAAAGCTCTCGCACGGCGGTGTCGCCCCCAGGTCGACGACGCTTGCCATCGCCGCCGAGCCGCAGAGTCGGCATCGTGTCATCTGCTTCCCCCCATTGATTCCGTCCGACCCGCGATCGCGGATCGGTACCCATCCACCAGGCGCTCGAGACCGACGGCCGGGCTGAAGCCCTGCTCGTAACGGCGTCGGGCCGCCTGGCCCATCTCCCGGTTGCGCTCCGGCTCGGCCGTGATCCGGCGCAAGCAGGACGCGAGCGAGGCGGAATCGCCCGGCTCGTGCAGCAACCCGGTCACCTTGTCGTCGACGAGCTCGACGAAGGCGCCGTGACCGGCGGCGACGGCCGGGACCCCGGCCGCCATCGCCTCCACGGCCACCAGGCCGAACGCCTCGAGCCACGTCGAGGGAGCCACCACGGCGACCGACCGCGCGATGGCCTGCCGGCACTGCGCCGTGTCGTACAGGCCGACGTATCGCACGTCGTCCCGGCCCGCCGCCCAGGCGGTCACCTCTCGCTCCAGCGGCCCCGCACCGGCGATGACGAGCGGCACGCCCACACCGCCGTCCGCGGCGATCTCGTCCCACGCGGCCATGAGCAGCCGCACGCCCTTGGCCTCCGCGAGTCGGCCGAGATAGAGCAGATGCTCACCTGTGCCCGTACGACGGGCGTCCGGTTCCGGCACGAAGTTGTGCTTCACCGCGAGGCGTTCGGCCGGCATACCGGCCCGCACCAGGACGTCGCGCTGCGCCGCGGAGATGCAGAAGAACCGCTCCACGCCGGACCACCACCGCCGCCGGTTCACGAGAAGGCTGACCGCGAGCGGCACCGTCGCGAGGCGGGAGTTCCGGTAGCAGCCGTGCCGGACGGCGGGCAGCGGTCCGGAGCCGACGCACTCGGTGCACGGCCGGCCGTCCCGCTGTAGCGTGCCGGGCGGGCAGACCTGCGTGTAGTTGTGCAGCGTGGCGACGGCGGGCACCCCCGCGTCGGCGCAGGCGGCGAGGACCGCGGGCGACAGGAGCGGGAAGACGTTGTGCACGTGCACCACGTCAGGTCGCGAGGTGCAGAGCCGGGTGGCGAGCTCCGAGCGGACCGCCGGGTTCCACGGTACGAGCAGCGGCACCGCGGCCTTGGCGAGGAGGGAGCGGGCGCCGATGTCGTCGCTGCGCCGCTCGAACACCTCGACCCGGTGGCCTGCCGCGCGCAGCAGCGCCACCTCCTGGTCGACGACTTTGTTCTCCCCGCTCGGCTGCGCCGAGTTGTAGCGGTTGTGCACCACGAGGACGTGCATGCTTGAGGTCACCTCCATTCCCTGGCCCATCGCGGGACACGTCGTTTAGGGGCTTCGGGCGTCGCGGGGGGCGTGGCCGCGGCAGGCGCCGCGAGGAGTGAGGCGGCCACGGCCAGATGCAGCAGATACGGCGAGGCGTCGCCGAGACCGGCCTCGGTGTACGACGCGATCGCGCAGTAGCTGATCAGGAAGATCGCGCAGGCCCTCGCAAGCGACGGTGGCCGCAGCAGCGCGACGCCGGCCAGGACGACGATGATCGCCGCCACGAGGGTGATGCCGATCCAGCCCTGCTCCTGGTAGACGGCAAGCCAGCTGTTGTCGATCGGCAGCCCGCCGAACGACTTGTCGCCCAGGCCCATGCCGAACAACTTCTCCGAGGTCGTCCGCGGCGCCGCGAGCAGGGCGTCCCAGACCTTGGCCCGGCCGGTGAGACTGGTGAGGTACTCCTGGCTCTGTCCGCGCAGGAACCACGCCCGGAGCGCGGGGGCGAACCCCACCGCGGCCACCACCGTGATGAGCACCGCCCAGGTGAAGAACCGGCGGGCGGCGGCGCTGGTCAGGACGAGCGAGCCGATCGCGAGCACAAGGCCGATGAGCAGGCCGAGCGTGGCCGTCCGGGTATGGGTCAGCGCGAGCAGGATGAGCGAGGGCACGATGACCACCGCCGCGCTGACCTTGTCGGTCCTTCGGCCCAGTACGAGCAGCACGGTGAGCCCGATGATCACTGCGGCGTACTGCCCGATCTGCGGCGGGGTGAGCGGCCACAACGCCCCGACGAGGCGTCCGCCGTACGTCTCGGGCATGGCCGCGCCCGGTGAGACGACCGCGCCCGCCGCGACCGATCCGAGCACCGCGAAGTACATCCGGATGTGGTGCCTGACGAACGTCTCGCTGCCGTCCCACCAGCGGCTGAGCAGCCACAGCGTGGCGGCGAAGAGAGCAAGGCGGGAGCAGCGGAACAACGCGCCGTACCCGGACTCCAGTTGCAGGCTGGAGATCACGCTCGGCACGAGCAGCAGGGTCAGCAGGAGCACGAAGGCGCTGGCCCGGATGCGCAGCCGGAGATTGAGCGCGAGCGCCAGCGTGAACGCGGCGAGCAGCGCGCCCATGGTGACGAGCTGGATGAGGGAGCGGGGCAGCGGAATGATCGTCTTCGCCCCGGCGGAGCCGAGCGTGTTGAGGATCAGCAGTCCCCAGACGATCCCGACGCTCTTCGGTGTGCCGGCGGGCCGCGGTTCGACGCCGGGCCGCGCGCCCGCCGTATCCGCTCCGCCCGGCAGCACACCGCGCCACAGGTCCTGGCTCATCTCAACCACCGGCCCGTGGCTTCACGGTGCTGCCCGTGTCCTGCTCGTACGTCGTGCCCTGCCACTGCCCGAAGTCGAGCACCCGGCTCGGGTCGTGGGCGACGAACTTCCACGATCCGATGTAGACGTTGTCGTGCCAGCGGTTGTGCTGCTTGCGGGTGATCGCGTCAGCCACCCGATCACCCTTGTACGGCGACCAGTCCGGATAGGTGCCGTAGTTGGCGAGCACCGCCATGCGGTCGCACCTGGCCGTGCACTTGACGACGGACTTGTCCAGTACGAAGCGGTTGTTGTGGATGGCCACCCGCTGGGTCTTCCACCGGCAGTCGGCGTAGAGCGGCGCGGTGGCGATCTTCGGGCGCGCGCAGCGGTCGGTGTTCTTCACCAGCAGCGTGCAGTCACCGGACGAGGTGTTGGCAGGGCTGTTGCAGAACCGGTCGGCGTTCTCCCACAGGGTGATCCCGGACCAGTTGTTCTCCAGTACGTTCCGGTCGATCTCGATCTTGTCCGTGCGCGCTTTGACCCGTGGTTCGCCGCCGGACTCGGACAAGTAGATGGTCCCGAACGGGAAGTTGTCGCCGCGCTCGGCGTACCTGCGGCCCTCGACCCAGTTGTTCCGCCGGATCGTGTTCTTCCGGATGACCGCGTTGTAGCTGGTCTCGTAGATCAGCGCGGCCCCGTCGTTGGCCTCGATGACGTTGCTCTCGATGCGGAAGTCGTTGTTGTTGGTGTCCGCCCACAGGCCGGTTCCGCGGTTGTCGTGCACCCAATTGCCGCGCACGTCGGCACCGTTGACGGCCCAGAACTTGATGCCTCCGGTGCAGCCGCAGCCCTTCCGCTTCCGCTCCCAGTCACCGGTGTTGTTGCCCACGATCTCGTTGCCCTCGACCACCAGGTCACTGATGGGGTAGTCGCCGGACTTGTACGCGTTGATACCGTACTGGCCGTTGTCGCGCAGGCAGCTGGCGCGGACCTGCTGGCGGGCACCAGCCATCAGCCCGGCGCCGGAGTTGTACTGGATCTTCGCGTGCTCGATCACCCACCCGTCGGCCGAGTCATGGTTGACCACGCCCTCGTCCGGCGGCGCCACGAAACGCTGCACGGTCAGGTAGCGGATGGTCACGTCGCGGGCGGTGCCGCCGAACGCGTACTGATTGGTCTTCCGGCCGTCGAGGACCGCGCCCGGCGCGCCGAGATAGCGGTTCCCCTTCTTGGGGATGACCTGGGAGTAGCGGTCCGGATCGAGCCTGTGCTTGCCGGGGCGGAGCCAGAACGTGGTCTTCGGTGGGTTGCTCTTGGTCTTCGCGGCCAGGTCACCGGCCACCTTGGGGTCGACCGTCACCGCGCCCGCCGGTGCCTTCTCCGGACCGGCCGCTGGCTTCGCGCACACCCGGGCCACGGACCGGGCCGCCCCTGATGTGGATGGCTGGGCGGTCGGCTCCCCCTCGGCGCCCGACGAGCTCACGCAGCCGGTCGTCAGTAGAGCGAGCGCCGCCACCGGCAACGTCCAGTTCCGCCACTTGATCCCCACGCGTCCTCCTATCCGCGGAACTTGAGTACGGTGGTGAACCCCTGTGCGCCGTCGGCGAAGCAGGTGCCGACCAGCGTGGTGGTGGGTTCCTTGCGCCCGAATCCGGCGGAGTACCAGCCCAGCGGCGGGTCACTCTCACCGCGATGCGCCCGCCAGCTCAGCTGTCCGGGCAGCTCAAGGACCGCGGAGCGCTCCTCGCCGTCCCGGGTCCAGGTGAGCACTGCCCGGTTCCCCACCAGGTCCGCGGCGATCGCAGGACCGAGGTGGAAGGCGAGGCGTACGTCCCGGCGCGGGCCACGCACCTCATCGATCACGCGCAACTCCGCAGCCGCGGCGGTCAGTTCCACCCGGCGGCGGTGCACGGAGCGCTGGTAGCCGTCGTGCTGGGCGCTCCAGCGGGCCACACTCGCGCCGGATGTGTCCGCTGCCAGGACGCGGCTGCGGGCATGACGGGTCCACAGGAACGGGCCGCCGGAGACGGACTGGTCACTGCCGTCCAGTTGCAGGGTGTTGTGGCCGAGGGTCGACCGGAAGTACTGCCGCCACTCGGGCTGCCCGTGGTAGCAGAACGTCCCCGGGTCGGCGAGCACGTCGACCCCGTCGTGCCGGACCTCCACGGACAGTGCGTCCGCGTGGGCGTGCGCGGCGATGGACAGGAAGCCGTGCGGGCCACCGTCACAGCGGCACCAGATCTCCCCCGGACCACGCAGGATGGTCATGCCCGCATCGGCGAAGTGGTCCGGTCGGCTCGCGGGGCGGATCACGGCCGGTGCGGTTCCGTTCTTCGCGTACGGCCGGACGAGCGAGGCGAGGAGCGGGGTGCGCACATCGGTGCCGCTCACCGCGGGCCACCAGTCGAGCCGGCCGAACACGGCGTCCCCAGTGGCGAGGAGCGAGGCCCAGCGGTCGGTGCCCGCACCGTCCACGACCAGGCCGTGCCCGTCGTCCGCGTCCCCCTGGCGCGGCGGCCGCAACCGGTTGTCCACGACGGCCGCGAGCGCGTCGGTCATCCGCAGCAGCACAAGGCGGACGGGCGCGGGGACAGGCACGCCCGCGGCATCGGCCTCGGCCACCGCGGCCAGGCCGAGTTCCAGCACAAGGCCGTGATACTCGGTGGCCAGCTCGCGGTTGAGGCCGGAGCCGAAGGTGTTGCTTCTCAGGTGCCGTTCGAGGGACCGCAGCGCGTCGGCCCGCCAACGCGCGGAGGCGGGGAACCAGCCGAACGCGCAGGCCGCCGCGAACTGCCCCGCGGCCTCGGCGATGATGTGGTTGTTCGCCGAAGAGCCCCGGCTGGGGAAAGCGGCCAGCCAGCGCTGGTGGTGCCAGATCTGGTTCAGCGCCACCGGGTTGTCCTCGAAAAGACCGGTCACGCCCGGCCAGCCGTCGAGCAGCCTGCGGATCCACACCCAGGAGAGCAGCCGGATCCCCAGCTCGATGCCGCTGACCCAGTGCACGCCGCGCAGCGGCGGGTTGACCTCCCACCACGACCGCAGGTGCTCGGCCACGCGCTCCGCGTACCGCTCGTTCCCGGTGATCGCGTAGGCGGCGGCGAGCACGGTGAGGTGCTGGTGCCGGGACAGCTCCCAGATCTGCTTGATGTCGCCGACCGCGTCCTCGTCGCGGTACGGCACGTCAAAGGCGTAGCCCACTGGAGCCCGGCGCCCGGTCTTGGGGTCGTACCACCAGTCCGGGTCGGCCAGATCGTCGCGGGCCACCCCGAAATACTCGGCGTGCCCGTCCATCAGGCGATCCGCCTCGGCGATGAGGCGTTTCGCGGCGTCCGGTGACACCGTGGCGATCGTCCCGGCGGGCAGTACGGCGGTGAAGCGGGCGCCGGTCACACTCGGGCAGTCGGGCGGCGCCGACCGCCGCCACTGCCGCCTGCGTACCGCGTCCCCCGCCCGGCCGCCGACCTCCCGCGGTCCCATCCGGGAGAGCCGCCGTAAGTACCAGCCCGGAGTAGTGCCCATGGTCATCGTGCCCTCGCCAACGTCACCGGCGCGCCGCCCGCCAGACCGGCCTGCACGGCGAGGGTGGCCGCCGTGGTGGCGGCAAGGGACTCCAGCGGCACCGGCATCGGCCCGCCGGTCCGCACGGCCTTGACGAACGCGGCAAGCTCGGCGTTCTGGCCCTTGTCCCGTGCCTTGGGCAGCCGCGAACTGACCCACCGCTTGCGGCCGGCTCCGCCATCCGCGTACACCGAGGCACGGACGAAGTCGTCGAGCCGCAGCGCCTTGCCGTCCGCGACCAGGTCCAGCGTCTCCTTGGGGAAGGCCGCCGGTCCTGTGGTCACGTAGCTGATGGTGGCGGTGGATCCGTCCGGGTAGCGCAGCACGACCTGAAGGTCCTCGTTGCCGGCGGCGGCGACCGCGTACACCGAGACCGGATCGGCCCCGAGCAGCCAGCTCGCCGTGTCGATGAAGTGCCCGCCCTCACCGGCGAACCGCGAGCCCTGGGTGCCCTGTTGGAGGTACCAGCTGCCGTGCGCGAGGCGGCCCGCGTTGACCAGGTAGCGGAGGCTCGCCGGACCGGTCCTGGCGCCGAACCGCTTGCTGGCCTCCTGAAGCAGAGGCGAGAACCGGCGATTGAAGCCCACCTGTATCCGGTCGTTGCCGGACTCCTCCACCGCCGCGAGTACGCCGGCCAGCTCGTCCTCGGTGAGGGCCAGGGGCTTCTCTACGAACACCGCCTTGCCGGCGAGCAGCGCTCTTCGGGTCAGTTCGGCGTGCGAGCTGTGCCGGGTGACCACGAACACCGCGTCGATGGACTTGTCGCCGAGCACGGCGTCGAGATCGGTGGTCGCACCGCCGAAGCCGAACTTCCGCTTGGCGTTGGCCGCGGACAGCGCCGTCGTGGTGACCACGGTGGAGAGGTCGACGCCGTCGCGCTGTGCCAGGTGCGGAAGCAGCATCGACGTCGCGTAGTTCCCCGCGCCGACGAACGCGAGGCGCACCGGCGTGCCGGCGGACCGGACCGGACCCCGCCGCACGGTCACCGCGGGCACGGCCACTGCTGGCACGGCCACCGCCGGAGCCTCGGCTTCCACCGCCTGGTCGGGGTACCGGAACAGCACGGCCACGGCCTTCAACTCGCCGTCCTTCAGGCTCTGGTACGTCTCGACGGCGTCATCGAAGTCGGCGATGTGGGAGACCAAGGGCTCCACGTCGATGCGGTCGCGGGCGACGAGATCGAGGAAACACGCCAGGTTGCGGCGCTCGGTCCAGCGCACATAGCCGATCGGGTAGTCCCGCCCCTCGAGCTCGTACTCCGGGTCGTAGCGTCCGGGGCCGTACGAGCGGGAGAACCGCACGTCGAGCTCTTTCTCGTAGTACGCGTTCCACGGCAGGTCCAGGCGGCACTTGCCGATGTCGACGACCCGGCCGCGGTCCCTGCTCAGCCGGGCAGCCAGCTCGACGGGCTGATTGCTGCCGCCACCGGCGGCCAGATACACCTGGTCCACGCCGTGACCGCCGGTGAGTTCGGCGACGGAAGCTTCCACGGCCGCGGACGCGGGATCGCCGCAGGCCGCGGCGCCGAGGCGCTCGGCGAGCTCGCAGCGCACCGGGTCGGGGTCGACCCCGACGACGCGGACTCCCGATGCGGCGAGCAGCTGCACCACCAGCTGGCCGATGAGACCGAGGCCGATGACGAGCGCCACGTCGCCGAGCTGTGACTCGCCGCGGCGGACGCCCTGCATCGCGATGGACCCGACGGTGCCGAAGGCGGCGTGCCGCGGCGCGAGGCCGTCCGGCACCGGCGCGTAGAGGTTCTTCGGCACCCAGTTCAACTCGGCGTGCAACGCGTGTTCGTTGCCCGCGCAGGCCACGAGATCGCCGACCTTCACGTCGTCGATCCCCGTGCCGACCTGCTCGACCACCCCGCACAGCGAGTAGCCGAGGGGCGTGTATGAGTCGAGCTTGCCCATCACCTTGCGGTACGTGGCGGGCACCCCGTTGGTGGCCACGCTCTGTACGACCTTGGCCACCTGGTCGGGCCGGGAGCGGGCCTTGCCCACCATCGACATACCGGCCTCGGACACCTTCATGAGCTCGGTCCCGGTGGAGATCAGCGAGTAGGCGCTGCGGACGAGAACGCCGTCCGGCTTGCATCCCGGCACCGGCACGTCGAGCAGCGCCAGTTCGCCACTCTTGTAGTTCTGAACTACCTGTTTCACCCAAGCTCCTCTTGTTTCAACTTTCAACGCAGTCAGGCCGCTTGGCTCTGGCCGGGGCCGGAGGTCGCGCCGCGATACCAGTACTCGAGCGTCAGTACGTGCCACAGATGCTTGGAGAAGTCCCGCTGCCCCGCGGCGTCCTCGGCGACCATGCGGGCAAGGGCGTCGCGGCGCAGGATCCCGGAATTGACGAGCACGCCGTCGTTGACCACCTCGCGCACCAGCGGTGCCAGATCCCGGCTCATCCAGGCGCGCAGCGGGGCGCTGAACAAGCCCTTGGGCCGGTACACGATCTCCCGGGGCAGGATCGAGGTGGCCGCCTCTTTGAGGACCGCCTTGCCCTGCCGTCCGACGATCTTGCGGTCGCCCGGCACGGCGAACGCCGCCTTGACCACCTCGACGTCCACGTACGGCACCCGCACCTCGGTCGACGCGGCCATGCTCGCCCGGTCCGTGTAAGCGAGGTTCAGACCCGGCAGGAACATCCGGGCGTCGCCCAGGCACATGCGGTTGACGAAGTCGTCGAGGTCGTTGTCCTCGTAGATGTCCGCATGTTCGGTCAGTACGTCGTCGACGGTCCCCGCCAGGTCCGGATTGACCAGGGCGAGCAACTCGTCCTGGTCGTACATGGTGTAGCTGCGCCGGAACGCGGTCTCCTCCGGCAGATCGGCGAAGGAGAGGAACCGCTTCGCGAAACGAACCGACCGGTACCCCCGGCGGGCCGTGGCGACCGGCAGCCGGTCCACGGCCCTGGACAGGCCGCGCCGCAGGGGCCGCGGGACGCGCTGGTAGCGCAGCGCGAGGAGGTTGGCCAGATGCTTGCGGTACCCGGCGAACAGCTCGTCGGCGCCCATCCCCGAGAGCATCACCTTGACCCCGGCCTCTCGGGCGGCCTCGCAGATCAGGAAAGTGTTGATCGCGGCGGGGTCGCCGATCGGCTCGTCCAGGTGGTACGTCATCTGCGGCAGCAGGTCGAGCACGTTCGGGGCGATCTCGATCTCATGCAGGTCCACGCCGAACTGCTCGGCCACCTGCCGCGCATAGCGCAGGTCGTCCGGCATCGCCTCGAACTTGGCGTCCTCGGCGCGGAACCCGATCGTGTAGGCGGAGATCCCGGGTTGGTCGCGGGCCGCGAGGGCGGTCAGATAGCTGGAGTCGAGGCCGCCGGAGAGGAAGGTCGCCACGGGGACGTCGGAGAGCAGGTGTTGCCGGGTCGACTCCTCGACGATGGCGGCCAGGTCCGGCTGCTCGCCGCTCCGGGCCAGCTCCCTGCCCTCGGCGGCGACGTCCCGGAGGTTCCAGTAACGGCCGCGCTCCACCCGGCCGTCGGCCCGGCACCGCAGCCAGCTCCCCGGCGGCAGCTTCTCCGCCTCGCGGAACGCGCAGCGCGAGTCCGGCACCCAGTAGTAGAGCAGCGAGGCCACGAGGGCCGCGTGGTCCACCTCAAGGGACCCGCCGGTGACGGCGGCTATCGCCTTGAGTTCGGAGGCGAACATCAGGCCCGTACCGCGCCGGAGGAGGAACAGCGGTTTGATGCCCAACTGGTCGCGGGCGATGACCAGTTCACCGGTTCGCTCGTCGAAGATCCCGAACGCGAACATGCCGCGCAGCCGGGGCAGGCAGTCGGTGCCCCAGCGCCGCCAGGCCTCGAGGACGACCTCGGTGTCGGACGTACCGCGAAAGCGCACCCCGGCGGCTGCCAGCTCGGCACGCAGGGCGGGCGCGTTGTACAGCTCGCCGTTGTACGTCAGGGCGAGGCCGTCCGAGACCATCGGCTGGGCGCCGGTCTCGGACAGGTCGATGATGGCCAACCGGCGGTGCCCGAGGTGCACTTCGGCGTCACCGACGGAGTGGCTGTAACGGCCGGCCCCGTCAGGACCGCGGTGAGCGAGGGTATCGGTGAGCCGGTCGGTCACGGCCTTCCCGTCCGGCCATCGATAGGTGCCTGCGATGCCACACATGTCTTTACCGCGCTTCCTGGTCGCTGTCCGGGACTCGCACTGCCCATGAAGGACGCTCCGTCGACGGACGCTCCGTCGCCGATCGCTCCGCCAGCAGCGAGCCCGTCCCGTTCTGCCGGGCAAGGTGTTCGTTGTGGCCGCGCAGCGCGGTGTGCAGCCCGTCCCACAAGGTGCCGTCGGTCCTGTCCCGCGGATCGGGGTCGATCAGCACCACACCGATCACCGGAATGAGCAAGTCCGCGAGCTGCCGCGCAACGGTGTGCAGCCATGCGGTGCTGCCGTGCCCGGCACGCACGACGAGCACGGTCTGGGTACCGAGGTCCTGGAGGCCGGTCCACGCCGTGCCGGGCGCGACCGAGCCGACGCCGATCCTGCGCACCTGATGCGGCACGGCCTCGGCACGCTCGACGCTGACCACGGCCGGGCCCTCCGGCTGCTGGCCGCGGCTGGCGCGCTGCAGACCCGGCAGACCGTCGATGACGACCACAGGGCCCTCCGCCGCCAGTGCCTTCGCGAGGTCGAGGGCGATCACACTCGTGCTGTGCGCACAGCCCAGTTCGAGGAGCGACACCGGTTCCGCGGAGCCACGCACGGTGCGGGCCAGGGTCACGGTGAGCCGTTCGCGTGCCACACGCGCCCTTCGGCGCTGCCAAAGACCGGCAGGGCGGCGGCGCGCGCCACGCAGCTCCGCGATGACCGAGGCGCCCAGGTTCGCCGCTATCTCCCGGCGCAGCACGGGACGGTCCGCCACCACTGTGCTGACCGCGGCCAGCATGAGGCCGAGTACGAGGCCGAGCACGAGCCCGATCGCGCCGTTGGTGACGGCGGTCCTGGGCAGGGAGTGCTGCACGGCGCGCGGGGCGTCCACGATCTGTGTGCCGGCGACGAGCCGGGGCGTGCCCACGCGCGCGTCCTCGGCGCGCTGGCCGAAATCGGCGATCCGCGAGGTGAGCTCGCCCCGACGGGCGAAGAGCGACTCGATGCTCGCCGAGTCCTTCGGGTCGCTGCCGCTCTCCGGCGTCCTGTCCCCGATCTTCTTGTTGACCTGGGCGAGTTCGTCCCGCATCCGGTCACGCTGGTCGCGCAGGGCCTTGGACTCGGCCTTCGCGGCTTCCCGCATCCGCCGCACATGGTCCGCGACGAACGCGTTCGCCAACGCCTTGGCACGGGCCACCGCTTGCGCTTCGCTGTCACCTGTCACATCGATCTGCAGCAGGTTGTTGGTCAGGCCGGTCCCCCGGTAGTCCTGCATGAAGTCTTCGGGTTTCTCCGGGGACTTGAGGGACCGCAGGGCCTCGCCTGCGATCCGCGTGGTCCCGAGCAGCTGTACGTCGGTGCGGATCAGCGTTCCGGTGTCGTTCGCCTGGTCCTCCTGATGCGCCACGAGCACCTTGGTCACCGCTGCGGGCGGCGGCGGCCGCAGGACCGCCATCGCCGCACCGGCAAGGAGCCCCACCAGCGCCAGGGAGCACCAGAGGCGGCGGCGTCTGCGCACCGCCACCACCAGCGCTTGCAGGTTCAGCAGCGGAGCGGCTGCCGACGACTCCGTGGTCGTACTCGTCGTCACACTGAACCTCCCGTCGCGTGGCCGCGACCCGCGAGCGCCGGAGTGGCATGGCCTGGAGGACGGCCGGCGGACCGCGCCGGACGGTCACGGACCGCGCCGGCGACGACGAGGCCGACGACCTCGTGCCTGCCGTCCGCACACGCCCCGGCTATACCGGCGAGCTCCTCCGCGGTCCAACTGCCCGCGCTGAGCACGACCAGGGCCCCGGACTCGGTGTCGCGGTCCGGCACCGTCGGCTGGGACACCGAAACTTCCACCACCCGCAGCATGGGGTATCCCCGGCTCGGAGAGCTTGTGGAGGGATCGTTCTCGGCCTCGGCGAGGAGCTGCCCGGCCGCCCGGCGGGCGATCTCATCGCCTTCCGGTACGACCACCAACAGCCGCCGTGCTCCCGGCAGTTGGATGCGGAGGCGAGCGAACACCCGCCGGTAGCGGATCCGCCTGCCGGCCTCGTCACTGGACGTCAGCGGGGTCGGTAGGTCCCACCGGGTGTCGACGCCGAGCAGTCGGCGGAGCCAGGCCCCGGAGCCACCGCCTCTGGGTCGGTACGCACGCCGTTCTCCCAGCACGTCGACGGTGCCGATGAGTGCCGAGCCCAGCGCCGCGGCCATCTCCGGTTCGGTGCGCAGTCGGCGATTCCCCCGTGCGGCGACGAGATGGCCGATGACCGCGAACAGGAAGAACAGCAGCGCCCCGCCGGTGACGAGCTGCATCCTCGTCGGTGGCGCTTCGCCGGTCGGCCGGGCCGCTGGACCCATGACGATCATGCCGGCCTTGCCGGTCCCGGGGCCGGCCTGGTCCAGCTTCTTCATGGCCTCCTCCAGCGAGGTGCGCAGCTTCTCCAGCGAGGTGCGGGCCTCCACGCTTTCCACGGTCCGCCCCGGATCGGCCGCATCGGCCAGGTCAGTGATGCGGCGGTTGGTCTCCGCCACCTTCTTCCGCAGGGCCTCGGGCTCCGCGGCCGTGTCGGATTCGGCGTCGCCGCCCGCGATCCGCTTGGCGAAGGTGACGAATTCCCTGGCCACCCGGTCGGAGAGCTGCTGCGCGCGCTCCGGGGTCTCGGCCGTACCCGAAATCTTGATGATGTTCCCTTCGGCGGCCTTGGCGCTCACTCGGTCGAGGAGCTCGCCGCCGCTGACGCCTCTCCAGTCGAGCTCGGCGGCCGCGCGGTCGACCACCGCCGAACTTGTCGCGATGTCCACCTGAGTCAGCAGCTCGCGCTCCTCCCACTGCCCCGGCAGCAGTACCGATGCCGATGCCGTGTAGCGGGGCGGAAAGGGCGCCACCGACGCGCCGTAGCCGACGAGCGCGCCCACCACGGTGAGGACGGCGAGAAGCCGCCAGCGCCGGCGGAGAATCCGCCCGATGGTGGCCAGGCGGATCGTGTCATCGTTCAACGCCGCGGCCTCTTCCTTTTCCGTACCGTCGTGCCCCGCGACACCGGTGTGTGGTCACGGCAGGCAGCGGCGTAGGCGTCGAGCAGCGCCGCTTGCGAGTTCCGCCAGGAAAGCTGCCCGCTGATCCGCTCCTGGCCGATCTTGCCCATCCGGGCCCGCTTCTCCGGATCGTCGAGCAACAGCACGATGAGCTTGGCGAATTCGGCCTCGTCGTCGTCGGGCGCGTACACGGCCGCCTCATCCGCGGAGACGCGCGCCTCTCTGAGGTCGAACGAGACGATCGGCCGTCCCATCGCCATGTACTCCAGGACCTTGTTCATGGTCGACACGTCGTTGAGCGGATTGCACGGGTCGGGGGAAAGGCACACGTCCGCGGTGGAGAGATAGCGCACCAGGTCGGCGTCCGGGATGCGCCCGGTGAACTGCACCTGCTCGCTGAGCCCGAGCCGCCGGGACAGCTCCACCATCGCGTCGAAGGCGTCGCCGGAGCCGACGAACACCGCGTGCCAGTCGGTACGCCCGAATTCGTCGCGCAGCTTCGCGAGGGCCCGCAAGGCGTAGTCGACGCCGTCCTGCGGACCCATGACGCCGAGGTAGCACAGCAGATGGGGCTTGCCGCGCTTCAACTCCGGTTCAGGCGGCACCGGTTGGAACCGGTCGGTCTGCGGCGCGCTGCGCACCACGAAGACGTCCTCCGGCCGCCGGCCGCCACGGCGCACCGCGACGGACCGGTAGCTCTCGTTCGTGGCGAGCACGACGTCCGCGGTCCGGTAGGTCAGCCGCTCGAGCGCGCACACGGCGCGGTAGAGCAGATCCTCGCCGCGGTCGAACCGGGAGAGGTACAGCTCGGGTACCAGGTCGTGCTGGTCGAAGACGAACCGCGCGCCGCGCCGCTTCATCCACAGCGCCGGCAGGAACAGCAGGTCGGGCGGGTTGCAGGCGTGCACCACGTCGACCGGGCCGACCTTGCGGGCGAGCCGCGCCGTGTGCCACAGCGCCGTTCCGTACTCCCGCAGGTAGCCGGCGGGACCTCCGGTGGCCGCGTGCAACGGGTAGCGGTGGATCCGCACCCCGTCGATCTCTGCCTCCGGCTCAGTGTCCCGCTTGCTCCCCCGGGGGCAGATGACGTGCACCGTCCAGCCCGCGTCGCGCAGCGTCGTGCACTCCTGCCACACCCGCCGGTCGAAGGGCACCGACAGGTTCTCCACCAGGACCAGCGCGCGCCGGCCTTGCCGGTCACTGCTCTTTGCGTTACCAAGCAAGGCCCACGTACCCCGGTTCGGTCCGGCGCGCATCGGCGTCGGGAAGGTGGATGAGGTCGATGATCGCCGGGCCGTCGCCGCCATGGGGCAGCGCCGAGAGCACGGCGGGATCCCTGGTCCCGATCAGGCACACGTCGGAGTGCTCGAGCACTTCGTCGACGGAGTCGGCGAGCAGCTGCGCGAGGTGCGGAAGACGGGTCTCGATGTACTCGCGGTTCGCGCCGAGCAGCCGGGACAGGCTCACGTTGGCGTCGTAGATCTTCAGGTCGTAGCCCTTGCCGAAGAGCGTCTCCGCCAGCTCGACGAGCGGGCTCTCGCGGAGGTCGTCGGTGCCGGGCTTGAAGGAAAGACCGAACAGCCCCGCCCGGCGCTTGCCCGTGCGCTCGACCAGCTCTACCGCCCGTTGCAGATGTGCGGAGTTGGAGGGCAGTACGTGGGACAGGATGGGCACCGAGACGTCGGCCCGCTGCGCCGCGTGGACCAGGCTGCGCAGGTCCTTGGGCAGGCAGGAGCCACCGAAGGCGAAGCCGGGCCGCAGATAGGCGGGGCTGATGTTCAGTTTGCGGTCGGCCAGGAACACGTCCATCACCTGGTGCGAGTCCACGCCGAGCGCCTGGCACACCGCGCCGAACTCGTTCGCGAAGCCGATCTTGAGACCGTGGAACGCGTTGTCCGCGTACTTGATCGCCTCGGCCGTCGGGACCGGCACCCGGAAGACCTCGCCGGGCAAGCCGTCGTACAGCGCGAGCACCGCGTCGCCGCTCGCCGGGTCGAGCTCGCCGATGACGGTCTTGGGCGGGTCGAAGAAGTCCCGCACGCTCGTGCCCTCGCGCAGGAACTCCGGGTTGACCGCGACCCCGATGTCCGCCCCGGCCGTGCCGCCGACGTACTTCTCCAGGATCGGCACAAGCAGGTTCAGACATGTGCCGGGAAGCATGGTGCTCCGGAACACGACGGTCTGCCGTCCACCGCGCTCGGCAAGGGCGGCGCCGATCTGCTCGGTGACCCGCTCCAAGTACGTGGTGCACAGGCTGCCGTTGGGCTCCGACGGCGTGCCCACGCAGATCAGCGACACCTCGCTGTCCATGATCGCCTCGCGGACGTCGCCGGTGGCGCGTAACGCTCCGGTCCGTACGACATCGGCGATGAGCTCGCCGATCCGCTCCTCGACCACTGGTGCCTTGCCGTCGTTGACCAGGTCTACCTTCACCGGGTTCACGTCCACCCCGATGACTTCGTGACCCATGCTGGCCAGGCACGCGGCTGACACGCAGCCCACGTAACCGAGCCCGAAAACGCTGACTCTCATGATCCGTTCCTCCCCCCAGGCAGGCCCCTTCGGCCTGCGGTCCGTGCACCTGCCGGGCAGTTGATCCGCAGCCCCCCGCGCATCAGTAGGCCCCCTGCCCGTAGAGCACCGCACGCAGCGTCTTCCACAAGATCACTGAGTCGAGTGCGAGCGACCAGTCCTCCACATACCGCAGGTCGAGGCGGACCGCCTCCTCCCACGGCAGGTCGCTGCGTCCGCTGATCTGCCACAGGCCGGTGAGGCCGGGCTTGACCAGGAGACGACGCCGGATGTCCGGGCCGTACGCGGCGGACTCCTCCGGCAGCGGAGGCCGCGGGCCGACGAGCGACATCGATCCGGTGAGCACGTTGAAGAGCTGCGGGAGCTCATCGATCGAGTACCGGCGCAGTACTGCTCCCACCCGGGTCACGCGCGGATCCCTGCGGAGCTTGAACAGCAGCCCTGCACCTTCGTTGCGGTCGGCCAGCTCGGCACGTGCTCCGTGGGCCCCGGTGACCATGGTGCGAAACTTGAAGATGGTGAACTCTTGGCCGCCCTTGCCGACCCTGCGCTGGCGGTAGACCGCCCCGCCCCGGCTGTCCACGAGGACGACAAGACTGACGAACACCATCAGCGGCGCGAACAGCATCAGCAGGATCGCCGCGCCCATCCGGTCGACGACCCCTTTGACCACCCGGCGGCCCCCGGTGAAGGTCGGCATACTGACCCGGAGGAGCGGGATCCCGAGCACCGCGTCGACGTGCAGCCGCGGTCCCGCCACTTCCATGAGGACGGGGGCCACGACCATCTCGGCATCGCTGCCTTCGAGGTTCCAGGCAAGGCGCTGCAGCCGGTCCGGCGACCAGTGCGGGTCCGGGGTGACCGCGACCACGCGGTAGCCGTCGCGCTGGACGTGGCCCGCGACGTCCGCCAATGGGCCGACCACTGGCACTCCGTCCACGTGGCCACCGTCGAGCCCGAGACCGTCCGTCGTGCACACCGCGTCCACTTGCCAGCCGAGGTGCGGGGACTTGCGGGTCCGGGTGATCAGGTCACTCACGGTGGCCACACTCCCGGCGGCGAGCACCGGTCGCAGGCAGCGCCCTTCCTTCCGCTGTTTGTGCAGCCTGAGGCGCAGCAGATACCGCGCGGTCATGGTGATGAGCGCGATCGCGGGGATCGCGACGAAGATCCAGAGCTTGATGTTGCGCGAGGTGAGAGCGATCCCGCCGAGCGCGAGTACGACGGCCGCCGTGAACAGTGAGCGTCCGAGCCGACGGAATTCCTCGGCGCCCTGGCCGAGTACGGCCGGAGCCCATGACCGGCTCACCGCGAGTGCTCCCAGCACAAGGAGTTCGGTCCCGAAGGCGAGTATGATCCACTTCTCGTGCCAGTTGGCCGCGTCCCGGGCTCCGAAGAAGTTGCCGATAGCCGCCACGACGAAGGCAGTTGCCACGGTATCGCTGATGATCACGGTACGGCGGTAGCGCTGTTCCCAGTCGATCGCGGGCCTGTTGATGCCCCCGTTCGCCCCGTTCGCCAGACGCCCGTGCGCCGGCGGAAAAGGGCTGACTAAATCCCCCCGCTGCACAAGACCCCCCAGGCCGCCAGTGGTTCGACGTGTTCACCTAACACTGTTCCTCCCCCCGGGAGACGCCCCCGCCCCCCGCACTGGTACTCCCCCCGGGAGACGCCCCCGCCCCCCGCGCCGCACTGTTCCTCGCCACGGGAGGCCCCCGCCTCCCGCGCACTGCAATCCCAGCTGTTTCAGCGCTACTTGAGCACCCCGCCTGGCGGCAGCGGAACCGCATGTCCTGCCAGACGCTCGAGGTGCGCGGTAACCCGTCGAAACCTCGGATGCTCCCCGCACCCGAAGCCCCTCTCGGGCCCCAATAATTGACCACCCCCACGCCGGGCGCCGGGGACACGACTGCTGGCTGTCCGTGGCGCCGGACCTATTGATCATTATTGGTCGCTTCATGCCCGAATAGCTGAAGCACGGTCAATCTAGACCATCGGGGCCGCCATGAAGAGGGGATGTGTTGAATTTGTGTTCAAGCTTTGGGGCTGCCTCCACTAAATGATCACTACTTACGGGTGCCTCGACGAAGAAGGCGCACCTTGCGACCAGTAACGACGGGAGTTCGAGGGCGCCTTGGTCAAGGGTCAAGTGAACCGTTCGGCACGGGAGACGGGTTGTATGTGAACGGGATCGCACCTATACAGGCAAGCGTCAGAGCATCAGTTAGGAAACTTTACTAACCGATGTCGCTCACCGGTGAAGCTGAAGGAGAACCACATTGCGCGCGAAAGCATGCCTCGTCGCCATCGCCCTGTCCGCCCTCGTCCTGCCGGCCGTGCCGTCATCGGCGCAGGCGGAGCAGGTGGACCAGCCGAACCAGGCGGATCAGACCGCGGGAACCAAATGGCCGGGAGGCTCCACCGTCACCGTCGCCGACGGCTCGGACGTGTTCGGCACCAACCTGAGCGGCCTCTCCTTCCAGGATCCCGATGTGCTGTGGGCGGTGCGGAACGGCCCCAGCACGCTCTACCGCCTCGTGCCCGACGACGGCGGCGGGAAGTGGAGTCCGGACACATCCGGCGGCTGGGAATCGGGCAAGTCCCTGACCTACGCCGACGGCAAAGGTGAGCCCGACGCGGAGGGCGTGTCCGCCACGCCCGACGGAATCTTCGTGTCCACCGAGCGCGACGGTGACGACGACGGCACCAGCCTGCTGAAGATCGTCCGTTACGACGGAACCTCCTCGGCGAGCTCGCTCAAGGCGACCGCGGAATGGGACCTCACCCCCGACCTGCCCTCGGTCGGGGACAACGACGGCCTCGAGGCGATCTCGTGGGTCCCGGACACGTTCCTGACCAAGCACGGCTTCTACGACGAGAAGACCAAGAAGGCGTACGACCCGGCCACTTACCCGGGCCACGGCAGCGGCCTGTACTTCACGGGCCTCGAAGCCAACGGCACCGTCTATGCCTACGCGCTCGACCAGGAAGGCGACGGGTTCACCCGGGTGGCGACCATCAAGACCGGCGCCTCGACGATCATGGACCTCACGTTCGAGCCGGAAGCCGGGCGCCTCTGGGCGGTCTGCGACGACACATGCCAGGGCAGCTCCACCACACTCGAGATCAACGGGCAGGGAAAGTTCGCCGCCACCGCCACGTACGACCGTCCCAGCGGCATGGCCGACCTGAACAACGAAGGTTTCGCCATCGCACCTCAGACGGCCTGCTCGGCGGGGGCCAAACCGGTTCTCTGGTCCGACGACGGCAACGAGGGCGGCCACGCGCTCCGCAGCGGGACGCTGCCCTGCGTATAAAGCTGAGCTGAGGCCACCACCGCCCCGCACAGCGCCGCATCCACTTCGGCTGCCCTAGTCGACGCGGGCCTCCTTGGGCAGGCCGAGGACTCGCTCGGCGATGATGTTGCGCTGGATCTCGTTCGATCCCGCGTAGATGGTGTCGGAGCGGGAGAACAGGAACAGCCGCTGCCAGTCGTCGAGGTCGTAGGGCTCACCGGCGGCGATCATGCCGCCCGACCCGCAGACGTCCATGGCCAGTTCGCCGAGCTCGCGGTGCCAGGTCGCCCAGAAGATCTTGCCGATGGAGGCCTCGGGGCCGGGAGCGCCCGCGGCGACGCCGTCCAGCATCCGCAGGGCGTTGAGCCGGATGGTCTCGAGGCCCGTCCAGGCGCGGGCGAGGCGGTCACGGATCAGCGGGTCGCGGCTCGCGCCGTTGTCCCGCGCAAGGGCGATCAGCGCTTCGAGTTCCTGGCGGAAGCCGACCTGCTGGCCGAGTGTGGAGACCCCGCGCTCGAAGCCGAGGGTCGCCATGGCGACCTTCCACCCCTCGCCCGGGGCGCCGACGATATGGCCCGCGTCGGTGCGGGCACCGTCGAAGAAGACCTCGTTGAACTCGGAGGTGCCGGTCAGCTGGGTGATCGGCCGAATGTCGACGCCCGGCCGGTCGAGGGGGACGAGGAGATACGAGAGGCCCTGGTGGCGCCGTGAACCCGGCTCCGTGCGGGCCACTACGAAGCACCAGTCGGACTCGTGGGCGAGCGAGGTCCAGATCTTCTGGCCCGTCACCACCCAGTCCCCGCCGTCCTGTTCGGCCCGCGTCCGGACGTTGGCCAGGTCCGAGCCCGCGTCCGGTTCGCTGTAGCCCTGGCACCACAGCTCCTCGACCGCGACGATCCTCGGCAGGAAGCGGGCCCGCTGCTCGGGGGTGCCGAAGGCCACCAGGGTCGGCCCGAGCAGTTGCTCCCCTATGTGGTTCACCCGAGCAGGGGCGCGGGCCAGCGCGTACTCCTCGTGGAAGGCGATCTGCTGCTCGAGGCTCGCACCGCGGCCTCCGAACTCCCGCGGCCAGCCCACACAGGTCCAGCCCTCGGCCGCCATGTGGCGCTCCCAGGCGAGGCGTTCGGCGAACGCCTCGTGCTCCCTGCCGGGGCCACCGCGACCACGCAGATCCGCGAACTCGCCGGTGAGGTGGGTGGATAGCCACCCGCGGATCTCTGCGCGGAACTCCTCGACGCTGCTCATGGCTATACGTTAATCTACCAAACACTTGTTAGGGAAGGAGGCGCGGATGTCCGCTGCCCACGACGAACCGGTGCGCTACGAGAAGCGGGGACCGGTCGCGACGGTCACCATGAACCGGCCCGCATACCGCAACGCCCAGAACTCCGCGATGACGTACGCCCTCGACCAGGCCTTCTACCGGGCCGCCGACGACTCCGACGTGAAGGTCATCGTTCTCGCCGGGGCGGGCGAGCACTTCTCCGCGGGGCACGACATCGGCACCCCCGAACGCGATGCCCATCTGCCGTTCGAGCGCAAGGCCGGACTGTGGTGGGACCACTCGGACAAGGCGGGCGCGGAGAGCCGTTTCGCCCGTGAGTCCGAGGTCTATCTCGGTATGTGCCGCCGCTGGCGCGAACTGCCCAAGCCGATGATCGCTTCGGTGCACGGGGCATGTGTGGCGGGCGGCCTGATGCTTGCCTGGGTGTGCGACCTGATCGTCGCCTCCGACGACGCCTTCTTCGCCGACCCCGTCGTCCGCATGGGCATCCCCGGCGTCGAGTACTTCGCCCACCCCTGGGTGATGCCGCCGCGCATCGCCAAGGAGTTCCTGTTCACCGGCGACCGGATGAGTGGGCGACGGGCGTACGAGGTGGGCATGGTCAACCGGGTGGTGCCGCGGGCGGAACTGGCCGACACCGTAGCGGAGTTGGCGACCCGCATCGCCCAGATGCCGCGGATGGGCCTCGCCCTGACCAAGCGCGCCGTCAATCAGGCCGAAGACCTCCAGGGCATGCACACCGGCATGGACTCGGTGTTCGGACTGCACCATCTCGCACACGCGCACAATGCCGAGACCGCGCCCGACGCGCTCGGCGGCATGGACATCCGCGCGATGAAAGAGGCGGGAACAGCCCGGTGAGGCCGACCGAGGAGCAGAACGAACTGCGGGCCGCCGTCCGGACGTTGCTGGAACGCGAGCCGGGGGCGGCGGCCTGGCAGCCGCTGGCCCGGAAGATCGGCGTGGCGGGTCTGGCCGTGCCCGAGGAGTACGGCGGCGCGGGCGGCGGGGCACGGGACGTACAGGTCGTCATGGAAGAACTCGGGCGGTGCCTGAGTCCCGTGCCGTTCCTCGGCTCGTCCGTGCTGGTGGCCGGGGCTCTGCTCGCCTCGGGTGACGAAGCGGCATGTGCCCGGCTGCTGCCACCGCTGGCCGATGGCAGCTCGGTGGGGCTGCTCGCCTGGGCCGAACTGGGCAGCTGGGACCCGGAGTCGGTCCGTGCCGGCGCCGTGCGCGGGCCGGGCGGCGGCTGGCGGATCACCGGGGCCAAGGAGCATGTACTGGACGCCGAGGGGGCCGGCCTGCTGCTCGTCGCGGCTCGCACCGGCGCCGGGGTCTCACTCTTCGAGGTGGCGATGGACGGGGCCGGTGTCCGCCGGGAGCCGCTGGTGACGATGGATCAGACTCGGCCGCAGGCCCGGTGGTTGCTGTCCGGCGCCGAGGGGCGGCTCATCGGCGCGGACGGCGACGGGCAGCGGGTGCTCTCCCACGTACGGGACCTCGCCTGCGTCGCGCTCGCCGCCGAACAGACCGGCGCCGCCGAGCGTTGCCTGGAACTGACCGTCGACCATGTGCTGCGACGCGTCCAGTTCGGGCGGCCGATCGGTTCCTTCCAGGCCGTCAAGCACCGCCTCGCGGACGCCTACGTCCTGGTGGAGTCGGCACGCTCGGCCGCGCTCGGCGCCGCCTTCGCCGCCGACGAGGAACCGGCAGCGCTGCCGCGCCTCGCCGCGGTCGCCGGGTCCGTGTGCTCCGAGGCCTGCTCCGCGGTCGCGGGCGAGATGATCCAGCTGCACGGCGGGATCGGCATCACCTGGGAGCACGACGCCCACCGCTACTTCAAGCGGGCACACGGCTCGGCACAGCTCTTCGGCTCGGCGGCCCGGCACCGGGAGCGGCTCGGCGCCGAGCTGGGTCTGCTGCCCGAATGACCGGCGTCCGGGGCCGCCTCTCCGATTGCTCCACCTCCAGATCAGAAGGGATCCAGGCGACATGGGCAACGGCAGTCCGCTGGACTTCACGGGACGGGTGGTGCTGGTCACCGGCGGCACCAAGGGAATCGGCGCGGCCATCGCCGAGGGCTTCCTCTCCGCCGGTGCCGATGTCGTGGTCTGCGGCCGTGGCGCACCCGCCACGCCACCCGCCGCCGACGGCCGGGACGCGGTGTTCCTGCCGTGCGACGTGCGCGATCCCGAGGCGGCGGCCGGCCTTGTCGACGCGACGGTGGAGCGGTTCGGCCGACTTGACGTGGTCGTCAACAACGCGGGCGGCTCGCCGGACGCCGATGCGGCCACCGTATCGCCCCGCTTCGTCGAGAAGATCGTCGCGCTCAATCTGCTCGCCCCGTTCTATGTCGCGCAGGCCGCCAACAAGGTCATGCGGGGTCAGGAGAGCGGCGGCACGGTGATCAACATCGGCAGCGTCTCGGCGCACGACCCGCAGCCGGGAACGGCCGCCTACACCGCGGCCAAGGCCGGACTCCTCGCGCTGACCCGGGCGTTGGCCCTGGAGTGGGCGCCACGGGTGCGGGTCAACCACATCACCACCGGCCTCATCCGCACCGAGAGCGCAGCCGCTGTCTACGGCGAGGACGGCGGGGCAGCCGTGGCCGACATCATTCCCATGGGGCGGATGGCCGTCCCCGAGGACGTGGCCCACGCCTGCCTGTTCCTCGCCGGCGACCTCTCCGGATACGTCAACGGCGCGGACCTCGCGGTGCACGGCGGCGGAGAGATACCCGCCCGCTTCCTGGCGGCGCGGCAGAACACCCCTGGGTGACGCGCGCACAACGATCAGCGCTGCATGCCCGGACGATCATCGGCGCGGTGACGCCGGTCAGCGGGCCAGTACCAGCCAGGTGTCGGGAATGTCCCGCCGGTCGGCTGGAATCAGCCTCAAGGGCTGTTCCGGCCTGCCTCCGAGCCCTGACGATCCCCGAGAACCGTTACTTCCGCCGTGCCGCCGGCGCCCCCACGTTCCCGGAGATCCCCTTGATCAGACGTCACGCCGTCCTCGCCGCCGCGGGCACCTTCGCCTCCGCCGCGCTCATCGCCACCGTCACGGTGGCTCCGTCCGCCGTGGCCCGCGAGTCGAAGGGCGGAGCCCCGGCCCTCGACGAACGGTCCGCGGCGGCCCATGGTGTCGCCGTCGCCGCCGCCCGCGCGGCGAAGAAGGGCGTCGACTGGAAGGACTGCTCCGCGAGCTGGGGCCTCGCCAAGCCGATCCAGTGCGGCTACGTGACCGTTCCCGTCGACTACACCCGTCCCGACGGACACACCATCAAGCTCGCGGTCGACCGGGCCCGCAACACCGGGAGCAAGAAGGACCGGCAGGGCTCACTCATCTACAACCCCGGCGGACCCGGCGGTTCCGGCCTGGACTTCCCGACGTACGTCACGGAGAAGGATCCGGTCCAGGCCAAGCCCGCGAAGGCCTACGACTACGTCGGATTCGACCCCCGCGGGGTCGGCCGCTCCGCCCCCATATCCTGCGCGGACCCCCAGGAGTACGCCAAGGCACCGCAGCTGGACCCCGTCCCGGACGGTGAAGCCGACAAGCGGGCTCACCGCAAGCTCGCCGCCGAGTACGCCCAGGGATGCAAGGAACGCGGCGGCGACCTGCTGCCGCACATGAACACGCCGAACACCGCCCGCGATCTGGACGTCATCCGCGCCGCCCTCGGCGATGCGAAGCTCAACTACCTCGGTGTCTCGTACGGCACCTACCTCGGGGCCGTGTACGCCGAACTGTTCCCCTCCCACGTCCGGCGCATGGTCTTCGACAGCGTGGTCAACCCCGCCACCGAGAAGATCTGGTACGAGGCCAATCTCGACCAGGACGTCGCCTTCCAGGGCCGCTGGAAGGACTGGACGAAGTGGGTCGCACGGCACGACGACGTGTACGGGATCGGCGCCACCCGGGCCGAAGTCCAGCGCCAGTGGGACGACTTGCGCGCGAAGGCCAAGAAGGACCCCGTCGGCGGCGTCGTCGGCCCGGCCGAGCTGCTCGCCCTCTTCCAGAAGGCCAGCTACTCCGACGGCGCGTGGGCCCCTGTCGCAGCCGCCTGGTCCGCCTACCTCAAGGGAAACGAGAAGCCCCTGATCAAGGCCGCGGGTCCGGACATGGCGAACACCGCCAAGAACAAGGAGGCCGAGAACGGCAACGCCGTCTACACCGCCGTCCAGTGCAACGACACCAACTGGCCGACGAACTGGCGCACTTGGGATCGCGACAGCACGCGACTGCACTCCAAGAGCCCGTTCCTCACCTGGTCCAACACCTGGATGAACCTCCCCTGCGCCACCTGGCCGCTCAAGCAGGGCAAGCCTGTCGACGTGCGGCCCGGCAAGGCGCTGCCCGCCACCCTCGTCGTCCAGTCCCAGCGGGACGCCGCCACGCCCTATGAGGGCGCGGTCGAGCTGCACAAGCGGCTGCACGGCTCACGGCTCATCACCGAGAAGGACGCGGGCAACCACGGTGTCACCGGCCTGAAGAACGCCTGCGTCAACGAGCGCGTCGATGCCTATCTCCTGACGGGCGAGACCGGTGCGAAGGACGTGACCTGCGCCCCGCACGCCGCACCGGAACCCGAGAAGCCCTGACCCGCGGAGCACACCGCCCCGTCCTCGATCTCACCCTCCCTTCACGGATTCACGGAGACACATGCGACGCGCACTCAGATGCCTGCTCCCGCTGGCGATCGTCGCCGGTTCCGCCGCACTCGGCGCGGCCGGCACGGGAACCGCCACGGCGGCCGGGCCCGGTACTAGTACCAGCATCAAGGACCGCATTCTCGCGATACCCGGGATGAGCCTCATCGAGGAGAAGCCGGTCGACGGCCACCGCTTCTTCCTCCTGAACTACGAACAGCCCATCGATCACAAGCACCCTGAAAAGGGCACCTTCCAGCAGCGCATCTCGGTACTGCACAAAGGCGACGACCGGCCCACCGTCTTCGAGACGTCGGGGTACGACCTGAACGAGAAGCCGTCCCGCGACGAGCCGACACGGGTCGTGGACGGCAACCAGGTCTCCATGGAGTACCGCTTCTTCACCCCGTCCCGCCCCCGCCCCGCCGACTGGTCCAAGCTGGACATCCGCCAGGCGGCGGCCGACCAGCACCGCGTCTTCAGCGCCCTGCACCGGATCTACGATCAGAAGTGGATCTCGACGGGCGCCAGCAAGGGGGGTTCGACGGCCGCGTACTACCGCCGCTTCTACCCCCGGGACATGGACGGCACCGTCTCCTACGTCGCACCCAATGACGTGGACAAGCGCGACAGCTCCGCCTACTACGACTTCTTCAAGAACGTAGGGACCAAGGAGTGCCGGGACAGGCTCAACGCCGCCCAGCACGAGATCTTCGAGCGGCGCGGGGAGATGGTCTCCCGGCTGAAAACCTGGGCGGACCGGAAGCACTACACCTTCCGCCTCGCGGGCAGCGCGGACAAGGCGTTCGAACTCACCGCGCAGGACGTCGTGTGGGGCTTCTGGCAGTACCACCCCGAGTCCGAGTGCGACACCGTGCCCCGCCCTGACGCCTCCACCGACACCCTCTACGACTGGGTCGGCAAGATCGGCGACTGGAAGGCAAGCACCGACCAGGACATGCGCGGCTACGTGCCCTACTACTACCAGGCCGGTACGCAGATGGGCTCGCCCGACTACGAGGAGCCGCTCCTGGACGACGTACGCGAATACCAGGGCCTCAACGTCCCCCGCACCTATGTCCCGCGCGACATCCCCATGAAGTACGACGGTGGGAAAGCCATGCGGGACATCGACCGCTGGGTCCGTGAGGACTCCTCCCGGATGCTCTTCGTCAACGGCGAGAACGACCCGTGGCACGCGGAGCCGTTCCGGGTCGGCGAGGGCAGCAAGGACGCTCACGTCTACGTCGCTCCCGGGCAGAACCACGGGGCACAGATCTCGACCCTGGCCCCCGACGACCGCGCGGCGGCGACGAAGTCGCTGCTGAAGTGGGCGGGCGTCGCCGACGAGGTACGGGGTGAGAAGGCTGAGCACGGCGCCCCGGCACCCCTGGCCGGATACGACGCGAAGCTCGACAAGCACGGCCCGCGGCTCGCCCCGCGCCTCTGATCGCCGTCCCGGCCGTCCCTCCGGCGGGGGCGGCCGGGCGGTTCGGTCCACCCCGGACGGGACGGTCAACCGGGCAGTTCCAGCGGCACATCGGCGCACACGGCGAACCCCCCGTCGGACGTGGGCCCGGCCGTCAACCGGCCGCCGAGCAGCGCCGCGCGCTCCCGCAGCCCTACGATGCCGTGGCCGCCACCCGGAAGGTCGGGCTTCGGTATCCGGCCGTTCGGGGGCCCGTTGTGTATCTGGACCCGCAGCATGTCGGTGCCGATCTCCACCGTCACTGTCGTGGCCGCGCCAGGAGCATGTTTACGCACGTTGGTGAGCCCCTCCTGCACGGTCCGGTAGGCAGTGCGCTCAACCGCCTCGGGCAGGCCGCGACGCCCGGCGTCTTCTCCACCCTGTCCGCTCTGTCCGCCCTTCATCCGCAGCTCCGCCTCCACGCCACCCCGCGCGATCAGATCCGGCAGATCGGCCAGCCTGGGCCGCGGCCACGACTCCCCCGGCCCGGCTCCGGCCGCGCGCAGCACAAGGATCATGCCGCGCAGTTCCTCCAGCGTGCCGGTCGCAAGCCTGCGCAGAGTAGCGGCCGCCTCCTGCACCTCCGGGTCCCGTGCCGTGACCTCGAGCGCCCCGGCCTGCACGGCCATCAGCCCGGCCTGGTGGGCGACCACGTCGTGCATCTCGCGTGCGAGCCGGGCATGTTCGCGGGCCAGGATCGTGCGCGCGTGCAGCTCCCGTTCGTGCTCGCGCACAGTGGCCAGCTCCTCGACCCGGTCCGACAGGTCACGCCGGGTCTGCACCAGGAGACCGATCACGGCCGGAGCGATGCCGAGGAGCAGCGCGTACAGCAGTGTCTGGCTGTGTTCCTCCACCGACTGCGCCGAGAACTCCGTGAGCGGCCACGGCAGGAAGCTGCCGACGACCACGGCGGCAACCGCGAGCTTGACCTGCCGGTCCATGCGGCGCCGATGCGCCAGCGACCCCAGGGCCACGAAGGCCGCGAGCAGGGCGGCGCCCGCGTACAGGCCCGGCAGGCAGAGCAGCAGCGTCAGGCGCGGCAGACGGCGCCGCAGCAGGAGAGCCCCGGCCGCCCCGAACGACACCGCTGTCTGCCACACGTGCGGAATCGGCATACGGAGGAAGACATCGAGTACGCCCAACACCGCCAGGCACACATCCACCGGCCAGCCGCGGTGCGACAACCGCTCGCAGGTCTTCACCAGGCCTTCTTCTCGCCCAAGTCGGCCAGCAGGCCGGCCCGCTCGGCGAGGACGGCCGCCTGGACCCGGTTGCTGACGCCCAGTTTCGCCAGCACAGCGCTGACGGCGTCCTTCGTCGTGGCCACGGAGAAGCACATCCGGGCTCCGATCTCCCCGTTCGACAGTCCCTGCGCCAGGTAGCCGAGCGCCTGCCGTTCCCGCCCGGACAGGCAGGCCACCGCCTGGGCCGCCGATCTCGCCGCCGCGCCGGGCGGCCGTCCGCCCAGACGCTTCATCACCGAGGGGGACATACAGCCGGTGCCGGTCGCGAGGGCGCGTACGGAACGGATGAGCACCGGTGGCTCGGTGTCCTTGAGCAGGAACCCGCCGGCGCCGAGCGCGAGCGCCTCGGCGAGATACTCGTCGGTGTCGAACGTGGTCAGCATCGCGACGTGCGGCGGGTCGGGCAATGCGCGGATCCTGCGCAGGACGGTGAGCCCGTCGATGTCCGGCATCCGGATGTCGAGGAGCACGACGTCCGGCCGGTGCTCCTGCACGGCGGCCGTCGCCTGTGCACCCTCGCAGGTGGCCACGACCTCGATGTCGTCCGCGCTGCCGAGTATCAGCGTGAGACCGGAACGAATGAGGACCTCGTCGTCGACGACGAGCAGCCGTATGACAGGTACGGCGCTCGGAGGTGGCGTCCGGGACATCACGGAGACCACCTGCTCGACGGGGAACTCACCTGGTCGTCGAGAACCATCGACCACCCCTGTACTGCGTGGTTCACGGAAAGGCTCCATTGCGGCATCAACCTCGACATGGGGTCGACGCAGTGTCGCTGAAGGATCCTGAGGAATAGCTGAGGACGATCGGTACGAAACGGTCGTACGGGTCGATGTCAGGCCTCGCGCCGCCCCGACCGCCCCGGCCGCGCAAGAGCAGCCGGTCGGCGGCCGTCCGGTGGCCGACCGGCCCCTTACCGGCGACCACCCGGTCCGGGTTTCATGGCGGAGCTGCCAACCACCCCCCACACCGAGAAGGCCGGGTCGCACTGTGAGGACTGCTCTTCGTCGCGGCGTCATCGCCGCCGCCATCTGCACCACCACCCTCGTCGCCGCCGCCGGAACCGCCGTCGCCCTGCCGGGCAAGGACGTGTGGCTCGCCGACGTCGCCGCGGCGGTCGCCCCCGCGCAGGCGTACCTCGACGACCGGCTGCCCGCCGGCGACGAGCGGACGGCGCTCGTCCTGGACATCGACAACACCTCGCTCGCCACCGACTACGACGAGGGCGCGGCGATGGAGGCGACGCTCGACCTCGCGCGCTCCGCACGCGAGCGGGGTGCCGAGGTCCGGTTCGTCACCAACCGCCGGGAGACCGGCCGGGACGCGACGGTCCGGCAGCTGGGCGACGCCGGATTCCCCCTCGACGGCCTGTGCATGCGACAGCCGGGCGACGACTCGTCCAAGGAGGAGATGAAGACCGACTGCCGCGCCTCCATCGAGGACGAGGGTCTGACGATCGTCGCCAACATCGGGAACCGGGACACCGACCTGATCGGCGGACACGCCGAGCGCACCTTCAAACTGCCGGACTACGACGGCGAGTTGCAGTAGTAGCGACGCCGTCGCCGACCTCGCCGCGATTCGCGTCGCGTCAGGCCGCCGCCGCGGACTTGACCGCGTGGGCGACCTGGGCGCGAAGGTCGGTGAACTCATCGGACTCGCGCAGCTCGTCGGCGTCGACGGCGCCCCTCGGCAGGGGGATCGGCAGGTCCAGGGCGACGGTCCCCGGGCTCTTGGTCAGCACCACGATGCGGGAGCCGAGGAACACCGCCTCGTCCGCGGAGTGGGTGACGAAGACCGTGGTCCGTCCGGCCTGGGAGGTCACCTGCCGCACGTCCTCCTGAAGCCGCTCACGGGTCAGCGCGTCCAGCGCGGCGAACGGCTCGTCGAGGAGAAACAGTGGGTTCTCGGCGGCGAGGGCGCGGGCGATGGCGACGCGCTGCTGCTGACCACCGGATATCTCCCAGATACGACGCTTCTCCACTCCTTCGAGGCCGACGCGCGCCAGCAACTCCGCCCGCCGGACTGGCCATTGGGCACGGTCGACCCCCGCGTACCGCAGTGCCAGGTCGAGGTTGCCCCGCACCGTCCGCCACGGAAACAGCCGCGGCGTCTGGAACACCACACCGGCCGTCTCGCCCGGCCGCGGCGCGGCGCCGGAGACCCGCACCGAGCCGTGGGTGGGCTGCTCGAACCCGGCGATCAGCCGCAGCAGCGTACTTTTGCCGCAGCCGGACGCACCGACGAGTACCAGGAACTCGCCCGCGGGGACGGTCAGGTCGACCGGTCCCACGGCGGTGACGGTCTCGCTGCCCCGGCCGTACTGGTGAGTGACGCTCTCGAGGCGTACCGATCCGGCGCGGTCGGCTCCCTGTGCCTCAATTCCCTTGCTGACAGTCTCACTTGAGGACATCGGGCAGTCCCTTCAGGTAGAAGGCCTTGCGGACGGCGTCCGCGGACGGTGCGGAGCCGATCTGCTTCTGGTCGGCCAGGAACTGAGCGGTGTCGGTGACGTAGGTCAGCAGCTTGCCCGGACTGCCGTCGGTGCCCAGCCAGTCGGCGGAGGCGACCTCGTCCGGCGTGAGGAACACTCCCTGCGCGAGCTGGGCCCTGGCGTCCGCCGCGCTGATGCTGAGCTCGGTGGCGATGGCCTTGACCGAGCCGTCGAGGTCGGACTTGAGCAGGCGCAGGGCCTTGGCCTCCACCTTCCGCCAGGTGTCGATCGCCTTCGGGTCCCTGGCGATCAGCTCGTCGGACACGACGGCGAGGTCCAGAGTCGGCTTGCCCGCCGCGCCGACCTTCTTGCTGCTGGTGAGCTGGGTTCCGCTCGTGCGCAGCTCGTCCAGCGTCGGCAGCCAGACGTAGGCCGCGTCGATGTCCCCGCGCTGCCAGGCGGCGATGATCGCCTGCGGTTGCAGGTCGACCAGCTTGACGTCGGACGCCTTGAGACCGGCCGTCTCCAGTGCCGCCAACAGGCTGTAGTGCGACGTCGAGGCGAAGGGGGTGGCGATCGTCTTCCCCTTGAGACCGGCGACGTCGGATATCCCGGCATCCTTGCGGGCCACCAGGGCCTCGTTCTCGCCCGCGACATCGAGAATGAAAGCGACCTTGTACGGGATCGGTGAACTCCCGGAGATCCCGCGGGCGAACGGGCTGGAGCCCAGTGCGGCGATGTCCAGGGACTTGCCCAGGAAGGCCTGGTTGACGCTGGCGCCGGAGTCGAACTTGATCCAGGTGATCTTGTAGTCCGGCAGCGCCTTCTCCAGCAGCTTCTTGTTCTTCACGAGCAAGTCGCCGCTGGGAAAGGCGAAGTAGCCGACGCGCAGCCGCTTGGCCCCGCCGGACGAAGCCGCCTCGCTGTCCGAGGAGCAGCCGGTGACGGCCGCGGACACCCCGGCCAGGGCGGCGGCGAGCAGCAGACGTCGAGTAGGGCCTTCAGGAGTGGAGCGAGGAGTGGAGGGAGACATGACGGGCCGTTTCTGTTCAGGAGTTCGGTGCAGGAGCAGGAGGTGCAGGAGGCGCAGGAGGCGCAGGAGGCGCAGGAGGTGCAGGAGGCGCAGGAGCAGGAGGCGCAGGAAGGAAAGGACCTAGGCGTGTCCGCGCCAGGGCACGACCGCGCGCTCCAGCCGAAGCAGCAAACCGTCGATGACGAGCCCTGAGACGCCGATGGCGATGATGCCGACGAGCACCACCGGGGTGTTGTTGTAGTTGGCGGCGTCCTTGACCATGCCGCCGATTCCGGGCAGCCCGTTGACCAACTCGGCGGCGACGAGGGAGGAGTAGGCCACCCCCACGGCCAGCCGTACACCGGTCAGCGTCTGCGGCAGGGCGGACGGCACGATGACGTCCTTGACGACGTCCCACCGGGAACCGCCCAGGGCACGGGCCGCCTCGATCAGGCTCTGTGACACGGCGGTCACCGCGGTCGTCGTGGACACCGCCACCGGCGGGAAGGCGGCAACGGCCAGCAGCGTGATCTTGGGTTCCTCGTTGATGCCGAGCCAGATGATGAGCAGCGAGAAGTACGCCAGCGGAGGCAGCGTCCGCAGGAAGGTGATCCAGGGCTCGAAGAGCGACCGGACCCAGCCGACCGTTCCCATGACGAGGCCGAAGACCACCCCGAGGGCGATACCGATGCCGGCTCCGAGCGCGATGCGTCGCAGGCTGATGCCCAGGTGCTCGATGAGCGTGGTGCCGTTGTAGCCGCGTACTCCGTCGTGCGTCGTGGACACCTCGATGAACGCGCTCCAGACCTTCGCCGGGGGCGGGACCAGCGTCTCGCTCCACGTTCCGCTCGCCGCGAGCAGTTGCCACAGGAGGAGGAACAGGAGAAGCGAGCCGAACGGCAGGGCGATGTGGCGCACGCGCGATGGAGTGTCGGTCCGAGGTCGCGAGAGGGTCGTGGACATGGGGACGGGGCCTCCATGGGCGCGGGGAGATGAGCAGTTGCGGCCGGGCGGGGCCGGGCAACTCGGAGGGCGCACCGAAGTGCGGGAGACAATGCGGGAGACAAGGGGGATGCGGGAGACGCGGGCGCCGCCGGGAACATCACCGGACGGCGGAGCGCGTCAGAAGCGCTGAATCAGCAGCTGGACGAGGAGCTGAATCAGCAGCTGGATCAACAACACGAACAACACGAAGCCGGGCATCGGCACAGGTCGATGACCAGGCGTCGCACCAGCAGTTCGTGAATCATGGGGCCCATTTCTACAGCAGCCACGGCTCTTCACCAAAAGGCGTCCCGCTCCCTGGACCGCCCGTTACATAGCCGCCATGAACTTGCCATATACGAGCCGGAATGGCGGTCGGGCGACTGCCGGTTGCCGTGAGTATGACCATCGGAGTAGCGCTTTCACTTCAGGACCGAGTCGACAGTACGGTGCAACTCGCGCGGGAGGCTCACGAGGCCGGACTGCGCTCCGCGTGGTTCGGCCAGACCTTCTCGTACGACTCCCCCACACTCGCCGCGATCGTCGGCCGCGAGGTGCCGGGACTGCACGTCGGCACCGCGGCGATCCCGGTCTTCGGCCGTCACCCGCTGCTTGTCTCCAGCCAGGCCCAGACGGCTCAGGCCGCGACCGGCGGCCGCTACCACCTGGGCCTCGCGCTCGGCACGAAACAGCTGACCGAAGCGGCCTTCGGCATCCCGCACGAGCGTCCCATCGGCCGGCTCCGCGAATTCCTCACCGCCCTGCGCCAACTCCTCGAGACGGGCAGCTCCGACTTCCACGGCGAGCTGCTCACCGCCACCACTCCCCTGCCGGCGCGGGTACCCGGCGCCGAGCCACCGGTACCGCTCCTGGTGGCCGCCATGGGGCCGCAGGCGCTGCGCGTCTCGGGTGAACTCGCGGACGGCATCCTGCCGTTGCTCGCCGGTCCGCGCGCGCTCGCCGAGCACATCGTCCCCGCCGTCACCGCCGCGGCTGAGGCGGCGGGCCGACCCGCGCCCCGGATCGTGGCCTTCGTGCCCGGCGTCGTCACCGCCGACGCCGAGACAGTACGGGAGACCGCGACCGAGGCGCTCTCGTTCTACGAGCAGTTCCCCTCCTACCAGCGTGTCATCGGGCTCTCCGGAGCCACCCGGGCCGTCGATCTGGCCGTCATCGGCGACGAGGAGACTGTCGCCGCCGAGGTGCGCCGGTATCGGGAAGCCGGAGCGACCGAGGTGGTGTTCACCTCGACGGACCTCGGCGGCGAAGCGGACCGACGCCGTACATGGAACCTGCTCGGAGAGCTGGCGAACACCTGAGGCGTGCGACCGCCCGCGAGCCGCCGCCCCCGGTACCGTGGGTGCCGAGCTTCCCGCTCAGCGACCGTCCAGGACGGAGGTCAGCGGTGACGAGTCTCTATGAACACGCAGGCGGCGACGAGGGCCTGCACCGCCTCGAGGAACTGTTCTACGACAAGGTGCTCGCCGACCCCGTACTCAGAGGGGTGTTCCCGGAGCGGCGCCCGCACCACGTAGAGCATCTGACCTGGTTCACCGCCGAGTCCTTCGGCGGCCCCGGGCGCTTCACGGCCGAGCTCGGCTTCGCGCACATCATCGACGCGCACCGGGGGCTGCGGATCACCGATGAGCAGCGGGCACGGTTCGAGGAGCTCTACCTCGAAGCCGCGGAGGAGGCCGGGCTCCCCGCCGACCAGCCCTTCCGCACGGCCGTACGCTCGCACGTCGAGTTCGGCTCCCGGGTGGCCCAGCAGAACTCGCACGCCGAGACGGACGAGCAGCTACATCCGCTGCGGTCGGTGCCGGAATGGCAGTGGCCCAAGGAGTGAGGTGACGGAGGGGACCCCTCCGTCACCTCACCTCCTCGCTCACGCCTTCAAGGGGAAGTGACACAGGGCCGTGTGACCATGGAAGCGACCGATCTCGGAGAGCATCCCCGACGCCGAGGTCTGCGTCGGCTCACAGCTGCGCGCCGAGGGGTGCCGGCCGCGCGCTGCGGACAGGGGCGCTCCTGATCAACGTGGCCCGCGGACGGGCCGGTCACCGGAGAGCGGGCCGAAAGGTCGCGCCGCCACCACGGTATGACGCAAGCTGGCCCGCATGGACTGGCTGCCGTTGCTCTCCACCCTGGCCGGTGCCGCGATCGGCATCGTCGCTACTCTCATCGCGGATCGGAGTCGGTGGAAGCGCGAGGATGCCAAAGAAGCTCTTCGGCTGCGGCTCGACATCTACGCCCGGTACACCACCGCCGTGAAGGTCCTCGGTGAGACCCTGCGGGCCTTGGCCGAGCGAGAGCACCCTTCCGACGATGAGCGGGCGCTCGCGCTGCGCGAGGCCTTTCGGGCATCAGACATCGCCGTCGCATCCGAACAGATGTGGCTCATCGCGCCCCAGCCCGTCGTCAAGGCCTCCAACAGCGTGTTCCACTGCCTGCGACGCATCTGCGACGGCTACATCGACGGCACTTCTGTCAGCAGCCCAGAGGATCACGCACGCTGGGAGGCGCGCGGCAGAGCGGCCGCCGAGATGCGCAGACTCATGCGCGAGGATCTCGGCGTCGGCCCACTCACCGAGCGCCACAGCACCTAGCACCGGACCCGGCGTCCGGGGTATTAGGCCGCTGCCCCGGTCTCCGTGAGGTCCGGTATCCCGGCGACGCTCTCCAGTACGTAGGTGTGGGGCTGCGCTTCGAGTGCGGTGCGCGGGAGCCGGCCGGTGAGGACGCCGACCACCACGCCGGCGCCCGCGTGGTGCCCTGCCCGCAGATCGACCGCCGTGTCGCCCACGACGAGGACCTTGCGTACGTCCATGACGCCGGACTTCTCCATCGCGCGATGGATCATGTACGGGGCGGGGCGGCCGCGTACCACCTCGTCGGCGGTGACCACCGCGTCGAGGTTGCCGCCCTGGCCCGTGGACCAGCCGAGCGAGGCGAGCAGCGGCAGGGCGACGTCGTCGCTGAAGCCCGTGGTCAGAGCGACCTTGATGCCCCGCGCACGCAGTTCGGCCAGCACCTTGTCGGCCTGGGCTATCGGCCGCGGCGGAACCTCCTCGTAACGCTTCTTCAGGAACGCGCGGAACTCGTCGTACTGCCGCTCGACCAGGTCGGCGTCGGGGGTGCCGCCGCCGAGGCGGACCAGCGCGTCGATGGCCTCGCGCTTGTCCGTGCCCATCCAGGTCTGCAGATCCGCCGTGTCGACCGTGGCCCCGGTCGACTCGACGGCCTGGCGCAGCGCCTCGTACACCGCGCCGTGTTCCTCGATCGTGGTGCCTGCCATGTCGAAGACGGCGAGTTCAATCACTGGGGTTCTCCTCGTCAGTGCGGTACCGGCCGACGACGGTGTGGCCCTCGGCGGTGTTCTCGATGGTGAAGTTGGCGAGCGTCGGCAGATACCGGTCGTCGGCGCACTCCAGCGGCACGCCGTCCCGCGAGAACGCCAACCGCCGTACGCGCAGCAGGGGTTCGCGCGGCTCGATGCCGAGGAGTGCCGCGTCCTGCTTGTCCGCGGCGATGGCGTCGATGGTGTGGCGGGCGTGGTGCAGGTCCACATTGCGCGCGCACATGGCCTCGTAGATGGAGCCCGCGTCTGGGTCCATGTCGAAGAGGTGCTTCCCGACGTGCAGGACGAACGTGGAGCGCTCGACCATGACGGGTACACCGTCCAGTTGCCGCAGGCGGACCAGGTCGATGACCGGTTCGCCCTCGCCGAGGCCGAGCCGGGCCGCCGCCTCGGGGGAGGCACGGCGGCGGGCGACCTCGACGGTCAGCTGGCCCGGTTCCCGGCCGATGGACCTGGCCCACTGCGTGAACGACATCAGTGAAGCGAACGGCTGCGAGGGGGCCGCCTTGCGGGCGACGGGCGGCTTGCCGCGGCCGCCGACGAGATGCCCCTCCGAGCGCAGTATCGACAAGGCCTGTCTCACCGGACCGCGCGAGGTCCCGAACTCCTCGCAGAGCTGGGACTCGCTCGGCACCGGCTCGCCCTCCAGCCACTCGCCGGATTCGATACGCCGCAGGAACTCGACGCCGAGCTGCTCATGGAGAGGCACACCCTTACTTGTCTTCACAAGATGACTATGGCAGTACGTACACCTGCCCTTCAAGGGGACGCATGGGACGAACGTGCGGCAGATCCAGGTCACTGGCAAGCCTTCCGGGGCGCGGAAGGTAAACAGAGGGGAAACTTGTACACACAAGTCTTGCCCGCCGGGCCACGGCCTCGCACGCTGCAAGTCATGAGCATCACAACAGCACCACCCTCCGCCCCTTCGCCCGCCGCCGAACCGCCCCGCGGCCGCAGCGACCTGGTGATCGTCGGTGCCGGGATCGTCGGACTCGCCCACGCCTTCGAGGCCGCCCGGCGCGGCCTGACCGTCACGGTCGTCGAGCGGGACTGGCAGCCCGTGGGGGCCTCCGTACGCAATTTCGGGCACTGCTGCGTCACCGCACAGCGCGGTGACCAGCTGGAACTGGCCTACCGCGCACGCGCGGGCTGGCTCGAGGCGGCGAAGAGCTCGGGCCTGTGGGCCCGTGAGGCCGGCGCTCTGGTGGTGGCCAGGTCCGCCACGGAGATGGCGGTCCTGGAGGAACTGCGTACGGAGCGCGGCGCGGACACCGTTCGGCTGCGGACCCGCGGGGAGGTCGCCGCGGAGCTCGGCCGGGCTGGCGGCGACGGCGACATCGAGGGCGGCGCGTTCCTCCCCGACGATCTGCGCGTCAACCCCCGGGAGGCGGCCCCCCGCCTCGCCGAGTGGCTGTCCATACAACCGCGCGTCACCGTAGTGTGGGGCACCCAGGTCAATGGCGTCGAAGAGGGCATCGTCCACACGAGCAGGGGCCCGGTCCACGGCGACCGCGTCCTCCTGTGCGTGGGCCACGACTTGGACCGCCTGTACCCGCAGGCGGCCGAGGAACACGGCATCGAGCGCTGCCGGCTGACCATGGCACGCGTCGTGGCACCCGAGGCGTTCCGTACCGACGCGGCGATCCTCACCGCCACGTCCATGCTGCGCTACGAAGGCTTCACCGCCATGCCGTCGGGTCCCCGGCTGCGCGAGGAAGTGACAGGCCACAGCCCCGAGTTGCTCGATGTCGTCGCCAACGTCATGTTCACCCGGCTGCCCGACGGCACGGCCCTGGTCGGCGACTCGCACGCGTACGGGAGCACGGCCCCGCCCTTCGAGGAAGAGTCGACGTCCCGGCTGCTCCTCGCCGCGGCGGCCGAGGTCCTCGGCGCGGGAGAGCTGCGGGTCACCGAACGCTGGCAGGGCGTCTACGCCAGCAGCGGCCGCGGCCCACTCCTGGTCCGTGATCTGGCTCCCGGCGTGCGGGCCCTCTCGGTCACGTCCGGAATCGGGATGACGCTCTCCTTCGGCCTGGCCGCCGCCACGTTCGACGACTCCCTGGCCGCGACGGCCTGAAGCGCCGCTCCTCGCCCCGCCCCGCACCCGCCCCGCACCCGCCCCGTACCCCGTCTCCATCCCCGCACAGCGGGCCCGCGCCGCGAGCACGTCTCGCGGCGCGCGGTCCGGCACTGCGTAGCACCACGGCGTACCCGCGCACATGGCTCACCAGGCACCGAGGACAAGGAGATCACCATGCCCGACGGCACCCGGCCCGGGGTCGCGCCCGACCCGCTCACGCTGCCCGAGGCGGACCGCACGGCCCACAGCCGTTCCCTGCGCTGGCGTTGGCAGATCTTCGCCGTCACCTGGATCGCGTACGCGGGCTTCTACTTCGTGCGCCAGGCGTTCTCGGTGGCCAAGCTGGGCATCCTCGACGATCCCGCCGTCAACCAGACGCTCACCTCCCACACGCTCGGCGTGATCGACGCCGTCTATCTCGCGGCGTACGCGGTGGGCCAGTTCGTCTGGGGATCGTGGGCCGACCGGGTCGGGCCGCGTGTCGTCGTGATCGGCGGGATGGCAGGTGCGGTGGTCGCTTCGGCCGTCGTAGGCCTGAGCACCTCACTGCTGGTGTTCGGTGCGGCGATGGCCGTGCAGGGGCTCGCGCAGTCGACGGGCTGGGCCCCGCTCTGCAAGAACGTCACCAGCTTCGTGCCGGTGAAGGAGCGCGGCCGGATCCTCGGACTGTGGTGCACGAACTACGCGTTCGGCGGGCTCGCCGCGCCGCCGTTCCTCGGCTGGTGGGCCTACTCGGTCTTCGACAGCTGGCGCGTGGCGTTCTTCGCGGGGTCCGTGACACTGGCGGTGGTACTCGTCCTGTTCGTCGTGTTCCAGCGCAACGCACCCCAGGACGTGGGCCTCCCCCACCCGGACGCGGACGCGGACGCCGACGAGGCGACGGCGGAGTCCGAGTCCGAGTCCGGGGCCGGGGCCGGGTCCGGGTCCACACAGCCGAAGGCAGCGCCCTCCTCCAAGGAGATCTACCGCGCGATCCTGCGCGACCGGATGGTCCTGACCCTCAGCGCCGCCTACTTCCTGCTCAAACCCGCCCGCTACGCGCTGCTCCTGTGGGGACCGGTGATCGTCAGCCAACGGCTGCCCGACGCGGGCAAGCTGGAGGCCACGCTGATCCCGGTGGCGTTCGGTGTCGCCGGAGTCCTCGCGCCGATGACGGTCGGCTGGATCTCGGACCGTCTGTACTCCTCCCGGCGCGTCCCGCCGTGCGTCCTCTCGCTCGGACTGCTGATGGTGATGCTGGCCGCGTTCGTGCCGCTCACCGCGACGGGCAGCACCGCGACGATGGTCGCCGTCCTCGCCGTGATCGGCTTCGGCCTCTACGCCGCCGACGCGCTGATCGCCGGTGTCGCAGCCGTCGACTCCGGCGGTTCCGGCGGGGCAGGCACCGCCACCGGGTTCGTCAACGGCTGCGGGTCGGTCGGCGCGATCCTCGGCGGCCTGCTCCCGGGCTTCCTGTCGACGACGCCGCTCTTCTACGGGTTCGCGGCCGCCGCCGCGCTCGCCGGGCTGATCATGCTGCCGCACTGGAACCGCACTTCGGCAGCGCCACACTAAAGCGCTTCAGCTCTGTTGACTAAAGCGCATTAGTTTGCAGGGAGGTATCTCGTCGAAGGGCCTGTGGCCTGCGAGTTCATCGTTCTCGACGAGAAAGGTGGGGCGTAAGTGTTGACGCGCACGGGGAATCGGGGCAACTTCTTATCCGCTGCCCCGGCCTCCTCGATCGTCGAGGGCCCCCGCGCCCGCTCACGCCCCGCCCACCCAAGTGAAGGAGTGATCCACGCATGGATCGCAGAACGTTCATCGGCCTGCTCGGCGCGGCAGGGGTGACGGTCGGACTCACCGGCCCGGCAGGGCTGACCGCCCCGCCCGCGTACGCCGCAGCCGACCCGGCTCCGGGCCGGGCCCCGCATCAGCCGTTCATGCACGGCTACAACGCGGCCTCCATCAAGAACTGGAGCCCGCAGACCGACCGTTACGCCAAGTACTTCCGCTCGCGCGTCCCACTGGCCACTCGTATCGCCCCGTTCGCCGCGACCCAGGCGAACCCGGCCCTCGCGACCGGCCCGCAGCTGATGAACCTGAGCTACGACTACGACAACTCCTTCTTCACCGCGTACAAGTACAACGACGTCTTCGCACGCCGCCTGCTCCGCTTCTGGCAGTACACCGACCTGTACGGCTCCTGGCACGGTATGCCCGTCGAGGGCTCACCGACCGACGACCCCGAGCACGGGCTGATCAACCTGCCCAACCCCGCCTACACCGATGCCGCCCACCGCAACGGCGCGAAGAGCCTGGGCTGTTGGTTCTGGCCGCGGTCCGGCGCCTTCTCCGACTACCTGGAGCAGCACGACGACGGCAGCTTCCCAGTGGCGGACAAGCTGATCGAGATGGCCGAATACTTCGGCTTCGACGGCTACTTCATCAACCAGGAGGCCGAGACCGCACCGGCGGACGCGGCCAAGCTGATGAAGATGCTCAAGTACCTGCGCGCCCAGGCGCCCAAGGGCTTCCACCTCCAGTGGTACGACACGATCATGGTCAACGGGAAGCTGGACTACCAGAACCAGTTCAACGACAAGAACGCCCCGTGGATCCAGGACGGCGACACCCCGGTCAACAACAGCCTGTTCGCCAACTACTGGATGCCGACCGCCGAGCAGGTCGAGACCTCCCGCAGCACGGCCGAGAAGCTGGGCCTCGACCCGTACGAGGCCGTCTTCCACGGCACGGAGAACGAGAAGTACGGCTACAACCCGCCCTACGACACCCGGCTTGTCTTCCCCGAGGGCAAGCCGGCGCGCACCAGCTGGGCGCTGTTCGGCTCGCAGTTCGTGTGGGACCGCTACCCGGACCGCGACAACCCCGACGCGCAGGACCCCGCCTTCCAGCGGGAGCGCCGCTACTGGTCCGGTCCCAACGAGGACCCGACCCGCACCGGTCGCACCGAGTACGTCCCCTGGCCCCACGAGGACGACGGCAAGCCGCGCGACGCGGACAACCACAAGAAGTGGGACGGCGTCGCCCGGTACATCACCGAGCGGTCGGTGATCGGCTCGTTCCCGTTCGTCACCCGCTTCAACACCGGCCACGGACGGGCCTTCTTCCTCGACGGCAGCCGCGCGGGCGGCCGGGACTGGAACAACGCCGGCATCCAGGACATCCTGCCGACCTGGCAGTTCTGGACGCGCAGCGAGGGCAAGGACGCACCGCTCACCGTCGACTACGACTACACGATGGCCCACGACGGCGGATCGTCCCTGCGCATCGCCGGCGACCTCGGCCCCGCCAACACCACCACCGTGCGGCTGTTCAAGACCGCGCTGAAGGTGACGGGCGGTGAGCGGCTGTCCGTCACGTTCACGACCGGGCAGGCCGGCGCGGACAGCGGCCTGGAGGTGGGGCTGATCTTCGCCGACGCTCCGGGACGCTTCGTCTGGCTGCCGGCCGGACGCACCAGTAGCCGTTCCTGGAACACGGCCGTCCGCAGCCTCAAAGCGTTCGAGGGCCGGACCATTGCCGCCATCGGTGTGCGCGTGTCCTCCCGCCGCCAGGGCGCCTACGCGGTGAACCTCGGCGAACTCGCTCTCCTCGGCGGCGAGCGCCCCGCCCGTCCGGGGACCCCATCGGGCTTCACCGTGGACGCCGCCGAGGTCCAGGACGGCACCGCCGAGGTGTTCCTGTCCTGGCGGTTCCAGGGCCGGGGCGTCTGGTACTACGACGTGTGCCGCGAGCTGCCGGACGGCAGGCGCGAGGCCGTCGGCCGGGTGTACGACGAGGTGTACTACGTGAAGGCCCTTGCGCGGACCGGGGACGAGGAATCCACAACACTCCAGCTGGTGGCGGTCGCCCCCGACGGCTCCCGCAGCGCACCGGCCCTCGCGCGGATCCGCTGGACCTGACTGACGGCAGCTGACGCCCCGGACACGCGCGGCGGCCCGACATAGAGCTGTCTCGACCGCCGCGCGTCGAAGGCATCGCTCAGTCGCGCACGAAGTGGAAGATGCCCCACGTCAGGTGCCCCTGGCGGCCCCCGTCGATCCAGTGGCCGAGGCCCTTCTTCATCTGGGCCAGATAGTCGTGACTGATCTGCCGGGCCAGACCGTCCGCCTCCTGCCGCGCCGTCTCCTCAAGGACGCGGGCGTAGTGCGTGGTCAACTGTTCGCCGTGCTCCTCGAAGCCTCCGTCCGTGCCGTCGGCAGGGGTGAAGCCGAGCCTGGACAGTTCCCGCCGGTAGAAGCCGGGTGAGCCCATGTCGTCCAGGTGGATACGGTCGAGGATCGGTTGGAGCACACCCGCCGGGCAGCCGTCCGCGGCCATCGGGTCGGTGAAGATCAGGTGACCGCCGGGCCGGAGTACCCGGGCGATCTCCTCCAGGACCTTGACGCGGTTTCCGCTGTGCAGGAAAGCGTCCTGGGACCAGATGACATCGATCTCCCCGTCGCCGTACGGAATGTCCTCGAAGGAGCCGTCCACGACGTCGATGCGGTCGGTCAGGCCGCGGCCCGCGTTCAGCTCCTTGTGGCGCTGGTTCTCGACCTCGCTCAGGTTGAGCGCGATCACCCGGCAGCCATGCGCATCGGCCAGCTGACGGGCGGATCCGCCGTAGCCCGAGCCGAGGTCGAGGACCACCGACTCCGCGGCCAGAGGCAGTTTGCCCGCCATCCGCTGTACGGTGCGGCGGCTGGCGTCCGCGATCGGCTCGCCCGGGTTTTCGTAGAGGCCGATGTGGATGTCCTCGCCGCCCCACACCTTGGCGTAGAAGGTGTCCGCATCGTGCGAGTTGTAGTAGCTGCGGGCGGTGCCGACCGCACCGCTGTAGCGGGCGTCCGGCCCGTCCTCCGTCCGGAACTCCTTCTCCGCCACATGCACGAAGAAGTCCGGCTGCTCGCCGCGGTACGTGTGCTGGAAGTCTCCGTACGTCTCCACTCGCTGGAAGCCCACGTCTGTCATGAGCTTCCTGGTGTACTCCTTGCGCAGCGGGAACATGTTGAGGTGGTACACGGAGTCGTCCGGGAACCGGTACCGCATACGGCACAGCCCCTCGTCGACGTATTCCGGCTCCACGGCCACGTCCTCGCCGCAGTAGTAGTACCTGTGCTTGCTGGTGTAGCCGTCGTCGAGGATCGCGTCGTAGTTGCGCTGGTCGAGGACCAGGATGCCGTCGTGCTTGAGCATCGCGTAGAACTCGGCGAGCGCCTTTCGGCGGTCGCGCTCAGAGAACAGATGCGTGAAGGAGTTGCCGAGGCAGACGATGGCGTCGTATTCGCCGTGCACATCGCGGTTGAGCCAGCGCCAGTCGGCCTGGACGACCCGCATGACGTGGCCGCCCCTCTTCATGCCGTTGGCGAAGGCCATGGACAGCATCTCGGCACTGCCGTCGGCACTGACGGTCTCGAACCCCGTGGCGAGCAGGTGCACCGAGTGGAATCCGGTGCCCGTCGCGACGTCGAGAACGCTTCGCACACCCCGCTTGCGCAGCAGGTCGATGAAGAACGTCCCCTCGCTCTCCGCCCGCTTCTCCCAATCTATGAGTGAGTCCCACTTCTCGACGAAGCTGGGTACGTATTCCTCCGTGTAGTGCCCGGTTTCTCGTACTTCGACAGGGTTGTCGCCGAACTCTTGGGCCGGTTGCACGATGATGTAGAACCCTTCATTTGTGGGGATTCTGCTCTTACGTAGCTCGCGTTCAGGCCATGGCTGGTTCGCCCTGTCATATCCAGGGCGACTTGGGTCGAAGTGTTGAGAGCATCGCTATCCAGCCTGGAAGGCTTCATTCCTCCAACTGCCGTATACATAGCGGAAGCTGGCGCAAAATCGGCGCGGTAGCGGGCCACTCATGGCGCGTTCGCCAGGGCTGCGGCATCTCCCGACATCACCGCACGCCCGATCACGCACCCCGGCTGCTCGCACCGAGAGCCCGCGCAAGCGCGTCGAGGGTCACATCGACGACGGCGCGCAGTTGCTCCGCACTCGCCCCGGTTCTGCTCATGACGGCAAGGGACTGGTTCACGGCCGCAACATGGATGGCGAAAGTCTCGGCCATCTCGTCGTGCGATCCGCCGGCCTTCAGCGCGGCGCGCAGTCGGGTGCGCTGGAAGCCGACCGCCTCCTTGGTACGCGCGGCGACGCTCGAGCTCAGTACCGGTATCGCCATCGCGGATTGAGCCACCAGGCACCCGTCGGGCAGATCGGGGTCCGCGATGCGTTCCAGAGTGACCTCGAAGAATGCCCGCACGGCTGCGAGTGGTCGATCGGCGGCACAGGACAGCGCGGCGTCGTACTTCCCTCCGTAGCGCGTGGCGTAGCGCTCCAGACAGCGTATGAAGAGCGTGTCCTTGTCACCGAGGGAGGAGTAGATGGAGCTGCGGTTGAGCCCGGTTGCCCGGGACAAGTCGTCCACCGATGTGTCGGCGTAGCCGGCCTGCCAGAACTGGATCATCGCGGCATCGAGCACCGTATCGGGGTCGAACTGCTTCTTGCCGGCCATGCCGCGCCTCCCCGCTCTCGAGCCTGGTGTTACCGATCACTTCATCTTGAACTGAATAGTTCAAGATGGCTAGGCTCCACGCATGGTCATGCTCTGGCGTCCCCATACCTTCGGTGACGTGCGCCGTGGCCGGCGTCTCCTGGCTGACCATCCCGCAGCCCTCAGATCCCATGACGCCCTGGCGGCCACGCATTCGCGGGCCGGCCGTTCCGCCGACATACCGAACCGGCACACCCGACACCGATGGAGGAAGACCATGGCTGCCCCTGGAGGCACCGCCCCCGTCTCCGACAACCCGGTCCCCGACCTGCCACTGCACGATCTGGCCGGTTTCACCCGCCATTGGGTCGACGCGGGCGGCGTCCGACTTCATGCGGTTGAGGGTGGTCCGCCGAACGGCCCAGCCGTCGTTCTGCTCGCTGGATTCCCGCAGACGTGGTGGGCATGGCGAAAGGTGATGCCCACCCTCGCCGAGCGATACCACGTCATCGCGATCGACCTGCCGGGCCAGGGCCACTCCGAACGCCCTGACGGCAGCTACGACACGCACACGGTCGCCGCGCACGTCCACGCCGCGGTGAAAGCGCTCGGAGTCTCGACATACTGGCTGGCCGCCCACGACATCGGTGCGTGGGTCGCCTTCTCCATCGCCTTGAAGTACGAGAGCCAACTGCGTGGCGTCGCACTGCTCGACGCCGGAATCCCGGGCATCACACTCCCCGACACCATCCCGACCGACCCGGAGCGGGCATGGAAGACTTGGCACTTCGCATTCCACCTCGTGCCCGACCTGCCCGAGACACTGCTCGCAGGCCGCGAACGCGATTACGTCGGCTGGTTCCTGAAGGTCAAGGCCCTCTCCCCCGACGCCTTCGACGCCACCGAGATCGAGCATTACGCCACGGCCCTCGCCGCCGACGGCGGACTCCACGCTTCCCTGGCCTACTACCGGGACGCCGCTGAATCGGCGCGGAAAAACCACGAATCCCTGGAGCGACGGCACCTGACAGTGCCGGTTCTCGGGATTTCCAGCAGCCACGGCTCCATCCCTGACATGGCGGCTTCCATCAGGCCGTGGGCCGACAACGCCACCGGGGTCGTCGTGCCGGACGCAGGACACTTCATCCCGGACGAACAGCCCGACGCCGTCGCTGCCGCTCTAGCCGGTTTCATCACTCAAAGCGATTGACGCCGGCCGCCAGACGGCCAGACCCACCTGAAAAGGATTGTTTCGATCTCGAGGGAGTCCTGGTAGACGGGATCGACACTCCGACCCAACTCTGCCCCTCTGGGGCTTAGTTGGTCGACAAGTTCAGCAAGGTGAAGATCGACTGCGGCTGTGAACTGCTTCTTCATGCACCATGCGCCACGTCGTACACCGAGAACAGGATGTCCTTGATCCACGAGGTTCCTGTGACCATTCACGGACACACCGAAGGATCGCCGCCCGGAAAGCGGACCCCCTCCTCTCGCACACCAGGGCCCCGACGCCAGGCGGCGGAGATGTTCCGTGGAAGCGACCGGATCGGGTGCCCCCGGGTCGGCCCCAATCCGCGGAGTCCGGGTGGGCAGATGGTGAGGACCACGACGGTCACCAGATGACCGCCTCGCAGTTCTCCCATGACGCGATGGCTCGCGTGTGTGGTCAGCTCCCCCTGCCCCGGACGACCACATCAGCGTACGCAGCCCACTCCAGCGCACGGTGAGATCCCAGTCGCTCCACTCGCGGCAGGGTGGGCCGACAGCACCCCCCTTGGCCACCCAGGGGTCCCGCGTATGCCACATCCGGCGTAACTCTCGCACGCTATCGATCGTTTTCGGGCAATACGCCGCTGCCGACCCATGGATTCGCATTGCCACGGTTCAGTGTGATTGTCCCCGCTTACATGGTGCAGGCATATCTGCATGAATGCCTAGAATCAATCCTGGAGCAGCCTTTCACGGATCTTGAGCCGATCGCGGTCGACGACTGCTCACCGGACTACGACTACGTACGGTCGTACTGCACCGGCAGGACGGCCCCCAACGCTGTCACGGCCCAGCTCGCCGAGGAGGGCCCGGCGGCCTTCGCCCTGGACCTATCCGGCGCTGGTGACCGCGGAGTCGATCGCAGTGCTCGACCGGGTCTGCGTGCGGTACGGCAGCGCAGACAGGGAGCGATCACCTGCACCCCCGGGCGCAGGCACTTCGAGATCTTCGACCAGTACGACCGGGTCTCGCCTACTTGGACGCACACCCCGAACTTGCGCGCTGGCGGCCCTTCGTCTTCCGCCGGATCGACCACTTCACCACGGTGTTCACGGCACGCGACCGGTTGCCGCACGGCAGCCACGCCGCGTTTCTGCGCCAGGCCCGCGCCTACTGGGGCCGCGGCTACGGCTGCAACCCGGCGGCGATCGAGGCGAAGGTCCGCGAACTGGCGCCCCGCATCCGGTCCGCGGCAGCAGCCGGAGGCGACCGTGACACTGCCCACCAGCGCCGCTCGAACGCCCACCGAAGGAGAGTGCGTTGCCCCGCTTCAGCATTGTTGTTCCTGCCCACGACGGGCCGGGGCTGCTGCCCGACTGTCTGGATTCGGTGCTCGGCCAGGCCTTCGCCGACTTCGAGCTGATCGCCGTCGCCGGCGCCCCGGAAGGGCTGTGTACCTCGATCGTGGCCGCACGCGCGGACCGCGATCCGCGGATCAAGGTGGTGCACTCGCCACCGGGCGACGGCCTGCCGGGCGCACGTAATGCCGGAATCGCCGGCGCTGAGGGCGAGTTCCTGCTCTTCCTCGACGGCGACGACACGCTGGTGCCCGGCGCACTGGGAATCCTCGACGCCCGGCTCGCCGAGTCCGAAGAGCCCGATCTGCTGCTCTTCGACCATGAGCGGGTGCACTGGTTCGACGGCAGTAGGGGGGCGGCGCTCGAGCGGCTGTGGCAGGGTGCCCCGGCTGGAGCCTTTACGGTGGAGCAGCACCCCGCGCTGCCCGATGTGCTGGTGCCCGCATGGAGCGCGGCCTATCGGCGCGACTTCGTATCCCGGCACGAACTGGCCTTCGTGCCCGGCATGTTCACCGACACGGTGTGGAGTGTACTGGCCGCGCTGCGAGCCGAGCGGATCGCGCTGCTCGACCGGATCTGCGTACGACATCTGCTGCGCCGCCAAGGCAGCCGGAACCAGATCCCCGGCCTCCACCACATGGATCTGCTCGACCAGTTCGACTTGGTGATGCGCCGGACGGCGGAGCTGAAGCCGGACGCGGCGCTGCTCGGCAGGGTCTTCCACCAGTTGGTGTGCGGGGTGCTCAAGACCGCGGCCTCCCCCGGGCGGCTGCCGAGCCCGGCGCTGCGGCGACAGTACTTCCAGCGGGCCGCCCGGCTCTACCGGCAGCACCGCCCCGCGGGCCACCGCCGGCCAGGAGGCAGTGTGGGGTTCCAACACGCGTTGCTGGCTTCCGGCTCCTGCACGGCGTTCCGCGCGCTGCGCGGCACAAAACTCCTCCTTGGCAGGGTGGCGCGGCCTGTCGGACGGCTCCTCAGGGGACTGCGGAAGCGGAGCAGCAACCCGTACGGGCCCTTCCTCAGACGGCCGGTCGACGAGAACCTCGCTGTCTTCTCCTCGTACTGGGGCCGCGGCTACGCCTGCAACCCCGCCGCCATCCACGCGGCGGCGCGGCGCCTGGCCCCGCATATCAAGACAGTCTTTCTGCTGGCCGAGGACCACGCGCGGCAGCTGCCGGACGACGTGGAGAGCGTGCTGATCGGAAGCGCCCGCTACTGGGAGGTGATGGCCACCGCCAAGTACACCTTCAACAACGTCAACTTCGAGATGGCGGTCAAGAAGCGCCCCGGCACCGTCCATGTGCAGACCCAGCACGGCACTCCGCTCAAGCGTATGGGCGTGGACCAAGTGGAGTACCCAGCGGCGGCGGCCGTGGCCGGCCCGCTCGGCAAGCTGCTGCAGCGCGTGGACCGCTGGGACTTCAACCTCTCCTCGAACCGCCACTCCACCGAGGTCTGGGAGCGGGCCTACCCGGGCGCGTACGAGAGTCTGGATGTCGGCTATCCGCGCAACGACGCGTTCTACACGTCGACGGCCGAGGACGCGGCCGCGATCCGGCGCCGCCTCGGCGTTCCCGAGGACCGGATCGCGGTGCTGTACGCGCCGACCTACCGCGACTACCGCACGGACTTCCTCCCCCAGCTGGACCTCGTCGCGTTCTGCGAGACGCTCGGCAAGGAGTTCGTGGTGCTGCTGCGGGCCCACCACTCCTACGAAGGGTCCGCAGGTCTCGAAGGGATGCTGTGCTCCGGTGCGTTGATCGACGTGACGGAGCACCGTTCGCCCGAGGAGGTGTGCCTCGCCGCGGACGTGCTGATCACGGACTACTCGTCGATCATGTTCGACTACGCCAACCTCGACCGCCCTATCGTCGTGTACGCCGACGACTGGGACGTCTACCAGGAGACACGGGGCGTCTACTTCGACCTGCTCGCCGCGCCACCGGGTCCGGTGGCCCGTACCCAGGACGAACTGGCTCGGATCTTCCGCAGCGGTGAGTGGGACGGCGAGGCCGCGGCCCGGCTGCGCGGCGAGTTTCGTGAGCGGTTCTGCGAATTCGACGACGGTCTTGCCGCGGAGCGGGTGGTGCGCCGGGTGCTGCTCGGTGAGCCGGCCGAGGCCCTGCCGCCGGTCGTTCCGCTGCGCGAGCGCGTTCCGGCCCCGGCCGCCGCCCGCATCCCGCACCACTGACTCGTCCGAACCGCACGCCCGCCCCCATCCCTCACGACCGTGGAAGAGCCCGTGCCTCGTTTCAGCGTCATCGTCCCCGTCTACAAGGTCCAGGGCTACTTGCGCGAGTGCCTCGACTCCATCCTGACGCAGTCCTGCACCGACATCGAGGTCATCGCGGTCGACGACTGCTCACCCGACAACTGCGGCAACATCATCGACGAGTACGCGGCGCTGGACGCACGGATCACAGCGGTCCACCTCCCGGAGAACGTCGGCCTCGGCCGGGCACGCAACGCAGGCGTCGGCCACGCCACCGGCGACTATCTGCTCTTCCTCGACAGCGACGACAGCTATACCCCCGGAGCACTGCGAGCCATCGACGATCGGCTCACCGTCACCGACGACCCGGACGTTCTCGTCTTCGACCATGTGCGCACGCATTGGTGGGGTCGTGGCGGCAGGAGCATGACGGCTGATCTGCTCGCCTCCGCGGGCACGGACACCTTCGACATCGTGAGCAGTCCTCAGTATCTGCATCTGTTCCTGGTCGCCTGGAACAAGGCGTACCGTCGCGACTTCTTCACCGGCCACGGATTCACCTACCAGCAGGGTCTCTACGAGGACGCCCCCGTCACCTATCAGGCGTTGATGTGCGCCCGCCGCATCGCGTGTCTCGACCGGGTGTGCGTCGAGTATCTGCAGCGCAGGCGTGGTGCGATCACCCGCACGCCGGGACGCAGGCACTTCGACATCTTCGCGCAGTACGCGGGATTGTTTGCGTTTCTCGACGAACACCCGGAGCTGGACGGGACGAGGCCGCCCCTCTTCGAGCGGATGATCAACCACTTCCTGGCGACGATGCCGCTCAGCGAGCGAGTACTGCCCGAGGACCGGGCCGCCTTCTACCGAGAGACAGTGGCGTTCTACCGGCGCTACAAGCCGGATGGTTTCACCGCGCCGGACGATGCGTACCGCACCCAGTGGCGCCTGCTCCCCAGCAGCCCCTACCAGGTGTTCCAGGCCTGCGTGCTGGCTGAGCGGCTGCGGAACACATCCCTCCGCAAGAAGCGCGAGCTGCGCGAGGCGACCACCCGGCAGCTCAAGCGGACCATCGTCCGGACCCAGCGCCGGCGCCCGCTCGATCCGAACCTCGCCGTCTACTCGGCCTTCTGGCACCGCGGTGTGCTCGGCGATCCGGCGGCCATCCATGACGCGGCCAGGATGCTGGCCCCGCACATCCACCCGGTGTGGGTGGTGCGGCCGGACGACGTGGAGCGACTGCCGAGCGGCATCGACCACGTCGCCCCGGACACACCGCGCTACCACCGGGTGATGAGCCGCGCCACGTACTTCATCAACAACGCCGACTGGACACACGGCCTGGTGAAGCACCCGGGGCAGATCCATGTGCACACCCACCAGGGGACACCTCTGGGGCACATGGGCGTCGACCTGCTCGGCCACCCGGCAGCGAAGTATCACGTCGATGTCCGTGCGATGCTCCGGCGCGCGGACCGCTGGGACTACAGCCTGGTCTCCAGTCCGTACACGCAGCAGATCTGGGACCGTGCCTATCCCTGTCACTTCACGTCTCTGCCGACCGGCGCCCCGCGCAACGACGTGCTGGTGAGGGGGGACGCGTTGCGGACGATCGCCCTGCGCGAGCGGCTCGGTGTCCCGGACGGCAACACCGTGGTGCTCTACGCCCCGACTCGGCGCGACCACCGCAAGTCGTACGTGCCGCGGCTCGACTTCGAGCATCTGGTGCGGGAGCTCGGGCCGACGGTCACCCTGCTCGTCCGATTGCACCCGAGGGACGCCAAGGCCGAGATCCGTGATCTGCAGCTGCGCGACCTCCAACGGCGCGGGCAGCTGCTCGACGTCACCGACGAGCCCTCGGTACAGGACATGATGCTTGTCTCCGACGCCCTGGTGACCGACTACTCGTCCCTGATGTTCGACTACGCCAACACGGACCTCCCGATCATCGTCCATGGCGACGACTGGGCGGCGTACCGGGCGGCCCGCGGCGCCTACTTCGATCTGCCGGCCGAGCCGCCGGGCCACGTCTCCACCAGCACCGACGAGTTGGCAGAACTGTTCGCCTCCGGGGCGTGGCAGGACGCGCGCTCCGCCGCTCTTCGCGCCGCCTTCCGCCAACGGTTCTGCGCGTACGACGACGGGCACGCGGCCGCCCGGGTGGTCTCCCTGATCATGCTCGGTCGGGAGTACCCCCCGTCGGCCATTCCTCAGCAGCACGCACGGCAGCTCCGCGACGCCGCGCACCCCGCTCTCCCGGACGGCACACGGTGACCCTCGTCGCGGCCTGGGCCACCGCCCTGTCCTTCTTCTCACCTCCCGCTCGCTGCTCCCGTCCGAACGCCCCGGAGATCTCCGCCATGTCAGACACCCCGACCAGTTCCCGGCCCCATTCCTCAACGGCGGCTGCGAAGGCCGAGGACCTGTTGTCGCGCGTACCGCCGGCGCTGCGGTTGCCGCTTGTCGTCTACCTTTCCTGCCAGGCCTGCTACCTGCTGTGGTGGATGGCGTTCTACCCAGGCCTGATCGACTACGACGCACTCGCCTACACCTGGCAGGTCACCACCGACCACTGGATCTCCAATCACTCGGTCCTCTACAACTCCCTGCTCTGGCTGTCCCTCAACACCACAGGGGGCTTCGCGGCGTTGACGCTGCTGCAGACGATCGCGATGTCCGCGGTTCTCGGCTACACGTGCGCGAGCCTGCGCACACTCGGCGTACGCGGACGGTGGAGCGCACCAGCCGCAGTGGCCTGCGCGGCGGCTCCCCCGCTCGGTGTGTTCACCGTCTACGTAGGGAAGGATGTGCCGTTCACGATCTGCGCGGTGCTCGCTTTCGCCGTAACGGTACGACTGGTGGGCAGGCGGCTGCACGGGAGCTGGAACGGCCAGCTGCGACGCTCCGAACTCCTGCTGCTGAGCGTCGCGTTCCTCGGAATCGGCCTCTTCCGCAACAACGGCTTCCCCGTTGCCGTGATCGCCGCGCTGAGCCTTATTCTGACGCTGCCCGGGGCCCGGCGCCTGATCGCCGCCCTGATCACCGTCACCACTGCCGTGACATTGACGCTGATGCTCGTGGTCTATTCGGCGGTCGGCATCCAGAAGCCGCCCAAGACGCTTGTCTACAACCTCCACTACGCCGACCTGGCGGTGACCTATGCGCAGGCGCCAAGCCTGTTCACCCAGGATGATCTGCGGTTGATGACCCGGGCAGCGCCCCTCTCGGACTGGCGTACGGCCGGCGCCAGTTGCTTTGCCTCCGACCCGATGTACCAGAAGCTGAACACACACGTCACCGACCCACTCACCGAACCGATCGTGCAGTTGTGGTGGCGCACACTGCGCAAGGCCCCCCAAGAAGTGATGGGCGCACGGATCTGCCGCGGGCACATCGCCTGGGCCGTCTTCCCCGGGCCGCAGGATCAAGGCGGCCGGACGTACAACTCCCTCAACAAGGTGCCCCCGACGTTCCTCAAGTGGCACCCGGAGATGAAGACGAGCCCCTACCGGAAGGCGGCCGAGCCCCAGCCCTTGTCCCAAGCCCTCAGCCACGTCGGCAACTTCGCGTACGACGCCGCCCACGTTCCCCAGCTGGAGTGGGTCCTCTGGCGCGGCGCGATCTGGTGCTACGCCACCTACGTGCTCGTCGGCCGGCTCACCCGGGCCCGCGGCTGCCGCCCCCTGTTCGCCCTGGCAGGCGTCACCTTCGGCATTCAGCTCACCGTATTCGTCGCGACCCCCTCGCCGTGCTTCCGCTACATGGCGGCCCCCATGTTCATCGGCGTGCTCTGCCTGTCGCTCATTCCCGCGCTGCGCGGTGCCGTACGCCCCGTCGTCCCGCCCCCGGCGTCACGCCACCTCACCGACGAACGTGGAGTACGTCCCGTGAAAAGCACGCGGAGCAGCTGAAAACCGCCCGGTGTCCGAACGCCCAGGAGATCTCCGTTCATCCCCCACAGCAAGTCCGTTCCAGTGGGTCCGGTAGGAAGACGGCCACGAAGGCCCAGGCCCTCTGGTCGCGTGTACCTCCTGAACTTCGGTTGCCGCTGGCCGTCTTCCTCTCCTGCCAGGCCTGCCACCTGCTGTGGTGGGCGGCCTTCTACCCGGGTCTGATGACCGTGGATTCGGTGGTCTACACGTGGCAGGTCACCACCGGCCACTGGCGCTCGGACCACTCGGTGCTCTACAGCTCGCTGGTCTGGCTGACCCTCAACATCACGGGGGATATCTCGGCGCTGACGCTGCTACAGACGATCGCGATGTCCGCTGTGCTCGGCTACACGTGCGCAAGCCTGCGGACTCTGGGTGTACGGGGGCGGTGGAGCGCACCAGCCGCGGTGGCCTGCGCGGCGGCACCACCCCTCGGGTCTTTCACCGTCTTCGTGTGGAAGGACGTGCCGTTCACGATCTGCGCTGTGCTGGTATTCGCAGTATCGGTACGTCTCCTCGGCCGGCGTTCGCACGGCACGTGGAACGGCCGTCTGCGGGGCTCGGAGCTCTTGCTGCTGTGTACCGGCTTCCTGGGCGTTGACCTCTTCCGCAACAACGGCTTCCCGATGTCCGTGGTCGCATCGCTGGCCCTGCTCCTCGCACTGCCCGGAGCCCGGCGCCTGATCGCCGGGCTGGCAGCCGCCACCACAGCCCTGACGCTGCTGCTCATGCTCGCGGTCTATCCGGCGGCCGGCGTCGAGCAGCCGAGCAAGGCGTTCGTCTACAACCTGCACTACGCCGACCTCGCGGTGGCCTACGCGCGCGCACCGGGCCTGTTCACCCCGGATGACCTGCGGTTGATGGCCAGCGTGGCGCCGCTCTCGACCTGGCACGGTGCCGGCACCAACTGCTACGTGTCCGACGTGCTCTACTACAACCGCTCGGTGAACCGGACTGCGGCCGACCGGCTCACCGAACCGCTGGTGCGGTTGTGGTGGCGCGTCCTGCGCACGTCCCCCCAGCAGATCTTCGGCGCACGGCTGTGCCGAGCGCACATTGCCTGGGCCGTCTTCCCCGGACCACAGGACAAGAGCGCCAGGACATGGACGTACGGCACCTCGATCCCTGCCGGCCTGTGGGGTTTCCGCTGGATCCAGGACAGCCCGTACCGGCCGGTGCTCAAGGCCCGACCGCTGTCCCAGGCCCTCAACCACGCCGCCGCCTTCGGCCGCTCCGCCTTCCGCGTCCCACAGCTCGAGTGGCTCTTCTGGCGTGGCGCCACCTGGTGCTACGCCACCTATGTGCTCGTCGCCCTGCTCACCCGGGCCCGCCGCTGCCGCCCCTTGCTCGCCCTGGCGGGCATCACCCTCGGCGTGCAGCTCACCGTGGTCGCGGCGAATCCCGCGCCGTGCTTCCGCTACATGGCAGCGCCCCTGTTCATCGGCGTGCTCTGCCTGTCACTGATCCCCGCCCTACGGGCCGGTTTGTGCCATTCGAATGAACATCGACTCGATTAGATCGTGTCGAATCTTGCGCGTGGACGAGTAACACACAATTATGCCCACGATGTTTTATCCGGAAGGGCATCCAAAGACATGACCTACGACCCTCAACAGCGGTTCTTGAGTTTGGTGCCCGGCGGCAACGGAATTATGTACGCGATTCAGGCCGATGGAAATCTGTATTGGTATCGGCATATCAACTGGACGACGGGCACCCCGGCCACCTGGGCAAACTCTGGCGCTCCTCGACTCATCGGCACCGGATGGCAGAAATTTCGTTTCGTCCTGGCCGCCGCCGACGGACAGATGTTCGCGTTCCTGCCGAACGGGGACCTTCTTTGGTACCGATACATCCTGTCCAACCTCAGCACCGGCGCCGGGAGCTGGCACTCAGCAAGTGGCAGTCGCATCGGTACCCAGTGGAACTTCCCACGTGTCGTGGGCGGGTGGAACAACGTCTTCTACGCGCAGGACGGCAACGGAGATCTGCATTGGTACAAATATACCGGCACCAATGGCTCCTTCAGTTGGGCGGCAAATTCGGGCGCCAAGATCGGCTCGCAATGGCAGACCTACACCCAACTGTTCGCCGACCCGAACGGCGTAATTTTTGGAACACGGCATGGTAGCGCGCTCAGCTGGTTCCGCTATCTCAGCTCAACTGGATCATTCAACTGGGCGAACGGTGGCGCGCCTGTTGACACCACCATTCTGGGACCGTTCGAGAGAGGGCTCTTCTCCAATGGTTCTGGTGCCGTTTACAAGATCAGGACGAGCACCACCAACCCGCCAGGCTCCGACAACCAACTCCAGTGGTATCGCCTGCTCAACTCCGAGACCGTCAATACCAGCGGCGTTCAATGGGCCAGCGGGTCCGGCGCTGTGGTCGGCTCGGGTTTTACCCGTGAGAATTCGGCAGCGTTGCAAGGCTATCCGACGTCACTGTCCACTCAACAGGGCACGAGTCTCGGCATCCACGTGTCCACGACTTTCCCTTCGTACACGTCGTCCACTGTCCGCCTTGCTCCTGCCTCCGGTGCTCCCGTCACGGTCACTCCGCCCACCACTCGTACCGGGCAGTTCCAGCTGCTGAAGAGCGGATATCACAGCGCAGGGTGCGGGTGGAATCCGTCCTTCTCGGTATCCGTGGGGACCGGGACAAGCTGGCCTTCGGGCGTATATGCATCACAATTGAAATCACCCCAGAGCAAAGAACACCATGTGATGTTCGTCGTGCGGCCTTCATCACCACAGCGACAGATCGCCGCCCTGGTGCCGACCAATACCTATAACGCCTACAATTTCTGGGGCGGGCACAACCAATATACGACCGGTCAAGCCGGGGCCCGGCGGACCGTCAGCCTACAGCGTCCCAATATGGGAACCTCGTGGGACAACTCTTATGTGACAGCGACCGGAATCATCGACCACCTGCTCTACAGTGACCTTCTACTGTTTCGATGGATGAGCTCACAGAACATCCAATACGATTGCTACGCGGACAGCGACCTGCATACGACGGGTGCCGGCTGGCTGCGGACACCTGCGCAGGGCGGGAATTACAAGGCGCTGGTGCTTACCACCCATCCCGAGTATTTCACGCAAACCGCGCGTGACAACATCGCGGCCTTCCAGGACAACGGCGGCCACATCATCTACTTGGGTGGGAACGGCATCTACGAACGGATGCAGTACACACCGGACGGTCACGCAGTCATTTTTCGGCGACCCGACGGCTCACGAGATGTTTTCGCAGATTCCGGACAGTCCGAATCGCAAATCCTGGGCGTATCGCACTTCCCGCCGACGTATATGTCCTTCGCCCCGTACCAGGTGCGCGACACCGGTAACAATCCCTTTACGCCGGGAACCGGCCTGAGCGTGGGAGACACCTTCGGCAGCGTCTCCTATGACATCGCTGCCAGCGGCTGGGAAGTCGACCGTCGACAGGTCGCCGTGCCCGGATCCGTACTTATCGCGGAAGGGCTCAACAATTCAGGCGGGGCCGAAATGCTCTACATGCCGCCCATTGGCCCCAGGGGTTGGGGGTTCTCGGTCGGCTCCCTGTCCTTCACCGGCAGCATTCCGTTCGACAACGCGATCCGGAAAATCCTGCTGAACGTTTTCGCGAAAGCGGTGGCCTAGCGTCTTGACACCCAAGATCAGGTACCGCCGACAGGGAGAGGAGAGAGTATGAGGGAGAACTCGCGTCGCACCGTATTGATCGGCGCCGCGGCCGCGATGATTACGCTGGGCCTTCCCGCCTCGACTGCTGATGCAAAGCCCACGCAAGAGGAACCGCCGACTACCGCGAAAGAAGAACGTTCGGCAACCGGCACCTGCGGAAAGCTGGGCAGCACGGAGGTCTGCGTCACGGCACGAGAAGTCCAGGATGTAACCGGCCTCCAGTACGTCATCACCAACGGCGGTGCCCAGCCGATGACGTACACCGTGTGGTACGTGGATACGACCGGGGGTCCCGAATCAGGCAGGGTCACGGAAACGGTGCAGGCAGGGGAGACCGCTACCGGCTACCTCTATGGCGCTGTCCACCACTGTTTTACGCTACATGTGTGCGAAGAAGCTGGGACCGCATGCATCACTCTGGGACCCGTTTGCGGCGAAGGTCCGTCAGGCTGGGAATAGAAGCGAACGGTCCAAGTTCCCGCACCCAGATACCCATTGGGTCGTTCCACAGCACATGAAGCAGAACAGTGAAGCGCCGCTCGTTCCGGTCCGGATCGCAGCCGGGGCCCAGGTCGACGAGTCGGCCGCGCTGGGTCCCGGCACCGCTGTGTGGGAGCTCGCCCAGATTCGTGAGCAGGCCGTGCTGGGCGGCAACTGCGTGGTGGGGCGGTGCGCCTATGTCGGCCCCGGTGTCCGGATCGGCGACGGGGTCAAGATTCAGAACCACGCCCTGGTCTACGAGCCGGCAGAGCTGGGCAACGGCGTCTTCGTCGGTCCCGCGGTCGTGCTGACCAACGACCACAACCCGCGCTCGGTCGACCCGGAAGGGCGCCCCAAGCGACGTGGCGACTGGGAACCCGTCGGGGTCACGGTCGCCGAGGGCGCATCGCTCGGCGCGCGATCGGTCTGTGTGGCTCCGGTCCGCGTCGGCCGCTGGGCGATGGTCGCCGCCGGTGCCGTGGTCACACGGGACGTGCCGGACTTCGCCCTGGTCGCCGGCGTCCCGGCCCGTCGCATCGGCTGGGTGGGCCGGTCGGGCCGTCGACTCCGCGAAGTCCCCGGCTCGGCCGGGATGTGGGAATGCCCGGACACCAGCACCCTGTACGCCGAGAATGACGGCGTTCTCACGGAGGTCTGATGCGAAAGGCCGCCACAGGGTGCGGCTGCGGCGGACTTCATCCGGAGCCTCCGATCCCGGCGGTGGCGGCTCGGCGGTCCGGGCTCTCCTGGATATCGAGCATGAGGGCGCCGATGAGAAAGTGAATCCCGGTGAGGATCGGCATGGTCGCCAGCAGGACACTCCCCGCGCTGGCAGTCGCAGGCCCGAGCGTGTGGATCAATACCCAGGTGCTCGCCGCGCTGCCGAAGGCGATCAGGAACAATCCCGCCAGCAGCAGGAGAGCGATCGGCGAAAAGGAGAAGACGACGTACTTCAGGACGATGCGTCGCCCGGACCCGCGAACCAGCTGGCCAATCAATGCCGGAACGACCCTGTGCATCCGCATGGTTGATACCTCGTTCCCATAGACCGCGGGAATCGGGACGTCACAGGCCGGGATCCGAAGGATATTCAAATTGATCAGAAGGTCGTTTTCGAATGAGTAGTCCTTGGCCACACGGTCAAGGTTCAACCGTTCCAGCGCTGCCCGGTGGATCGCGGTGTACCCGTTCTGGGGGTCGAACAGGTGCCAATACCCGGATGCCACCTTGGTCATGAAGGAGAGGATGACGTTGCCGAGAATCCGGTGCTTCGGCATACCACGGTAGGACTCGCGCGAGTAGAAGCGGTTCGCCTTCGCGAAGAGGGCAGTCCCGTCACAGATCGGAGCCAGCAGGGCGGGAAGATGGGCCGGGTCCATTTGCCCGTCACCTGCCATGACCACAGAGACGTCACACCCCAGCCGCAATGCCTCCTTGTGCCCGTCGCAGACCGCTCCGCCGACTCCGGTGTTGCTCTCGTGCTGGATGAGCACCACACGCGGGTCGCCGGCGTCGATCACCTCGACGGCCGTCGAGTCACTGCTGGCGTCGTCGATCACCACGATATGGTCGACGAAATCGGGCGTGGTGTTGATCGTCCGGGCGATCAACTTTTCCTCGTTGTACGCCGGCACCACAACCGCGACTTTCATATTTTGATACACGGAGAAAAAAACCTCTCACGGTTCTTTGACTGAAACACGAATACGACGATGGGCTGGAGCAGGGAGGAAGGTACCAGAAATCGTCCGGAAATTGTGGAACATCGTTTGTCGCTCTTCCTCGGCCCCTACGACAAGATTCCTTCTCGTCGGGGGGCTGTGCTACACGTTCGATGTCGGGACGCTGGTCGTGCTGCACGGTGGACTTCGTATGCCGTTGGCCGCGGCCACCTCACTGGCGTTTGTGACCGTACTGGCGGTCAACTTCGGCCTCAATAGAGCCTTCGTATTTCGCAGCGGCGCACTGGCCGGTCCTGCCTTTGCCAAATATCTTGTGCTCGTCGGACTGAATTACTGCGCAACCGTGGCGACGGTCACCGGGTTGACAGCTCTGGGCTTGTCGTATGTAGCGGCGAAGACGACGTCGACCATCGTCAATGCGGTGGTGAATTACGGTGCATTTCGGTGGTGGGTCTTCAGGTCACCCGGTACGCGAAGCCCCCGCAGTCCGGGCAGGCCCGCGCCGACCCGACTGCCGTGACCGGCAGCCGCGTTTCGATGACCACGCCCGCCTGGCACCTGAGTGACCGCTGTGCAGGGAGAACAGAAATGATCACGCAGGGTCGCGGGCACCTCACGACCGCTGGGCCACCGCCGCCAGATCCCGGGAGTGCGGACTCTGCAGCGGCAGGTACGCCTTCCGTCGTGCCGAGTCGAGGACCGCCTCGGCGACCTCGACCGTCCTCAGTCCCTGCTCGAGGGTGACGATGTCCGTGCCCTTGCCTTCCACAGCGTCGCGGAACTGCGCGTGCTCGATGAACAGCGGCTCGCGCTTGGGGATGGCATACCGGACCATGTCGCCCTCGGCGGCTCCGCGGAAGGTGCTCAGCGCTTCCCACTCCGTGGCGACGGCGCCGTTGGCGTGGAAGGTGAGGTCTGCGGTGAGAGTGTCCGCAATGAAGCAGCCGCGCTCGCCGGTCACCGCCGTGAACCGCTCCTTGAACGGGCTGAGCCAGTTCACGAGATGGCTGACCATGGTTCCGTTGGTGAGCTCGCCGACGACCGCGACCATGTCCTCGTGCGGGCGGCCGCTCTTGGAGAGGGTACGGGCCGCCACGGAAGCGTAGTGGCACCCTGTCACCCAGCTGGTGAGATCGATGTCGTGGGTCGCCAGGTCCTTGACGACGCCCACGTCCGCGATGCGTTGCGGGAAGGGCCCCTGCCGCCGCGTCACCACCTGGAACATCTCACCCAGCTCGCCCGCCTCCAGGCGCGAACGCAGGCTCTGCAACGCCGGGTTGAAGCGCTCGATGTGCCCGACCCCGGCGACCAGACGGGCCCTGTCGAAGGCGTCGACCAGTCGTCGGGCCGCAGCCGCGGAGTGGGCGAGCGGCTTCTCGATCAGCGCGCAGACGCCGTCCGCGGCCAGGGCGAGGCCGATCTCCTCGTGCAGCGCTGTGGGGCAGGCGACAACGGCGTAGTCGAGGCCGAGCGCGAGCAGTTCGGGCAAGGTGGCGACGACCGGGGCGCCACGGGCAGCGCCCGTGGCGTCTCCCGCCGGGTCCATGACGCCTACGAATTCGACGCCGTCGAGCGACGAAAGGACCCGGGCATGGTTGCGTCCCATCGCGCCCAGACCGACCAGTCCCGCACGCAGTGTCTGCCGGCTCACCGGGCACCTCCGGCGATGCTCACGGCTCGGGCGATGCGCTCCAGTTCGCCCTGCCCGAGGGTGGGGTGGACCGGCAGCGAGAGCACCGCGGCGGCAGCGCGGTCGGTCTCTGGCAAGGGAGGGCCGACCGGGTGGTGGTACGGCTTCAGACGGTGGATCGGCGTCGGGTAGTACACCGCGCTGCCGATGCCCTGCCGCGCTAGTTCCCGCTGTACGGCGTCCCTGCGGCCGTCGGGGATGGCGACGGTGTACTGGTGGTAGACATGCCGGGCGCCATCGGCCACCTGGGGCACGGGCAGCCCCTCGATACCGGAGTCGAGCACCTTGGCATTGGCCCGCCGCTGCTCGGTCCAAGCCGGCAGCTGCTTCAGCTGCTCACGGCCGACGGCCGCCGCGACGTCGGTCATCCGCATGTTGGCGCCGACGATCTCGTTCTCGTACCGGTGTTCCATACCCTGATTCCTGAGCAGCCTGAGAGTGCGGGCCAGTTGGGGGTCGGCGGTGCTGATCATGCCGCCTTCGAGCGCATGCATGTTCTTCGTCGGATAGAAGCTGAAGCATCCGGCCTGTCCGAACGTTCCGACGGGCTGTCCGTGCAACGCGGCACCGTGCGCCTGGCAGGCGTCCTCGACGACGGCGAGGCCATGGCGGGCTGCGAGCGGCATCAGGCGGTCCATGGCGGCGGGGTGCCCGTACAAATGCACCGGCATCAGCGCCGCGGTACGCGGGCCGATCGCCGCCGCCGCGGCGATCGGATCGAGACAGTAGGTGCCGGGAGTGATGTCGGCGAAGACCGGTTCGGCGCCCACCAGGCGTACCGCGTTGGCGGTGGCGGCGAACGAGAAGGAGGGCACCACCACCTCGTCGCCCGCCCCGATGCCGAGCGCCATGAGGCTCAGCTGCAGCGCGGAGGTGCCGGAGTTGACGGCTACACAGGTACGTTCGGCGACCAGTTCCGAGAACTCCTCCTCGAAGGCGGCCACTTCAGGCCCCTGGATGACATGGCCGCTACGCAGGACGCGTACGGCGGCTGCGATCTCGGCTTCGCCGATCACGGGCCGGGCGGATGGGATGGACAGGCTGGACTCGCACACGGGCAGCCTCCGTTCGAGAGCGAGGGAGTCGGCCTGCCTTTAACCGCAGTTCCGTATCAGGAGTTTCTGATGTCACTACCTATCAACCCGAAAGGCAGTATGCGTATGATGAGGCGATTTGCCCTCATGGGCCCCGCCGTCGCGCTCGCCGTCACCGCCGCCTCGGCCTGGCCGGCACCGCCGCGGTCGCCCTCGCGCCACCGTCGCGGCGCTGGCGACCCGAACGGTTCGAAAGCCAGGGCGCGCCCCAGGCAAAGCAGTTGGCCACTCCCGCCGTGCTGCTGTTGTTCGTCTCCCTGACCGGTATCGGTTTCGCGATCGGAGCCATGAACGTGTGGTCCATCTCCGTGGCCGAGCACCACCCCCAGGACATGCTCTCGGGCATCATCCCCGCCGCGTTCTCCGCCGGCAGCTTCGTCGGCGGCCTCATCTGCGGACGCCGCACCTGGTCGGGCACCACCCCCAGGCGACTGGTCATCGCCACCGTCGCGTTCCTGACCGGGTGGCTCCCGCTTCTTGCCCTCCCGGCCCCGTATGCGGCCACCGCCGCGGTCGGCGTGCCCGGTGCGGTCCTGACCATCGTGGTCGCCTGCGCCTACGTCACCACCGACGCCCTCACCCCGGCAGGCCGCACCAGCGAGGCGTACGCATGGCTCATCCTGTCGATCGGCGCCGGGCAGTCCGCCGGCACCGCTCTGGCCGGACGCCTCGCCGAACAGCCGCTCGCCAGCGCTGCGCTCCCCCGCCGGAGGCTTGCAGCGCGGCCGACACCGCCGCCCACTCCGAGGCCCGCACACGACGCCCTGATCAGTGCGCAATCCAATCGCTCTGCCGACAAGCGGGCGGGCTTTGCCCGCTGGCTCGCGGCGAAGGACTGCACCGGCTGCTGGAAGGCGGCGCGCGACGCCGACACCGAGTCCAAGGAGGAGTGGCTCGCGACCAAGCGCGCCGCAGAGCAGAAGGCAGCCGTCGCGTGGGCCAAGCAGTTCGACATGCCGAGTTGGAAGGCCCGGAGAAGGCCTGGACTGGGGCGAGCGCTCCCGCCACCAGCTGATGACCGCCGCGCACACCGCGCTCGTCATGGAGGGGTTCTCTGTCAAGAGAAGCGTGTCGAGTATCGAAGCCGCGCCACAGACTCCCCTTCTGGCAAAAGTCATTGACGTGTAGGCGACAGCACCAGCCCGACATGTTGTTGGGCTACGGTGCGCCACGTCGAAGACCGGCGCGAGAAAGGGTTCGGAATGAGCACGGTTGCCCCGACGGACGCGGGCGCAATGAAGCGTCGTCTGGGCATGTCCGACGCGGTGGTGATCGGCCTGGGCTCGATGATCGGGGCTGGAATCTTCGCGGCGCTCGGCCCAGCGGCCGGTGCCGCCGGTTCCGGGCTGCTGCTCGCCCTGGCTCTGGCCGCGGTCGTGGCCTACTGCAACGCGACGTCCTCGGCCCGGCTGGCCGCCCTCTATCCCCAGTCCGGCGGCACCTATGTCTATGGTCGCGTACGCCTGGGCGCCTTCTGGGGCTACCTGGCCGGCTGGGCGTTCGTCGTCGGCAAGACCGCCTCCTGCGCGGCCATGGCCCTGACCGTCGGCGCATATGTGTGGCCCGGCCAGGCGCACGCCGTAGCGGTGACCGCAGTGGTGGCCCTGACAGCGGTGAACTACGCCGGGGTACAGAAGTCCGCACTCCTCACTCGCGTCATCGTCGCGGTCGTCCTAGCCGTGCTCATCGCTGTAGTCGTCGCCGCCCTGACCTCGGCCGAAGCTGACACCGCACGGCTGCACATCGGCTCGGACGCCACGATCTGCGGAGTGCTCCAGGCGGCGGGCCTGCTGTTCTTCGCCTTCGCCGGGTACGCCCGTATCGCCACCCTGGGCGAGGAAGTCCGCGACCCCGCCCGCACCATCCCGCGCGCCATCCCTATCGCACTCGGTATCACCCTCGCCGTCTATACCCTCGTCGCCACCGCCGTCCTGGCCGTGCTGGGCTCCGGCGGGCTGGCGGACGCCTCCGCCCCGCTCTCGGACGCCGTACGGGCCGCGGGCACTGACTGGTTGGTGCCCGCCGTCCGCGTGGGTGGTGCTGTCGCCGCTCTGGGCTCACTGCTCGCGCTGATCCTCGGGGTCTCCCGCACCACCCTGGCCATGGCCCGCGACCGGCACCTGCCTCACGCTCTGGCTGTCGTCCACCCCCGCTTCGGCGTCCCGCACCGGGCTGAACTGGCCGTCGGCTCCATCGTTGCCCTGCTCGCCGCGACCACCGACGTACGCGGCGCGATCGGTTTCTCCTCCTTCGGCGTCCTGGTCTACTACGCCATCGCCAACGCCTCCGCCTTCACCCTGCACGGAGGCCGGTCCAGCCGCTTCGTCCCCGTCACCGGCCTGGCCGGCTGTGCGGCCCTGGCTATCGCCCTGCCTTGGAGCACTGTCCTCTCCGGCACCGCAGTCCTCCTTCTCGGAGCTTGCCTCTACGGCGTACGCAAGGCCAGGGCCACCGGCGCCCGTCAGTAAGCCGTCGGGGTCAGCGGTCGTCTCGACCTTGCCGGAATTGCGGTGGGTGCGGCGGCGCTTGATCTCGATGGCCTGGACCGCGTGCGGGTAGAGCAGACTTGGCCGGACGGTGCAGACCTTCAGACGGCGGATCTCACGGCGGCCGTGTCTGCCCCCGGCAGTGCGGGTCTGCAGCGGAATCTGCTTCCAGGGCAGGCGCCGCAGCTGCTTGCGCAGCTTCTTCTGATTGCCCTTCACGACCAGGAGGTAGTGGCCGCGAGCGGTGATGACGTGCTCGGCGTGAGCGCGCTGGGTGTGCATCGCATCGGCGGTGACGACGACGCCGCGCAGGTCTATCTGGTTCAGCAGCGGGGCGAAGGCGGGGATTTCGTTGCTCTTCGCGGCAGTCTGGCGCTGGGCGATCACGGTCTGGCATACGTGGAGCGCGGCGGCGAGCAGGTGGAAAGCGGTGCCTTCGGTGCGGTCGCCGGTCAGGAGGAGGGCGGTGGTGCCGTCCAGGCGGGCCAGGAGCCTTCCCAGCGTGGAGGCGTTGGGTGTGCTGGAGGTCAGTCCGAGTTGTTCGCGCAGGTCGGAGTCGGTATCGGCGGCGAAGCGGGCGGTGGCGGCCAGGGACGTGGCTCCGCCGAGGACGGCGACCAGGCACAGCGCGAGCAGGGAGCCCCAGGCAGTGGCGGCGGCCCCGGACACGGCGGGGATGGGGTGGCCGGCCCAACACGTCCGCCAGGCAGGCGAGCTGTGACGGTTCCGGTTCCGGGCAGGCGGAATCAGTGTCCGTGCAGTGGCACTGCAGGAAACGGATCAGAGAGGACGGCACGCGAACGCGACTTCTGTTCGTGATCAAAGGCTTCGACAACCCTGATCATCAGGGGTCGCGTCTCTCGCTGCCGAACCGGGTGAAGAACCGACCACGCCTGCGCGTACTTCTCTGTCAAGTTCAGTGTGTTGAGCCGCGCCGGCCAGCGTCTCCGACGCGCCGAAGGCGGGGTCCCGCACCGGGCTCTCGTAGAGGAACCGCCCGGGTTTTGGCTCTGCGCATCGGACGTGACCGTCTTCGCAGGCCACGTGCTATCGGCCTGGTGGGTCGATGCGGTGACCAACCGAGAAGGCGGCGGGGCCGCTTGCTGTGGCGTCGAGAGGTCAGGCGTGGAGCAGGTCGGTCGAGACCGTCCAGAGGTGTGTGGCGGTGGCGGGATCGAGCGCCCATTCCTTGACCCCGTGCGGGTGCTGCGCGAGGTCGGCGTCGTTCGGCACGGTGTAGGCCTCTTGGGAATCGTCGAGGTAGTGGCCTCCGGAGTGCGCGAATTCCGGGGCGACGGCCGCGACGATGCTGGTGGCAGCCCCCTGCTCGACCGTTTTGTACGTGAACACTCCGGCGGCTTCGGCCGCGTCGAGCGACTCCCTCTGTTGCGTTGTGAAGTTGCGCTGCAGTCCCGTCGCGACACCGCCGGGGTTCACCGCATTGGCCATGATGCCGTCGGATGCCCAGAGGCGGGTCGCCTCGACGGTGAAGAGAGAGTTCGCCGTCTTCGACTGGGCGTAGGCAATCTGCGGGTCGTAGCTGCGACGCTCGAAGTGGAGGTCGTCGAAGTCGATGCCGGAACGCATGTGCGCCGTCGAACTGACCGAGACGATCCGTGCTCCGTCGCGGTCCTCCGCTCCCAGGGCCAGGGCGTCATGAAGGCCGGTGGCGAGGGCGAAGTGGCCAAGATGGTTCGTCGCGCATTGCAGCTCCCAGCCCTCACGTGTGCGTTCGAGGCCACCGGTGACCACGCCCGCGTTGTTGATCAGCAGGTGAAGCGGGCCGCCCCACGCGTCAACGAATCGCGTGACAGTGGTTCTGTCGGCAAGGTCGAGCCGGACGACCCGGGGGCGTATCCCTCCGGTCGATTTCGCGATCGCCTCAGCGACGGCGTCACCCGCAGTCGTGTTGCGGACAGCGAGCGTCACCTCCGCCCCGGCAGCGGTCAACACACGAGCCGTCTCGATCCCGATTCCGGAGGAAGCGCCCGTCACGATCGCGCGGACGCCGGTGAGGTCGACGCCCCGCAGGACCGCGTCCGCGGTACTCGAGGCGGTGAAGGGCGTGGAGATGGGTTCGCGAGTGGCCATGGCGGTGACTATACGTACTAGACTTGATTTGTATAGTTAGACTCTCGATCGTACGCTCGTTCCATGAGCAGTCCCGATACTGGACACCCACTGTCGACAGTCGCCGATACCGACCGTCGGACCAAGGTTCTGGATTCCACCATGGTCACGTTCGCGCGGTTCGGTTACCGGAAGACCTCGATGGAGGAGGTGGCGCGGGCGGCGCACATCTCCCGGCCCGGGCTCTACTTTCTCTTCTCCTCGAAGGAGATTCTGTTCCGTGCCGCGGTTACCCAGGCCCTGGAGCGGGACATCACAACGGTCGAGCACGTCCTGGCCGACCCCAGCCGACCCCTTCCAGAGCGCCTCGTCGAAGCGTTCGACCAGTGGGCGGGCCGCTACATCGGCCCGCTGACGCACGACGTAGCGGCGGTCATCGAGGACAACCCCGACCTCCTCGGAGAGATCGCCGAGACCACGCCGCGACGTTTCGAGGAACTGATCACAGAAGCGATCGCCGTCGAGTCAGGACACGACGCGGCCCCCCTTGTCGCACAGACGATGATCAGCGCATCGATCGGCCTCAAGCATCAGGCAGCATCACGGGAGTTCTACCTCGAACGACTGGAGGTCGCCATCGATCTCCTGGTGCGCTGAAGATACTTACCGAAGCCGCGGGAGAGAGCCCGGCCGAACAGCCAGGCCCGCCCGCCCGGCCAGAGCTGGCACCGCCCCGCCACCCGACGATCCTCCGGCACCCAGAACGGTAAGCCAACCCGGCACGCGTCCACCCCTGTTCGATCTGCTTCAACACGTCAACCCAACAGGGAAGATGACGCAGGCGATCAGCTCATCTCGCCGACTGAGAACGCATCAGCCCTGCACCCACATGGTTCGTCCGCTTCAAGGCCGAGGCATGCACAATCCGCGCGACTTCGACAAGTACATCTTCAAACTACCCATCCCGGTCTATGACCCCGCCGAGACCACCCACCAGCAACTGGTTTCCCTGTCCGAGTGCGCCGAGCGCGCCGAGCGCGTGGCAGCGGAAGTCGCCCTCCCTGCCGTCCCGTTCGAGAGGCAGCGCCGCTTGATCAGAGAAGCATTCGTGCGCGAGGGACGACCGGCTTGCCGGAAAGCGGCTTCTCAGCCTATCGGGCGCGGGCAGGGAGACTGTGGGGCTCGAGCAGTCGTCGCTGCTGGTCAGGCTGGTATCTGCAAGAGTGTCGCCAGGATGGCGTCAATCTCCGTCGATGTGAGCATCTCTGCGGGAGATCCGGTACAGCACACACTGGCGAAGCAGCCCCTCGGGCACGCTCGGATCCTCAAAGTCGTCGGCCCGGTCCCGGGTCATGCCGATCCGATGCATCACCGCCTGGGAACGAAGGTTGTTGACAGTCGTCGACGCAACCACTTCCGGCAGCCCGAGGGCCTCGAAGCCAAAGGCCAGGCAGGCCAGGGCGGCCTCAGTGGCGTAACCGTGACCCCACGCCGAACGCACCAAACGCCAGCCAATATCCACCCCCGCGAACGGCATGTCCTCGCCCACCTCGTCCAGGCCGGCGCGGCCGATGAACTCACCGGTCTGACGTGCTTCGAGCGCCCACCACCCAAAACCTCGCTCGTCGAACTCGATCTGCATGCCTGCTGCCGCGGCATCGCTCTGCTCCCGCGTCAGCAACTGACCCAGGTGTTCTCGGACTTCGGGATCGGCGTTCATAGCCGCCCACGGTTCAAGGTCGGACTCCCGCCACCGGCGGAGCAGAAGACGATCGGTGCGCAACTCTGGCATACAACCCAGCCAACCCGATCAAGATCAGGGTGTCGATCGGTTATACCGGGCCCTGACGGCGACACCACCTGGCGGAACCTCATCGTGTCGAGCCGTCAAGCGCGCCTTCGACGGCTCGATGAGGCCCCGCCGGTCCGTATGTCGGTCACCGATACGACCGCCGATCAGCAGGACATGCAGTGGGGGTACGTCCTGCACAAGGAGAGCGGCATGGGCCTGTCAGGCGACTGTGGCATCCGGCCGACAGGTGCTTACGCGGTCACTCCGGGGCGCGCACCGATCGGTCCTTGACCCGCTTCCGAGGCTCGAGGCACCCTCTCCCGGCGCCCGCGGGGGTGAGGTCGGCTCCCGCACCGGTACACCCCTCTGATGCGAGAGCCGTGTTCCGTGGCAGGGACGCACCTCGGAGCATGGGGATTGCCGGTAGCGTGATCGTCTGCCGCATGGAATGTCCATGTGGCCGGCCGGTCCGTGCGGGGATTCCGGTGGCGAGCGATGGGACCGTGATGAGCGAACTGGCGAAGCCTGGAATTGAGGTTCCGGAGGGTGACGCACCCACCGAGTTGACGATCCGGGACCTCGTGCTTGGGGACGGACCCGAGGCGCTGCCGGGCAGGGTCGTCCAGGTTCACTATGTAGGGGTCACGTTCGCGTCCGGAAGGGAGTTCGACTCCTCCTGGGAGCGGGATCGGTTGTTCAAGTTCGTTGTGGGCGGTGGCAGGGTCATCAAGGGCTGGGACAGGGGAGTGAGGGGAATGAAGGTCGGCGGTCGGCGCGAGATCATCGTTCCCCCGCGTCTTGGTTACGGCAGGCAGTCACCCTCTCCGTTGATCCCGGCGGGCTCAACGCTGATCTTCGTCGTGGACCTGCTCACGGTCGTGGGCGGACCTGCCGGAGCGAAGCCCGGCGTGACCGGCTCGGCCTGAACTGACCGGCTCGGCCTGAACCTGGCGCTCCGTGCCGTTGAGGGAGTTTGCTCAACGTCTCACTCCCACCGGCACAGGAGCCCGGTTGGTTCCCGATCCTGCCGCACTCGACCTCCCGCAGCGCCTGGTCGAGTGGGACACCATCGTGCCTGCCGAAGACTCCATCCGTGCAGTCCAAGCGGCATATTGGCATTCGTGGAGGACTCCGCCGTGCCGGTCTTTTCGGCACACGCAGGGCGCGTGTATGCGCCGCGTCCCGCGGGCTGGAGGCGATGCAGTCGACCCGAGCCTGCCGGTTGCCGTCCTTGCCCAGCCATGCGGCTATCGGCTCCACCGATTTCCCCCCGTCCAGCAGCAGTTCCCGCAGCTAGGCCCCTATGGGTGCCTGAAACTCGGCTACCGCTGCTGACCTGGCCTTGCGATCGAGGCCAGGCAGGGCGAAGTTCTGAGGCATGGCTCTGCGACTGCTGTATCCGACCTTCCTGGACGTCCTCGGGTGGATCATTGCCGGCGCGATCGGAGACTTCCAAGAACGCGGAAAGGCTCGTGCTGCGGCACCAGTTCGGCTTCTGCCCAGGGCTGGGCCCATTTCCCGCACAGTCAGGGCTCCAGGGGCGGCGTCCCCCTCGTCGTATGCGTACTCGTCCTTAGGTACATCGACAGCGACGCCGACAAGCTGGAGTGCATGATCCAGGGTGTCAACTACAAGGCTCAGAGCTGTGAGGACGCGCTGCGGTGGATCGACAACCGTCGGGCACGACTCACCACAAAGCCCGCCATCAAACTCGCGGACACCGTACTCGATGCCAACCCGATGAATGACCGGCATGGGAGAGCGGTAGGGCAAGCTCAGCGTCCTCGGGTCAGTCAGCCAGGCGGCGGGCGTGGTCGGTGAGCCAGGAGGAGACGATGAGCTCCGCGTTGCTGCCGAGGGCGGCTGCCGTGCGGAGCAGTGCAGCGGCGGCGGCTTGCGGAGCTGTGGGGAGGGCGCGGGCGGCCTCGGCCAGGGAGCGGGCAGCTGATTCTTCGGCGGCTCCGGCGATCTGGAAGGCGGTCGACGCACGTTCGGCCGTGACAGCGGCCTCCTCGATGCGGTCGTCTTGCCAGTATGCCCAGGCGAGGTTGAACAGGCAGATCCCCTCAGTCCGGGGGTTCTCCATCAACGAGGCCTCGTGGCGGGCTTCTTCGAGGGCTGAGGCTGCCTGCACCGGTTCGTCGAGGGCCAGGAGGGCGATCCCCTGCGCGTTCAGTGCGTACGCGATTGCTTCTAGGCTGTCGGCGGCCCGGTAGGCGCGTGCCGTCTCGGCACCCGCGTCATTGGTCTCGCTCCAGCGGCCCAGCGTGAGCAGGGCGATGGTGCGCGCATTGCCGGCCCTGGCAGTTGTCAGCAGGTCACCGCTCACACTGGCCAGAGTGGCCAGCCGGTCGGCGACGGCCAGCGCGCTCTCGCCCTCACCGAGGTAGCTGTGGGCAAGGCTGAGGGAGAGCAGTGCGTGGATTTCGCGTTCGGTGTCGCCAAGTTCGCGCGCCAACTCGGCGGCACGGGTCAGTGGTTCGACAGTGGCGCCTTGGTCGCCGAGCTGCCGGTGGGCGTCGCCGAGGCCGAAGAGCGCGTTCTGCAGGGCGGGGCGATCACCAAGGCGCTCGGCGAGGGTCGCCGCTTCGGTGAACAGCTCGACTGCCTGCTCCATCGGTCCCGCGCTGAGCCGGGCGTGACCGTAGGCGATCGTGTGGGCGATGCGCACCCCCTCGTCGGTGATGTGTCCGTCGACGTCCAGGTGCATCTTGACCGCGGTGAGAACCGAGCCGTGCCAGACGAGCCATGCGCTGATCTCGTTCAGCACCCGGGCGCCACCGTCGCGGTCACCCGCACGCACGAGGTGGTCGAACTGCCGTCGCTGTGGCTCGATGTCTTCCAGGGTCCGCCATGTGCCGGGCGGCTGGGCCCGCTTCGCGTACCAGGATGCGAGATGTCGTTCCACTGTCTGCCTCCCGAAGGGTCCGTGCGGTGGCATCTGTGCGTAGGCGAGGTCCGCGTCCATCGGGTGCAGGGCGAGAGTGCGGCTCGCCCGGTCCACGGACACGAGGTGGATGCGGACGAGGGATGTCAGGACAGGGACCGCGGGCAGATCCGGATCGAGTCCGTTCATGATCTCTGCGACCGCGCTCTGCTCCACGGGGGTACGCAGCGCGGCGAGGACACCGAGGAGACCGCGCGCCTGCTCGTCAAGGCGCTGGTAGCGGTCCTGGGCGAGGTCGGTGACGACGTCGTGGCGGCGGGTGAAGTCCTCCAGCACGTCCTGGAGTCTTGGCAGCAGCACCGTGTCGTCGGCGACCGCGCCGACGAGGAGTTCGAGGGCCCGCGGGACGCCGTGGACGTGCACCGCGGCGTTGAGCAGTTCCTCGTCCGAGAGGTCGGCGATACCGAGGCTGCCGTCCCGGTCGAGTTCGCGCAGCAGCACGGCCGCCTCAGCGGGTTTCAGTCCCTCAGAGAGATCCACGTGAGCGGCGAAGCGCCGCAGTTCGGGCGTGAGGCGCACCGGCATCTGGCTGGTGACCAGGAGACGCGGCGTGGCGCGGGCCCGGAACAGCCAGTCGAGGAAGACCGCCAGCTCCTCGTCGGCGATGCTGCCGTCGTCGTGGAGCAGGTCCTCCAGGTTGTCCATGAGGATCACGATCAGCCGTTCGCCCATGGCCGCGCGCAGTTCGTCCAGTCTCTCCTGCATGGTCCTGGCGGCGGACCAGACCTCGCGCAAGCTCGCTTCCCGCTCCGGGCCAAGCACGCGGGCACAGCCGAAGTAGAGACGTTCCAAGGAGATCCCGGACGTACGGGTGGAGAGGTTGACCAGTCCGTGCGGGGTCGGACCGCCGGCGGGACCGGCCCCTTCGCCACGGTCGAGGAGGTCCATGACCTTCGCGGCGAGCGCGCTCTTGCCGATGCCACGCCGCCCGGTGATCATCACCAAGCGGATGGCGGGATCACTCAAGTGGCGTACGACCGCGTCGCGTTCACGGGTCCTGTTCTTGAACAGCTCGATGCCGTACGCAACAGGAACCCCCACCACCCGCACGGCGCGATCCCACGCGTCGTGCGCTTCTCCGGGAACGACGAGGGGCAGGGCCTCCTCGTCGGGAACCGCGAGGAGCCGCACGAGCTCCCTGCGATCCGCGCCGTCGAGCCTGCGTAGCGCATGGTCGAGCCGGACCGCGGTGAGTCGGCCCATGCCCTCCGAGCGGTGGTGTTCGGCGACCACGCCGATGATGCGGCTGCCGGCCCACACCGCGGCACCGGACATGCCCGCCCACGGCGACGCTTCCGGGTCGGGATCGGCGCCGGCCGGGGGCACGGTCATCTCCAGCGTGCCGGTGCGCAGGTTGGAGAGTGCTGTCACGGTGCCGTCCGACACGTGCAGTTCACGGAAGGAACCGCCGGGGCCGCGCCGCTGCTTCCACAGCGGGAAGCCCGCAGCGTGCACGCTGAACACGGCGTGCCGGTCGTCGGCAACGCGCCCGAAACGGGCGGGTTCGATCACCATTGGAGCTGCGGCCGGTGGCACGACGGTCAGCACGGCGAGGTCGCTTCCCTTATGCGCCCAGGTCACGGCCGCCGGAGCCGACCACTCTCCGGGCCGGTCGGCGTCGCACCGTACGACTATCCCAGTCGCGTCCGCGACCGCGTGGGCGGCCGTGAGGACGGTGTCGGCGGAGATCCGATAGCCGGAGCCGCGCCAACTCCCTCTGGAGGTCTCCGTGATGACCTCGGCGATGCGGTGGGGGTCGAGCCCGGCGGGAGCATCGGCCGGGAGGCCGAGGCTCACGGCGCTGTCGGCGGGCTCAGCGCTCATCGGGCATTTCGGCACCCGAGATCAGCGCGGGCCGGTCGGGGGCGTCACCGCGCACCGGCTGGAGAGTCAGCGAGATCCGCTGGGTGGCCATCTGCGCGGAACGCGCGGAATGCTGGACGTCGAACACCCAGAACCGCACCTTGGCTCCCGGCTCCCGACTACGCTCCATACCCACGGTGAGCTCAAGTTCGAGCTTCTCCGCCTGGAACCGGAGTCCGTCGCCTTCCCCATCCGCCATCGCCCGGCTCAGCGCGCCGCGCAACTGGGCGATCATTTCTTCCAGCTCGACCGCGCCGTCCACGCTCAGCCCCCGATTCGTACGACACCGACTGGTCGCATCCCCGCTGAGCATACCTACGGACAGTCAACTGCACGTCGGACCAATCCACTTCGGGACGCGAGCTGCGTCAGGACCGGCCCTTCGGGGCGTAGCGCAACAGGACAACATCGCCAATGGGGCGAGCTTCAAGGAGCTTCATCCGGGCCGTGGGGCCACCGGGATACGGTGCCGGAGCCAGGAACGTCGGCGCGGTCGCCTCGCCCACCAAGAGGGGAGCGACGACCAGGTGGAGTTCGTCGGCCAGGTTCTGTGCCAGGAGTTGAGTATGGACGGTGCCGCCTCCTTCCACCAGGAGCCTCTTCACTCCCCGTCGGCCGAGTTCCTCCAAGAGACGGGGCCAGTCGAGAACGGGGCCGGTGCTGACGACTGAGGCGAGGGCGCCCAGGGCACGGCGGGCCCGCGGCAGCGCGCCGTCGACGGTGAAGATCAACTTCTCGCCTCCGCAGTGCCAGACCGCGAGCCCCGGTTTCAGCTCGCCTGACGCGGTGACCGTGACCTTCAGCGGATGCTCCGGTCTGCCGGCTGCTGCGCGCTGGGCACGTCGCTCGGCGCTCTTCACCAGCAGGCGCGGGTTGTCCCTGCGCAGGGTGGTGGCGCCGACCAGGATCGCGTCGGCCGCGGCGCGCTCGGTATCGACACGGTCGAGGTCCTGGTGATTGGAGAGCACGAGACGTTCACTGGCGGCGTCATCCAGACGGCCATCCACGGACACGGCTGCCGACAGCAGCACATACGGATGTATCGCCATGACCGGGGTGTTCAGAGCGTCCGGTGGTAGTCGGCCCAGGCGATGTGCGATTCATGGAGCCGCACGGTGAGCCCGGTCAGGCCGTCGGCGTCGGGACCCAGCGCCTCGTCGTGGATGCGGGCAGCGAGACGGTCCGCGATTATCTTGGCCAGGAATTCCGTGGTGGTGTTGATGCCGACGAAGTCCGGATCATCGTCGAGATTTTGGTATGAGAGTGCCGCGACGATCCTGTGCACCTCTGTGGCTGCCAGGCCCATGTCGACAACGAGGTTGTCACCGTCCAACTCCGGGCGTTGGAAAGTCGCGTCGACCAGGTACGTCGCTCCGTGCAGACGTTGCGCGGGGCCGAAAACCTCTCCGCGGAAGCTGTGGGCGATCATGAGGTGATCGCGGACTGTGACGGTGAACATGACCTCTCCGGGTGGGTGTTGACGGCGCGGTGGGTGCGGATGCGGTTCAGTCGGCGTCGTAGCGGATGCGCTGGCAGAGGCCGGGCAGATTGCCCGAAGCGATCTCGGCCATGACCTCCGGGAGTTCGTCGAAAGCGGACTCGCCGGTGACCAGTACGTCGAAGACCGGGTCCCGCAGAAGGTCGAGCGCGAGGCCGAGCCGGTCGGCGACCGTGTGGCGCCCGCGCCGCTCCAGCGGTATAGCGCCGACCTGACTGCTGCGCAGGGACAGACGCCGGGAGTGGAAGAACTCCCCCAGCGGCAGCGTCACCTGCTGGTCCCCGTACCAGCTCAGATCGACCACGGAGCCCTCGGGAGCGAGCAGTTCGAGGGAGCGCCGGAGCCCCGCCTGGGTGGCGCTGGCATGAAAGACGAGATCGCAGTCGCCTGTTGCCTGTGCGGGATCGGCGAAGGAAACGCCGAGCGCCGTGGCGACCGCCGCACGGGTTGGATCGATATCGACGAGTTGCACCCGGAGCCCGGGGAACCTGGCCAGGAGGGCGGCCACACAGCAGCCGACCATGCCGGCGCCCACCACTGCGATGCGATCACCGATCTGCGGTGGCGCGTCCCACAGCGCGTTGAGCGCGGTCTCGACGGTCCCGGCCAGTACGGCCCGATCCGGCGGCACTCCATCGGGGATCGCCGTGAGAGCCCCTGCCGATACACGAAAACGCGTCTGGTGCGGGAACAGGCTGAACACGGCTCTGCCCACGAGTTCCGCCGGCCCAGCCTCCACCCGGCCGACGTTGAGATACCCGAACTTGACGGGTCCGGGAAAGTCCCCCTCCTGGAAGGGGGCACGCATTGCCTCGTACTGGTTGGCGGGGACCCTGCCCTGGAAGACCAGCGACTCCGTACCGCGGCTCACTGCCGAGTACAACGTCTGTACTACGGCCGCCTCGCCATTACGGGCAGACGGGCAGACGGGCAGACGGGCAGACGGGCAGACGGGCAGACGGGCAGACGGGCAGACGGGCAGACGGGCAGGCCGAGGTCATGATCTCACCCCGTCCGGGGGACATGACCCAAAAGGAGCGTATGTGGCTCGGCACGCGCGGTCCTCTGCTAGAGCGGCCCGACTTGGGACCCGTCAACGATGTCCGACGCCACACATCCCAGCCCACCGGATGATGCCCCTCATCACCCAACTCGGCGCCGCCACTTCCCCGTGTAGGGATTTCACGCGATCTTAGACGATCACATCACGTTCCTGGGGGGCGGTGGCAGGCCATCTACGCCAGTCGCTGGCCTCCCCTCACAGCTCATCCAGCGCATACCCCTCATTCAAAAGACCGGTCGTCTACATACCTCATGAAGGTGATCGTGCCACCACGGGACTTGGTGGAGGCAACATGCCCGCATGGCCCCTGAAGCAGACCACCTGCCCGCGCCTATTGAGCTGTCCGCGTACTCTCCGGTGCGGACAGGCCGGTACGTTTGAACGTCCCCAGTTGTCAGAGCCCCTCCTTGAACCTCACCGAGGCAGTGGGCGGTTTGGGTGCGGTCGTGGTGGCTAGGCTCCCCGCCATGGTCGATACGGGGGAAGCGGTACGGATTCAGCCGGAGAATCGGGCCGCCGCGATCAGCATGGGCGCCGCCCTGACGGCGGGCATCGTGGCGAGCGGCAGCATGTGGGCCTCGGCGGCGAGTTTCTACATGCCAGCGACGATCGGCTGGTTCATGTTCGTGGAGCTGGCCGCGCTGACCGCGATCGTCACGGGCCATGTGGCCCGCCGACGGGCCAAGCGCCAAGGACTGCCCGGCCGGTGGTGGGCGCTCGCCTCAATCGTGGCAGGGTGGGTGTGCACGCTGTACGCGAGTCTTGTGATGTTGGTGGCTGTCGGAGTGTTCGCCGGATTCGCCTTGCTCTTCGGAGCCATGCACTGAGCGCTCCGCCGGTGCGGGGTCGGGGAAGAGAGCGGAGTGTTCGGCAAGAAGAAGGTGGACCCGCCGGTCGTCCCGGTGCGCTGGGACACCGCGGGCGGATTCGTGGTCGGCGAGGTGGTGCGCCCGTCCGCCTTCCGAAAGAAGGGGCTGGTCGGCCGACGGGCGGTGCGTATGCCGGTGACCCTCGATGGGGAGCGCTACTTCGCCGCCGCCGCGTTCGTCGAGCAGCGGGACCTGGAGGTCCGGTCGTACGAGCTGCACGACGCCACGGAGGCTGGGAAGTCGCTGTTGTGCACCGTCGAGCCCGCGAGCGGCGGCAGAGGCGGCGAGCACTATCAGGTGCGGGACCAGGCCGGGCGGGAGCTGGGCCTGGTATTCCGTACCCCGGCCGCCAAGCGTGCGGTGCAGCACGGCTGGTGGCTGCGGCAGCCGGGGCATCCCGACGTCGTGGCCCGCTACCACTGGGCCAAGGGCAGCACCAAGGAGATCGCGGCCCGCGGCGCGGACGCCACCGTGCGGGGCGCAGGCTCCCTGGTCGGCAGCGTTGTCGACTCCGTGCTCTACGGAGACGCGGCGAGCGACAACCACAGCCCCGCACGTCCGACGAAGCCCGTCACCTGGCGTGCAGACGACGAGGTCGCGTTGACGGCTGGGCATACGCAGGGCATCAAGTTGTACGTGCCACAGGCGAGTTGGCTGGATCGCCGACTGGCGTTCGCACTGGCGGTTCTGCGGCAGGACTAGCGCCAACTTGCCCTGCAGTCCGGCCTGTTCACGTCCCGCGCACGGTCAGCCGTGGGCTTCGTCGCCGTCATTGCGCCTGCCGAAAATGTCGTCCACGCAGCTCAGGAGCCTGGTCGGTGGTGCGGCAGGATGAGCACTCGTGCTGCATCGTCTCACCTACCTGACCGTCCCCAAACTGTTCGCCGCGCTGCGATTGCTACCGATGAGCGACCGCGACAAGGACAAGGATGCGGAGATCCTCGCCCTGCGCCACCAACTCACCGTCCTTGAACGCCAACTCGGCGCGGACCGGGTGAAGCTCGCCCCGGAAGACCGAGCGTTCCTCGCCGCTCTACTGGTGCCACTCCCCCGCAAGGTCCTGCGCCGATTGCGCCTACTGATCCGGCCCGACATCGTGCTGCGCTGGCACCGCGACCTGATCAAACGGCGCCATGCCCGTACCTGCCGGCCGAAGAGACCGGGCCGGCCACCCACGGTCCGCTCAATCCGCACGCTGGTCCTGGGCCTGAATCGCGAGAATCCATCGTGGGACTACCGCAGGGTGCACGGCGAACTCACCACCCTCGGCATCCAGATCGCCGCCTCCACCGTCTGGGAAATCCTCACCTCCAAGGGCATCGACCCGGCGCCCGAACGGGCCGCCACCACCTGGGTCAGCAGGGCTGGGGTGATCCACTGACACCGCCCCGCGCAGCGGGCTCACCTGGCGAGTTCGGCGGGTTCGTGCAGCCGCGTCAGCTTCCGTGGGTTGCTCATCACGAAGATCTGGGTGACCCGCCCGTTCTCCACCACGAGACTCACCGCGGACGGCTCGCCGTCGATCTCGATCCGGCCCGCAGGCGCGCCGTTGAGCCATACGGTCGTCGTCTCGAACGCGGCCACCATCTGGTTCGTACGCGCGAGCAGCTTCGCCACTACTTCGGCCCCGTGGATCGGAGCCCGAGCTGCGGCCACGACCCCGCCACCATCGGCGATCAGGACCACGTCCGGCGCCATGACCTCCAGCAGCTCCTGCAACGCCCCGGTCCGCAACGCGACCAGGAACCGCCCCACCACGGCCTGCTGTTCCGACCGGCTCACCTGCATCCGCGGCCGCCGAGCCGCCACATGCTCGCGTGCCCGCCGCGCGATCTGCCGCACCGCGGCCGCGGACTTCCCGATGGCCCCGGCTATCTCACCGTGCGGCATATCGAAGACCTCGCGGAGCACGAACACCGCCCGCTCCGTCGGCCCGAGCGTTTCCAGGACGGTCAGCATCGCGATCGAGACGCTCTCCGCGAGTTCGACATCCTCGGCAACGTCAGGGCTCGTCAGCAGCGGTTCCGGCAACCACTGGCCGACGTAGTCCTCGCGGCGGCGCGACACCGTCCGCAGGCGGTTGAGCGCCTGCCGCGTGACGGTTTGGATGAGGTACGCCCGCGGGTCACGCACCTGCGACTGATCGACATCAGCCCATCGCAGCCAGGACTCCTGCACCATGTCCTCCGCGTCGGCCGCCGACCCGAGCATCTCGTAGGCGACCGTGAACAGCAGGCTGCGATGGGTGACGAACGGGTCCTCGGTCATGCCGTCGACGCCGCGCCGGAAGCATCAGGACGCGCGGCCAGCGGAATCTCGCACGCAGCGGAGAAGCCCTGCGACTCGACCCCGAGCGCTGTGTTGCTCCTGGTCGCGAAGTTGGCGAAGGCGATGAACGCGGTGAGCTCGATCATCGCCGCCGGGCCGAGCCGGTCGAGCAGGCGCGCGGACAGCTCGTCGGTGACGGTCGGCGGCGTGTTCGTCATGGCCTCGGCGTACTCAAGGACGTCCCGCTCCAGCGGCGTGAACACCTCCGACTCCCGCCAGCGCGGCACCTGGCTCGCCTTGGCCAGGTCCAGGTTCTGGTTCTGCGCCTGGAAGTAGCCCGTGTCGAGGCACCAGCTGCAGCCGACCTGTGCCGCGACGGCCATGTGGGCGAACGACTTGAGGCTCTCGTCGGCCGCACCCCACTCGCCCGCCCTGCTCCCCATCTCCAAGGACGCCTGGGCGACCTGGGGGTGGTGCCCCAGTACCTCGGCACCTTCGGGTACAGCACCGAGGTGTTTGATCATGCCTTCCCTGAGCTCGGCGGTCAGCTCCACCTTCGGAACGCGTAGCGCCATGGTGTTCTCCCTCTACGTTTGCCTGTTTGGCATGGAGACACCGCCGGGCCCGCGAATGTGACAACCACCGCCACCGCACAGCGCCGATCCTCGCCGAGCGCCAGGAATGAGCCCTGAGCAGCACCGAGAAATGATCGCCAAGGTGGCGATACCTGTGGACGCCGATTACGGCGCCACGGTGACCACCAGCAAGATCGCCCACACCGTCGGGGGCATCTGCCCCTTTCCGTCTACGCGAGTCCGCCGAGGCGGAGGGCATCGTCAATCTCGTTGAGTTTCGGGGAGGGCAGAACGCCTGCCAGCTCGATCAGGTCGTCCCGGGATACGGTGGTCAGCCACGTGCAAGGGGTGAAGCCTGGACGTGCGAACGCGAGCCGCAGCACACCTTCATGTGGCAGTCCTTCCATGACGCCCACTCGTACTTCGACGCCCAGACCGCTGATTTCGACGCCTGCCGGAGCGACGACCTGCATCGCCCGGATCCCGGACGGGTCGTCCACCGACAGCAGTACGACCAGTCGCCGCTCGTCGAACTCGACCCACCAGACTTCGCCCCGTTGCACATGCCCTCCTGACAAGACAAACGATCATGCGGTGGCCGTAGGTAACACCGTAGACCCTGCCCGTTGGCAGGAGGCGTTCGAGGGCCTTATGGGCCGGATAGCGGGCCACTTCGCCCGGGTCGAACCCCGCCGCCGGGCTGGGCGTTCGCCGCTCTGCGACTCCTGCGGAGCGACCGGATCGGGTGACCCGTGGTCGACCCCCGGTTGACGTCGCTCCCAGACTCCCCGCTCCCAGGGAGTGGATTCCATCGCATCCCCGCTCCCAAACACCAAGAAGGGGCCACCCGAAGATGGCCCCTACCTGCGACGTTTCCGTCGGGACGACAGGATTTGAACCTGCGACCCCTTGGCCCCCAGTCAAGTGCGGCCGCTCCCTTACGAGTCAATAATCCATTCAGGAACGTTGACTGCAAATAGCGTTCCACTGAATGCCGTTCGGCGCCACTCGCTGCAACATGCAGCTATTGAGTACCGACCGCCGCTCTACGGCTCCTATTCTAACCGCCGGGGCCATTAATTGACCAGAGAGCGACTCCTACCGATGACCTATGGACGCTCCCACAATCACGGTTACGCGACTACCACGCCATATGCGACCGATGCGCCCAAGTGCGCACCGTACAACGCGGTACACGCTTTCGCCTTTCTCATGCCCACCAGAGCAGAAAGCAAGCGAATCACAACGGGAAGTTCCGAGGAGATCAGCGCGCTTCCTCGTCAATGATCTTGTGCGGGCACCGTGAGCCGCCGGCTTGATCCTGCGCATCTCCACTGCAACGTCGGTGGAGCGCCCGTTGCCCCGGAGCACGACCCCTACTGGACCGCCTGTACCCATCTCGCCTTCGGCCACGACGACGCGCTCGCGCCCCGCGGCTGCTCGAGCCAGCAACCCACCTATTGGTTCGTTGAAGCTATGCTCACCGGAACCAGGACCGCATCAGGGCCGGGCCCCGTCAAGCCCCAATAGCTTTAGCCACAGCTCAAGTTCAGGCGCCTCAACCTTGTACGGACGCATGCGATCCGCTCGCACAGAGCTGTAGCGTTGGACCAGCCAGTCAGCCGCGCGCACCGTCAGAGCCGGGAGCTGATGGTCGATGGCTTGGGCCCACGGATAATTTGGCCGTGGATTGTGCAGTTCATCGAGGCGCAGGTCTCGGCAGGCCGTCCAGCAAATCAGGTCCGGCGCGTACTCGATCAGATGGCCATGCCCCTTGCGTCGATTCTTGGGGATTGCGTCGAGGGCTCGTCGAGCGGCGTGCCAGGCTTCTACGGCGCGCATCACGCCGATAGGTTCCACGCGTTCGTGGAAGATGCTGCCGTGCAGCGCAGAGGTGTGGTCGCTCCACAGGGCCTCGAGCCCTTTCTGATCCATGACTTGGTGCATTCCGTCGGGACGCGCCTCGGCGGAAAGACAGGCCAGGCCACGGGTCACATCCGCCATGGTCCACGCCCGGCCGCCCGAGACCGAGACCGTGCCTCGCCTCGGATCGAAGAAACCACCCTCCCAGTCGCTCTGCATCAACCGGAGGACTTGTGGACTGCGGATCAACAGGTCTTGGGCGGTCGACTCGTTCACGTAACGGTGAGCGACATCATGAAGACCACGGATGCGGTCCCGATCCGAACCGCAGACGATCTCCAGCCGCAGCACGCAACTCGCGAGGGCATCGACAGCCAGGCTGTGCCACGCCTCCGCAAGGACTCCGAGACGCTGGAAGCCATCAAAGCACTCCGCACCGATGACGTGAAGCACGCCCGTGAACCCACCGGGATCTGCCTGCAGCTCCACCGCGTCGGCTCCCAGCACAATGCTGCCCACACCACCGAAATCGGCTGGCCGTTCTCTCAGCATGCGCGCCAGGGACTGGTTGGCTGGGCTGGATACCAAGAGCCCTCGACGCGCCCCGAGCCTGCGCGCGGCGTCCGGCATACCCGCGATCGCCGCGAGTTCGGCTGCCCGAACGTCAGCGATCCAGCCACGGGTCGTCTGCGCCGCGAGCATCGGTCGCACGCTAAGGACCGGTCCAGCTGGAGAGAAGTGGTCCAATGAGGGAGAAGAGTTGATCGTCACGGGACCCCAAACGCTGTGCATAGCAACACCGCAACACCGCTACGCACGCGGTCACCCCTGGGAGGCGACATACCCTCCTTTTGGCAGATGCCACCGCGATAGACGCTGACGAGCACGGCCCTCGTCCGTTGCTTCCTCGCCGAGCCGGGACCAAGTCCACGGCGACCGCGCCTATGTGCGCGGCTGCGTGCACGCCAGCCTGGGGCGCCTGGGCATCGACACGATCGACCTGTACTACGCGCACCGCCGCGACCCCAACATTCCCCTAGATGAAACCGTCGGTGCCATGGCTGAACTCATAGGCGAGGGCAAGGTGCGCCATCTGGGGCTATGCGAAGTGACCGGCCCCGAACTCCGCGCGGCCTACGCCGTCCACCCCATCGCGGCACTGCAGTACGAGTGGTCGCTGTTCAGCCGCGACGTCGAAACCTCTGCGGTACCCACCGCCGCGCAGCTCGGCGTGGCGCTCGTCGCCTACTCACCCCTGGGCCGGGGTCTGCTGACCGGCGTACTCACCGACCTCCACGAACTGAGCGCAGGCGACACCCGGCTGACGATGCCCCGGTTCACCGGCGACCGAGCCCGCACCAACACCGTGCTACTCGAGACCGTCAACACCATCGCGGCCCAGCACCAGGTGACCCCCGCACAGATCGCGCTGGCCTGGGTTCACCAGCAACCCCGCACCCACGGTCTGACCGTCATCCCCATTCCCGGCACCCGCCGCCCCGCCCGGCTCCGCGAGAACGTCGCAGCCGCCACCCTCACCCTGTCGAAGGGGGAACTCGCCGCGCTGGAGCCCCTGGCAGCCCAGGTGGCCGGCGCTCGCTACGCGGACATGAGCTCCACCACAACCGCCCGCGAATAGCTCGAGCCATGCGGGCCGGGCCGACCCCCGGGCACACTGCGACCAGCCCACCCGCGCACGCCCGGTCCCAGCCCGCCGACACCGACAACGCCTAGCCGCACCACTCCCCCACCCAGCGCAGCAGTCGGCACAGGGCGCTCTGGAGGGAGCGGGTTGTGCGATGTCCCGCAAGCGCATGAGCGAGGCTGCTTGCGGAGCGCCACTGCTACCAGGAGGAGGGAGGTGAGGTGCGGGTGACCACGGCGGGTAGGCGCCCGCTCTCGATGGTCTGCTGAGGCAGGGACAGCCCGAAGTGCTCGCCGATGACCGCCAGCACCTGGCGTCGTTGTGTGTGTGCCGACAGCTCCTCGTCCGCACCCAGCATGTCGTCGATGGACTCTTGTGGCGGGATGACTCCGGCGGCTTCGAGGGCTGGGCGCAGCAGATCGGGCTGGGACCCGGCGGGGTCGTAGCCGGCGCCGAGCTCGAAGTGCAGCTGTACCTCGCCGTTGGCGTGGTAGCTGAAGAAGGCGGGCGGATCGTCCGGCCGCGGGTCGAAGATCAGTACCTCGGCGCCACGGGATACGGCCGGGTCCAGAGCCCAGCCTTCGCTGCCTCCGCTCTCCACGATGAAAGACCAGTCCCCGGCCTGGCCGATGAGCCCCACGCAGTAGACCTGCGCCATGTCGACCAGGCCGTCTGCTTCCTGGAGAGTGGCAGCCGATCGGACCTCTACGGGCTCGTGATCGGCCATGCGCTCAGCCAGGTGCTGCGGACTGAGGCCCCGGGCGCAGGTGATGTACAGACCGCTGGCGTTCCACGCATCGGCGATCCACTCAATGCTGTCGGGCACGGCCACCTTCTCTCTTTCGGGGATGCGTGACCGGCGGGGGCGGCCACAAAGGCTGCTGGCGCCCCCGCCAGCCTTCAGCAACCTACGGCTTGGGAACCGTGCAGGCCACGGTCGCCTTGGACGCGTCGCAGTGCGCGAACTCGGGGAAGTCCACCCAGTGCGGGTCCTGGTCGAGCAGCCGGTACTTGCCTGAGAAGCCTCCGCTGAACGCTCCACCCATCGAAGTGGAGTTGATTCAGCCGGACATGGCGGAGCGGCCGCACTTCTCCCTCCAGGTCGGAGCTGCCGTGCGGACATCGTCGTACAGGTGCCATTCGCCCTGCTTGACCCGGGTGGCATAGGTCTGCATGCAGTCGTTGCCGGTGTCGACCTCGTTCATACCGCCCATACCGGTGGGCATCCCACCGGAGTTGTAGGAGGAGGCATAGGCGAACTCGTCACAGGACACCTTGTCGGTGGAGCTGATCTCGGTGACCTTGGTGGCGTCCGGGTTACCGTAGGTGGCCGCCCAGCTGTCAGGGCAGATCACCTTCCGGTTGTCGTCCGGGTCGCGGTTGTGCTGGTTCTTCTCCTTGGCGGGCAGGTAGAACAGCGGCTTGTTGGCAGCCTTGCTGCCGGGGTGGGTGGGCAGCTTGGACTGGATCAGCCAGGCATGGGCGACGGCCGGCGGTGTCTTGTCGAAGTTCATCACCCAGGTGGGGATGTACTTGTGGAAGGTGCAGCCCGGAGTGTTGGAGGAGATCTTGTCGCAGCGGATCTCTGCGCCCTCGGACTCCCACCGGGTCGCTGCCGGGTTGGCCACCGGAGAGTAGGCGCTGATCTTCGTCGACAGGTCCAGCAATTCGGCGCTATTCGCCGCGTTCCAGGTGTGGTCGATCTTCCCGATCGCTGTGTGCGAGAACGGATCGAGTCCCGTCCACGTCAGAGCGCCGTCCCATGACTGCGGTCCGTTCGAGCACTTGTCGGGCATCATGCAGTCGAACCGGACGTCGAGCGTCACTGAGCCAAACTTCTCGTCGAGCTCCATGGGTACGAGGATGAGCTGCTGGGTGAACGTCGCTGATCGAGGGGTTATAACACCGCCGATGCTTCCCCCATCCACCCACGGCTGCCGCCGACTTGGCCAACCCCGCCCGGCCTGCAGCCCCACAGGAGACACACGAAAACCGCGAAAGTCGAGCTCGTCACGCGTCCTCTGAAATGGCTGACGTGCCGCGCACACAGTGTTGGAGCCGATGAATCGTCGCGCCACCATCCCGCGCGCTGACCGGCAGCGGGTCCGGACGCGCTCGGCCAGGTAGCGGCCAGCGGTGCGCTGGCCCTCTCAAGGGCGACGGAGAGCACAAGCAGAGAGGCACGCACGGCCAACCACGGACTTCATGCCGCCCGCTTCCGCCACCGGCCCCCGCCTCCGATTGAGGACAGGGTGCGCGTTCGTTTGCCACCGGGCGTTCCGACTGCGCCCACTGTCGGGTCACAGAGCACGGTTCTAGCCACGTCAGGGGCCGGGGACGCCTACCGCTTCATCACCACTCCGCGCCACGACCCGCCCGGGTCCAGGTCAGCTGGGCTTCTGGCCATTGCCCCGCCCTCCATCCCCTCGGCCGTCGGCTGAATCACGCCACGTGCCCCTCAACCGTGTTGCGCCTGCAATGTCCCAGGGGAGAGGATGTTCGATACGCTACGTGGCGTGAGTGACGCATGCGCATCCTGTGACCGGTTGGAGCGCGCACCACATTTGGCGAGTTACGGGGGTGGACTCATGAAGTTCGACATGGGAGACACGACACTCGCGGTGCTGGGGAAGAGCACCGTGGGGTCCAGCGACGATCTCGGCACGCTGATCAGCCTGCTGGTCCAGGCGGCCGAGCCGCTGGAGGGCAAGTTCAACGGGGCGGGCAAGGCGACCTTCGACTCGTTCAAGTTGCGTGCGGACGAGATCACTTCGGATCTGAACGGGGCACTGTCCTCGATCCTGGGCGGCCAGGCGGGCATGGACACCGCGTTCGGCTCCGGTGACCAGGAGCAGTCCGACAACGCCCACCAGAACATGGGCGCGGCCAACTTCGACGCCGCCCGCTTCTCCGCCTGATCCGGCCGCAACCCACACACTTCGCACGCAGGGGGAACTTCGCCATGGCTGGAAACCAGGACCGCCGCTCCTACGACACCGGCGCCTCGTCCGACGTGCAGGGCGGGCTGCAAATCATCATCGGTCAGCTGGAGCGGGTGCTCGGCGACCGTGACCGTGCGGTGAAGGCCGCGATGGCCGACTACCAGGCTGATGGCGTCTCAGATGACTACCACGGCAAGGAAGTCCGCTGGAACAAGGCGGCAGGCGAGGTGCGGGAAATCATCCGCCTCGTGCGCTCCACGCTGGAGCAGAACGACGGCACCGCCCAGTCGACGCTGTCCAGGGCGCGGGCCGCGGTCGACAACATCGGCTGACGGCCCGCCGGTGGAGGGGGGGCGAGGCGCCTGGCCGTGAACAGCGGTGCGGGTGACGGGGATCGGGGATGAAGGGGGCTTGTTGTGACGGCTTGGGACATTGATCCTGCCGGAGTGAGCGGCGTTCTGGAAAAGGCGGGCACGGCCGCCGAAGGGCTCGCCAGTGTCGGCGGGCAGATGCAGAAGACGCTGCCGAGCGCAGCGAAGTCGGCGGGGACCGCTGTCGAGGGCGGGCGCGAAGGCGACGGCACGCAGGGGCCGGTGGCAGCCGCGCTGGGCGTGTTCTTCACCCAGTGGCAGAAGGACCTGACCTATATCGCCAAGCGCGCCGGTAGCTCGTTGAACGGCGCGGGCGAGGCGACCACGGCGTACGTCAAGGGCGACCTGGACATGGCTGCCGACGCTCAGGCCGCCGCCCTGAAGGAACCCAAGATTGATATGCCCGGCGCAGGCACGGGACAGGGCGGTGGGAAGTGAGCGAGGTCAAGCTCATCGACTCCGCGGGCATCCCCCAGTTCACCGGCAACCTGGAGCAACTGGAGCTGGATACGACGACCTTGACCGCGGAGGCGCTCCTGTTCCGCGTGAACGGCGCGTTGGTGCACTCCAACTTCCAGGGACTGTCCGCGTTCTACCAAGCCCCGGAGGCGGAGGAACTGTTCGCCACCACCGCTCCGGTGGCCACCAAGACGGACGCGTTCGCCGATGACCTGGAGAAGGTGTCGCAAGCCCTCACCACCTACGGGGATGAGGTGCGGCCACTGGCCGCCCGGCTCAAGAGCCTGCAGACCGAGGCCAGCAGTTTCTACTGCAACGACGTCGCGGGCGACCAGGACTGGCGCGAGGACAAGGACAAGGTCCAGCACAACAACGACCTGTGGCATGACGTGAACACCACCATGGACGCGTTCTGGGCGGCCGAACGCGCCTGCCACAACAAGATCACCGCACTGGTCGGCGGCATCCAGCTCAAGGCCAGCGACGGCGCGAGCAACTGCGGTACCTACGGTTATAAGGCCGAGGACCTCAACCACGCCGAGTCGACGCCCTGGGGTGCGCCGGTCGACCGGGAGTACACCGGGTGGGCGGCCGTCGGCCACAACATCAAGAGCTTCGTGTGGGACGGCTTCATCATTGACGGTGTCGTCGGCACCATCAAAGGCCTGGGCACCCTGGTCGGCACGGACGGCTGGGCGGCCGCAGGCCAGGCCTGGACAGGCCTGGCCAAGCTGGCCACGGGCCTGGCCATCACCCTCAGCCCTGCCGGAGCCGCCTATTGGATGGCGCCCAAGGACAAACTGCCCTCCTGGCTGCGCGATTCGCGCACGGCGGTCACCGAGACGGGCAAGGCGCTGATCGCCTACGACCAGTGGGGCAAGAACCCCGCGCGTGCCGCCGGGGCGGTCTCCTTCAACGTCATCACCACGGTGGCCACCGGCGGCGCGGGAGCCGCTGCCAAGAGCGGCGCCGCCGCGAAGGCCATCTCGATCGCGGGTAAGGCTGGACGCCTGGTCGACCCCATCACCTACCTCGGCAAGGCCGGCAAGCTCGGCGTCGTCAAAGTCGGAGACCTCTTCGGCAGCCTCAAGAACCTCAACACCGGGGCGTACAACGACGTCCTGTCCGGACAGGGCAGACTCCAGCCCGACGGCACGGTCGTCAAGATCCCCGACCGCGTCGAGGTCCTCCCGGACAACACCCTCAAGTACGTGACGGAAAAGGGCGAGACCCGCTACCTCACCCGCGATGGCGCACTCCTGGACGAACACCACAAGGTGCTTGTCCAGCACGTCGACCAGGTCAAGATTCAGGGTGCGATCTCTGAACGCGTCGGGGCTCAGGCCGAGACGCCCGCCACGCGCGAACGGGCGATGGTCGGCGCCCGTGCGGGAGACGGCAAGGCCGGGACCGTCGGCCGGGCCGGCGACGACCTGTCTGGTGGCAGCTCCCGTGACCTTGAGCAGGGCCGTTCCGGGAGTCACCAAGCACCCGCCGGGGCGTCCCACTCCGCCTCACCAGACCAAGGAGGGATTAGATCCGGCGACAGCGGTACCACTAGCCATGGCGCCGATTCTGGTCACGCGGCAGGGGACAGCTCCAACGAAGTAGCGTCCAGCGGACACGACCAGCCTGGGCACCAGGCAGACGGTCAGGGGCCGGGTGAATCGCACGCAGAGAGCGGAGTCTCGCCGCATGGCGTGGGCGACAATCAGCTGCACCAGGCGGGAGGGTCGTTCCGGCCCCGCGACGATGGCAGCGTACGCGCTTATGATCGGACAGAGACTTGGGCAACTGACGCCTATGATTCCTTCCGGTCAGTGGATGATGTTGACGCGATGTCAGAATCGTTGCGTGACACCAAGCGCTTGGACGGCACTAGTGGATTTTCACGGGAAGAAATCAGTGCCATAAAGCAGCACATCTTCGACGAAATGCATCCGCTTACATCGTACGATGGCGGAATCGTTCATGCTCGATACGACCCTGACCCAAACATAGCCGAGGCGTGGATACGACTCAGGGCTGGCCGATACACTAGCTCGGACCTACTGCTGTTGGAGCATGAGCTCGCGGAGCATCGGCACTACGTCGAGAACCCAGGGTCGCCATATTCCGAAGCACATGCCGCAGCCAATGAGGTCGCTAATTGGGAGGCGAGTGACATCACACCTCCCAGTCGCGAAGACTACGATGCCCCCTGGGAGTAGCCGATGGCAATCTACGCTGAAGTCCAGAAGGTGAGTGAGAATGAGCAGCAGGTTCGCTATTCATTCTCATCCAGTGAGAACAGTGAGCGCTTCATGATCCTCGATAAGACTTCCGAGCGCTCTTGGCCTGAAGATGGCGTCAATAACATTCTCTATCAGGCCGTAGCGAGGAAAGTTGCCGTCACATGGATTCGTGAAGGTGAAGCTCCGGAAAGATTGATTGTCCAGTCGTAGGCCTGCTCTGCACTCGGCTGGGCGACTGCGTGTCGCCGAATGAACGCACCCACTCCCGGGTGGGTAGGAATATCCCGAGAAGACGAGTAGCACATGGCCTCCTCGTATGAGTGACCTCTATGAACTACAGCTCGCGCTTAACCTCCCGGACTCGGTGTCCGACGCCGACTTGGCCTTGCTTCGTTGGCACTTGGACGGGAGCCAAGAGGTATCCCAAACCGAGAGCCGGCAAGAGGTGGAGGAGTGTCCACTACTGTGCTCCACCGGTCCGGCATCACGCATCGGCGGTGCCCTGGTCGGGGAACTCCAGCGTGCGCCGCGCGGCTGGGTCTTGACAGTTCGCCAAGAGATGCACCCCGACCAATTCGGCGAGCTGCACACCCTCTTGACGTGGCTGGCTGCCCGGACGACCACTATCGGGACCATCGGCTATCTCCGCTTCCTTGAGGCACATATCCCCGACGTTCTGATCGCGGACTCCGGAACTGTGAGTCGCTTGGCATCGCCCCCTGTGGGATCCAGCCAATCCGAGCTACTTCCCGGCGGCTGGCGTTGAGTATCAGCCGGCCACCAGGTATCGAACCGGCCATGGCCTAGATCTGCCAAATGCTTGTGCGGGATATAGCGAGGAGTAAGTGGCGTGGCAGCCCAGGATTACGACAGCCAGTTGCTGGAGTCGGTGTCGGTGCGGCGTCGGCGGCTGCGGGATGCCTTGTTGTTCGGTGGGCACCGGCAGCGGCGGTCGGTGGATGAGCGGTTGGGGAAAGTGTTCGCCGGGGTCGTGATCGCGGCGGTGCTGTGTGCCGGGTGTGTGGGGTGGTCGTTTATTTCGCACCGAATTATCGGCAAGAGCCCGTACGGGTCTTCTGTGCCGTCCACTTCGCCGTCGACGCCGGCTTCCTCACCTTCCGTCTCTCCTTCTTCTCGATGATTGGTTCGAACGCGTGATATCTGCGGGGCCCTTGAGCCGCACGAGCGGTCCGAGTCGTACGGCGTTGAGCCGGGTCACACTCCTTGGTGAGCGGCGGCGGGTGGACCTCGTTCTGCCGTCGCAGGAGCCGATCGGGCGGCTTCTGCCGGACCTCATGCGGCTGTTGGATGATCGTGTGGGTGGGCAGCCGATGCTGCGGCATCTGGTGACGGCGGACGGTTCGGTGCTGGCGCAAGACGGCACGCTGGAGTCGGCGGGGGTGCCGGACGGTGCGGTGTTGCGGCTGGTCCGGGTGGAGGACGCGCCGTCGGCGCCGGTGGTGCATGACGTCACCGACGAGGCCGCCGATGACTTGGATGTGCGGGCGTGGCGGTGGCGACCTGCGGCTCGGCGGGTGGTGGCCGGAGCAGCCACAGTCGGGTGGGCCCTCACGGCCGGGGTGTTGGCGCGGGGTGAGTTCGCCGCTGCGCGTGTCGGCGCGGTGCTGCTGGCCGTAGCTGTGCTTGCCGCCCTTGGCGGGGCCGTGCTCGGGCGTGTCTCGCAGAAGAGCCTGGCCGCCACGTTGATCGTTACAGCGGGCGTTCTGGGCGTGTTCGGCGCCTGGTCGCTGGGCGATGCGTACGACTGGTCCGGTGCCCAGCGGTTGGCGGGTGTCGCCGCCGCCTTGGTGGTGGCGTTGATGCTGTCGGGGTGGTTTTCGCCCTTGGGGCGGGGCGGTCTTGTGGGCGCTGCGGCGTTGGCTGGGTGCGTCGGGTGTTGGGAGGTTGCTCTCGCGCTGCAGCCGAGTGGCGGGCCGCAGGCAGAGACAGCTCATGCCGCGGCGTTGTTGACGATCGTGTCGGTGGTGGTGCTGGGCGTGCTGCCACGGCTTGCATTGATGGCCTCGGGGCTGTCGGGGCTGGATGACCGGCGGTCCGGTGGGGTGTCGGTGAGCCGGTATCAGGTGTCTTCCGCTCTGGCGGCCACGCATCGCGGGCTGGCCATCGCCACGGTCGTGTCGGGTGTTTCCGCTGCGGTGGCCGGGGTGTTGGTGTTGCGCGTCGTGTCCGTGTGGACGGTGCTGCTCGCGGGGGCCGTCGCGGTGGTGCTGGCATTGCGGGCGCGGGCCTTTCCGCTGACGGCTGAGGTAGTCGCGTTGCTGGCGGCCTCGGCGGTCGTCACCGTGCGGCTTGTGCGGGTGTGGGTGGAACAGTCCGGCGCGGTGGGGTCGCTGGCCCTGCTCATGCTGTTCGCGGTCATGCCCCTCGTGGTCCTGACGGTGAAACCCGCCGAGCATGTGCGGGTGCGGCTGCGGCGGGCAGGGGATTTTGTGGAGTCGGTGGGGGTAATTGCTTTGCTGCCCCTGACCATCGGGGTGTTCGGTGTGTACGGGCGTCTACTCGCCACCTTCGCGTAGGGATGCGGGCCATGGCTCAGCCGGATTGGCAGCGAGATGTACTACGAGAGTTGGGCACCGCAACCGCGGAGTCCACTGCCGCGCTGAGTCTTGCCGCTTCGGAATCCCGGGGAGACCCCCGGTCGACTCCTCAGGCACCAGTACCAGCACAGCCTCAGGAACGGCCCGCACCTGCGGCGCAGGCCACGCCGCCCGTGCCCCGCAGTGCCCGGGATCCGCGTGTCCCCATGCCGGCGCCGGAGTCCGTGCCGACCGTCGATCCGCGTCTCGCGCGTGCTCTGGGCCCCCCGCAGCACGGGGATTCGGCGGCGCGGCGGACCGGACGGACACTGCGCAGGCTCGCGGCTTCTGCCGGGCAGGAGGTCGCCGAGCTGACGCGGCTGGCGCGTGAGATCCAGCAGCCGGTCACCACCGGGCGGGTCATCGCGGTGACCTCCATCCGCGGTGGAGTGGGCAAGTCCACCGTCTCCGCGCTCCTTGGACGTACGTTCCATCACTACCGGCACGATCCAGTGCTCGCGCTGGAGGCCGATACCGCTCTGGGTACCCTGCCCGTGCGGATGGGCGCGGAGTCGGTGCGATGGGCGTGCGCCGACCTGGCCGAGATCCTCTCTCCGTCCATGCAGCTCACCGATATCACCGGCTACCTGGTGCCGGTGGCCGATGGCGGGTGGCTGTTGCCCGCCGGTCAGGGGCGGGTCGGTGCCCCGCTGGACGTAGGCACCTACCGAACGGTGACATTGGCGCTGCGCCGGTATTTCGCGGTGACGGTGGTGGACTGCGAGTCGCTGCCGGGTGAAGTGGCCCGCACCGCCATGGATACGGCCCACGCGCGCGTGGTGGTCGCCCCGATGACGGCGGAGGGCGTGAATGGCACCCGCGTCGTGCTGGACTGGCTGGCGCAGCTGCCCCACTCGGCGCTGGAGACCACGGTGGTGGCGCTGACGGCGAACTCCCCCGATACGACGCTCGATCTGAAGGCGGCCACGGCGCATCTGCGGGAGACCGGGGTGGCCGTGGTGGCCCTGCCCTATGACCGTCATCTGGCCCAGGGAGGCCCCATCCACACCGCCATGCTCGGCCAGAGTTCCCGCGATGCCGCCATCCGGCTGGCCGCCGAGGCGATACAGAAAGCCGTAAGAGTGCGATGACCCAGCACCTCGTCCACCGCCCCGCCCGCTCCACCCGCCCCCTCACCTCGACAGAGCCGCGCACCATCGAACCGCCGCCCAATCTGCCGGAGGGCAAGATGGGCAGTGCGGCGACCGCGCTGCTTCCGATGGCCGGGGTCATGGGCTCGGTCGTCATGATGACGGTCATCCGCAACAGCCAGTTCGCCGCCATCGGCGCGATCGTCCTCGTCTTCGCGCTCCTCGGCGCGGTCGCCCTGTTCCTGTCCCAGCGCGGCAAGGCTCAGCGCACCCGGCGTACGCAACGCGAGCGCTACCTGGAGTATGTGGAGCAGCAGCGCGAGGAGTTGGGCGCTATCGAGCGGGAACGCCGGGAGATGGCCCGGCTGCTGTCTCCGGCGCCCTTGGCCTTGTACGACCAGGTGCGTGATCCGGCGAGGCTGTGGGAGCGGCGACGCGGCGATGCGGACTTCCTGCGCGTACGCGTGGGCACCGGTGACGTACCTGTGCAGGAGCTGGCGATCGGGCAGGACAATGCCGGGGGCGTGCTGACGCCACCGGACCCGTTCATGCTCAACGAGGCCCGCGCCCTACAGGCGCGTTTCGCCGTGACGGCGGACTGTCCGCTGACGGTGCCGCTGGACCGGGTCGGGAACGTCAGCATCGTCGGGGAGCGTGCGGGGGTGCTGCGTGTCGCCCGTACTCTGCTGGTCCAGGCCGCCGTCACACATGCGCCGGACGATGTGGCGATCGCCCTCGGTGTGCCGGCTGAGCAACTGGCGTGGTGGGAGTGGGCGAAGTGGCTGCCACACGTCCTTGATGACCAGACTGGCGAGGAGACGGGTGCCGCCCCGGTGGCCGCCAGGCGCATCGCGCCGGATCTGCCCCAGCTGGCCCGGCTGCTCGGCCGGGACCTGCGGCGGCGGGCGTCGTACGCGGCGGAGGTACGGCGCGGGCTGTCCGGCAAAGACGCGCTGAAGCTCACCGACCGGCTCGTGGTGATCAGCGATGAGTACGGGAACAATGCCGTCGAGTTTCCGCGCCCTGACGCGGCAGTCGGTCTGGCCGAGATGGGTGTGACCGTGCTGCACCTGCTGGAGCAACAGGTGCATGAGCCGGACGAGGTGAGCGTGCGGATCACCGTCGACGGCGACCAGATCGCCGTCGAAGACCTGCGCGTTCCGCATCTCCAGGCCGCGAACGGGGCGGCGGATGAACTGAGCATCGCAGGCGCGGAGGGGCTTTCCCGCATGCTCGCCCCGCTGCGGCTGTCGGCCGAATCCGCCGCTGCGGGCACGCCGGTGTCCGGGCCGGTGGACTTCCCCGGCCTGCTGGGCATCGACGACCCCGCCGCACTCGACCTCGACCGGCTGTGGGCGCCGCGTAGCGAGCGCGACTTCCTGCGCGTGCCCATCGGAATCAACGACCGGCACGAGCCCGTTCTATTGGACCTGAAGGAATCCTCCGAACTCGGTATGGGCCCGCACGGGTTGTGCGTCGGTGCGACCGGTTCGGGTAAGAGCGAACTTCTTCGCACCTTGGTCCTGGCCCTGGTCACCTCACACTCACCGGAGGATCTGGCGCTCGTCCTGGTCGACTACAAGGGCGGCGCTACCTTCGCCCCCTTCACTCAGCTCCCGCACGTAGCCGGTGTCATCACCAACCTGGAGAACCAGGCGGGCCTCGTCGAGCGCGTCCACACCAGCCTGGCCGGTGAGGTCAAGCGCCGCCAGCAGGTCCTCAAGGACGCCGGGAACATCGCCGACATCGGGCACTACGCCGCCCTGCGCGAGACCCGGCCCGACCTGGAGGCGCTGCCACATCTGTTCGTCGTCATCGACGAATTCGGTGAACTCCTCACCGCCAAGCCGGACTTCATCAACCTGTTCCTGTCGATTGGCCGCATCGGCCGCTCGATCGGCGTGCATCTGCTGCTGTCCAGCCAGCGCATCGAATCGGGCAAGCTCAAGGGCCTGGAGACCTACCTCTCCTACCGGCTGGGCCTGCGCACCTTCTCCGCCGACGAGTCGCGCACTGTCCTGGACACGGTGGACGCCTTTCAGCTGCCGCCGCTGCCGGGTTTCGGCTATCTCAAGGTAGACACCTCGACGTACGAACGCTTCAAGGCGGGCTACGTCTCCGGCGCCCACCGCGGCCCGGCCCTGCGTGAGCAGACAGACTCGGACGAGCCGCTCGCCTTCACCTACCCCACCTTCAACGTCACGGAGGGACCGGCGACTGCGACGTCCGATGAACCAGCCATGCGCGAGCGCGAGACCGGCCCGACCGTCATGTCGGTGATGGTCGACCAGCTATGCACCGCCGCGCCGCCCGTGCGCCGCATCTGGCTGCCGCCCCTTCCCGACGCACTCACCCTCGACCGGGCCGCAGGCCCTCTCCAGGCCTCCGAACGCGGCCTGCAGCTCACCCACCGCAAGCGCGCGATGTGCGTCCCTCTCGGAGTGCTCGACGACCCGGCCCAGCAGTGGCAGGAGCCCTGGTACTTGGACCTGACCGTCGCGGGCGGACACGCCGCCGTCATCGGCGGCCCGCAGTCCGGCAAAACCACGCTGCTGCGCACCCTCGCCCTCTCCCTCGCCCTGACCCACACTCCACAACAGGTCGCCGTGTACGGCCTGGACCTGGTCGGCGGCGGGCTCTCCACGCTCTCCGGTCTGCCGAACGTCGGCGGGATCGCGGGCCGCGCCGACCACGAGCGCGCGGCACGTACCGTCGCCGAGGTACGCGCCCAACTCGCCGTCCGCGAGGAGCTCTTCCGCGAGCACGGCATCGACTCCGTCGACCAGCTCCGCCACCTCCGCTCCCAGGGCCGCCTGACCGAACTGGGCTCCACCGACATCGTGCTGCTGATCGACGGGTTCGGTGCGCTGCGCGACGAGTTCGCCGAACTCGACGACACCATTGCCGACCTCCTCAAGCGGGGCAGCGGCTACGGCATCCACATCGTGGCGGGCATGCTGCGCTGGAACGACGTACGCATCGCCACCCAGTCCATGTTCGGCACGCGCATCGAACTGCGCCTCAACGACCCCTCCGACTCCAGCGTCGACCGCAAGCTGTCCGAGACGCTGAGCGCCGACACCCCCGGCCGCGTACTGACCGACGCCAAACTCTTCGCTCACGCCGCCCTGCCCCGCATCGACGGCCAGCCCACCACCGGCAGCCTCGGTGCCGCCCTGGAGGACGCCGCCAGCAAGATCCGCGCCACTTGGCACGGCGACCTCGCGGCCCCCGTACGGGTATTGCCCACCGCCCTGCCCGCCGCCAAGCTGCCCTCGCTCACCGCCGAACCCTCGCGCATCCCGCTCGGCGTCGACCAGGACGCCCTCGCCCCCGCGCTCCTGGACCTGGCCGGGCAGGACCAGCACCTGCTGATCCTCGGCGACAACGAATGCGGCAAGACCAACCTGCTCAAGCTCATCACCGGCCAGCTCATCGACCGCCACAGCGACGACGAACTGGTCTTCGGCGTCTTCGACCCCCGCCGCGGCCTGCGCGGCACCGTCCCCGAGCCCTACCGCGGCGGCTACGCCCACAACGCCAAACTCGCCACCGCCCTGGCCACCGGCATCGCGGGCGAACTGGAAAAGCGCCTGCCGGAGACCGCCGACCCGGACGCGCTCACCGACGCCCCGGCCTTCAGCGGCCCGCGCATCGTCATCCTCGTCGACGACTACGACATCCTCACCACCGCAGGCCAACAACCCCTGGCCCCCTTCCTGCCCTACATCTCCTCCGCCCCAGACATCGGCCTGCACTTCATCGTCACCCGCCGCGTCGCCGGAGCCTCCCGCGCCCTGTACGACCCCTTCCTCACCACCCTGCGCGAAACCGGCACCACCGCCCTCCTCATGACCGGCGACCGCACCGAAGGCCAGCTCTTCCCCAGCCTGTACGCCACAGCCCAACCGCCGGGCCGCGGCACCCTCGTCCGCCGAGGCCGACGCCACCAGCTCATCCAGACCGCCCTGGCCGAAGATGCCGCAGCACCGGAAGAGACACGACACACGTGACCAAGGACGTCATCGCCCTCACCCCCCAGATGCCCGACACCTGGGCTCTCCTGGCAGCCCTGTACGCCGGCGGCCCCGACCTCGACGTCGGCACGGCCCACGACGGCGCGGTCATCCAGCTCCGCACCCCCGCTGGCCGCCCCCTCGTCTCCGTCGAAGCCCCACTACTGGTCCACCTTCCCGGCGAGGCCCAGCGGCTCCTCGGCAGCGACGTCCCTGTCCCCGAGGCCCCGTTCTGGTGGACCGAGGCGCGCGCCTCCACGGCTGTCCCCGAAGCCGAACCCCTCGCAGGGTCACTCTGCGGCCGCCTTGCCACGCTCCTGGGCGGCACCACCTGGCCCCCGTCAGCAGCCACCACCCAGGTCATCCACACCCCCGACGACGCCGACGGGGCCGTCACCGCACACCCGACCCCCGACGGCGCGCTGCCCGCAGTCGACGTACTGACCGACTCCACCGCCGTCGTCATCGCCGACCGCCCCGTAATCCCGCTGACCGCCTGGCTCTCGGACGTCCTTCGCGCGACCACGGCAGCCGGACGCGCCCTGCACATCGTCACCCCGCACCACGCCCGCCTCAGCCTTCCCCTGCGCACAGCCTTGACCGGAGCCCCCAACCGCTGGGTCATCCAGCACCCCGACTGCGGCTACTACGACGGCCTCTCCGGCGCCATCCTGCGCTGGCAGAACGGCACCTTCGCGCCCGCCCTCACCACCGAGGGCAAGGCCACCGTGGCCACACCCTTCACCCAGCCCGGAGCGAACGCCGAACGCCAGCTCATCGTGTCCCTCCGCACCCACCACGAAGCGGACGCCGACCTCGTCCTCGGCCACCCCCTCCAGACCGCCTGGCACCACCTCACCGGCACACCCCCCACCGGCTGGGGCCCCGCTGAACCCATCAACCTCCCCTGGTCCACCCGCCAGTTGACCGAACTTGCCCGAGACCGTGCCCCTGAACCCACCCACGTCCTTGCCGTAGGCGACCCCGACCACCCGGCCATCGCCACCCTCCGCATCACCCGCACCAAAACCGGCATCGTCCAGGACGCCACCCTCGCCCTCGGCTACGGCGAGGGCGAAACCCCGCCCCTGGGCACCATCGAGCCACTCGCGGAAACCCTCATCGCCGAGCACGGACTGACCACCATGCTCACTTCCGTTCGCCGTGCCCGCCGAGATCTGACCATCCCCCCGCAGTTCGAGGCCCCGCCCATCCCCACAGCCTTCACCCTGGGCCCCTCCGAGGTACGCGACATCGGCCTCACCCACGCCCGCCGCCCACCCCTCAAGCTCCGCCCCACACAACTCGGCACCACCAGCAACCCCGCACTCCACTACCCCTTGGGCGACGGCACCGACGCCCAGGCCTGGACCACCCTCGACCAACTCACCACCCACCTCAAGAGCGCATAAGCACCTCGCACCCAGAGATGTCCGCACCCACCACCTCAAGTCCTGCCCCTGGAGGCATAATGCCCGCGCACACCCGCAGCCGATAGACCGCCGCCGCGAGCGCAACTGGTGCGCTCGCCCTGCTCATCACCGGATGTGGGGGCAACACCTCCACCGACGACAATGGCAAGGACACATCCGGCGAAACCACAGCTAGCCCGGCAGCTGCGCATCGGTTGCCTCTGAAGTCCGCCTCACATCAGACGACTTGGACAGGGACCGGTTCGAAGCAGGGCACCTTCCGTCTCAAGCTCACAGCCAAGAGCCTGGAGCGCGGCGCACGAGCCGACCTATCCCAGGTCCAACTCGGGGAGGACTTGGCGGGAATGGTGCCGCACTACCTCACGGTTGCCTACACCAACGCCGGCAAGACGGCGATCACCAGTTCCGATCCGGTCAGCGACATCTCGGTGGCGGGCTCCGACGGCCAGGCAGCTGAGCGGCTCACCGTCATGCGAAGCGACACGCTGGCCACCGGCTCTGGCCTGCCGTCCCAGTGCGACCAGCCCGACCCGGCCACGCTGGCGCTGGGCGACACCGCAGAGGTCTGCCAGGTCTTCATGCTGCCGAAGCAGGCGTCGCCCACCACGGTCGCGTACTCGGGTGACGAGAGCGGCACGATCCTGTGGCGGGTCGGCGACGGCAGAAAGAAGGATGAATCCGACGGAGTACTGCCCGCGCACAAGCCCGTCGACTCCGTATGGACGGACAGCGACGACCGCCCGGTCACTGTGCGCGCCACCCCCAAGAGCGTCCGCGCCGGAACCGTCGCCGACCTGAGCCGGTTCAAGCTGGACGCGGACCAGAAGAAGCAAATCCCCTAGTACGTCACGGTCGAGTACCGCAACACCGGCCAACACAGGCTGTACCCGGGGCTGCGAGACGGCGTGATGCTCACCACCGCCGGCGAACAGACGGCACCGAAACTGACCCTGCTCGACCTCGGCGGCGACGGTGTCACCCAGTGCCCCAAGGCAGTCCCGAACGAGATGGTGGCCCCAGACCACACGGTCGCAGTGTGCTCCATCCACATGCTGCCAAAGGGTGATCGGCCGGCCACACTCACCTACCGCGGCGAGGGGACCGAACCTGCAACCTTCACCTGGGATGCCACCGCCGGTAACCGGTGACTGAGAAGCGATCGATGCCCTGCCAGGCCCCCGGGCTGAAGTAGCCGAGGGCTGCCAGGAGCTTGCGGTAGAAGAAGCTCTCCGCCCAGGGGAAGGAACCTTCGACGCTACTGACGACGACAGGGGCGGAGGCGGGCTGCGGCATGGTGCGGGTGCTTCCTCCACCGGCGGTTCAATGAGAGTGGATAGAATGCGACGCCTGTAGGCCGCATCGCTGTGAGGCAACGTTCGGTACGTTCGTGTGCACGCTGAACCACCTGGAAGGCTACGAGCTCGCGCATAGCCTTCTCCATCAATCGCTCCCGCGTTGCTGGGGCTATTCTCAAGGCGTCGTGATGCGGGCCGAGATACTCGGGCCCGTGATCGGCAAGGACCACGAGCCGCTCAGACTGGCCGCGGGGCTACATGACGCGGGGTATGCCCCGTCTTTTTCCGTGACCGGCTGCCATTGATGAGGCTCCCTGAAAATCCCCACCCCGCGCTAAGGGGGTGGCCAGACCTGATCACCGAGATTCCCCACGCACCCGGCTCCGGCCTGCGGCGGGATGTCACCGAGGAGGGGCCGCCCGATGGCCGGCCAGGTCCAGGGGCGGGGCGAGCTGTCCAGGGTGAGCAGGGAGGTGCCGGGTGATGGGGTCGACCACACCTGGTGGGTGAACTGGGTCACACCGGGTGGACCTGAACCGTGGTTGAGGACGCAGGCTTCTGGTCATCGGGGCGATTGCTTCGCGGTCGCCCGGGGCCTGCGCTTATCGAGGAGTCTGTGATGGCTGACAACCGTGTCGTGGTGGTCACCGGTGCGACCGGCAAGCAGGGCGGGGCCACCGCCCGCGCCCTGCTGTCCCGCGGCTGGACCGTGCGTGCGCTGGTGCGTGATCCCGGCAAGGCGGAGGCGCTGGCGCTGCAGGAGGCCGGGGCCGTGCTGGTGCGCGGCGATCTCGACGACGCGGCCTCGCTGGATACGGCGCTGGCGGGGGCGTACGGCGTCTTCAGCGTGCAGACCTTCGCCGGGCCCGACGGCTTCGCCGGCGAGGCGCGCCAGGGCAAGGCAGTCGCTGACGCGGCGGCGCGGGCGGGCGTCGAGCACTTCGTCTACAGCTCCGTGGACGGCGCCGATCGGCCCGGTGAGGTGCAGCACTTCGCGAGCAAGGGCGAGGTCGAGCGGCACATCGAGGCGCTCGGGCTGCCGGCCACGGTGCTGCGACCGTCGTTCTTCATCACCAACTTCGAAGGGCTCGGCCCACAGTGGGCCGACGGGGAGCTGGTGCTCACACTGGCACTGGGGCCGGAGACCCGGCTGCAGATGATCGCTCCCGGGGACATCGGGGTCATCGCCGCGGCTGCTTTCGACGCGCCCGCCGACTACCTGGGGCGCACCATCGAGATCGCCGGGGACGAGGTGACCGGCCCTCAGATGGCCGAGATCTTCGGTCGCGCCGCAGGCCGTCCGGTGCGCTTCGACGCCCAGCCGGTCGAGCAGGTACGGGCCCACAGCGAGGAGATGGGGGCTATGTTCGACTGGTTCAACACGGTGGGCTTCCGCGCCGACCTGCCCGCGCTGCGCGAGCGCCACCCCGGACTGACGAGCCTGGACGCCTGGGTGAGCGAGCGGTGGACGGTCCCGGCCGAGTCGGTGCCGGCCGTGTGACGTCACGCCGCGCTGCTGATGGCTGCGGCCCGAAGGAGCGCCGCGGTCATCGGCAAAGCATTCAGCTGAAGGGTCCCGGAGACCCGGTAGTGCAGCGCCAGGAGCCGGGTCGGCACGGCCCGAGCACTCGAAGAGCGGGCGGCCCCGGGCACAGTCGCTCGCGGCAACGAAGTGGGGAACGAAGAGCACAAGTGGCCGTTTTCAAAGATCCTCATCACCATCGGCTCGACGGTGCCCGCTCTACCTTCGCGGCCGTGGTGACATTGACGACCGCGTGGTGCGGCTTGTCACGAACCACTCCTTCGCGCTGCTGGAGGCCGAACAGCGTGGTGTCCGTGGCGAACTGGAGGATCAGTTTCCGCTGCTGGACGAGCCGTTGCTCGTCGACGCGCTGGTGTTCTGCGACATGACGACCACGCCGGACGGGAATGTGACGACTGCCGAGGCGCGGATCGCGGAGATCCGTGGCCGGTACGGGCATCGCAGCAGAACGCGACGGACGCATCCCTAGCTCGTTGACGCGACTGCGCCTGCCGAAAATATCGTCCATGCAGCTCAAGAGCCTAGTCGGTGGTGCGGCAGGATGAGCACTTGTGCTGCTTCGTCTCGCCTACCTGACCGTCACCAACACGTTCGCCGTACTGCGACTGCTGCCGCTGAGCGATCGCGACAAGGACGCGGAGATACTCACCTTACACCACCAGATCACCGTCCTGGAGCGACAACTTGGCACGGACCGCATCAAGTTCACTCCCGCGGACCGGGCGTTCCTCGCCGGTCTACTGATCCCCCTGCCACGCCAGGCCCTGCGTCGACTCCGGTTACTGGCCCGGCCAGACACCGTGCTGCGCTGGCACCGCGACCTGATCAAACGGCGCCACGCCCGTACCTGCCGACCAAAGAGACCGGGCCGGCCGCCCACGGTCCGCTCGATCCGCATGCTGATCCTGCGCCTGGTCCGTGGAAACCCCTCGTGGGGTTACCGCAGGGTGCACGGCGAACTCTCCACCCTCGGCATCCAGATCGCCGCCTCCACTGTCTGGGAAATCCTCACCTTCGAGGGCATCGACCCGGCGCCCGACCGGGCCGCCACCACCTGGGCCGGCTTCCTGCGTTCCCAGGCCGACGCCCTCCTGGCCTGCGACTTCATCGAGACCGTCACCCTGACCGGACGGCGCCAGTACATCCTCGCCGTCATCGAACACACCACCCGCCGCATCCGGATCCTCGGCACCACCGCCCACCCCACAGCAGCCTGGGTCACACAGGCCGCCCGCAACCTGGCCATGGACCTCACGGACACACAAGCCACCATCGCCTACCTGATCCGAGACCGGGACGCGAAGTACCCCGCCCTCTTCGACGAGATTGAGCGACGTCGGCATCCGGGTCGTCCTCACCGGCGTCCGGATACCACGCATGAACGCCCTCATGGAGCGCTGGGTCCAGACCTGCCGTCACGAACTCCTGGACCGCACGCTCATCTGGAATGAACGGCATCTGCGCCACGTGCTCCGAGAGTTTGAACTGCACTACAACCTCCACCGGCCCCACCAAGCGTTGCATCAGGCAGCACCCCTGCGCGCTGTCCCCGAACCACTCCATCGCGCACACATCCCACACCTGAAGGTACGCCGGACAGACCGTCTCGGCGGAGTCCTCCACGAGTACCAACATGCCGCTTAACCTGCACGGATGGGGATTTCGGCAGGCGCACAGCTCGGTACCCGCGGTTCAACGATCAGCAGCCGCTCGGCTGATCGAAGCCGTTGGAGATGCGCAACCGAGCGAGCCGGGCGTCGATGCGGTCAAGGTCGTCGAGAACATGAGGGATCCCCGAGCTCAGGTCGTCGGCGGATTCAAGCAGCCGTTGCGCGGCTGTGAGGTCACCTCGGTCGGCAGCCAGGCGGGCGAGCGCATCCGACGCGAGCACCTGGACTTCCGCGTCGCCGGTCCTTAGTGCTTCCTCGAGTACCGACGCCAGCTGTTCGGCGGCGCGTGCGCTGCCGGTTGCGGACGACAGTGAGGCCAGCAGGCATCTGGTGAGTAGAGCGCCATCGCCTCCTCCGGAGGCGCGGTACCACCTGTCGGTCTGTTCGAGGAGGATGAGGGCGGTGTCGGGCTGGCCCGAGGCCCGCACCAGCCGGGCAAGGTTTACTCGGGCTGTGGCCGCGATCCGGAGGTCGCCACTGTGGCCGGCGGCAACGAGGGCACGCTGCAGGGTTTCGATGGCCGCCTGCGTGTTGCCGGCTCGCTGCTCAACCTGCCCGAGCGTGGTGAGGTGGAGGGCGGCCTGGCCGAGGAACCCGAGGCGTTCGGAGGCTGCGGCTGCGCGGGTAAGGATGACGACGGCCTCGTCGAGGCGGCCGTCGGCCTGGGCGATGACGCCGAGCGTCCCGTCGGCATGGACGAGCGCCCAGGAGTCACCGATGGGGGTCAGGAGTTGCCTCGCTTCGTTTGCCGCTTCGGTGGCGCTGGTGGTGTCGCCGAGCATGATCGAGGCGTACGACGCGATGACCAGGCTCGTGGCCACCTCCCAGTTGAGCCGGAGCGGCCGGTAGACGGTGAGGCTCGCGGTGGCCAGTTCGAGCGCATCCTGCGGGCGGCCCTGCTGGATGCGTAGGAAGGCCAGGTGCCGGTGGGCGTCGGCTCGGAGGTGGCCGAGGGCCAGCTGTTTCACCAAGCCGAGTGCTTCGTCGAGATCGGCCTCGGCCTGGTCGAGGTTGCCGGCCGAGGTTTCGAGCCAACCCGCGAGGAGCAGACCGGTCGCCCGTTCTCCCGTCGTGACGAGCGACCCAGCCGCCTGGAGCGTGCCGCGGACGCGCGTGGCTGCGGCGACGCCGTCGCCGTGCACGACCCAGGCCCAGCCGAACCCGGTCGCAAGGCGGACCCCGAGCTGCTGATCGTGGTCGGCCGACCAGGTGAGGGCGGCGTCGATATTGGCCCGCTCTGCCCGGACGACGGCAAGGCAATCGGACTGACGTTTGCCGCGCACGGTCGCGTCGCAGCGATCGGCGGCCTCCGCGAGCCACCCGGCGTGCGCCGCACGCGCGTCGTCCACGAGGCCGGAGGCGCGGAGCCGGTCGAGCGCGAAGTCCCGGATGCTGTCGAGCAACCGGTAGCGCACCGCGCCTTCCGGAGTGACCTCGACGCTGACCAATGATCGATCGGCAAGACGGTCGACGATGTCGACGACCGACGCCTCGGGCACCCCCAGGGCAGCCAGAACGTGCTCCGCCGCGTTGAGAGATGCTCCGTCCGCGAAACAGGAGAGCGCCCACAGCCCTCGCTGCTCGTCGGGGAACAAGAGCTCGTAGCTCCACCCGATCGCCGCGGCCAGCGCACGGCGCCGCTCAGGGCGACGGCTGGTCGGGTCCTGGAGCAGCGCGAAGCGGTCATCAAGTCGTCGGGCGATGTCCTGCACCGACAGGGACCTGGCCCTGGCCGCCGCCAGCTCGATGGCCAGCGGCAGTCCGTCGAGGGACAGGCACACCTCCTCGACAGACGCGGTGGTCTCGACGTCCAGGACGAACTGCTTGCGGATCTCGGCCGCCCGGCTCGCGAACAGGGACACAGAGTCCGCGATCGGAAGCGGCGCCAGCTGGTAGACCGCCTCGCCGTCCAGGTCGAGGCGGACCTGGCCCGTCACCAGTACCCGCAGCTGGGGCGCGGCATCCAGCAGCTCGCTGGTCAGCTCGGCCACGCGGTCGACAACGTGTTCGCAGTTGTCGAGCACGAGGACGGTCTCGGCGCCGGTGAACCGTTCGACCAGCATCTGTTTGCCACCCGGCAGGTGCAGCGTCTCCGCGACTGTCCGGGGGATTGACGTGGTGGTGTCGACGGCGTCGAGTCGCACCAGCCACGTTCCCCCAGGTGGCGTGAGTCCGCGGGCCACCTCGATGGCCAGGCGGGTCTTGCCGACGCCGGCCGGCCCGACAACCGTCACCAAGCGCCGGTGGCGCAGGAGGTCATGGACGGCGGAAACCTCGGCCGCCCGCCCCACCAGCGATGACGACAGCCCCGGCAGGTTGCCGACCGGTCCGGCACGCACGGTCGGGCGGCTTCCGGCGGAATCGAGGGCCCGGCTCTGCTGCAGGATCTGCTCTTCCAGGGCGCGCAGATTGGGCCCTGGGTCGATGCCCAGCTCGTCGACGAGCAGTTCGCGCACGCGCGTGTACGCCGCGAGCGCGTCGGCCTGGCGGCCCATCCGATAGAGCGCCGTAATCAGGCAGCACCACAACCCCTCGCGGAGCGGGTACTGGGCAACGAGCCCCTCCAGCTCCCCGATCACATCGCCCCCGAGACCCAGGTCCACCCGTGCCGCCAGCTGGTCCTCCAGCAAACCGAGGCGCACCTCCTCCAGGCGCGCGCGGTGCGGCTGGAGCCAGTCCCCCTCTCCTGCGTCGACCAGCACCTCGCCGCGGAACAGCACCAGCCCGTCGGTGGACACCTCGAGAGCAGCAGCCGCGTCGCCAGTACGCCGCGAGGCGGTCGCCGATGCGGCCAGTGCGACGACGTGCAACGCGTCGACGCTGTCGGGGTCGACGTTGAGGGTGTAGCCGCCCTTCCCGCTGGTGACCAGACCGGGCTCGGCCAGCGCCCGTCTGAGCTGGGACACCTTCGACTGGAGTGTGTTTTTGCCCGTGGCGGCGCAGGCCCAGAGGTCCTCGGTGATCCGCTCGGCCCGGACCGGCCGCCCGGCTTCGACGGCGAGCCGGACCAGCACCTCGGTGGTCTTGCCCGACGGCAGCGGGAGCCGCTCGCCGTCGCGGCGAACCTCGGTGGGTCCGAGCACAGCCACGGTGAGCACGTCTCGAGGGTATGCCCGCCGCGCGCACGGCCGCCAGAGGTCGGCGTCAGCGCATCGTCAGCGGCTCGGCCGACAGTGGTCCCATGCCCGATGACATCCACGACCTGGTCCGCCGGCTGATCGGCAACGACGACGCCGCTGTCCCGGAGATCCTCGAGCGGGCCAAGACCGACAGCACTCCACTGCTGCTCGTGGCCGCAGCGCTGACTGCGGACCAGCCCGATGAGTTCCTCGCCAGGGCCGCCGGGAACGCCACCACGACCAGGGACCGCCAACTCGTTGCCATCGCCGCCGCTCACGTTCGTAGCGACGGGGACCTGCTCGACGCACTCGTCCGAGACCACCTGACCGACCACCCCGACAACATCCTTGCGGCCTGGATCGCCGCCCAACACACGTCCGCCGGATGACCCGCCGGCGCCAACCAGAAGGAGTCACCATGCAGAACCTCCAGATCACCGCGCCGACCAGCCGCCCCCGGATCCCCTCACGCCGAGCCGCCACCTGGTGGATGGCGACCTTCCTCGGAATCCCGTTGGCCGGCTACGCCGGCTGGCTGGTATCCGGTCCCGTCGACAGCGTCGGTGCGGCACTCCTCGGCGCGCTGATCACCGGCGCGGCCCTCGGAGCCGTCCAGGCCTGGGGGCTTGGCCGGAACCGTCCCTCCGCCGCTGCCTGGATCGCAGCGACCACGCTCGGGCTGATGGCCGGACTCGCAATCGGTGCGGCGATAGTCGACTACGACACCAACCTCACCGCACTCGTCGTCCAGGGCGCGATCTCCGGGCTCGCTGTCGGACTCGCCCAAGCCCTGGTGCTCCTGCCGCGGCTCGGCGTCGTGGCCCTCGCCTGGCCCCCCGCCCTCGCAGCGATCTGGGCGGCCGGGTGGGCGACCAGCACTGCCATCGGTGTCGATGTCGACCAGCAGTTCGTCATCTACGGCGCCAGTGGCGCCCTCGTCGTCACCGCCCTGACCGTCATACTCCCTCTCGCCCTCAACCGGACCGACAAGGACGCGTCATGACCCGCCACGTCGTGTTCGGCACCGGCCAGGTCGGCTGCCTCGTCGTCGAACAGCTCGTCCACCAAGGCTTCGATGTGGTCGCCGTGAATCGCACCGGCCAGGGCGACCTGCCCGGCGCACACATCGTGGGCGGCGACGCCACCGACTCCGCGTTCACCACCCGGGCCGCCGCCGGTGCGGACGTCGCCTACTTTTGCCTCAACGCCGCGAACTACGCACGCTGGGCCGAGGAGTTCCCGCCCCTGCAACGCGGGGTACTCGCCGGTGCCGAAGCCGCCGACGCTCGCCTCGTCGTTTTGGACAACCTCTACGCCTACGGCCCCCCACACGGCCAGGACCTCGTCGAAACCCTCCAGACGCGCCCCACATCCGCCAAGGCAGCGACCCGCGCCGCTATGACCACCGAACTCCTCGATGCACACCACGCCGGCCGCGTCGAGGTCGCCATCGGTCGCGCCTCGGACTGCTTCGGTCCCGGCACCACCCACTCCGCACTCGGCGAGATGGTGTTCGCCACCGCGCTGAGCGGTCGCACCGCACAGGTGATGGGCAACCCCGACCAGCCGCACAGCTACTCGTACACGCCCGATGTCGCGGCTGGGTTGATCACCCTCGGCACCCAGCCGGGCACCACCGGGGCGATCTGGCATCTGCCGGTCGCCCCCACTCGCACGACCCGACAGATCATCGACCAGGTCTACGGACTCGCCGGCCATCGCCCGCGCACCCTCGCAGCCGGACGCACCACGTTGCACCTGTTCGGACTGATCAAGCCGACGATGCGGGAGTACCTTCACACCCTCTACCAGTTCACTGGCCGATGGGTCGTTGACGACTCGAAGTTCCGCATGGCCTACGGCGGCCTCGCCACCCCCCTGACCGACGCGCTTGCCACCACCCTCCGGTGGTACCGCGATGCCTCCGAGCGCCCCCCAGCTGGCGGTCCTCGCGCCGCTGCGCGGGTCTAGGTTCGGTGGTCTGCCGGGCGGCGTTGCTACTGCGCTGAGCGCGGGTTGCTTCTAGTCACACCGGTGCCCGGCAGGTCGGGTCCGTACTGGTCGATCGGCGGATAACGCGTCATCCCTCGCAGACGCATCCACATGCCATGACGCAGAGGGGCGGAACCCTCCACGACGCGGCGTGGTCGCAGTCCTGACAGCGTCGGCTCGCGGCGAAGCTGGGGCGGTGAGTATCGGCAGCGAGCACCCGGTGAGTGCGGAGCAAGTCTATTCGGCCCTGGTGGCCTTGGGGGCCGAGCCGCTCTTCGATCCTGAGGTGCGGCCGGAGGGACCGCAGGAGGAGGACCGTCTTTGCCCCTGGTGGCAGAGCTGGGAGTCCGGGTCCGAGGGTCCCGCGAGTTCGCGGAAACTGAAGGTTCTTCAGCGGGAACCCGAGGGCCCAGGGACGCCCTTCTCGGAGGTTGACCCGTGGGTTCGCGGCGAACACGCGGGAGCGGCTTCGAGGTCGGCCTGGAAAAGAGGCCTGACCCCGCTCCTTGTCGAGGTGGTCTAGCTTTGTCAGGCTGGCAGGGCGATCACAGGACGAGCATGAGCTTGCCGCCGGGCCGGCGGGACTGGCTGAGCTCGGCCGCTTCCTGGATCTGGTCGAGCGTGTAGGTGCGGGCGACCGGTACGACCAAGATGCCTTCGCCGGCGAGCCGGGCGAACTCGTCCATCTGGTCATAGCGGATCTCGGTGGTGGTCCGGACGCCCAGCTCGGCCGCGGCGGCGAAGTCCGAGACGGTGAGGACACGGTCGAGATCCCCGGTCAGCTCGATCAGGGTCGGCAGCGAGCCGCCGGCCGGACTGGGCTGGTCGGCGCGGTCGATCCGGCCGCCGGTCGGCGCCGCGTCGAGGGCACGATCGATGTGGCCTCCGGACAGTGCCCTGACGCGTTCGGCCATGCCCTCGCCGTAGGCGACCACCTGGGCGCCGATCTCTTCCAGAGCTGCTGCCCGGGTCTGCCCGGCGGTGGCTATCACCCGAATACCCCGGTGCAGCGCGAAGCGCACCACCGCCTCACCCACGGTGGTACCCGCGCCCTGTACGGCTGCTGCGGCTCGTCGCCGAGAACAGGCGATGGCCGCTCTGACTCGCCTTGTTCTCACTGCACGTGGTGCGTTGTCGCTGCCGCAGGTCGCCTGCGGTGGGCGATCCGTGGACACCCGCGCGGTACGGGACAGGTCCTCGGTCATCAACGGCCTAGCAATCCAGGTCGATGGAGGCCACCGGCTCGTCCTCGGCCGTGGCGACGCTCTGGCACCGGCGGTCAGGAGGGGGTCCTGAGGGACGGGGCCTGGAGGATTTCGTCCACGCTCATCGTCGCACCCCTCTCGTACGCGGCGTCGAACTCGGCGCCGTCCAGGATGGTGCGGGTGCGCGCCTCGATCCGGGCGACATCGTCCCGCTCGCCCTCCGGCAGGGGTACGCCGACAGAGTGGCGCGCCGCAGCCGCGGCGCCGAGGAGCAGCGCGGCGTGCTCGGCATCGCCGGCCAGCGCCCGCGCCCCGGCCAGGCCCTCAAGGCCCAGGGCGAGCGGCAGCAGGCCGGTACCGCAGGCCGCGGTCAGGCCGTCGAGCTGCAGTTTCAGGGCGGTGCTCGGCTCACCCCGCAGCTCGGCGATGAAGCCGAGCTCCGCCAGGATCAGCGCGGGCGCCTCCGGCTTGTACCCCATCTGCCGGTGGATCTCCAGGACGTGTCGCATGTGGGTCTCGGCGCCGTCCAGGTCGCCGTCACGGCGTGCGCCCATCCCGAGCCCGATCTCGGCGTATTGCTCGCCGAACTTGTCCGATTGGGCGACCGCGAGTCGCCTGGCCCGCTCGTGGAACTCACGTGCCCGCGCAAAGTCCCGGGTGAGCAGGGCGACTCGGCCCAAGCCCGAGAGCTGGAAGGACACCTCTGGCCATAGCTCCAGGTCCTCGGCCATGCGCAGCCCCTCGCGGCGCAGCCGACCAGCCCGTTCGTAGTCGCCAGTCACCTCCGCGAGGGCGTGCAGCGGCGCCATCGCCCGCAGTTGCCCCCACTGGTCGCCCAGCTCGCGGAACAGCTCCAGGCTGTGCTCGCCGTGGCGTCGGAGCGCGTTGAAATCCCCGCGCAACTCGGCGTGGAACGACCGTCCCGCGAGTGCCGCGGCCGCGCCCCACCGGTCACCCAGCGACCGGAACGTGGAGAGCGCGGACTCGATCAACCGCTGACTCGGTGCCGGATCGCCGATGCCGTACAAGTTGGAGGCCACGAACCACTGGGCGCGTGCTTGTCCCAACGGGTCGTCGATGTCCTCGTACGGCTGCAGCGCAACGCAGCGTTCGCTAACGGGGTCGGCGCTGCCTCCTAGCAGCAGCCGGAAGCCGCCGAGCCAGGCCGATGCCTTCGCGACCAGGGCGGCCGGGCCATCGGCAGCGGCGGACAGGGCCTGGGTGAGGGAGCGTTCAGCCTCGCCGTTGCGGCCCCTCAGGTACCAGTACCAGGCCATGGCATTCACCAGGCGTAAGGCGCACTCGCCGTCCTCGGCGCCGAGGGCGCTCTCCAGCGCGGAGCGCAGATTCGCGTTCTCCGCGTCGAGGCGGCGCAGCCACTGGCGCTGCCCATGTCCCCGCAGGTGCGACTCGGCGCGCTCGGCCAGCGCTGCGTAGTAGACGCGGTGGCCGCGTTGCATGGCTGTCAACTCACCAGACTCCGTGAGCCGTTCGGTGGCATACGCGGCGACCGACTCCAGCATCCGGTAGCGGGGAACTTCGGTGCCTTTCGAGCCGTCGGTCATGACGAGCAGTGAGCCGTCCACCAGCCGGGCCAGCAGGTCGAGCACCTCCACGCGGTCCACTCCGTCGCCGACGCAGAGATCCTCCGCCGCGGCCAGGGTGCAGCCATCAGCGTGCACGGCCAGGCGCCGCAGCGCCGCCCGCTCCCGGTCGCCGAGCAGCTCCCAGCTCCAGTCGATCATCGCGCGCAGGGTGCGTTGACGGGCCGGGGCGTCGCGCGCGCCCACGGCGAGGAGGTGGAAACGGTCGTCGAGCCGGGCGGCCAACTCGTTTACGCCGAGCGCCCGTACACGGGTCGCGGCCATCTCCAGGGCCAGCGGGATGCCGTCCAGGCGGAGGCAGATCGACACGACCGCGTCGAGCGTGCTCTCGTCGAGGGCGAAGCTGGGTGCAGCGGCCGTCGTTCGCGCCACGAACAGTTCGACCGCGCTGAACTGCCGTACTTCCGCAACGCTCAGGCCGGTGGTGGAGTCCGGTCGCCGCAGCGGTGGCACCTCTACGAGGCGTTCGCCGGTGATGCCGAGCGGCACCTGGCTGGTGGCCAGGATGCGCAGGGCCGGGGCCGCCTTGAGGAGTTGCCCGGTGAGTTCCGCCACGGACTCGGCGACGTGCTCGCAGTTGTCGAAGATCAGCAGGGCCGGCCGGTCGCCCAGGGCGTGGGCGACCCGCGCGGCAAAATGCGGCGGCTCGCTCCCGGGGCGTGCTGTGTCGTCCCTGAGCCCGAGCAGTGCGCCGAGCGCCTCATGCGTCTCGGTCCACCCGGCCCCCTGGGTGGCGGGGGCCGGATCGAGGGCGGCGAACTCGGCGAGGTGGATGCCGCCGGGGAACTCCGCGTCGAGCTGTCCCGCGGCGGCGAGGGCGAGCTTGGTCTTGCCCACTCCGCCAGGTCCGGTGAGCGTCACCAGGCGGTGGGCGTCGAGCAGCGCGCCCAGTTCTTCGACCGCCTCGCCCCGGCCGATCAGCTCGGTCAGCGCGGCCGGCACGTTGCTCGCCCGGCGGGCTGCGGAGGTGGCCGGGGGCGGCGGAGCTACCAGCGCGGGCTCCTGGTCAAGGATCGACTGGTACAGGGCCGTCAACTCGGGACCGGGGTCCACTCCCAGCTCCTCGACCAGCCGGGTGCGCAGCTCCGTGTATCCGCGCAGCGCCTCGTCCTGACGGCCGGCCAGGTACAGCGCGCGTACGTGCGCGGCGCGCATGCGCTCGCGTAGCGGATGCACGGCCACGAGGTCGCTCAACTCATCCGCCACCAAGGCGTGTTCGCCGAGCTCCAGTCGAACATGGGCCTGCTCCTCCAGCGCGGTCAGGCGCTGATCGTCGAGGCGGGCGGCGGCGTTGCGGACAAACTCCTCGTCGGCGAAGTCGGCGAACGCGGGGCCGCGCCAGAGGGCGAGCGCGTCCGCCAACAGGGCAGCCCGCGCTCGTGGTTCGGTGGCCTCGCGCGCGCGGGCGAGCAGGTCCTGGAAGCGGTCGGCGTCGATCGCGTCGGGGCCGGCCCGCAGCTCGTACCCCGGTGTGCGCGAGACCACCAGGAACCGGCCGCCCGGGTCGGCGGCCTCCAGGGCTCGCCGCAGCTGCCACACCTTGGTCTGGAGCACGCCCTGCGGATTGCTGGGGAGCCTGTCGCCCCACAGGTCCTCGATCAGCCGGTCGGCGGAGACCGGGCGGCCGCGGTGGGCCAGGAGATGGGCAAGCAGGGCACGGACCTTGAGCTCAGGGACTTTGGCCTCTGTCCCGTCGGCCGTCCACACCCCCAGCGAGCCCAACACCCCCAACTGCATGTGATCAGGCTAACCGACGGCCCCAGGCGGACCCGGCTCCTCCCAGAGGTATCGGCCGGCCGAGAGAGCACCGGGAGAAGACCGGGAGAGTTCCGCGAGCGGCAGGGTGCATCGTGCGAGTCCGACGGAGCCCAGCCCAGAAGGGGAAACCCGTGCCGGATCTCAGACTGAACGTGGCCGTGCTCATCGGCAGTGCCCGCACCGACCGCTTCGGCCCCACACCGCCCAGTGGTTCGCCGCCGAGGCGGCCAGGCGTGACGACGTCGACGTGACCGCCCCGACCGCGGTGTGGCTGCCGGACGTACTGGCGAAGAGCCTCGACGGTTGTCTGCCGCAGACCGTGCGCTCCCCCCCTGGTTCACCAGGGCCGACGCGTTCGTGATCGGCACGCCCAGCGGCATCGCCAGCGGCCTGCGCGAGGTCTCAGACCTGCGCGCCGTCTGCGCCGGGCTGCACTGGATCACCGTCCGGGTATCCGTGCTTCCCCGACTGCCGGAACAAGTTGGGCGACGGTCGCCCAGAGGCCCCCGAGGGCTGCACGGCCGCGGCGACAACCATGCTCGCCCAATTCGCCTGGTGGGGCCATGTGCTGCGCCACGCCCGCACCCACCCCCCGTATCCGAGCTACAGCACCCGCACACAACGACACGGCCGACCCAGAGGAAGGAAACCCATGTCACCGAACGCCCCCGAAGCGCCAGCCCGGAAGGCCGGGAGACGGGAATGGCTGGGGCTCGCCGTACTGGCCCTGCCCACCCTGTTGATCTCCCTCGACCAGAGCGTGCTCTACCTGGCCTTGCCCCACCTCGCCGAGGACCTGCATCCCACTGGCACGCAGACGCTGTGGATCATGGATATCTACGGGTTCCTGATCGCCGGCTTCCTCATCACGATGGGCACGTTGGGTGACCGGATCGGTCGCCGCAGGCTGCTGATGATCGGCGCTGTGGCGGTCGGTCTCACCTCGGTGGCCGCCTCGTACTCCACCAGCGCGGAGGCGCTGATCGTCACCCGCGCGCTACTCGGTGTCGCCGCCGCGACGCTGATGCCGTCCACGCTCGCGCTGATCAGCAACATGTTCCAGGCCCCCTACCAGCGGGGCCGCGCCATCGCGGTGTGGGCCAGTTGCTTCATGGGGGGTACGGCGCTCGGCCCGGTCGTCGGCGGCACGCTCCTTGAGTTCTTCTGGTGGGGCTCGGTGTTCCTGCTCGGTGTGCCCGTCATGGTGCTGCTGCTGGTCGTGGCGCCGCTCGTGCTGCCGGAGTACAAGGACCCGAACGCGGGCCGGATCGACCTGATCAGCGTCCTGCTGTCGCTGGTTTCCATCCTGGCGATCATCTACGGCCTCAAGGAGCTCGCCCGCCACGGCTTCGAGCCGCTACCCATCACCGCGATCCTGGCCGGTCTGGCTGTCGGCACAGTGTTCGTGAAGCGGCAGGGCACGCTGGATCACCCGCTGCTCGACCTGAAGCTGTTCAGGGTGGCCGCGTTCACCGCCTCGCTCCTGATCCTCATGGTGTCGATGCTCGGCACCGGCGGCGGCTACCTGTTCATCACCGGATTCCTGCAGATGGTGGAGGTCATGTCGCCGATGGAGGCCGGTCTGTGGATGGTGCCATCGGCCGTCGCGTCGATCCTCGCCGCGCAGGTGGCACCGATCTTCGCCAGGCGCTTCCAGCTCGGCACCGTGATCGGTGTCTCCCTGCTCATCGGCATGGTCGGCTACGCGATGCTCATCTTCGTCGATCCGGTCGGCGGACTGCCGCTACTGCTCGCCGGCTTCGTGATCATCTTCATCGGTGTCGGCACCTTCGGAGCACTCGGCACCAACATGGTCGTCGGGTCCGTGCCGCCCGAGCGGGGAGGTTCCGCGGCAGCCCTCTCCTCCATCAGCGGTGACCTGGGCAACGCGCTCGGTGTCGCCACGCTCGGCAGCCTCGGCACCGCCGTCTACCGCGACACGATCGCACCGCCCGCCGGCACCCCGGCCAACGTCCACAAGGCTGCCGGGGCGAGCATGGAGGACGCCGTCAACGCCGCCCGACAGTTGCCCGCGGAGCCGGCCGAGGCCTTGATGACCGCCGCCAAGACCGCCTACACCAACGGCCTCAACACAGTCGGCATCGCCTGCGTCCTCATCACCGCCATCAGCACAGCCATCTCACTCGCCATGCTGCGCAAGCGCCACGGCACCACCCCCTCCGGCGACATCCCGCCCCGGCAGGAAGGCAAACGGGAAGCGACGGCCGAGGATTCCCTCTCCACCACCTGACAGCCGCGGCAACAACAACGACAGGGCCAAAGTGTGCCCGACAGCACGCTCGACCGGCCTGCGGGCCGCCGGAGAGGCCGTCACTTGACGGAGGTGTCGCCGAGAGCCTCCAGCACCGGGCCGAAGGCCCTCGGCAGAGTTCTTCAGTGGCTCCGATGACCAGCATCACTACTGCGCCGCCGAGTGCCGCAGCGACACGGTGTACCCACTCCGTCGCGATCAGGACGTAGACAGCCATGTTCCAACCGCGCCCCCCAAGACCAGAGACTCTCAAACAGTCACTGAGGAGGGAGCTCCGGCCGCGAGCCGGACGACCACGCACTCGGCCGATCCCGCGGCGGAATGAGCACGAAAGTCCACCTGCCCGCCGACGGTCCGCCCGATCGCCTTCGTCGTCACCGCCGGACAAGCAGGTGACGCACGGCAGTTCGAGCGCGTCATGGCCGCTACCCATGTCCCGCGTGCGTTGGCCGACCTCGTGTGTCCGTCCCGAGACCGTACTCGCCGACCGCGCCTACTCATCTCGGGCGATCCGCACTCACCTTCGCAGGCGCGGAATCCGTGCGGTGATCCCCGAACCCGCCGACCAGCAGGCCAAACGGAAGCGCCGCGGCCCACACGCCGGCCGTCCAGTCACGCTCGACCGCGACGTTTACCGCCTCCGAAACACTGTCGAACGCTGCATCAACTGGCTCAAGAATGGCGCGGCATTGCCATTGCGCACCGACAAACTCGCCGCGAACTACCAGGCCGCCCTCCACGTCGCGACCATCTTCCTCTGGCTCAATCCGTGAGGTATCAATCGCCGGCGCCGAGGCCGCCCGCAACAACCAGCTCGCGACTGCTGAACTCGCCGGTGAGCATGGGCATGGCGGCAGCGATCGCTTCCTTGGCCTCGGGCAACCTCAGGGATGCGTCGTGTTCGTCCTTCGATTGCCAGACCTCCGTGACCACGATCGTGTCCGGGTCATCGGCGGCCATGCTGACAACGTAGCTTTTGCAGCCGAGCTCGCGGAGACTCTCGGCTCCAGAAAGCAGGATCGCAACGACATCGTCGCGCTTGCCGGGCTGGGTCTTAATCGTGCCGATGTAGCCATAGGCCATGCCATGCCGCCTTCGTCGGAGCTGCTGTGACTCGGCCCCATCATGGCCGACCCTTCAGGCAACGCACCCGGCACCCGCCGCAACCCCGGAGCGCACGCATCACTGACCTATCAGAGGCCGGGAAATCCCTCAGACACGACTTACTGATCTGTTCGGGATGTTGTCGGGATGGGTGACGGGTGGTGATCCCTGCGGTAGGCCGGTGGTATGCGGTACGCACAGGGCGGCGGGCTGACCGCCGAGCGGCGGAGCTTCAGGGAACAGATCCGGTTCGAGGCCGGCAAAGGGTTCGCGCGGGGTGAGAAGAACGCGGCGATCGCGAAGGAACTGCGGGTGAGTGAGCGGTCGGTGGAGCGCTGGCGGCGGGCCTGGCGCCAGGGCGGCACCGCCGCACTGGCCTCCGCGGGGCCGCCGAAGCTGCCCAGACTGAGCGATGAGTGCTTCGCCGAACTCGAGGAGGAACTGGCCCGGGGGCCGGCCGTGCACGGCTGGGAGGACCAGCGCTGGACACTGGCCCGCATCCGGGCACTCATTCTCTGGAAGTTCGGCCTGGAGGTTTCACCGGCGGCGGTGTGGCGGCTCTTGCACCGGCACGGCTGGTCCTGGCAGTCGCCCGCCCGCCGCCCGGTGGAACGCGACGAGCACGCGGTCCAGTTGTGGAAGAAGGACGTGTGGCCGCAGGCGGAATGACTGCGGCGGCGCTGGGAGCCTTCGTCGTCTTCGAGGACGAGGCGGGCTTTGGGATGACTGCGTCGCGGGCCCGCACCTGGGGACGGCGCGGGCAGACACCGGTGGTGCGGGTACGCGGCCGGTCCTGGCGCCGCTACTCGATCGCCGCCCTGTGCTGCTACCGGCCGGGCGAGCCCTCCCGGCTGATCTACCGGCCCCGCCGCCACCACAAACACCGCGGCACGGGCCGCAACAGCTTCGCCTGGACCGACTACCGCGACCTCATCGTGCGCGCCCACATCCAGCTCAAGGCCCCCATCGTCCTCATCTGGGACAACCTCAACACCCACCGGACCATCGGGATGCGCTGGTACGCGGACGAGCATGACTGGCTCACCATCGTGCAGTTGCCTTCCTATGCACCGGACCTGAATCCGGTGGAGGGCGTGTGGTCGCTGCTGCGGCGCGGCCCGCTGGCCAACATCGCCTTCACCGACGACGACCACCTCGAACAAACCCTCCGCCGCGGCCCGCGGCACATCCAACACCGCCCACACCTGATCGACGGCTGTCTCACCGGCACCGGACTCCAACTGAACCACCATCCGACAACACCCCGAAAGGATCAGTAACCGGCCAACGTCAGTACATCCTCGCCGCCATCGAACACGCCACCCGGCGCATCCGGATCCTTGGCACCACAGCCCACCCCACCGCGGTCTGGGTGGCCCAGGCCGCCCGAAACCTGGCCATGGACCTGACAGGAGCACAGGCCACCGTCGCTTACCTGATCCGGGACAGGGACGCGAAGTACCCCGCCTTCTTCAACGAAATCCTGCGCAACGCCGGAATCCAAGTCGTGCTCACGGGCGTCCGGATCCCCCGCATGAACGCGATCATGGGACGCTGGGTCCAGACCTGCCGCCACGAACTTCTGGACCGCGCCCTCATCTGGAATGAGCGCCATCTACGCCACGCTCTTCGCCAGTTCGAGCTGCACTACAACCTTCACCGGCCCCACCAGGCGATAGACCAGGCAGCACCCCTACGCGCCGTTCCCGCACCGCTCCCCCACACACAGATCACCCAACTGAAAGTGCGCCGGAGAGACCGCCTCGGCGGAGTCCTCCACGAGTACCAACATGCCGCTTGAACTGCACGGATGGAGATTCCGGCAGGCGCACACCCATGGCAGGAGCACGATCCCGCTTGACGACCGGGCCGCTACTACGCCCCCGGCCCCACCGTCATCGTCGAAGCCGTCCGTACCCCCTACACGATCACTGGCCCGTATCAGCCATAGGCCCTCACCCACCTCCACGCCAAATCCGCCCATTGGCCCCGCCTCGCTTTCGGGCGGCAGGCGCCCGGCAACGACGCCTCTTGCTGAGGACCTGCAGTCCGTCGCGTGGCGCCTTTTGTGTACGCCCGCACAATCGGCCGGAATCCGAGAGGCTGTGAGCCCGGTGCGCCGCCCACGCTGCGATCATGACCTCACGTCGATTCATCGCCCGGCCCCTCCTCGACGGCGTCCGCACCCGCGCCTCAGGCACTGATCGCTCCCCGCCAGCAATCCGACGCCACCGTGGCCGACTTGGCCCCCGCCCTGTTGACCGCCCTCACCGCGGCCGCCGCCCGCCCGACACCCCGCCTCCCTGATGCGCCCACGCTCGGCGGCTACGGGGCCCGCGTCATAGACATCGCCCTGGCGGGCCTGGAGACCACCACCCGCGGCGCCTACCACTCCGCGTGGCGTCAGCACGTCCTGCCTGCCTTGGGCACGGTTCCCATCGACCGCCTTACCTCCGGGATGATCGACCGCGCCGTCCAGACCTGGGCAACCACCGGAACCAAGCGCTCCACCATCAAGAACGCTCTGGCTGCCCTGGCCCGCATCACCCGCCAGGCCGCCCGCGACGGCTGGCTCGCCCGCCCGCCCGCCCCAGCCGCTGAACGGATGGCAGCGCCTCTACTACACCGGCGAGGACCCCTCGGCCGAACCCCGCGGACTCGCCCTCCCCGACTACACCGCGCTACTCCGCCTCGCCGAAGCCCTCACCCGTGCCGCCCACGACCACTATCCCGGCTGGGGCCACGCCGTGATCTTCGCCGCCTGCACCGGAGCCCGCATCGGCGAGATCTCCGGCGTCCGCTGCCGCGACATCGACCCCTCCACCTGGCTCTGGACCGCCCGCCGCCAGACCACCCCCGCCCCCGGCGGCCTCACCGACAAACACACCAAGGGCAAGCGCGTTCGCCTCATCCCGATCATCGAACCCCTACGCACCCTGATCACCGACCGCACGACCGAAGTTCACAGCGCGCCCGACGCCCGCCTGTTCATCGGCCCCCGCGGCGGACGCATCACCACGGCCACCCAGCGCCGCGCCACCCACTGGGACGACGTCACCCGCCGCCTCGGCCACGACCACCTACGCTGCCACGACCTCCGCCACACCGCCCTGACCTGGATGGCCGACGCCGGCATCCCCCTCCACGTCCTCCAACAGATCGCAGGACACTGCGACATCACCACCACCCAGCTCTACCTTCATCCCAGCGTCCGCCACCTCGCGACCGCCAGACAGAGCCTCACCGACTACCTCAACTCCAACTGCGACCCCATACCCGGCATCCCCACACACTGGTGAACCACACACCCCACCAGTCCCACCCGGTTCGGACACGAGAATCGAACACTGGGAGCGCCCTGGGAGCAGCCAGGGAGCAAAACGACCCCTTGACTACACAACCAAAGAAGGGCAACTGCCACAACAGCGGCAATTCGCCAGGGTGGCGGCAGCTCTTCGAGCCCCTCGAGGCGTCTCAGACGCCCAACGACGTCACCCGCACCCCACATCGCAACAGTTGCGCACTTACACCGCAGACAAGGTGTCACTCGAACAGCAGACTTACCCACGCCACCACGACAGCCTGCACAAACGACCGGCCTTCAGGCGCTCCAGTGTCACGCCTTTCGAATCGAACCGACCCAGGGAGCCCGATCCGCTCCCAACGGTCACATGAAACAAGCCGGTTCGAGATCTCCTCGAACCGGCTTGTGACCTGCGGCTTCATGCCGCAAAACCGTCGGGACGACAGGATTTGAACCTGCGACCCCTTGACCCCCAGTCAAGTGCACGATTCTGGTTCAGAGTTCTGAAGCTCCGTTGGCGTCCGTACGACGCCGTATGCGGACGTACGACGGGCGGAGGGGAACGACGTTGTCCGGGGCCTGCACAGCAGCAGGCTCATGTGCGGGCGGAGTGGGCTGTTGGCGGGTGAGAACGGCGCTGGCCAGGTCCAGTTGGGCTTTGAGGAATCCAGCCCTAGCGGGGTGTGGTGCGTGTCGTCCGCTCAGGATGCGAGGGCCGTGTCAGTTCCGTCGCTCACAAGAGGGCATCTGGCGGCCGGAGTGCGGGGATGGTGAGGTGGTGCAGGAGCTCTGTCCCGTGGAAAGGGTGAGCGGCGGTTCGGTGGGCACGGCGTGGGGACGGTATCTGTCCAAGGGTTCGCCATGAGCGGGGGTGGTGGCGATGGTGAGAGTGATGAGGCCGATGAGCGCTGCTGTCGCGGCGAACACCGCACGGGTTTGGGTACGTACGCGCAGTTCGCTGGTGGCGCGGACGGACCAGGGCTGGGCGATCGTGGAGGCTGACGCGTTCTTGATCCATGATCTGAGAGCGTCCCCAGCGGCATCGGGTAGGTGTTGGCTGATGACTGCGCGGGCGTGGCGCAGCCTGCTGGCCGTGGCAGCGGCGGTGGCCTCCGTCTCGGTGGCAGCTTGGGTAACGCTCAGGCCAAGCCCGTCGCACAGCAGCACCGTTCGGCGCTGCCATGGCGCAAGAGCCAGGAGTGCACGATGGACGGGGTCGGTGGGCAGGGCGCCGGGGACGGTGAAGGGGTGTGTGAATCGCCTGAGTCGGTGCCAGGGCGAGAGCGCATAGTCCTGGGTCTGTGCGCGCACCCATCCCACCGGGTCGGGATCGCGTTCGACCTCGGGCCAGCGTTCCCAGGCCCGATGGAAGGCTTGCTCGGCAGACTCAAAGGCGAGCCGGCGGCATCCGGTCAGCACATATGCCTGTTGGACGAGGCCGGGTGCTGCAGAAATATAGAGCTCGTCGAAGGCTTTTTGCGCAGCCAGGGCTGGCCAGTCTGCTGCGAGGGCCCTGGCCGCAGACCGCGGGGTGAATTTCGGGGGCAGCGGCATAACGAGGTAGCTGGTGGCACGTTCGCTTACCAGCGTCGCCCCGGACATCGGCGCCCAGGCGTCGGCCAGTTGATTGGATGGGGGGCGGTGCATGATGGCGTGTCTCTCTGTCAGATTCCCGCAGCGCATATAGCCGTGCCGGGCCGCGGCCCAGTGGTATGCAGGTGTCCGATCTGTATGCGCGGCGTCGGACGTGATAAAGGTCGTTGTAAGGGCAAGGCCCGGCGAGGCGTGTCCCACCACCATTCGCCCTACGGGCGGGGTGTCTTCCGCGTCCAGATCCGCATGGCTATGGCGATTCAGGTCTGGTTGTCACTCCGGCCCTGCGCACCTCGCGCGGCGGGGAAAATTGTCGGCGTGTAGGTGCTGCTGCGGTGCAGCAGCACCTACACGCTGATATTGCGCCCCGTGCCCGCCAGGCTTTGGAGGTACTTAGCTGTGCTTCGCGGCAACGGGAGCGGCGCCAGGTTTCGCTAGTGAGCGGCCCCTGTGTCGGATCAGAAACCGGAGGGCCCGCAGAATCCTTTTGCCTCCTGGGCCGGCAGCCAGGTATCAGCTCCCAGCAGTCCTGCAGGGTTTCTCATGCCTTGCGGCGCTGCTTTGCATGGGGCGCTCTTCGGGCGTGGCGCTTGGAGGAGACCTGGCCGATGAGTTCCCAGAAGCACACCAGGGCGGTGATGGGTGGAATTCCGAGGGTCACGAACGCCAGAACCGAGTGCGAGGAGTGACTGACGCACAAGGCCACTGCCATGGCGGAGGCCACCAGGAGCACGCCCCAGGAGCGGCGCGCGGGCTGGTGCTGAACGGCCGCTCGCAGAATCGAGAGAGCCGCAACGAACCATGGGCCGTATACGGTAAGCGGCCACCACTGCGCCAGTTGCACCGGCAGGATATTCTCGGCGATCGTGCGGAGTTGGCCGTAGGAATAGGCAATGGACCAGCCCAGCAGGCACGCCGCGCACACCGCGATCGCGGCGAACAGGACCGTCACCTGGCTGATGCGTTGGCAGGCCACGAGGAAGGGTGGTTTCTGCCGCATACGCCTGCGGTCGATCCGGGACAGAGGTTGTTCGTCGGGCTCGGCAGACGGCGGGGGCTTGGGCCCTGCTACTGCGGCCAGCATCTCGGTCAGTTCCTCTCGGGACAGCGGCAGTTCCGCCGGTGGGGGAGATGGCTTGGTCGCCGGTGCCGCTGCCAGCATCTCAGCCAGTTCCTCCTCCAGGCCCCGGCGGCTCAGCGTGGCCTCCAGGCCAACTCCGCCCCAGGACTGCTGGACAGGAATGGGGACGCTGCCGTACGGGTCCAGTGTGCCGGGCTCTGGACCCCGGAGATATTCTGGGCCAAAAGAGCTGTTGCCGTACCAGTTGTCCATCCGGGTTCCTTCGTGCCGTTGCGTGGAGCATTCTGCTGGAACGTGGAACCCGGCCGGTGGCGCCGGTGCGGGCCTTTGCCAGCATGCCCCTCGCATGCCGCCCGCCAAGGTTCGGTTCTCATCGTCCTGATCTCGTTCAAAGAATCGTCCGACAGTTCGGAGATGCTTCCGTCACCGGTCAACCCGTGCACGGCGCCGGTCGACGAAGGAATCGTTTCTCCAAAATCGTCTGCCCCTTTCGCTCCGCATAACGAACCAGGTCAGAAGGCAGGATGTGCGCCATTCGGGTGACTACGTCACGCGAATGAGTCACATCGAGCGGGGCCTCGAACGCTTGGCTGATCATCGTGACGGCCGACGGCGTGCACCGGCGGTTCCATCGCGCCAGGTCACCGTCTTCCCCGCCCCTGCTCGCGAACGGCCGCACGCGCCTGGGCGGCATCGATCACGATCGCGAACTCCTCCAGCCACTTTCATGACCTGGTCGGATGTGGGCCGTTGCCCTTAGGGGAGGTGATGAGCGGCGATCGGTGCGGCTCCGCGGGCCACCGTGGTCAGAGGCTGCTCCTCTTTCAGGGGGTCGCTATCGGGTGCCGCCAAGACCTGCCGCCACAACATCAGCACCTGGTCCCGTGCGCGGGGGTGAAGGGATGTGCCGTCGCCTCATCGTCGACCCCGACCACCGTCGCCGGAGCGTCGGTGTGGATGTGCGGCATGAACAAGCACGCTCCGGCGCGGTCGACCGCTCAACCTCCCAGCTGTCGAATGGGGCAGAGTGGGCAGCGCCCTGGCATCAGCTGTAACGGTAGTTCGTTAAATCCGGTGGTGGTGTGGGTTGACGGCGGGCTGGGTTGGCCGTTGGCCGGTGGTAGGTGTCAACTTCCCTGCTGGGAGCTGAAGATGACCGCTCGCCGTCCGTGTCCGCCCGCGCCGGGGCCGTTGGAGGACTACGCGGCCCGGTTCGATGACCTCTTCTTCAGCCTGGCTCAGCGACGGGGGTTTCGCGAGTATCTGACCGGGCTGCTGGCGCCGCGGGAGCGGAACAAGACGATCACTTGCCTGGCAGGAGCGGAACCTGTGGCAGGTGCGCCAATGCCGGGGGTGCAGCGTCTGCAGTTCTTCCTGTCCGAGTCGCCCTGGGAGGCCGAACTGGTCAACGACCGGCGCCTTGAGCTGCTGCGCGAGCAGCCGGCGACGGCTCCGCACGACGAGGGTGTCATTGTGATCGACGACTCCGGGGACCGCAAGGACGGCACAGCTACCGCGCACGTGGGCCGGCAGTGGCTGGGCCGGCTGGGCAAGACGGACAACGGCATCGTCACGGTCACCACGGTGTGGACCGACGGCCGCGTGCACTACCCGCTGCATGCCACTCCCTACACCCCCGCCCACCACTTCGCCCGCGGCCGGAGCGATCCTGCCTTCCGCACGAAACTCCAGCTGGCCGCCACTCTCGCAGTCCGCGGGACGGAGGCGGGCTTCGGCTGCCGGGCAGTGGTCGCCGACTGCGCCTACTCCGTCAGCGACGACTGGTACCTCGCACTGCGCGAGGCCGGCCTGGCCTACGTGGTCGCACTCAAACGGCACCGCGGCACCTGGGCCCCGGCCGACCAGCCACACACCCCCATCGACGCGGCCCAAGCCCTGACCTGGCAAGATGCCAAACACTCTGGCGACTGGACACCGGTGGAGCGTCACTTCCGCGACGGGCACACCGAAACCTGGTGGGCCGCCGATGCCCGCCTGAGCGGTTACGGCCCCCACTCACCCTGCCGCCTGGTCGTGGCCACCACCGACCCCGCAACCTTGCCGGAGAAGGCCACCTGGTACCTGGCCACCAACCTGCCTCACCCCAACGCGCCCTGCGCCGCTACCAGTTCGCACCCGCCGGCCGACCTCGCTGAGATCGTCCGCCTTTATGGACTGCGGCCGTGGATCGAGCAGAGCTACAAGCAGATCAAGGACGAACTCGGCTGGGCCGACTTCCAGGTCCGCTCCGCCCGCGCCATCCGTCGCCACCAAACCCTGGTCAACTGCGCGTTCTCGTTCTGCTGGGACCAGTGGTTCGCCCCACCCGGGCCCACGGATGCCACCGCGCCGGACCCGTGCCCCAGCGAGGGGCCAGAGAGGGGGGCCGGCCATGCCCCACCAGCCCCGACCACCCTGCTGGCCCAGGGCCTTACGAGCCATCCGTTCCTGGCTGACTCCCGCCATCGCCCTCAACCAATGGTGGCGAGCCTGGACGGACCAGGACCCACCCGCCGAGCTCCAAGCCCTGATCGACGCCGTCACCACCGGACACGGTATTGACCTCTACCGCCGGATTTAACGAACTACCGGTAGAGCCGCGCAACAACGATCAGGCCGAGCCAGGCGGAGGTTGCTCAACCTCCGGGGTCGACTCCCGCATCTCATGAATTGGCTCGAACACGGCCATTCCGACCCTCGTATCGCACCGGAAGGACCGAGCGACCGGACTCTGGGGCCTCCTGTGTCGGTGCTGTCCCCGCGCGCCGGCCGAGGAGCGCGGACGGCTGAGCCGGGAGAGGCTGGGGCGCGAAGAGTAGCGCTTCGAGCAGGTGGAGAGCAGATGTGGCGGACGCTATCCCGGTGGCGGTCCCGAGCGCACGCTCGGCAGGCGAGGCTGGACCGGCTGCGGCAGAACGAGGGCACCTTGCTCGACCGGCTGTACGGGACCGTGTACGAGGGCGTCTCCTTTCCGCCGTCACGCGACTTCGATGACCGGGAGTCGGCCGAGGTACTGCGCTTCGTCCTGCGGCTCGGCCGGGAACTGTTCCTGGCCGGCGCGTCGACCCGTGACATCCAGACGGCCGTTGTCGCGGTGACGGCCGCGTGGGGCATACAGAACCTGGAGGTGGACATCTCCGGGCGCTCGTTACAAGTGCAGTACGCGCCACCGGAGCGCGCGCCGGTCGTGATGCTGGTCGTCCTGGCGTCGGAGGACACCCGCGATCTCAGCCGCCTGACCGCGCTGGAACGACTGACCGTGCGCATCGTCGGCACCCGGCTCTCACCGGCGAACGCGACGGCGGCACTCGACCGGTTGCTGTCGGCGCCGACCCAGTGGCCTTGGTGGTTCACCCTGAGCGGCGGCGCGGTGCTGGCTGCCATGCTGTGCGTGCTCGCGTCCGGCACAACGCGCGCGGCGCTGCTTTCGCCCCTGGTGTTTCTGGTCACCAACCGCGCCGCGTGGGCCCTGAGCCGCACAGGTCTGCCCTCCTTCTACGTCACGGCCGTGCAGACCGCCCTGCTGATGGCGGGCACCATGGCGTTGATCGACGTGGGAGTGCTCAGCGGACGCGAGGGGGCGAGCACCGTCGCCGCCAACGTGATCCTGATGCTGCCGATCTTGACCGTGGTCTCTCTCACCGAGGACGCGATCGACGGTTTCCGGCCGATGGCGGCGGCTCGTGCGGTGAGCCTGCTGATGTTCTTCGCCGCGCTGGCGGGTGGCATCCTCGTCGTCACTTTCCTCCTGCGCGGCCTCGACACAGACGCGCGCAACACAACGCTCGCCTCGCTGCCCGTCTGGCTCACTCTGGTCACCAGCGTCATCGGCGCCCTGGGCAATGCCGTGTTCATGGGCGGCGGCCCGCACCTGGTGCCCTACGCGATGGTGGCGGCGCTGATCGGGGCGGGCGTGAAGGTGTTCGGCATGGCTCAATTGGACTGGTCGGTTCCGCTCGCGACGGGGCTGGCCACCACCGTCATGGGTGCGGTGTCCGCCGCGATCGGACCACGCGCCGGGGTCCCCGCGAGAGCCGTGCTGATCCCGGGCATCGCAGGCAGTGTGCTGCCTGGCCCCGACCTGTATCGCAGCATGCTCCAGCTCGTCCTCGGCATCCCTGGCGCGCACCAGTACGTGGTGACGACCTTGGCGTCCGTAGCGGCCATCGGTGTCGGCGCCGTGCTGGGCTCCCTGCTGGGGGCGGGCAGCGAACGCAAATGGGGCAGGCGCTCGGCCCACACGAGGGCTTCCGCGTTCCTCGCCCACGATGCGTAGGGTCAGCGCGTCCCAGGGCTCAGACGCTGCCGTCACGGCCAGCCGGTCCGGACTTTGACGCGATTCGTCTGCTTGGGCATGCAGCCCACCGTTGCGTCACAGACGACCCCACCGGGGCAATACGCTCAGACACAGTGCACGCACAGAGGGTGAAATCCGGGGGGGTGTATGGAGTTGGGGACCTCATGGCGGCGGCCGGGACAGCTGCCGGCTGAACTGACCAGCTTTGTCGGGCGGGTCGATGAACTGGCCGAGGTTCGCCGGCTCCTTGGTCAGGCCCGGCTGCTGACCCTGGTCGGTCCGGGCGGGGTCGGCAAGAGCCGGCTCGCGCTGCGGGCCGCCACCGAGGCCTCCGCAGAGTTCCCCGACGGCGTACGGCTTGCCGAGCTGTCCGGCCTCAAGGGCCCCGAGCTGCTGCCGGGTGTGGTCGCCGAGGCGCTGGGCCTGCCGACCCAGGCGGGAAAGTCGCGGATCGACGAGGTCGTCGAGTACGTAGCCGATCGCGAGCTGCTGCTCATCCTGGACACCTGCGAGCACGTCGTCGACGCCTGTGCCCTGCTGGCGGATCTCCTGCTGTCGCAGGCGCCGCGACTGAAGGTCCTGGCCGCCAGTCGACAAGCCCTCGATATCCCCGGCGAGTACGTCCTGCCGGTGGCACCCCTGGGCCTCTCCGAGGGGGAAGCGGCCGGTGACGCACTCGAACTTTTCGAGCAGCGTGCGGCGGTGGCCGTGCTCGGCCTCCGGCTCACCGACGGCGGGCACGAGATCGCCGCCGCCCTGTGCCGCCGCCTGGACGGCATCCCGCTGGCCATCGAGCTGACAGCCGTACGCCTTCGGGCACTGCCCCTGGAACATCTGGCCGCCCAGCTCACCGACAGCTTCGCACTGCTCGACAGTGGGCGGAAGGCGGCGCTGCCGCGGCACCAGACACTGCGTACGACCATCGGGTGGAGTCACGAACTGTGCTCACCGACGGAGCGGCTGCTGTGGGCCCGCCTCTCGGCCTTCGCCGACGGCTTCGACATCGCCGCAGTCGAGGCCGTGTGCACAGACCATCAGCTGCCCACCGGCGCCGTAGTGGGCTCTCTGATCGGACTGGTCGACAAGTCGGTGGTGATCCGGCACGGCAGCAGCTACCAACTCCTAGACACCATCCGCGAGTTCGGCACCGAATGGCTGGACAAGCTCGAGGAGACCTCCGCGGTCAGGCGCCGCCTGACCGCTTACTATCAGAGCCGAATGCGCCACTTCGCGGAGCGCTTCTTCAGCTCGGACCAAGCGCCCCTGTACAAGGCGCTGCTGCCCGAGCGCGAGAACCTGCGCGCGGCACTGGAGTATTCCCATGCCGACGGCGAACTGCTGCCCATGGCCGCCGCCATGTGGCCGTACTGGCTGTGCGGCGGACAGCCCGCCGAGGCCGGCCACTGGCTGGGCCTGGCGCTGACCCAGCAGCCAGAGGTGTCACCCGAGCGCGTCGGCACCCTGCAATGGGCCTCCACGTTCGCGGCCCTGCAGGGCGACCAGAACACCGCGAAGCGGCTGGCCCTGGAGATGCGGGAGCAGGCCGAGCATCTCGACGATCCGCGCTGGACGGCGCTTGCCCTGCTGTGCTCCGGTCAGGCGTCGGGCTTCCTCGGCGAGTGCACGGAGGCGGTGGCCGAGCTGACCGTGGCCCTGGACGAACTGCGCCGGGTCGGCACCGACTTGGACATCGCCCTGGCGACCATGCGTCTGGGCATGGTGCACGCGCTCGGCGGCCGGGCAGCGGCGGAGATCGCCGTCCTGCGCGACGTAATGCGGCTGGCGGGCGTGAACAGCCGGGAGAGCTATGTCCAGGGGTGCGCATACGGCTACATGACAGCCGCCCACCTGGACGCAGGGGACATCGAAGCAGCCGAGCAGACCGGCCGCCGGGCGGTGGAACTGCACGACCTGCGCGACGGTGTGCTGAACCTGGGCATCACGCTGGACGCGGTCGCCTGGACGGCCGTCGCCCAGGGACGCCACCACCGCGCCGCCTTGATCTTCGGTGGCGTGGACGCGCCGTTCGACCTGCTCGACCGGCGGCGCGTGCTGGGCAATCCGCTGCTGCTGCGACTGCACACCCAGGCGCTCAAGGCCGCCGAGGAAGCACTGGGCGGCGCCGAGCTGGAGCGGCTGCGCCGACAGGGCGCCCGGCTGCCGCGTGAACAGCTGGTGGCGTTCGCCGTGTCACCCGACGACACGCTGCCCAGCATCCCCGCCCAGCCCAAGTCCGTCCGTACCAACGACCTTACGCAGCGGGAGCGCGAGGTCGCCGCGCTGGTCGCCCGAGGCATGACGAACCGGGAGATCGCCGAGCAGCTGGTGATCTCGAAGCGGACGGCGGACGCGCATGTGGAGCACATCCTGGCGAAGCTGGGGTTCTCCTCCCGCTCCCAGATCGCAGCATTGGTCTCGACGGAACACTGCCGCGACACCAATCAAACGGGCTAGCTCCCCCTGCTGTCCCAGCACGCCCGACATCACCCGTTCGGCTCACCTCGCTGTCCGCACAGATCCCGGCATGGCAACGATGACCTGGGATTGTCGAGCAGTGAGGACGTGGCATGGTTCAGGGCTTCTCACGAGAACCGGGTGTACAGGGACCGCTGACGGAGGTCCCGCCGCAGGGCATCCGCAAGATCACGCTCTGGGCCGTCGCGATCGCCCTGGGCGGGTTCTTGTTCGGCTTCGACACCGGGGTGGTCTCGGGCGCCCTGCTCTACATCCGAGAGGACTTCGATCTCAACGCGTTCGAGCAGGGCAGCGTGGTCAGCGTCCTGCTCATCGGGGCGGTCGTCGGCTCGACCTCGGCAGGCGCGCTGGCAGAGCGGCTGGGCCGGCGCCGGAGTCTCTGCCTGGTCGGCGTCGTGTTTCTCGTCGGCACAGTGATCGTGACGTCCGCGAACGGCTACGCGATCCTGATGCTCGGCCGGATCGTACTCGGCCTTTCGGTCGGCGCGGCGTCGGCGACGGTGCCCGTCTATCTCTCGGAGATCTCCCCCACGGCGATCCGCGGCCGGTTGCTCACCATGAACCAGTTGATGATCACCCTGGGAATCCTGATCGCCTACTTCGTCAACCTCATCTTCGCGAGCAGCGAGATGTGGCGAGCGATGTTCGCCGTGGGTGCCATCCCAGCCGTACTCCTGGTGGCGGCGACGCTGTGGCTGCTGCCCGAGTCCCCGCAATGGCTGATCGCCCGCGGAAGGGTCGAGCAGGCGCGCCGCGGCATCGCGTCCGTCACCAATGAAGTCACCGCCGATCAACTCGTCAAGCGCGCTCAACAGCGCATCGAGGAAGACCGGACGCAGCAGGCCGCGCGGAAGGCTGCCGGTTCAGCCGCCGAAGGACCCAAGCGGCTGCTGGCTCCCGACGTCAGGCCGGCCCTGATCGTCGGCCTCACGCTCGCCGCTGTACAGCAGTTCGGCGGCATCAACACGATCATCTATTACGCGCCGACCATCATTCAGCAGACCGGACTCAGCGCCTCGAACTCCATCTTCTATTCGGTGTGCATCGGCGCCATCAACTTGGTCATGACACTCGTGGCGATCCGCCTGGTGGACCGGGCCGGTCGCCGCCCTATGGTCCTTGTGTCGCTCGCCCTGATGGCCGTCTCCGTGTTCATGCTCGGGCTGGCGTTCGTGGTGGGCATGAGTTCGGTCCTGACCCTGCTCTTCATGGTGATCTACATCGCCGCCTTCGCGGGCGGCCTGGGTCCCGTGTTCTGGACGCTGATCGGTGAGATCTTCCCGCCTTCCGCGCGGGCCGATGGTTCGAGCGTCTCCACCGCCGTGAACTGGGTCTCCAACTTCATCGTCAGCCTCGCCTTCCTACCGCTGGCCGGTGCCATCGGCCAGGGCGAGACCTTCTGGATCTTCGCGCTGATCTGCGCGTTGGCCTTCTTCTTCGTCAGCCGCTACCTGCCCGAGACACGCGGCCGCGATCCCGAACAGATCGAAGCGGCCCTGCAACAGCGTTTCGGGCGCACCCGACGGCGACAGGCCGCCAGGACCCACTGACAACTCGAAAGGACACCTCTCCCATGAGCCCCACCACCCCCTTCCCGCCCCCCGAACTCGAACGCTCCGACGCCCTGGTCCTCTTCGGCATCACCGGCGACCTCGCCAAGAAGATGCTGCTGCCGGCGCTCTACCGCCTGACCGAGGCCGGGAAGCTGACCGTCCCCGTGATCGGCGTCGCCCGCACCGACTGGGACAACGACACGCTGCGCAAACACACACGGGAAGCGATCACCGCCGACGGAACGGTGATCGACGAGTCGGTCTTCGACCGCCTCGCCGCCCAGTTGACCATTGTCACTGGGGACTTCACCGACGACGCCACCTTCGCCCGGCTCCGCAAAGCGGTGGACGGGCTCGGGTTCATCACGCACTACCTGGCCATCCCGCCGTCGCTCTTCACTCCGGTGGCCGCCGCCTTGGCACGGGCCGGACTGAACCGCGACGCCCGGCTGGTCGTGGAGAAGCCCTTCGGCCACGACCTCGCATCGGCCGAGCACCTCCAGGACGAACTCAACGCCTACTTCGATGATGATCACCTGCTGCGGGTCGACCACTTCCTGGGCAACACCGCCGTCGAAAACCTCATGGTGACTCGGTTCGCCAACACCCTGCTGGCGCCGGTCTGGCACCGCTCCTACGTGGACAACGTGCAAATCTCCCTCGCCGAGGACTTCGATGTCGCGGACCGCGGCTCCTTCTACGACTCGGTGGGATGCCTGCGCGACGTGGTCCAGAACCACATGCTGCAAGTCCTGGCCTTCCTCGCCATGGAGCCTCCCAGCGTCACCAACTCCCGGGCGCAGGCCCTGGAGAAGTGGCGGGTTCTGCACGCGATCCGCGCCATGGATCCCGCTGACACGGTGCGAGGACAGTACGAGGGTTATCGGCAGGTCGCCGGTGTCGCACCCGACTCCACAACCGAGACGTACTTCGCCACCCGGCTGTTCGTCGACAACTGGCGGTGGGCGGGTGTCCCCTTCTTCGTCCGCAGCGGCAAAGCGCTCGCCGTCTCCGCCACGGAGGTGGTCGTCGAGCTGCGCAAACCGCCGCTGGAGCTGTTCGCCGGCGCGGACACAGAGGTCCCTCCCAACGTCATCCGCTTCCGTCTCGACGGCGACACAGGTATCAGGGCGGACTTGATGGTGCGCGCGCCGGAGGGTGCGACCAAACCCGTCCAGGTGCCCATCGGGGTCGACTTCACACACGTGCTGGGGCGCCAGGAGCTCCCGTACGAGAACATCCTCCGCAGCGCCCTCGAAGGCGACCCCGGGTGCTTCGCCTTCTACCCCACCATCCTTGAGTGCTGGCGCATCGCGCAGCCTGTGCTCGACCCGGGCGAGCCCCCTCTGCCCTACGCGCCCGGCAGTTGGGGCCCGGAGGCGGCGGACCGGCTCCCCGGCCTGAAGGCCTGGCACCAGCCCGGGCGCCGTCTCTTCAGTGACGACTAGAGGCGGCCCGGGAGGCAGTGCGTCAGGCGTCGCCCGTCGTCCCTGTGATGCCCCAGGCACCGGCGTACTGGGCGCCGGGCTCCAGGTGTACGAGGTCGGCGCCGCCGACGAAGGCGTTGGGCGGGCAGGTCATCGGCTCTACGCCCAGGCCTCGACGCCGCTGGTCGACGGGAACCTGATCGGCGGTGTAGATCTCCAGCCACAGCTGGGCCGCGTCCAGCCAGAACGAGGTGGCGCGCGTGGCGCCGGTGAGATGGACCCAGGCCCGTCCCGCCGCGTCGCGTTCGAGGCCGGTGTAGGCGACGTCGATGGTTCGCTCCCCCAGGTGTTGGCCACCGCGCAGGTCGTAGGGAGTCCCCTCGACGCTCCGGGGCGGCCCCGCCGGGATCATCCGGTCGTCCACGGGCAGGAATTCACTGCCCGGGACCCTCACCGTGCAGGCATCGATGGGTTCACCGACCGTCAGATAGGGATGCATGCCGTGCGCGTAGGGCGCCGGGCGCGAGCCGGCGTTGACCGCGGTGACCTCGACATCAAGACCCTGGCGGGCATCGAGCACGTACGTGACCGTGAGGTTCAGCCGGAAGGGGTAGCCGGGCGACCCCAGGAGCTTGTATTCCATGCTCAGCCGGTCGGGCCCCTGCTCCAGGACCGTCCAGTTTGCCCAGCGGACCAATCCGTGGATGGCGTTGCCGAGTTCGGGCTCGGACAGATCAAGCTGGCACGCCAGGCCGTCGAACGTGTATCGGCCGCCATCGATGCGGTTCGGCCAGGGGATCAGCAGTTGCCCGAATGCCGCCGGTGCCGGCTCGTCCGCGCCGTAGGACAGCACCAAGGGTTCACCGCCGAGCGTCAACTCTCGCAGTCCTGCACCGAGCTCCGTCACCGTCGCGCGGTACTCGCCCGCCGCGATGCTGAATTGTTCGCCAGTAATCTCATGGACCATGCACCATGCCTTGCCGCTCCGAAATTCCCTGAGGCCGCAGCGGGCCGACCGTCACCGGAGCAGGCGAACAACTTAGGCCATCCGGAGAGCGACTGGGCGGCGTGGGTCTCTCGCGCGGAAGGCTTCGCGAACCGGCGCGCGGACGGGCAGACATGGCAGCCAGACAGGATCCGCTTGTGACTCAGCTAGGGGCCAAGGGCGCGATGCGCAAGGTTCACAAGCGCCTGCGCGGACACTGGTGGCCCGTCCTGCAACAGGCTGCTGCGGCCACCCTCTCCTGGTGGATCGCAAGGATCGCCTTCGACCACCATGTGCCGCTTTTCGCGCCGATCGCGACCCTCGTCGCCCTCAACACGCCACTCGGAGGTCGTGGCTCCAACACGGTGCGGGTGGTGTTCGGCGCCATCGTGGGAGTCCTCATCGGGCAACTCGGCTTCATGCTTCTCGGCACCGATGCAGTGTCCGTGGGTGTGGCCGTCCTGTGCGCCCTGCTCGTGGCCCTCGCCCTCGACGGAGAGCGCATCACCATGGCCCAAGCCGCTGTCGGTGCGGTCATCTCCGTCGCCGCCGGCCGGCAGGCCGGCATCGATCGCGCACTCGACGCTCTCCTCGGCGGCGGGGTCGCGCTCTGCTTCAGCCAGCTCCTCTTCCCAGCGCATCCACTCGCCCTGCTGCGTCGGGCCGAGAGCTCAGTGCTCGACGGTCTGTCTGCCCTGCTCGCCCTGACCGCTCAACGTATACAGCAGCCGGAGCGGGTCTCCCAGAGCGAGCTCGGCGAAGCGGTGCGCCCCCTCTACCCCTTGCTCAATGATCTCGCGAAGGTACGCGACGACACCATCACCGCGGCCCGCCGCACCCCGCAGTGGCGCCGCCGCCAGGACCCCATCCGCCAAGAGATCACGTCCGCAGCCTACTTGGATCTCCTGGCCCATAGCTGCCTCACGCTCATCCGCGCGGCCCATACCCGGGATACCACCCAGGGGCAGGCACTCACCGCGCCGCTGCAGCAGCTCTCCAACACCCTGCATACCTTGTCCGCGGCCCCGGGCAACCGGAGCGTTCGCCGCAGCACGGCCCGCAGCTCCCTCGGTGTCGTGCGCGAAAGCCCCGAGGGGCATTCCGCCATGCTGGTGGCCCCGTGGCCAGAAATGCGGTCGGTGATCCGCGACATCCTGATCTTCATCGGCGCTACTGAAGACGACGCCGACCGGGCGGTGAACGAGCGGGCGGCAGACGTATCGATCGGCGTTCCACCCAGCCTGGGTGGGGCATCCAGGAGGATGCGGTGATCCACTCCTGGTGCTCCTACGTGGGCGGTCCGTCGTGAACGCGCCTACGCGCCCGGCGGGATGCGGCGTGCCCTCGCGCGGACCTGGAACGCCGTGATGATCTCGACGACGCCGACCGCCAGCAGCCAGCAGCCGCCGACCAGGGTCAGCACCGCCACCGACTCGAAGGGCGACACGATCAGGACGATGCCTGCCAGCGCGCTGATCACACCCAGGCAGGCCTGCCAGCCGCGGGCCGGCATCCCCGGGTCCGACGCCGCCGCCACGGTCTGGGTGATCCCACGGAACAGCCAGCCGATGCCGATCCACAGCGCGAGCAGCAGGATCGACTGCATCGCCCCACGGAAGCAGAACAGGCCGAGCAGGACGGAGAGCGCGCCGCTGATGAACGCCATCACCCGCATCGCCGCCGCCACATGCGTGCCGAACGCGGCCACCAGCTGGAAGATGCCGCTCACCAGGAGATAGAGGCCGAAGAGGACACCGGCCGCCCACAGTGACGCTCCGGGCCAGACCAGGACGAGCACCCCGAGGACCAGCGATGCGGTCCCGGCGAGCAGCACCACCTGCCAGGCGGACTTCGCGAGGCTGCTGAGCGGGCCCGGCGGACGGTCGTGGTCGCCGCCCTGGGGCGTCGGGTGCGGTGTCCGGGGGTCGTACGGCGCTTGGGTCATGCTCGACTGTCCGCCCGGTTCCCCCGCGCCCGCCACAGCACTGGCCCGAACGGCTTACGGCACCCTCGCTTGTCCTCTCCCACGCCTGGCCCGTTGGCACAGCGCCACGCTCCATATATCGAGAGCCGGCCCCAGGTTCGTCATCTGCGTCCGCGAGCAGGGCGGTTGTTCACGGTCCGCGGAGCAGGACGGCGAACTTCTGCGCTTCAGGCGTCACTTATGCATGACGCGCCCTTCCCGCAGGCCACCGCACCATCGATCGCAAGTCGACACCCCGTCCCCCTGCGCCACACGAACGAATCAACACACCAATCCCCAACCGGGCGTTACAGCGCGATCGTCCAGCGGGTACTAGTTGCCGACGTTGGGCACTAAGCCCGATACGCGGGGATATGTCAGAGCATTCACCAGGGTTGTCACGACCCCGGGCTCGGCACGTCCACGCGGCATCCGAAAGGAAGACGATGACCTCAGTCAAGATGGGCGTGTCGGGTCGTGGCACGGTCGGGTTCGCCATAGCCGCAGCGCTGGTCGCACAGGCGTCCGGTACAGCACAGGCGTCCGGGCCGGCCCCGGTATCCGGTACGGCACACGCTGCCGCTGGCTCCAGCTGGGCGTACGGATTCAAGGCGAGCCTTGGCCCGGTCAGCATCGGCCACACGGCGTTTTCCGCCTATCCCGGCGGCCCGGCCTCCGCCTCGGCCGCCTCGTTGACTGTCGGCGCCCTCGGTTCGGTCAAGGGCATCGCCAGCTGGTCGTCAGGCAACGCGGCCGCGGGCACCACCGCCGCGAACGGGAAGATCGCCCAGGCGAAACTGGACCTGGGCATCGGCTCGTTCAGCACCGAAGCCGTCACCGCCAGTTGCAAGGCGGGGCCGGGAGGCGCACCGACCGGCACCGTCAAGATCGTGGACGGCAGTGTCAAGACCGCCCTCGCCTCGCTCGACCTGCCCGTCTCGCCCGCGCCCAACACCACGCTGACGCTGCCCGGCGGCCTCGGCGAGGCGGTGCTGAACGAGCAGGTCAAGAACCCGGACGGCTCGCTCACCGTGAACGCCCTGCGGGTGACCGTGACGGCCGCGGGTCTGAACGGCTCCTTCCGGGCGGCATCGGCCACGTGCGATGCCGGAACGCAGGACTCGAAGCCGGTCGCCAAGGGTTCGATCACCGGCGCCGCGCTCGACCAGTTCGGCGAGCCGGTCGGCGGCGTGGTCTACCAGGTGCGGAACCAGGCCGGGCGACCGGTCGGCCCGACCTGCACGACCCACACCAAGGGCAACTGCACCGTCCCCGCGCTGAATCCGGGCACATACCGCATGTGCGTGATCGCCGTCCCTGACGGCTACAGCATGCCCAAGCAGAAGTGCAAGGGCCCGATCAAGGTCGACGGCAAGAACGTGAACGTCAGCTTCCGCATCCCGCCGGAGAGCGGCAAGAAGGGCTAGCATCCCTACACACGAAGGAACGCGGGCCCGCTCCTGGACGGGCCCGCGTTTCGTGCGCTCTCAGCTACTTGGAGGCGGCGGCTTCCGGATCCTCGGCGATGCGATCCGAGCCGAAGCCCTGCGCGATCAGCACGTCGTCCGGCAGCACGCCGTCCGCGGGCATGGACCGCTTGCCAGTGCCGGGCTTCGTGCCCCACACATACACCCGGTCCCCGACGCGCAGCAGCGCGAACAGCCGATTGGCGTCGGAGGCGTACATGTTCACGCACCCGTGGGAGCCCGACTTGAAGAGGTCTGAGTAGGTGCCGTGCAGCGCCTGCCCGCCATCGAAGAACTGCGAGTGCGGCATAGGGGCGTTGTTGTAGAGCGTGGAGAAGTGCCGGGCACGCTTGAGGTAGACCTTGTGCCAGCCGCGCCGGGTCTCGTAGCCGACCTTGCCGCTACGGACGGGAATGGGCGAGAACTCCACCTTCCGGCCGGTCTGCACCCACAGGATCTGCCGGGACAGATCGACGCAGGTCACACGGTAGGAGCGGACGGGGCACTTTCCTTGTGCGTTGGGGTTGTTCCTGACCTCGCGGACCAAGAGCATCCGGTACGTCTTGAGGTCGGCCCGACCGTCGGCGGGAGTGATGCGAAGGCTCTGCTGGAGCCTGCGGAAGGCGACACAGTCAGCGGTGGACTGTAGCCCGTCCTCGGGCAGCTTGAGCTTCTTCTCCAACTGCCACTGATAGGGCCCGGAGGGTGCCGTACAAGGCTTCTCCGGGCCCGTCGGGCGACTCCCCCGCGCGGCAGCGGGTGAGCCCATCAACTGACCGGCCATGACCGCGGAACAGACCAAAAGACCTGCCGCGGCGGAAATACGCGACGTCACGACGCGCACCAATCCTTCCTCCCGATCACCCGGGGGTAGACGGACATTCGGCCCCAGTCCTATGCGACGGCTTCAACGGCCGCGCGCGCCAGCTGCTCCGCATGGCCGACGCATCGGTGAGAACGTCATCAATTCGGTGCGATGCGCCGGTCGTTCGCTGCCTGTCGGCGAGGAGCGGCGCCCCCGCCCGGGATGATGTGCCGTCGCCGCACGAACAGGGTGAGGACTCCGGCAACGGTGACGCCCGCGAGATTGATGAGAAGTTGGAGGACGGCCTCGCCGCAACGCAGCCACTCCCCCGCGACCGCTGCGAGCACCGCGAACCCGGCAGCGGGCACGGTGGTGACGGAGATGAAGACCCCGACAAGGGCTCCCGGCTTCTCCGAGGTGAGCGCGATCATGCCGGCAGTACCGGCGAGCAGGGCAACGATGATGGAGTACGGGCCCACCTCGTAGATGAAGGACACCTGCCGGAGGTTGGATAGTTCACTGGGGTCGAACAGGCCGCTGAGCCGGGCAAGGGACGTGAACGCGGCGGTAACCAGCATCGCCAAAGGGAACCCGGCGCCGATGGCAAGCCCCGCCCGAGCAGCGAGGTCGCGCCTCCTGACGACGATGGCGACCGCGAGAGCGGCCAGGGGTCCGAAATCGGGGCTCACCACCATCGCGCCCACGAGGGTGATCGCGGAATCGGTGACGACACCGACCGCGGCGAGAAGACAGGCGATGGTCAAGAACGCAAGGAAGACAGGGTTCAGCCGACTCTCCTCACCAGTGGTGGCGACCAGTTCGTCCCAGATGATGGCGTTGGAACTGTCCCCTGGTGCGGCGCGTTCGGCGGCCTCAGCCGTGTCGGACAACATCGTGTGGATCGGCTGGAGACTCACCTCGCCGCGACGCGGTACACCGTGCTGCGCCAGCCGGTCGAGGATGTCTTCGGCGACCTCGCGCGCGACTACCGCCTCGATGACGTCACCAATGGGGCGCATGCCGATGCCATGGGCAACCGTGAGGTGAGCAACTCCTCGCTCGGCGTCGAGTAGGTCCATCACGGCGGCGCTATGGTGCGCCTCGCACACCACTCTGAGCTGCATCATGCCTGCCAGTATTCAGATGGAAAGCCCCAGATCGCCAGATATAAGAAACTTCTTGCATGATGGCGCCACTCCCTTGCACTTCACCCGAATCGCCGGATTCATGCACTAGAGATAGCTTCTATCCGAAACGCGGTGTAACCGAGTGAGAGCAGGGAGCAGTGGAGCTAGCAGTCGCTCACGAGACCATCGCGCGGTGGCAGTTCGGCGTCACCACCGTCTACCACTTCCTCTTTGTTCCTCTCACCATCAGCCTCGCCTCCATCGTGGCGGGGCTGGAAACCGCCTGGGTACGGACGGGCAAGGACAAGTACTTTCACGCCACGAAGTTCTGGGGAAAGCTCTTCCTGATCAACATCGCGATGGGTGTCGTCACCGGCATCATGCAGGAGTTCCAGTTCGGCATGAACTGGTCGTCCTACTCCCGCTTCGTGGGTGACGTCTTCGGCGGCCCACTGGCGATGGAGGCGCTGATCGCATTCTTCTTCGAGTCGACCTTCATCGGGCTGTGGATCTTCGGCTGGGACCGGCTGCCGAAGAAGCTGCACTGCGCCTGTATCTGGCTGGTCGCCATCGGCACACTTCTCTCGGCGTACTTCATCCTGGCGGCCAACTCCTTTATGCAGCACCCGGTCGGCTACAAGATTGATCCGGTCACCGGAAAGGCCCAGCTCACCGACATCGGTCGGGTGCTCTTCCAGAACACCGCCATTGTGCAGGCCTTCCACACGCTGACTGCCGCCTTCCTCACCGGCGCGGCCTTCGTGATCGGCATCGCCTCGTACCACCTGTGGCGGGCCAAACGCGGCAAGGAGACCGACCGCAGACGGATCACCGCCATGAGCACCTCGCTGCGGCTCGGCTTGGTCATCGTCGCGGTCGCAGGTCTCGGCACGGCGATCAGCGGCGACCGCTTGGCCAAGGTCATGTTCGAGCAGCAGCCGATGAAGATGGCCGCCGCCGAGGCGCTCTGGGACACCGAGGCGCCCGCTCCCTTCTCGGTGTTTTCCGTCGGTGACGTCTCCAAGGGGCGCAACGACGTCGAGCTGGAAATCCCCGGGCTCCTGTCTTTTCTCGCCAAGGACAACTTCACCGCCGAGGTCCCCGGCATCAACGACAGGGCCCGCGAGGAGGCGGCCGAGTTCGGCGGTCGGCCGGAGGACTATCTGCCGAACATCTTCCTGACGTATTGGGGCTTCCGCCTCATGATCGGGTTCGGGATGACCAGCTTCCTGGTCGGCCTGATCGGCTTGTGGACAACACGACGGAAATTCTGGCTCGCCCACAAGTACCGCACCGGCGAGGACGAGCCGCCACGGCTCATGCTCACCAAGACCATGGAGATGAACGTCTTCTTCACCCGGTGGAGCTGGCGGATCGGCATTCTCACCATGGGCTTCCCGCTCATCGCCAACAGCTTCGGCTGGATCTTCACCGAGATGGGCCGTCAGCCCTGGGTCGTCTTCCGTCTGATGCGTACAGCCGACGGGGTCTCCCCCAACGTCGGCGTCGGTACCCAGATCGGCTCCCTGACCACCTTCACCGTGCTCTACGCGGTGCTTGCGGTGATCGAGGTAAGGCTCCTGGCCAAGTATGCGGCGGCCGGCCCGGACACCAGCGAGCGTCCACCGACCAAGGAGCCGACCTTGCGCGGCCCGTCCGACGAGGACGCCGACAAACCCCTCACCTTCGCGTACTGAGGACGGACCGTCATGCATCTCCCCGATCTCTGGTTCATCCTGATCGCCGTCCTCTGGGTCGGATACTTCTTCCTCGAGGGCTTCGACTTCGGCATCGGTATCCTCACTCGCGTCATGGCCCGCGACACCATGGAACGACGGGTCCTGATCAACACCATCGGACCGGTGTGGGACGGCAACGAAGTCTGGCTGATCACCGCCGCCGGTGCGACCTTCGCGGCCTTCCCCGACTGGTACGCCACCATGTTCAGCAGCTTCTACATCCCACTGCTCATCCTTCTGGTCTGCCTGATCGTGCGGGGCGTGGCCTTCGAGTACCGGGCCAAGCGAACGGGCGAACTCTGGCAGCGCGGCTGGGAACATGCCATCTTCTGGACGTCTCTGCTGCCCGCGTTCCTCTGGGGTGTCATCTTCGCCAACATGGTCCACGGCATCGCCATCGACAGGAACCAGTCGTACGTGGGGGGCTTCTGGGATCTGTTCCACCTGTACCCGGTCCTCGGCGGACTGACGACGCTGATGCTCTTCACCTTCCATGGCGCGGTCTTCGCGTCACTGAAGACGGTCGGTGACATCCGTGCCCGCGCCCGGGCGCTTGCCACCACGCTAGGTGCGGTGGCGGGCGTACTGGCAGCGGCCTTCCTGGTCTGGACTCAAGTGGACTCCGGCGACGGCTGGAGCCTGGGTGTCATGATCGTGTCGTTCGTGGCGCTGGTCGGCGCTCTGGTCGCCACCCAGTTGGGGCGCGAGGGCTGGGCGTTCATCCTGTCGGGCGCGACCATCGCGGCCTCGGTGGCGATGTTGTTCGTGTCTCTGTTCCCGGACGTCATGCCGTCGACCCTCGACGCACATTGGTCGCTGACGGTCGCCAACGCCTCGTCCGCGAACTACACGCTGAAGGTCATGACCGTTGTCGCGTTGGTGTTCATGCCGATCGTGCTGCTCTACCAGAGCTGGACGTACTGGGTTTTCCGCAAACGGATCGGCGTCCAGCACATCCCGTCGGCCCACTGACTCCTCACCTTTGTCGTTCACTCCATGTTCAGCACGCGCCGACCCACTCCTCTTCACCGTCCGCAAAGATCTGGCGCTTCCAGATCGGCACCTGGTGCTTGAGGTCCTCGACCAGCCGGCTGCAGGCGGCGAAGGCCTCCGCGCGGTGCGTGCAGGAGACGGCGGCGATCACCGCGATGTCGCCGATGGCGAGGTGGCCCGTTCTGTGTACGGCCTTGGGGAACATCAGTACAGCCGTTGGCGCTGAGAACGATCATGGTCGGCTAGCACAGCGATCATCCCCAGAACTGGGGTTCGCTGAAAGATCGTCGATCACGGGTGGGCCCTGGCTACGGTCCGCGTCATGCCGGTGGAGTTCTTAACTGATGATCAGGCCGAGGCGTACGGGAAGTTCGCCGAGGAGCCGACGAGACCCGAGCTGGAGCGGTTCTTCTTCCTGGACGATGTCGACCGGGATCTGATCGCGCTGAGGCGTACGAAGCATCATCAGCTGGGCTTCGCCCTCCAGATGTGCACGGTCCGCCCGCGGCCTCCTGACGGGCTGTGCTTGCTCCGGTTCGGACCGGGGCGTGTCGCTCGTCTGGGAGCCACTGGGCCTCGCGGGGTCGTCCACCGGGGGGCCGGACGGGGCTCGGGCGTAGGCCGGTCGTTATTCATACGGCAATCCTGTTCAGGGTGAGGTCTCGGTAGGCCTTGGCGACCTTGTCGCCCCCGCGGTGCCGGCGCACTGGCCGTACCAAACCTTGGCGGAGCGAGCTTCCCGGACGATGGTCCGCGTCTCGATGAAGGGCGTTAGCAGCATCCCGGGAGACGTCCTCTCGAACTCCTCAATAGCCCGCCGGGCGTCCCGGGTAGTGACGGCTCCTTGGTAGGCGGAGCCGAGCACGATTCCTAGCTCGTGCGGAGTCTTGTGAGAGCCCGTCTCCTCGCGGTAGGCGTGGAACTTGCGGACGGTGTCCTTGGCTCCGTCCAACCCGTCCAACCCGTCCAACCCGTCCTCGTCAGGCTTGGCCGCGTAGAGAATGTGCGTGCACGCGGTGAGCCCGTTTTGGGTGAGGACGCCGCCTTGCCGGTTGGGGAAGTCGAACACCACAAAGGCGGCCCGGGTGTCGGCCAGACTGCGCCTCAACCGCATCTCGGCGTGATCCTGCAGGCGTCATCCTTACCGCCGGAACCAAGTGGCTTCAGGAACTGTCCGCCGGGGCCCGACGTCCGGACACAGGCGCTCGCCGCGCGACGTACGCCACTGGTGGCGGATTCGCCACCGGTGCGCTGGCGGCAGGTGCTCTGGCCGAATGGCTGCCGCAACCGATGGTGCTGCCCTGCCTCGTCCACGCTGTACTGGCCCTGCTGGTACTCGGCACAACCGCCGCCGCACCTGAGAGGGCCCCGACACGCGAGGCCGCCCCGATGAAGCCACCTCTGACGGCTCGTCATCGCACGACTTTCAAGAACCCCCGCTTCATGTGCGTGGTGCTTCCGGCCGCTCCGGCGGTCTTCGGCGCCGCCACAGTGGCGTACGTCGTGCTGCCGCCCCTGGTCGCCAATCGGGTACCGGGATACGCACCTGTCTTCAGCGGCCTGGTGGCGGCGCTGACGCTCGTGACGGGCATCGCCGTACAACCCCTGGCCACCTGGCTGGACCATGCTCACAGTGCGCGTGCCACCCTTGCCGCCATGGTCACGGTGGTCGGAGGACTGGCAGTGGGGGCCTGCGCCGTGCACTGGAACTCCGCACGGCTCGTGCTGACCGCGGCGGTGCTGCTGGGAGCCGGGTACGGCCTCACCCTCGCCTCGGGGCTGATGGAAATGGACCGGCTGACACCGGCGAAGGCCCGGCCCTCGACCGCGTTTCTCTACCAAGGCGCCACCTACAGCGGCTTCCTTACGCCACTCCTGCTCGCCCTGGCAGCCGGTGCCGCTCCCTACCACCACCTGCTGGCGGGCATGGCCGCTGTGGGCCTGCTCTGTCTCTTGATCACAGCACGCTACAGCCGTCGGAATCTGCCCTGATGGCGTGGGAACACGGTGAGTGCGGCGCCAAGTCATACCGTCGGAGCAGGGCTCCGAGAAGAGGAGAAACATCATGGGACGCGTGACCGCACGGCGAAGGGTGCTGCGCATGCGCGACGGGGTATCCACAGAGCGGCCGGACACGCTGGCCGTCGAGGAACCGATGGAGATCCGGGTCGGCGGGCGTGCGCTCACCGTGACCATGCGCACCCCTGGCCACGACTTCGACCTCGCGGCCGGATTCCTGGTGAGCGAAGGAGTGCTGCACGCCGCCGACGAAGTAGCGGGCATCCGCTACTGCGCGGGCGCCACGGCCGACGGCGGCAACACCTACAACGTGGTGGACGTGTCGCTGGCCCCCGGCGTCGCCGCCCCCGACGCGTCCCTCGAGCGGAACTTCTACACCACCTCCTCCTGCGGGCTGTGCGGCAAGGCCAGCCTGGACGCGGTGCGTACCTCGACTGCGTGGTCCGTCGCCGAAGACCCACTGCGCATCGAACCGCAGGCTCTGACGGTCCTCCCCGACCAGCTGCGGGCTGCCCAGCGGGTGTTCGACAGCACCGGTGGCCTGCATGCCGCCGCGCTGTTCAGCGCCGACGGTGAAATGCTGTGCCTGCGCGAGGACGTCGGCCGGCACAACGCCGTGGACAAGGTGATCGGACACGCCCTCCGGTCGGGGCTCCTTCCGCTGCGCGAGACGGTCCTGATGGTGAGCGGCCGGGCATCCTTCGAGCTGGTACAGAAAGCACTGATGGCCGGAATCCCGATGCTGGCGGCCGTCTCCGCCCCTTCCTCACTCGCTGTGGACCTCGCCGAGGACAACGGACTGACCCTGGTCGGCTTCCTTCGCGGCGCCTCGATGAACGTCTACGCCGGCGCGGAGCGCCTGCAACCTCTGCCCGTCGCCTGAGGCGAGAGGCCATGCGGTGGGCGCGCCGCCAGTGACGACCGAACAACCGGCATTCCAACTCCCGTTCCGGAGGGCCTCGACGTGCTCTTTCGCCAACTCGAATACCTGGTGGCCCTCTCCCGGGAGCACCACTTCGCCCGTGCCGCCCAGGCCTGTTATGTCTCGCAGCCCACCCTGTCGGAGGCAATCCGGAAACTGGAGGAGGAGCTGGACGTACCGCTGGTACGCCGCGGCCGGAAGTACGAAGGGCTAACACCCGAAGGTGAGCGCATCGTGGTGCGGGCGCAACGGATCCTGGCCGACCGCGACGCGCTCAAGGACGAGGTCGGCGCTCTGCGAACTGGCCTCAGCGGCCGATTGCGGATCGGCTCGGTACCGACCGCGTCCGGCGCCGTGTCGTTGCTGACCGGTCCGTTCTGTGCGGCACACCCGCTGGTCACCGTAGAGGTGATAGCGGACCTTCAGTCCGAGGAGATTCTGCGACAGCTTCAGAATTTCGAGATCGACGCCGGAATCACCTTTCTGCACAAGGCCCTTTCAGAGAACTTCCAATCGGTCCCCCTCTATCAAGAACGGTACGTACTGCTCACCAAGATCACCGAGGGTCTCACCCAGAGGACGACGGCGACCTGGGCAGAGCCCTCACGGCTGCCGCTGTGCCTGTTGACCGGGGCAATGCAAGGGCGTCAGGTGCTCGACGAGTTGTTCGCCGAGGCGGGCCTGCAGCCGAAGCCCCAGGTCGAGACCGATTCGGTGGCCGCCCTGTTCGCCCATGTCCGGATGGGGCAGTGGGCCAGCATCGTGCCGTACACCTGGCTGCACGTCTTCGGTGTACCGCACGGCATGCGGGCGGTGCCGATGGTCGAGCCCGCCCAGACAGTGCCGGTGGGCCTTGTGGTCACCGCACGGGAACCGGGGTCGGTCATGGCCCGAGCCCTCACGGAATCCGCCAGGCACACTGACCTCGCCGCCGCCTTGGAACACATTCCAGGAGATCCACTCACTCAGTGAGCACCCGCTTTCAGCAACGAGCGTGGCGCTACATCACCTCATTCGGTCTCCGAGGTTGCGCACTCACCAGTTGGCACACCACGGCCGACCGGACGTAGGCCCGCGATCGCAGTGCGGACGAGCCGTCGAAGAGATATCCGATCGGCTCGTAGACGGTGTGCACCGCGCCTTGCCAGCATGCTCGACCGCCATGAACTGACCGGATACCCACGCGAGAACAGGCTCCGGTCGTGCCATTCGTCCGCCTATGTCAGGCTCGCTGTATGACTCCGGGAAACTCGACTGGTACCGACGGCGCCACGGTCTACTACGGAAGCTTGGACAACGCTCATTCGCTGGATGTGTTCCTCGAACTGCGCGACCAAGCGAGCGGTCATATGGCGAAGAGCCTTCTCGGCACGATGCGCCAGGCCGCCGACGAAGGCCGGTTCGTCGTCAAGTTCCACTTCGCGGCGCTGATGGACGACGTGGTCGGCGGCATTGGTTCGGTGCGCGGACTGAGCGCTCTTGCCGCGGCGAGCGACGTGGGACAGGGCCAATTCATCGAGTACTTGGCGGCGCTGTTCGCCGCGCAGCCCTTCCCTCCCGGTATCGACAGCTTCTCTGATTCCTCGTTCCTGCTAACGCATGCGAGCGACGTCGACGAGCTGAGATCACCGGAATTCGACCGCAAAGTCACTTCCGACACGTATCGTTCCTGGGCCGGTGATGCAGTCGGCGCTTTCGCCTCCTTCAACCTGGCGGGGACGCCGGTCGTTCGTTACGACGGCGCGCCGATTCTCATCGTGAAGATGGAGGGCGGATTCGAAAGAGGCCCTGCCATCACACCCCAGGAGTTCCTGGCTCAACTCCCGAAATAGGCGTCGAGCGGGGCCGTCTCGGTTGGGGAGGGCAAGAGGCAGAAACGGTGAGCTGGTCCCGGGTGTTGGGTCGGCCAGGGGCGGTTTTCGCGTGCGCCGGCTCAACGGGTCATCGAGCGGTCCATGACCTACCAGGTGTCCGACACCAATGTCTCCAGCGCGGTGATCAGCGCGATCGTGCTGCGGCACTGCCTGCCGTCCTACCTCTTCGGCACGGGAGTTCTTGCGACTGCCATCAACTTGTCGTGGGACTCGTCGTGGGCTGAGGCGTCGCAAGGCCATATCGCTCCACAGGGACCGGTAGCATCTGCCGAGGTCGGACGGGGAGCGCTAATGGTTGATCCAATTGCTGACGATGGAAGCGGACGAGGACAGAGCACCGCGCTCACCGAACTTGCCAGGTGGGTCGAGCGGCAGCTGCCCACGTTGATCGACGACGTGTGCGCGGCCGCGCACAATCGCATCGGCTTGTATCACGACGACAACGTCGTTTCGTACGACGATCTGCGCCGCTCCATCGCGCTCAACTTGCAGTTCATCGTCAACGGTCTCGCTGACCCGGATCACACACCCGATCTGGGAGCGCCCTCCGAGACCGGACGACGCCGCGCACATCAGCGTGCCCCGCTCCCTGAGGTGTTGCGCTGCTACCGCGTCGCCTGCGCCATGCTCTGGGACCTGCTGCTCGACCACGCCCGCAGCCAGACCAGGCCGGAGGTCATGGACGCGCTCGTCGACGCATCGAGCACGCTGTGGCGGCTCTCCGATGAGCACGCGCTTGCCCTCACCGAGGCGTATCGCGCAGCGACGGCGGAGATACTGACCGCTCAGCAGCGACGGCGGTCGGCCTTGGTCGAGGCGCTGTTCACGGGGCAACTGGCGCTCGAGTCCGGTGCCTGGGAAGTGGGGAAACTGCTCGGTCTGCCCCTCGATGCGAAGCTGATGGTGGTGGCCGCGGAAACCGCCGGCCTGGCCGAGGAAAGCTTGCCCGGCGTGGAGCGCAGCCTCGCAGAGGTCGGTGTCGTGTCGGCCTGGCAGCTCACCCCCACTCTGCAGACCGGCGTGATCGCCCTGCGCGAGGAGCAACACGACGCGATCCTGGCCGTACTGAACGCCACGGCTGCCGCCCGCACGGGCGTGAGCCCGCTGTACTCCTCGCTCTCCGAGACGCCACGTGCCCTGCACCTCGCTCGTAGCGCGCTCGCCGAAATCCCGCCCGGCAAGACCGCGGTCAGTGTGTTCAGCACCAGCCCGCTCGCCGCGCTGATCGCCTACGACCCCGACGAAGGGCGTCGCCTGGCCAAGCATGTGCTCGGTCCGGTGCTCGACCTATCGCCGGAAGACCGCGACGCACTCCTACACACCCTGCAAGCATTCGTCGACCACGCCGGATCAGCCGAGCGTGCCGGACGCATCCTCCACTGCCACCCCAACACGGTGCGGTACCGCTTGAACCGCCTCCGCGAACTCACAGGCCGCTCCCTCAGCGATCCGCGGGCCCTGGCTGAACTGGTCACGGCAGCGGACGCGGTCCGCCTCAGGCCCAGCGATTGGTCCTGACCCCAGAACGGCCGTTCACATCCGACAGTGATGCCACGCAGCTCACCTGGATTCGTGCTCGTCGCACGAGAGCCGTAGTACGAGCTTCAGCGGGCTCGGGCTTGTGCGTCGGCGAATGCCTCGTCCAGGGCGACGAGCAGGTTCGCGGTGGTCTCGAACAGATTCCTCGCGCGTGGGTCGGCCACCGAGGGCAGGTCGTCGCGCAATTGCACGACCAACTCCTGCAGTCGGGCGCGAGCCCTTATCGCCGGCTCCTGCACGCCACCGCCGGCGCCCGTTTCAGAGACCCAGGTGAATGGGTCGACGGCCAGCATTTGGAGGTCCTTATTGTTCATGATCTGGACTCCGTTCGCGAGCGGTGTCCGCTGCCCGCATGAGCGCGGAGTTGCCCGCCGCTCGGCCTGCGTCACCACGTTAGCGTCGGGCACCACGGTGGGCAGCCGGAGCGATCAGATCTGGTGCCCGGCATAAGACGTGTTGTTGAATCTCCCAAAGCTCGCACCGCCAGGCCGTGAGCGACCACGGATTGATCTAGCGTCTGGGGTGCGCAGCGGGCTTCCAGTTTGCTCCCGCGCGTTTCATGCCGAGTCCGCACCTGAGAGGCAGCCATGAGCACGACGCGATCCCGGAACGTGGTTGTCGTTCAATTCGACGACAGCGACAAGACCTACCGCGCCCTTTCACTGCTGAAGAAGGCCGACGCTGACGGGCTTGTCGATGTACACGCGGCTGTCATCTTCGAGAGGAAAGCAGACGGCTCTCTCGACGTCGCGGACGGGACGGAGCACCGGCTCGGGGCGGGGATGACCAGTGGCAGCCTGATCGGTCTGATGGTCGGCATCCTGGGCGGTCCGTTCGGGGTCCTGCTGGGCTGGGGTGCCGGTGCACTGATCGGCGGTGCGATCGACGCGAACAAGGTGTCTGAAACCGACGCCGCCATCGGAGCGTTCGCCAAGACGGTACTTCCGGGACAGAACGCGCTGATCGCCGATGTCACCGAGGCGCGCGAGAGCATCATTGACACAGATGTCGCAGCCGACGGCGGGACGGTGGTCAGGAGGCCGGCCCACGAGGTGCTGGACGAGGTCGAGGCCGCCGCCGACGCCGCAAGGGAGGCTCAGGACGTCGCGTCCGCGAAGCTTCGCGCCGAAAAGCAGGCCGACCGCCGCGAGGAATTCCACGAGCGTTGGGAACGGATCAAGGACAAGTTCCTCCCGTAACCTCCATGATCGGCTGGCTCAGCCGGACGCCGCTCCCCCGGTCAAATGCGACGTCCGCGCCCCAGAGCCCAGCCCCTCGGCCCCATCCAACCCGTTGTCAGCGATGGGCTGGATGGGGCCGAGCTCAGCCGAACTGAATCAGCCCTCCCCGAGAGACACGACGGTCACACCTGCCTGGCCATCGGGCGTTTCGTAGGTCACCGAGTCGCCGACACCACGGCCGAGCAGCGCACGTCCCAGTGGGCTGTCCTCCGTGACCTCGGCCCGGTCCAGGTATTCGGCGACCTCACCAATCTGGATGGTCTGAGTGGTGCCGTCGGAGAAGCGCACGGTGACCGTACTGCCCACGCCCACCACATCGCTGGCGGGCGGGCCCGCCCCGTCTGCCTGGCGGAGCCTCAGCGTGATCTCGCTGATACGGGCGTCCAGGTGCCCGAGGTCATTGGAACGCTCCAACTCGTCGGCCTGGTCACCGCGGTCACCCTGGTAGTCGACGTCCCGTAGAGTCGACGCGACCTTGGCGCGTTCTTCGCGCAGCCCGTTCAGCTCTTCCTCCAGAGCTCGACGAGCGGTGGCGCTGATTGGCTCGGGCTGACCCGTCATAGGGTCCCTCCGTATCGGATCCGGTGGCCTCTTGCGTGAGCGTCGCCTGTACCTGACTCAAGGAGTGGCCGGCTCCTGAGCAGCAACGACTCGTTTCAGCTGCGCTGACATGTAGGGCTTCAACTCCACCTCGGGAGTCTGCTTCTCGCCGACCCACATCAGGTCTCCGCCGACAAGGCCGTACAGCCGCTTTCCGCCCGTGTACGGGGCAGACATCGCGGTACGCGCGACGGTGTCGGTGACGAGGTCGATCTGGGGCTTCTTGTCCGCGAGTTCGCCGTACCAGACCTCTGCGACACCGTCGTCACGGACCATCACGGCTTCCACCTTGCGGTCCTCGTCGATGCGCCAGAAGCCGGACTCCGTCTCCAGCGGGCGAACCAGCGCGCCATCGCCGTCGAGAACCCACGTACGCGACACGTACTGGAGCACGTCACGGCTGTCGTGCGTGAAGTGAATCTCCTGCCCGAAGTTGCATTTCTCGGAGCCGGGGAACTCATGCACCCCTGCCCCCTCCCAGGCACCCAGGAGGAAGGCGAGAGGGACAAGTGCGGGCTCGAGGTCGGAAGGAATCTCGATCACGAATAGCTCCTGTAGCTGGGGCGGCCGAGTGAGCGGCAGGCATCAACTCTCGTAGTTGGTCGGTGGGAACGGGTCCCGCTCCTTCTTCGAGGCGGTGCCCGTCGGCATCTCGCCTCGCTCTACCTGCTGGTCGACCTCCGCTTCGACGTCCTCGCCCTGCTTGGCGGGCGCCTCCGGCGCGTCCGCGGGCAGTCCGACGTCGAGCCGGTCTTCCTCAGTCCGTCGCTCGAGTTCTCCTTCGTCAGGCCGTCGGGGCATGCCTCGGCCATGTCGGTTGTCCGAGTCCTTCTCGACCTGTCCCGTGGACTCCTCGACCCGCTCGTTGGACTTGTGGTGATGCGCCATCGATTCCTCCTTGAGGTGAGCACCCGGACGCTGTTTCGCCCGGGTGCGCTGACCGGCAGCGCACTTGCTCCCGAGGGAGGTAGGTGCAGACGACTGCCTGCGTAAGGCGTTGCCGTGACCTCGATGGTCTCTGTGGAGTTCTCGCCATCGGTTGTGCCGGGTTGTCCCTGGTCACCCTGAAGAAGTGAAGGGTGTCGTTCGCGCCGAACGACGACATCGACATGGCAACTCCTGGAACGCAGCCTTCCCCCCACTCAATCGCGACACCCCTCCCCCCGCAACCGCACCCCCACAAAGCGACGTTGGAAAGCGATTCCGGACCCCAACTCTGGCATTTATCACAAGAGCTTTCGTGTACCTGTACAATCGATCGGAGGGAAGCGACGGCCGCGAAATGCGCATTCACGGCTACATCGAGGAAGCGGCGGACAACACCGCGCCGCATCGACGCACGGAATCTTTCTCCTACGAGCTCGTAACACGATCACGATCCGGGCTTCTTGAGGCGTGTCCACGCACACGCTGATCGTTGGCAGTGCGCGCCCCGAAGACGCGATGCCCTTCGGGGCGCGCGGCAGGGGTTCGGGTTCAGGCGTTGTAGCCGCCGTGGGCGTCCAGCACCGCGCCCGTGACGTACGATGCGGCGGGGCTCGCCAGGAAGGCGATCGCCGCGGCGATTTCGTCGGGGTGCCCCATGCGTTGCAGGGACAGCGAGCTGAGCAGGGCCTTGAGGGTGTCGGGGTCCGGCGGTTGCATGTCGCTGTCCATCAGACCGGCTTCCACCACGTTGGCCGTGATGTCGCGGGGCCCGAGGTCCCGTGCGACCCCCATGGTGTACCTCTCGATGCCTGACTTGGTCGCCGAGTAGTCGGCAACGCCCGGGACGCCGACCCGGGAGCCCAGTCCGGAACTCACCGTGATGATGCGGCCGCCCGTGCGCAGCACTCGGGAGGCGGCCCGGATGACAGCGATCACGCCGAGGTAGTTGGTGGCGTGCATCCGGTCCAGTGCGGCGGTGTCAGCGTCCGGGTCGTCCACTGTGCGGCCCTGCTCCACCGAGATCGCCGCGTTGTTGACGAGGATGTCCAGGCCGCCGAAGTGCGCGACCACGTCGTCGATCAGCGTCGGCGCCCGGCTCGTGTCCGCCTGGTCGGACTGGAAGGCGACGGCCTTGGCTCTCTTGCCGTGCACCTCGTCGACGACGGCCTGCGCCTGCTTCTCGGAGCTGACGTAGGTGAAGGCGACGTCGGCGCCCTGCTCGGCCAGCAGCCGTACGGTCGCGGCTCCCAGTCCGCGCGATCCCCCGGTGACCAGGGCGACCTTGCCCGTGAGTGGCTTGCTCATTCTTCTCACCTCGCTGATTGATCCATTTCCGGCAGTCGCAACGTTAATTGTTACGACAGTTTGTTGCAACCTTCACCGTTACGACTGCCGTAACATGAAGCGTTGTGGCCGAGAGGAGGGGTTCATGAGTGCCAACAGCAGGCTGACCCTTGCCGCCCACGCGCTGGCCTGGATCGGTCTCTACCAGCGCCAGGGCCACGAGGTCGCCACATCCGAGCAGATCGCGACCAGCGCGAACACCAACCCCGTGGTGATCAGGCGGCTGCTCGGCGAGCTGCGCAGGGCCGGGCTCGTGGAGTCCCGGCGGGGTGTGGGCGCGGGCTGGTCGCTGGCGCGCGAGCTGGGGTCGATGACCCTGCTCGACGTGTACGAGGCAGTGGAACCCGGCCCGCTGTTCGCGATGCACCGCACCACCCCGGACCAGGGATGTGTGGTGGGTTACGGCATCCAGCCGGCGATGCAGGGCATCTACGAGGGCATCGAGGAGACCCTGAGACACGAGCTGGCCCGCGTCACGCTCGAGAACGTACTCCGGGACGTACTCGCGGCACCTCGCTAGCTCCCTGTTACGCCCTGACATCACCAAGATCCCCATCCATGCCCAGGTCGGCGAACAGCCTGGCAACCAGTCACGCCAAAGACGGTTCCAGTATTAGACCGTGCCCTGCGAGCTCGTAACTTGATCTTGGTGAAGGGCCCTGGTCCGGCGTGACCGAGGTGACGATTCCGCCGTTCGGGAGGATGTGAGCACCCGGCCGTGGATCGTGGACGACGACTTGTGGGCGCTGATCGAGCCGCTGCTGCCGCCCTGGCCGGAGAAGTCGCCGGGTCCGCGGCCGGTGGCGGACCGGCTGTGTCTGCAGGGCATCCTGTACGTCCTGCACAACGACATAGCCTGGCAACTCCTGCCGCTGGAGCTTGGGTTCGGCTCCGGACAGACCTGCTGGCGGCGCCTGGAGCGGTGGCAGCAGGCTGGGGTCTTCGGCCAACTGCACCGCATCCTGCTCGCTGAGCTGAACGCGGCCGGCGAACTCGACTGGTCCCGTGCGTGCGTGGACGGCTCCCACATCCGCGCGAAAAAAGGGGGCGCCGACACTGGTCCGTCGCCGGTCGACCGACGGAAGACGGGCAGCAAACACCACCTGATCTGCGACGGACGCGGCACCCCGTTCAAGGTCGTCACCACCGCAGCCAACGTCAACGACGTCACCCAGACCCTCGCCCTGGTCGATGGCATCCCGCCCGTGGCCGGACGACCCGGCCGCCCGCGCCGTCGCCCCAACTCACTCCTCGGTGACAAGGGCTACGACTCCCATCCCAAACGGCGGAAGCTGCGCAAGCGACGGATCCTGTCGGTCATTTCCCGCAAGGGCGCCCCGAACATCAAGGGCCTGGGCAAACTCCGCTACGTCGTGGAGCAGACCTTCGCCCTGCTCCACCAGTTCAAACGCCTTGCCGTCCGTTGGGAACGCCGAACCGAACTCCACGATGCCTTCGTCTCGTTGGCCTGCAGTTTCATCTGCTGGAGACGCCCCAAGAAGGCCCGCCCATGATCGTGTTACGAGCTCTACGGGATTCGCATTCCGGGTGACGTCGACCCAGCTGTCGTCAGCGGTGCTCGGAGTGGTGAAAGGCGGTTTCGGCCTGTCGGTCATCGACCATGGGACGGGGCTGGCGCCGCAGTTCCGGAAGCAACCGGACCAGGTCGTCGTGGAGCAGGTCCGCGAGGTCCGTGGAGAAGCCGTTGCGGCACACCACCCGGCACACCGCGAGATCCTGACGGTGGGGAGGGAATGTGTACGCCGGGACCAGCCAGCCGCGCTCGCGGAGCCGGCGGGACACGTCGAACACGTCGTACGCCGTCACCTCCGGTGTGGTTGTGAAGGTGAACACCGGCAAGTCATCACCTCGCGTCAGCAATTGGAAGTCGCCCAGCGACTCGACCCTTTTCGCGAGGCCACGAGCCACATCACGGGTGGCCTGCTGAACGTCCCGGTACCCCTCCCGGCCGAGCCGCAGGAACGTGTAGTACTGAGCTGCCACCTGCGCCCCGGGCCGCGAGAAGTTCAGGGCGAAGGTCGGCATGTCACCGCCCAGGTAGTTCACCCGAAAGACCAACTCTTCTGGGAGTGCGGCCTGGTCGCGCCACAGAGCCCACCCGACACCCGGATACACGAGCCCGTATTTGTGGCCCGAGGTGTTGATGGACGCGACACGTGGCAGGCGGAAGTCCCAGACCAGGTCGGGGTCGAGGAAGGGGGCGACCATCGCGCCCGATGCCCCGTCGACGTGGACGGGTATGTCTAGGCCGGTCCACTCGCACAGGTTATCGAGGGCGACACATAGGTCCGCGATGGGCTCGTACGACCCATCGAAGGTCGATCCGAGGATACCGACGACCCCAATGGTGTTCTCGTCACACAACTCGGCCGCGGCCACCGGGTCGAGGTGGAATCGGTTGCCCTCCATGGGCACTTGGCGGGCTTCGACCTCCCAGTAGGTGCAGAACTTCTCCCAGCAGACCTGGACGTTGACGCCCATCACGAGGTTGGGGCGGGCCTCGCGCGATGGATAACGGTCGGCGTTGCGCCTGGCCCAACGGTGTTTGAGGGCCATGCCGGCGAGCATGCACGCCTCGCTGGACCCGGTCGTCGAGCAGCCCACTGCCGACCGCGGGTCGGGCGCGTGCCAGAGGTCGGCGAGCATGCCCACGCAGCGCCGCTCCAGCTCGGCAGTCATGGGGTACTCGTCCTTGTCGATCATGTTCTTGTCCCGGCACTCCGCCATCAGCGCCCCAGCCTGCGGCTCCATCCAGGTGGTGACGAAGGTAGCGAGGTTCAGCCGCGCGTTCCCGTCCAGCATGAGTTCGTCGTGGACGAGTTGGTATGCCGTCTCTGGCGCGAGGGGCCGCTCGGGCAGCCGGTACCGGGGCGGCGCCTCGCTCATCCCGGCCGCGGGATTCGCTGCGCCGTAGAAGGGGTTGACGGCCAGCGAAGGTCCATCCTGCTTCTTGGAACTGCCGTGCGACTGAGGTGACATATGCCGTCCTCCTTGCGGGTTGGCGCGCCACACTTGCGCGGCGTGCACTCCCGAGCGAGCGGCGCAGCGGCCGCCAATTCAGGCGTTGAGGGCCACCACGGCCTCGTCCGTGTAGGTGAGGAACGTCAGCGTCTGGCGGAAGTACAGCTCGATTTCGGTCGCGTCGTGCGCCATGTAGCCGATGGCCAGATCTTCGCCGAGCCTCAGCTCGAAGTCTCCGCCTCTGGTCGACACGAGCAAGCCCCCGTCGAGCGCGGGAGCCCAGATCGGATGGCCGTCCAGCATGCGGCTGAGGTGCGCGGCGATGGGATAGCCGTGATCGGAGGTCTCGCTGACCGCCGTATAAGCATCGGCACCGAGCAGCAGCGCGTACGGACCTGCCACGCCCGCCAGTCGCAGTGCTGTCAGGGCCCGGCTGATGGCATCCGGTGTATCGCGGGGCTCGGCTGGCAATGTGGCGACCGGGTTGGAGGTTCGGCCACGCAGTCCGTCGATGCGCGCCGCGGCGTACCCCTCGAAGATGGCCCGGTCCTCGGCGAAGGCCATGGCGCGTGCCGCGTCCTTGACCGGCTGCCAGTCGGAGTCCTTCGCGCCGCGCTCGACACCGTCGACGGCCGAGCGGCTCACATTGAACGGCACACGCAGCTCCACCAGGGGCTGCACATCACGCAGTTGTGCGGTAACGCCCGCCGCGGGGGCTGCGATGCCGGACTGATGTCCCGTCCCCACCGCCGCTAGTTCCGGGCCATCGGGGCCGGTAACGTCCACGACGCGTCGGCCCGCGAGGTTGCGTCGGAAGGTGCGGCGTGCCTCGTCCTCGACCTCGGCCCACGCCCCGGACGTGATCGGGGCGAGATCGCGGTGCAGGTTGCTCATGTCATGGGGCGTGGTCATGCTCGGACTCCTTTGAGGCTGCCGATCCGCAACGAACCGTCACCCGTTGCCGCAGCGGCGCCGGGTGCGGCAGGCAGGTCGTCCAGGAAGTCGGCAGTTGGAACGTAGAACAGGCACCCGGTTACGGCGGTCGAGAAATCGAGGATCCTGTCGTGCAATCCCGGGCGGGGGCCGATGAACATGTTCCTCAGCATTTGCTCGGTCACGTCGGGGGTGCGCGAATATCCGATGAAGTACGTGCCGAACTCCCCCTGCCCCACGCTACCGAAAGGCATGTTCTCGCGCACGATCTTGCATTCGTTGCCCTCTTCGTCGGTGATGGTGTTCAGAGCGACGTGGGAGTTCTCAGGTTTGACATCGTCGGGCAACTCAACATTGTCCAGCTTATGCCGCCCGATAGCTTTGTCCTGTTCGTCTGTCGACAGAGCGTTCCAGGCCACCAGGTCATGCAGATACTTCTGGATCGTCACGTAACTGCCCCGCGCGAACTCGGGGTCCTCATCTCCGATGAAGACAGAGTCGGCCGCAGTCTGCCCCTCGGGGTTCTCACTGCCGTCCACGAAGCCGAGCAGATCCCGCTCGTCGAAGTACTTGAAGGCGTGTACTTCGTCGACCACGGTGGCGGCTCCGCGCAGTCGCTCCGCAATCAGCCGGGACAACTCGAAACAGAGGTCCATACGACGGGCCCGCACGTGGAAAAGCAAGTCGCCAGGAGTGGAGGGGGCGCGGTGCCGCTCGCCATTCAACTCCACGAACGGATGCAGGCCTTGAGGCCGCGGGCCGTCGAAAAGCTGATCCCAAGCCACTGAACCGATGCCTACGACGCAGGTGAGTTCATCGCTCGGGGCACGGAACGCAACGGAACGCCGCAGACTCGCGACGTCTTCGAGGAGCCCACGGACCGTGTCCTCGCCACCAGGCAAGAGGGTGGCCACAAGGAAGACGGTGGCTTTGGCCGGCGGGACGATCACGGGCTGAGACTCGACCACAGGAGTCAGTCCTCCCTGTCCTTCGTGTAGGTGGCAAGTGGGATGGGCGCACGGGCGGGCGCTGCACGGGTGCGAGACAACAGCTACCCAGGTCGCACGCCCGGCGGTACGTCGCCATCAATCCTGCTGCATTCCGGCGATGTTCGCTCGGGATCCACTCGCGTGCTGCCATCCCTTGGCAGCGTCGACAAGAACCGGTGTGGCGCCCCACAAACGATCCGGATCGCAGGCATCCGTGTGCGGCTTCCAGCAGGCGGCCGTGCCGGAGGCGCCGTAGCGTGGTGTCATCCGCTACGAGGTCACGGACGCCGACACAGCAGTGAGTGTGGGTAGTGGTGATGTGCCCGTCCTCACCGCCCCTCGGCTGATCGCCTGGCTGGAAGCCGCAACGCTGCAGGCCTCTGCGCCCTTCATCAGCGGGGGCCAGACCACCGTCGGTACCGCGATCCGTGTCCAGTACCTCAGGCCCAGCCGACGGGGCGACCGGGTGGATGTCACCGCCGAGCCACCGGCCTCGTCCGTCGGCAAGCGGCTCACCTTCCTCGTGAAGGCCATCGACGGGTCGGGCGAACTGGTCGCGACAGGCGAGATCGACCGCGCGATCGTCGACCGGAACCAATTCCTCGCTATGGCCCTCGCCTCGCAGCGCGCCGAGCAGTGACCTGAGTCGTTTCCCCGTCTCCCCCTCACACAGGCTTATGCGCCTCAACGTAGTCGCGCACCGCTAGCGCACGTTCGGCGTCACAGCCGACGGTCCGGGTAGACGTGAGCCCTCACCAGCCGGGATGACCACCTTCAAGACGCTCCAGGAGACGGTAGGCACGTTGTTCCGCGACGGCGAGTTCGGTGGGGTCGATCTCCGAGGGCCAGAGTTCGCCGGTCGCGGCATCATCGGCCTCACGCAGCTCGACTACGGCCGCCGCCAAGTGTGACTGCAGCTGCGGGAATGATGCCTCGGCGCTCGCTTCCAGAGCCTGTTCCGCGCACTCAGCGGCGGCCGTGCATGCCGCGAGCGCGCGCTCTACGCGGGCCGCCGCATGGCCGTGGATCATCACGAGCGCACAAGCCAGGGCGACGACGATGCCCACCATACTGCTCAGCGCTCGGTCCTGGACGAGGTCCTCAGGCGGAATGGGAGCGGCGAGTTCGCTCAACAGCAGGGCCAGGGGCGTCAGGAAGACCACACCGAGGCCGTAGTTGCGGGCCACGCAGTACTCCAGCAGGAACTCCAGGAACACGATCACCAGGACGAGCGTGAGGGGGGCGGGACTCAGGGCGAGCACGCCAAGAGCTAGTCCCAGACCGGCGGCGGTGCCCAACGTGCGCTGGACGGCGCGCTGTGCCGCCGTACGCACGTTGATCGAGTGCAGCACGGCGGCGGCGGAGATCGCCGCCCAGTAGCCGTGGCCGAGGCCCAGCAGCAGGGCAGCGCCGCCCGCGAGGCCGGTGCCGACGACCATGCGCAGAGCGGGAACGAGCGGAACCACGGAGCCGGACGCGTGAGCGGAGCCGTCGCGGCGCCGCCCGATAACCAGTTCCGCGGCGCGCTGCTCGGTGCCGGGGCGGGTTCCAGCCAGCTCGGTGTGCTCGGAGAAGAGCGCACCGGCCTGTGTGACAGTCATCGGCCAAGTCAGAGTCAGCTCCGCCAGGATCCGGGGTTCGTGTCGGCGACGGCGTACGAGCATGCCCGCCTGGTCGCGCAGGTGTACCGCGAGGTCCGCAGGCAGTTCGGGTGGACGACGGGCGGAACTGATCAGCAGGGACCAAGACAGGTCGGTCAAGCGCACGCAGATGCCACCCCGCCGCCCGCGTTCAGCGGCGGCCGCGGGCAGGAGACCGAGAGTCCAGTGCGCCTCAAGCACGGCGGCAGTGGCCCGGTGGCGCAAGGGCCTGGTCATGTCCTCCGAGGTGACGGTGGCGTCGAGCAGCCCTGCGAGTTCGCGCAGGGCTGCTGCCACGGCGAGGCGCTGGGGCCGGTCCGGATGTACGAACCAGCCGAGCACAGACAGGACCCAGGCCACGACCGCACCCGATGCCGCCAGTACGGTCTCCGGAAGCACGTCGGCCGGGGTCGGTGCGCCGTTGGCGGACACCGCGAAGGAGAACAGCAGCAGGACCGCGCCGAGCCCACTCAACCGCGCCGCGTCGCAGGCGAGTTTTGCGAGCCCGGCCACCACTGCTGTGGCGGCAACTACTACGGCGGCACCCGCTCCCCCACTCTGCGGCTGCACCCACGCGGAGAGCGCCGAGCCACACCCCACACACGCCGTCATCGCCAGCGCGACCAGAGCGAGCACGCGGGCACGGCGCGCGTAAGGCAGGTTGCGGCCGAACGTCGTGGTGAAGGAACCCAGCATGGCGTATACGGCCTGGTCGGCCCACCCGGCGAGCGCTATCGGCACCGCGGGCAACGCCATGGCCAGCGACGCGCGCACCGCGAATGAGAGGGCTCCGTCCACGTTGTGCAACGCGAGTGCGCCACGAGGTGAGAACACCCGCCGCATGTGGACCACCTGGCGGCTTCGGCCGCTCCTGGTCGTCATACGGACGAGTGGGCGCAGACGTGACATGAGCGGTGTCGACCAGCCCTCTTCTGTTTCAGGTGGGTCGTCAGCACGCTCCGACCCACCCCTCGCCGCTGTCCGAGAGGGCCACTGCCATTCCAGCATCGTGGCCACACGCAATGCCGACGAAGACTACGGCGTCGCCCGACGTCTCATGCACTTCGTCGAGTCGGAGCGTGGCGCCACACGATCCGAGCAGGCAGATCGGGTGCACGGCCTCGCCTTGGGCCTGGCTGTGCGCGCTGGGGAGATGCGTCATGAAACGGCTTGTTCGAGGAAGCGAGGAACGGATGCTGTAGGCGCGAATGGGCAGAATCGTCAACCTCTGGCGACGGTCGCCGACGAGGCTGTCTGCCGTCAGCGGGGAGGCAGAGCAAGTCACTTGGCGGGCGACCTTCCGTGGCATGTCGAGCAGCTCGGCGATGGCGACATCGGGCTCGGCATCCAGTTCGTCCTTGGCCCCAGCGAACCAGCGGCGCATCTCACGCACCTTCTCTCAGCCCCTGGTTCTCGTCATCGAATGTGCGATCGCGTTGCCCACGTCTCGAACTCTTGGGTGGGGACATAGAAATTTGGCATTGCTCCCAAAATGCCGTCCGACACTGGTCGGTCTTGGAAGCGACACACCTGATGCCCTCAGACGGATCCGTCCCGAATTCCGTCTGGCTGGGCGCCCATCACTTACGCAACCTATAGCGGGTTGGATCTACCGAGAGAACGGCTTCGGTTCCCGAGGGTCCCACCACCCGCCGCTGCAAGGGACGCTTGCCACCGGCTCACCCTCTCAGGCTATTTCCGCGCGCCACATCACGCCTGGCGCACGGATCAGTTCTGGCAGCTCACACAGAAGAAGTTGTCGAACCACCCAAGGTTGACGTCGGCACTGGGCACCCCGCCTCTGTCCGATGCAGACTCAGTCCTTTGGGCTTCGGGTGGTTTAGCTGCCTGCTCGCTACATGCCAAGTCAACATCCCAGAGAGGGAACCATGCATACGACGCACCCCCGCAATGTCGTAGTGATCCGGTTCGACGACAGCGCCAAAACGTACCGTGCCCTGTCGCGCCTGAAGCGGGCCGACGCCGAAGAGCTTGTCGACGTCCATGCAGCGGCTGTAATCGAACGGAAGGCGGATGGCTCCCTCAATGTCGCGGACGGCGATGACCACAAGGTCGGATCGGGCGCCATCGACGGCAGCCTCATCGGAGTACTCGTCGGTCTCCTGGGCGGGCCACTCGGCATTCTGCTGGGCTGGGGTGCGGGCGCCCTGATCGGTGGCGCACTCGACGCGCACAAGGCCTCCGACGCCAGTACCGCAATCGGCACGTTGACGCGGACCGTACCGCCGGGACAGAGCGCGCTTATAGCCGACGTCACCGAGACGCGGGAAGGCGCCATCGAAGATGATGTCGCAGCCGACGGCGGCACGGTGGTTCGGCGGCCGACTCACGAGGTACTAGACGAGGTTGAGGCAACCGCCGATGCGTCAAAGGCGGCCCAGTCCGCCGCAGCGTCGAAGCTGCACGCCGAGAAGCGCCCCACGCATCATGAGGAGTTCCACGAGCGCTGGGAGCGCATCAAGGACAAGCTTCACGTGTAAAGGAAGCTGAGGCTAAAGGAAGCTGAGGCCGTTCAGTCACGCTCGGCTGAAACCGGCCCGAAACGGGTGTGCCCGCCGTGGTTCTCCGATCCCGTTCTCGGCATCATGCACAGGGCCGAGGCGGCGCTATGAAGTTCAGCGGTCGTCCGCAGGACTACCTCCCGAAGCCTTCACGACGTACTGGACCTTTCAGCTCGTGATCGGCTCCGGGAGGGACTTCACGGTCTGCCCTGTCGACCGGTGGGGAAGGCTGCGCCTCGGCCCTGGGCGCTCTCATCGTCGCCGTGGCGCTCTGGCGTCAAGCATCGCCACACGATCTGGGTCGAGTAGAAGATGCCTTCATGTCGACTGCGGTGAGCCAGGCATCAGCGATCAGACCATGGCCGGCCGACGACGGGTGGACCCCGTCCGACGCCGGCGCGGCCGCCCCGCTCTCCTGGGCGGCGCATGGCAGGACCAGGTCCGCGCGCACCACGCGCGCGCCGTTGGTACGCGCCGCGCGAGGCACGGCCTCGGTGCGGGGCACCAGGTCCTCGTGCCAGCCCTCCTGTTCCAAGGCGACCGGGATCAGGATCCCTTGCCTGAGCAGCGGGTGGCGCCCCGAAGGTTCCCTCAAACGGCCTGGGTTGACGGCAGTGGTGGATCCGATGAAGGGTGCCGGTTCTCCGGGACGCCGTTCGTGACCATGCAGGTTCGGGGATGCCGGCCGGCCGAGCGGATCGAACCTCACCCTCATGCACACCTCCTGGAGATCGGTTGGGCGGGGGCAGCTCGCCCAACCGGTGCCGTAACGGCTCGACGGCATCTACGGCCGCTTCTCCTCCTCGATGGGGGCATAACGTCGCCCCCGAGCGCCGTGCGCCGGGCCGGAACCCTTCGGGCCGCCCTCCTCAGAGGGCCCTGCGCGAGCAGCCCACTTCGTCGTCCGCGTCAGCTCGGCGTGTCGTACGTGTAGAAGCCCTCTCCGGTCTTCACACCCAGGTGCCCGGCGTCGACGTACCTCTTCAGCAGTTCCCTCGGGCCCGAGGGCAGATAGGGACGCTCCTGTGCGTAGTGGTTCTCGATGTCCAGGACGACGTCGAGGCCCACCTGATCCATCATCCGGAAAGGCCCGGCCTCGAGCCCCATGTTGATCTTCCACATCTCGTCCACGTCCTCGGGCGTGGAAACTCCCTCGGCTACGACCTCCAGCGCCTCGCGCTTGATCGCGGCCCAGATGCGGTTGAAAATGAAGCCCGTCGACTCCTTGTGCGCCACGAAGGGCACAATGCCAAAGCGTGGCAGTTCACGCGTGAGCAGGTCAAAAATGCCCGGGTCGGTTTGCCCGTCGGACATGAGGTCGATCGCGTTCTGCTGCGGTGGCATGTAGAAGTGCATGTTCAGCACACGCTCGGGGTGTTTGACCTGGCCGATGAACTCACTTGAGGCGTACGAGGAGGAGTTGCTGCCCAGGATGGCGTCCGGCATGGCCGCTTGGTCCAGTTCCTCGAAGATCTCCTTCTTGAGGTCCAGTCGCTCCGGGACCGCCTCCACGACCAGCCAGGCGTCGAGCAACGCCTCGGTCAAGTCATGGGTAACTGTTACCTGACCTGGTCTTCCGCCCTCGATCCGTGCCGCGACCTCAGCCACGTGCTTCTCGACATAAGTCAGCGCCGCCTCGTCGGCCTGCCGCGACTTGTCGTAGATCCGTACGAGACCTCCTCGCGTGGCGAACATCAGGGCGATCCGTCGACCGAGGGTACCGGCGCCGATGACAGCAACCGGCCGATTCTGAATGTCTGTTGGGAGGGTGAAAGCCATGTCAGTTCCCGTGCTTCCTGTGGTGGTGAGGCCGGTCAAAGCCGTCGGAGCGAGACGTAATCGCTTCTCTCACCATCCGGTCAATCCCGCCGCCGAACGACCTGGGTGGCCCATTCGGGCAGATACGAGAAGCCGGCCGGTGTCACGGGCACTCCCTTGCTGGCCCGGCACTTAGGCTCACCAGCGGTTATCGCCACTACCTGGGGCAGACCATCCGCCCTCGACACCTCATGGAGCTCCATGGTTTCCGACCGCACACTGCCCCCGATGTCCGCGGCGAGTGCCAGGTCTCTGCTGCGTCACGGCAGGCTGTGGATCGCCCCAAGTGCACTCAGCGGGCTCGTCGCTCTAGTCCTCTCGCTGCTGTACATGGGCGGAATCCTCACACCGGAGAACAGCCTTCACCGGCTGCCGATCGCCCTCGTGAACCAAGACTCCGGTAAGCCTCTGCCCGGAACGCAGCAGAACTTGGGCGCGCAGGTCAGCGCCCAAGTCATCTCCTCGACACCGGACAAGGACGTGCAATGGCGCCGCCTCGACATCGATGCCGCCAAGGACCAAATGGCCTCTGGGAGGATCTACGGCGCTCTGGTCATTCCCACCAACTTCACCACCACGGTGGAGTCGCTGAACGGCACCAGCGCCGATCGGCCGGCCTTGACCGTGCTCACCAACCCAGGACTGGGAAGCCTCGGATCGTCCATGGCCGCCCGGATCAGCCAACAGGCAGCCCACGAGGCATCGTTGGGCATCGGCAAGCAGCTCACGGCCTCGCCGGAGATCGCCGACGCGAGCTCCGCCGCCCGCCTCCTGTTCGCCGATCCCATCGCCGTGAGCACCGAGCCCGGCCACCCGATCGGCAAGCACAGCGGAATGGGGCTCAGCGCTTTCTATTACGTGTTGCTGCTCGTACTGGCGGGCTTCCTTGGCGGCAACATCATCCACAACACCGTCGACACCGCACTCGGATACTCAGACGCGGAGATCGGCCCCTGGCACTCGCGCCGACCCACTGTCCCGATCAGCCGCACACAGACCTTGCTGCTCAAAATGGTCATGACCGCAGCACTGTCCGTGCCGGTCACCGCGCTGGTAATGCTCGCGTGCATCAGCATTCTGGGTATGGACGCGTCTCATCTGCTCACGCTGGCGCTGTTCTCGTACTGCTCCTGTCTGAGCGTGGGTCTCGGAGTGCAGGCGATCAACGCGGCGTTCGGGAGCATCGGTCAGATCGTGTCGATGTTTGTCTTCATCGCCCTGGCTCTCCCGTCATCCGGCGCCACCATCCCGTTGGAGGCCGTGCCGGGCTTCTACCGCTTCCTGGGCATCTTCGAGCCCATGCGTCAGCTGGTCTCCGGGATCAGGGCGATCCTGTACTTCGACGCCCGTGCTGATGCCGGACTCACCCGCGGCTGGATCATGATCGGCGTCGGTGTCGCCGCCGCGCTTGCCTTCGGCTTCTTCATGACGCGGTACTACGACCGCAAGGGATTGCATCGCATGGCGCCTCAGCCAAGCTGAGGAGTGCTCGCCCTCCAAGTCTCTGTGGGCCCAGAACAGACCGGGCAACTCATGCATCTCGCCGACTCGATAGAGGTCGGTGCGTCTCGGGGACCGGCCAGTACTCATGCACGTCTTGTCCCTCGTACTTGTCGACCAAACGTTTGAAGCGGCACTTGATGTGGCTCGTTCGTGTAAGTCGATCACTCGATCGCGGGACACCCTCTTCTCCGACGCCATTCGTTATTCGGACGTGAACACGGCAGACGAGCGAGGAGAAAGGATTCTTCCGTCGATCGACCTGCACACGGGTTGATCGGCGCCGGGGGGGGGCTTCTTCGGGTTGCCAGATGATTCCCGCACCGGTACCACCGGCCGAGTTCCACACTCCAGCAGAACACTCCACGAGGCGGCGAAGGAACCCGGATGAACGACTGGTACAGCAGCGGGGAAGGTACTTACACCCCGCGGTACTCCCGGAGGCCGGAGACCAGCGCGCTCGGCCCGTACGACAGCGTCCCCATCCCCAGCCAGCAGTCCTGGGAGACGGTCGGCCTGGACGCCACGCTGAACCGCCGGGACATCGAGGCGGAGCTGGCCGAGATGATGGCCACGGCATCGGGTCCCGAGCCGGCTCCCGAGCCTACGGAACAACCGCTGTCCCGTGAGGAATTAGTAGAGATGCTGGCCACCGCGTCACGTCCCGAACCGCCTCTCGAGCCCGCCGAACAGCCCATGTCCAGAATCGACCGCAGGCGTATGCAGCGGCAACAGCCATTCCTCGTGGCCGGTCGGCGCATCACCCAGGTGACGGTCCTGTTCGCCGCGATCGCGGTGTGCGTGGCATGCCTGCTGGGCTGGTCCATCGCCTACTCCTACGGCCAACTCCGCGCGTTCGCCGAGTACATCCTGCCGCCGGAGCTGGCGCACTGGTGGCCGCTCACCGTATATGGCCCGTGGTTCGTCGCGGCTCTCTCGATTCTGCGGGCGACCGTTCAGCATCAGCAGGCGAAACGTTCCTGGGGCGTCCTCCTGGTGGCCTCCGCCATGGCGGTGGCCTTGTGTGTCAGTCACTCGACCCGCTCGGTGCTGGCCTTCGTGACCCTCGGGATTCCGCCGATCACCGCCCTTGTCTGCTTCTGGGAACTCATCGGCCAGGTGTCCTCCAAGCACCACACCCGCAAAGGGGCCCAGGCGCAGCAGCGTTCCAAGGCGTAGGGGACATGACTGGCCCGGACGCTGTCACCCTGTCGGCGCACCCCAGTAGACGAAAGGATTCTGCGAACGGACCCGCGTCTCGGTCCGCGCGGCCGCCGAGCTGCGGGTGAGCACCACCGCCCGTGCGGTGTTCGCGGCGACGGCGACCCTCATCGGCCTCGTCACCATCGCCATCGCGCCGACATGCGATGACCCTGTCGACAGCCACCGCCCCCAACTGGCGCCCTACCGGGCTCAACGTCTGTGCGGTGGCGTGAGCAGTCCGGACCGCTCAATGTGCCTCTCTGGGTGGGCTATTGAAGCGTGAGTCGGTCGCCGCGGCCGTTCGCTCACCCGCCGCGATCCCCAGGTCGCGCCGGGGTAAACCTCTACCTGCGACCCATCGCCGGCGTCAGGGAATCGCGGCGATCCCGGACGCGTGCGTGCCCAGATCTGCCAGCAGGCGTTTGCCCGTTGCCCCGCCGGGCGTCTCGGGCAGCGGCACCGTGTAGATGTGCCCGGTGAGGTCTGACACGTATGCCGCGCCCGCCTCGGTGTCCACGACCAGGGCGATGGCTTCGTCGAAGCCGTCGGCCAAGATCTCCGGCGCCGCGCCGTGTGCACCCGGCGCGGGCAGCGGCGCTCGGTTGAGGGTGTTGCCCTTCGGCGGCGCGCCCCGATCGGTCCAATACAGGACGCCGTCAACGATCTCCAGGTCGATCGGCTCCGGCAGCGCGTCCCACAGCACCTCGATGTCGATGCGGGTCTCGGCGGTCTCGCCCCCGGCCAACGCCAGCGGCGCACGAAGGATCTTGCCGGTGCCGCCCTTCGCGGGACCCTTCTGAGTCCAGTAGAGGTAGCCGCGTTCGGTGTCCACGGCAACGCCCACACACTGGTTCTCGATGCCAGGTGCGTTGACGACCAGGTCTTCGCGACCTGTCCCGTCGAGGCGCGCGCGGGTGACCCGGTGCCCCTCCCGGTCACCCCAGTACAGCCACCCCTCGGCGAGGGTGAGCTGCTTGCCGGTGGTGATGTCGCCCGGCGCGGTGAGATCGCGGCGGGCAGTGCCATCGACGTTGATGGAGTGGACACCGCCGTTGCGGGCCGTGTAGTCGAGCGCGGCCTCGCCGGTCACGCCGGGCCGGATGGACGGTTCGCCCATCGTGGTCCAGTACGCCACGCCGTCGGCGATCTGCACTCCGTCGGGGTTCGAGCCCGTTTCGGCGTAGACGCGCTCGAAGCGACCGGTTGTGCTGTCGATGGTGAAGATGCTGTCGGTCGAAATGCCGAGGGCGATCAGCTTGCGAGACATACCCTTTTCTCCTGAGTCGGGGGTCATTGGTCCTAGGCATGCGCGTCGCTGGCCGCGAGCGCGTCGGTGATGGCCAGGGTGCAGCGGTCTCGGCGGCGCACGTTCGCCTCGTAGGCGTTGGGGCCTGTTCCGTACGCCTTGTTGACAGCCTCGATCACCGGGCCGGAATCGGCAGGATCGGGCTCGCCCAGGTCGTAGGTCATCTGCGAACCGACGGGCCGACGGTGGCCCAGCGGATGCCGAGCGATGCCCTGACCAGATCGTCGAGATCGGTCGGGTCGATCACGCCCTGCTGCACGAGGTAGGTGGCCTGGTCGTTGAAGGCGCACTGCAGCCGGTTGCCCACAAAACCAGGAATCTCCTTCTTCAGCCGGATGGGCAGCCGGGCCAGCTCGCGGTACATCTCGACCGCACGGTCTGCGGCCCACGTCGCCGTGGCGGGCGACGAGACATGTCCATGTGCTGCTCGGAAAACGCCGTGAGATCAGCATCCGTACGCCACGGGCAGCGGGCACAGGGCCACTCAGGGTACTCATGCTCGACGCCCGGCTGAAGGTGGTGCACCGCAGCGACATGATCTTGCCCGCTGGCCCCCTCGACTGGCCTCCTGCACAGACGCTTCCCTCCACGACACGCTCGCATACTGACAGCCGTCCCAGCCACTGACATGGGACGGCGCGTACTGGGATGCTCGGCGACGGAGGCAGAGCTGCGTACGGTGCTTCAGGGGCCCACACCATGGGCTCAGCTTGCCTGCCGATGACCTTTTCGTCGCGCAAAGCTACAGGTGAATTGCAGGGCTGGGCGGGACTCGGGATTGCGTCGGGTTCCATTACTCGGCATCGCGGAATCCGACTGGCCGCATCCCGGATCGCCCTCGGCCCAATTGTGGTGCACCACAACGACTTCTGAAGACTCAACAGCCATTCGTCTCCCTTTCGGGGATTCGATGTCCTGCCACCGCGGGTCCGAATCCCACTCTGCGTTACGCATTTCAGTGGATTCCACGGCGCGTTCTGCCTCTGCGGACGAGGCGTAAGGACCGAGACGGTCAGCGCCCGGGCATGTCGGTCCATCCTCGACAGATTGGTGCTTGAGGCAGTAAAACCATTCGCGAGGCGTACCTGAAGTGCTGCGCTTGAAGAGGCCCATGGGAACATCGTGCCCGACATCGGCCTGCGCCGCACAGTGATCGACTTGCGGCGATTGCGGCTCCGTTGGCCGAAGCTACGCGGAGAGCAAGCAGCATGAAGCCCTGAACGCCGGGTAGAGCTTGGTCGCTTGACCGATCGGTCAAGCGACTCTCCCCTTGTTGATAAGGAAAATAGCCATGACGTTAGAGGAGACCGCGGCAGACTTGGTGCAGGCCGTCGTCCCGTACGACGGCCGATTCCTGCTGGTGGAAGGACCAGGAGGCTGGGAACTGCCATCAGGGAGTCCGGAGCCCGCCGAAATGGCGACGGCTACCGCGGCGCGCGTCGTGTACGAGCTGACCGGCTATCTCGTGGACGGCTCGCAGGTGCTGCGGCCCAACGACGAGGGAATACCGGCCGTGGTGTGCCAACTCCTGAGCGAGGACCCGTCGGAGGGCGGAAGCCTCACGCGGGAGCAGCTTCGTTGGGCCTCGGTCCACGAGGTCTCCGAAAGCGAACTGCCCAGAGCAGTACGAGACTTCCTCCGGGGTCACAGCCCCACATGAAGACCGACCAGGGTCGGTGTTCGGCTTGCTGCAGGTCAGGGCCACTGCAAGGGATCACTCGCGGCTCACGGTCACACTGACGATCTAGCCCGTCGCGCGAGTTCGCCCGAGCCGTCGATGACCGTCCGGCGGTAAGTGACCCAGGCGCTGGGAGCCGAGGCTGGCCGCGCGGCGATCACCTCCACGCGGCCGCCCACGCGGGTCGGGCGAAGGTGCTGGATGCGGACCGCGGCGCCCACAGTGATCAGTCCTTGCTCGCTGAAGGGTGCAGCGGTCTGCAAGGGCTGGCTCCATCCGCCGTCTGCGACAGGCCGAACTCGGCACCTACTTCATCGGCTACGCCCACACTCTCGACGTGACCGCGTACGTGCTGGGCAACATGGTCATCGCCACCGCCCTGGGCTGCCCGCCAGCTCGCCGATCTCTGGCACTCGCCCGACCTGCCGTCGGCCGTGGGCTGCTCGACGACCAGGTCCAGCGTGGCATGCATCCGTGACGGCATGGCGCCGAAGTGGCGCTGGGAAAGCGGAACGCCGACCGGGCCCAGCCACGTGGTGGGCATCAACGCCAAGGTCAGTAGTCGGGGTTCAGTCCCCCGTCGCGTCGCCGGGTGATCCGATTTCGACTCTACGCGGCGCACTGTCTCCGGACTTCGGGAGAGTTACCGTGAGCACTCCGTCGGCCAGGTCTGCCTTTACTCCGACAGGGTCCACATCTGCCGGGATCCGAATGCCGTAGGAGAAGGCCCCCGTGCGGCGGCGCAGCGCGGAGGTGTCCGCCGCTTCTTCGATGGAGCCGTGAATGTGCAGTTCACGGCCGTCGATTTCCACGTTGACGCGTTCCCGGGGGATACCCGGGAGCTCAGCGCGTACGACGTAGGCATTGCCCGAGTCCTCCTCCTCGGCGAGGGGCATCCAATGCCTCGACATCTCCGTGGCCTGGGAGGAGTGTTCGAACAGGCGGCTGAGCTCGCCCCAAAGGTGCTGGAGTTCCGATGCCGGATCGCTTCCTACCCACCAGGCGCTCCTCGCAGAGCCAGATCGCGTGATACCTGAATTGTCACCCATGGAAGTCCCCTTCACGCCGGTGGTTTCACCCACGCTTGGTCTGCTGTTGGCGCCTCTGCGAGCAGCCTCCACCTATGCGACGGGCACGGCCACTCAGGGCGGGCTGCGCCAGCATGCCGAAGCATTCCTGTGCAGGATCACAAAGCTTCTTGTGATCAAGGACAGGTAATAGGCTGGACACCACTTCGCAGCGCCCAGTTGCAAGGGTGCGGTTGCGGGGTGGCGGGTGTAGCGATTGGGTGGGGGAAAGCCCTGAGTTCCAGGAGTTGCTATGTCGATGTCGTCGTTCGGATTTGGTTCTTCGGATCCGTTCAGTGAGTTGTTGAATCGCTTCTTTGGTATGTCCCCGGCTTCGTCGCCGCCGGCGGTGCAGCGTGTGCCGATCGGCCGACTGCTGACGGAGTCCTCGCAGGAGCTCCTTAACCTGGCGGCGGGTCGGGCGGTCGAGGACGGGACGCCGGACCTGGACACGGAACACCTGCTGTGGGCCTGTACGAAGGTGGATCCTGCACGCTCCTTGCTCGCTCAGGCGGGTGTCGACCCGGACAGCCTGGCGACCGAGATCGCCAAGGTGCTTCCGCGGGAGTCGAGCGAGCCGTCGACGGAGCCGGGGCTCACTCCTGCGGCCAAGCGCACGCTCACAGCCGCGTATGCCCAATCGCAGGCGGCCGGTGTGTCCTACATCGGCCCCGAGCACATCCTCGGCGCGCTCCTGGAGGGCAGCGACACGGGCGCGGACCGGCTGCTGAGTGCGGACGGCCTGGACCCGAAGAGGCTCTCGCGCCTGACCGAGCAGGGGGCGCGCGCGGACGGCGCTCCCGCCGCCGGCAAGGAACCGTCCACGACACTGGACGAATACGGCAGGGATCTGACGGAGGAGGCCAAGGCGGGGAAGCTGGATCCGGTCGTGGGGCGGGCCGACGAGATCGAGCAGACCGTCGAGATCCTTTCGCGCAGGTCGAAGAACAATCCGGTGCTGATCGGTGAGCCGGGCGTCGGGAAGACCGCCATCGTGGAGGGCCTGGCCCAGCGCATCGTGGCGGGCGAGGTCCCCGAGACGCTCAAGGACAAGCGGGTCGTGTCCCTGGATCTGTCAGGGATGGTGGCCGGTGCGCAGTACCGGGGGCAGTTCGAGGAGCGTCTGAAGAAGGTCATCGAGGACGTCCAGGCATCGAGCGGCGAGATCATTCTTTTCATCGACGAGCTGCACACGGTCGTCGGCGCGGGCGCCACAGGTGAGGGCTCGATGGACGCGGGCAACATGCTCAAACCGGCCCTGGCACGCGGTGAGCTGCACGTGGTGGGCGCGACGACGATCGACGAGTACCGCAAGCATGTGGAGAAGGACGCGGCCCTGGAGCGTCGTTTCCAGCCCGTGCTGGTTCCCGAGCCGTCGGTCGAGGAGACGGTGCAGATCCTCGAAGGGCTGCGCGACGCGTACGAGGCCCACCACCAAGTCCGTTTCGCCGATGGGGCGTTGGCGGCCGCCGCCGAACTCTCCGACCGCTACATCAGTGACCGGTTCCTACCCGACAAGGCCATCGACCTGATGGACCAGGCCGGAGCGCGGGTGCGGCTGCGCAGTGCGGGCCGGTCCACCGAGGTGGTCAGCCGCGAGGACCGTATCGCCAAGCTGCGCCGCGAGCTGGATCAGGCGGTTTCCGGTGAGGAGTTCGACAGGGCCTCGGGGCTGAAGCGGCAGATCGCCGAGGCCGAGGGCGAACTCGCGGGCATCGAGGAGCGCCGCGAGGGCGTCGTCTCGGTCACCGCCAACGACATCGCCGACGTCGTCTCGCGGCGCACGGGTATCCCGGTCTCCCAGCTCACCGCGAGCGAGAAGGAGAAGCTCCTCAAGCTCGAGCAGGAGATGCACTCCCGGCTCGTGGGCCAGGACGAGGCGGTCACCGCGGTCTCCGAAGCGGTACGCCGCAATCGCGCGGGCATGGGCGACCCGAACCGGCCCGTCGGTTCGTTCCTCTTCCTGGGACCCACGGGTGTCGGCAAGACCGAACTGGCCAAGACCCTCGCCGAGTTGCTGTTCGGCGACGAGAACCGCATGATCCGGTTCGACATGAGCGAGTTCCAGGAGAAGCACACGGTCGCCCGGCTCGTCGGCGCGCCGCCCGGCTACGTCGGCTACGAAGAGGCCGGTCAGCTCACCGAGAAGGTCCGCCGACAGCCCTACAGCGTGGTCCTGTTCGACGAGGTGGAGAAGGCGCACCCGGACGTCTTCAACACGCTGCTGCAGATCCTGGACGACGGGCGCCTGACGGATGGTCAGGGCCGTACGGTCGACTTCCGGCACTGCGTCGTCATCATGACGTCCAACATCGGCGCCCATCGCATCCTCGCCCACGAGGGCGACGCCGCCGACCTCAAGGACGAGCTGATGGAGGATCTGCGGGGACGCTTCCTGCCCGAGTTCCTCAACCGCATCGACGACATCATCGTCTTCCACAGCCTCACCCAGGACGACCTGACAGGCATCCTGGACCACCTGCTGGCCCAGAGCGAACACCGCGTCCACGCCCAGGGCCTCAAGCTGGACGTCACTGCGGCCGCGAAGAAGCTGCTCATCGCACACGGATACCAGCCGGAGTTCGGCGCCCGCCCGCTGCGCCGCACCATCCAGACCGAACTCGACAACCGCATCGCCTCCCTCCTGCTGAGCGGCGAAGCCGACCCCGGCGACACCATCGTCGCCGACGTCGAGAACGACACCCTGCACTGCACCGTCACCAAGACGCAGCCCGACACAACCCACGGCGAGAACCCCACACCGACCGAAGAGCCGGCTACCTCCAACGCCGAGCAGCCGGCCTAGGCAGGAAGTTCCGCTCTGGCCGACGAGTCGGCGGACGAAGCCACATCTTGACCTTGACAGTCACGTCGTCCGTCTATCACGGGTCGCACGACGGCTGACGGGCACCTGGGTGCCCACCCTGCGGAGGAAGCCATGGGCCACCACAAGTCCAACCGACTCTGAAGGGACGAGCTGTCATGAGTACAGGCATGAACGTCAGCGATGCGGCCAACACAGCACTCATTGCAGTGGAGAAGGGGCAGTCGTCCTACGCAGTCTTTCTGCTCGATGAGGGGCAGAACGACCTTGCCTTGGACGTGGTGAGCGAGAGGTCTGCAACGTATGCGGACTTTCTTGCCGCGCTGCCCTCCGCGGAGCCCCGATTCGCCCTCTACCACTACCAATTGCCCGAGAGCGCCCGCAGCGCGCTCGTGCGCTTCGTATGGCTGCCTCTCGAAGCAGGGGTAGTAGACCGGGCCAATTACGACCTCGTCAAGGACGACTTCGCACCCGCGCTCAGCGGGACCGTCGTCACCGTGCAGGGTGTGAACCTCGAAGAGATGAGCGAGGACGTAGTGCGGCAGAAGCTGGGACCGACCGGCTGAGTGGATCACCACTCGGTCCAGGAAAGTAAACAGTCGACTCACACCCAAGTGGGTGGAAGGTGGAGTGTCTTGAACGCCTCCGACAATCAGCAGGAGCAGGACGGAGTTGAGCCCAACGTGGGCCCGATCCCCGAGGCCGCCCCGGAGTTCCACCCGTATCACCACCCGGCGGCCGGATGGGGTGCCGCCAAGAGCGTGACCCGGTTCTTGCTGCGTGAGCGTGAGCTGGTGGACGGGCCCCGGGCGATCATGAAGATGAACCACGAGAAGTCGGGCTTCGACTGTCCGGGATGCGCGTGGCCGGACGACACCAAGGGCCTCAAACTCGACATCTGCGAGAACGGGATCAAGCACGTCACCTGGGAGATGACCCGCAAGCGCGTCGACCGGACGTTCTTCGCCGAGCACTCGGTGAGCGAGCTGTCCAAGTGGAGCGACTTCGCGCTGGAGGACCAGGGCCGGCTGACCGAGCCGATGCGGTACGACCCCGAGTCGGACCACTACGTACCCATCAGCTGGAAGGACGCCTTCGCGACGGTCGGCCGCGCGCTGCGCGAGCTGGACGACCCGAACCAGGCCGCGTTCTACACCTCGGGCCGGCTCGGCAACGAGGCCACCTTCCTCTACCAGTTGATGGCCCGTGAGCTGGGCACCAACAACCTGCCCGACTGCTCCAACATGTGCCACGAAGCCAGCGGCCGCGCCCTGCAAGCCTCACTGGGCACCGGCAAGGGCACCGTCGACCTCAAGGACTGGGACGCCACCGACGCCCTGTTCATCATGGGCGTCAACGTGGCCTCCAACGCACCCCGGATGCTCACCGCGCTCGCCGAGGCCTACCACCGCGGCGCCCAGATCGTGCACATCAACCCCCTGGTCGAGGCAGCCGCCACCCGCACCATCATCCCCCATGACATCGCGGACATGGCCCTGTTCAGGGCGACTCGCACCAGCACCCTGAACTTGCAGGTGCGCATCGGCGGCGACATGGCCCTCATGCGCGGCATCTCCAAGGCAGTCCTGGAGCAGTCCGGGACCGACCCCAAGGCGCTGGACCCGGAGTTCATCGACCGCCACACCTCGGGCTTCGAGGAGTACCGGGACCTGTGCGAGGCGACGCCCTGGGAGGAGATCGAGCTGCAGTCCGGCCTGAGCCGCGACGACATCCTCAAGGCGGCACACGTCTACCGCGACGCCGACCGCAGCATCGTGAGCTGGTGCCTGGGCGTCACCCAGCACGAGCACGGTGTCGACACCGTACGAGAGATCGTCAACCTCCTTCTGCTGCGCGGCAATCTGGGCCGGGAAGGAGCGGGCCCCTCCCCCGTCCGCGGACACAGCAACGTCCAGGGCAACCGCACCTGCGGCATCGACCACCGCCCGTCCCCGGAATTCCTGGACCGCCTCGCCGAGGTCTGCAAGATCGACCCGCCCCGCGCGCACGGCCTGGACACCATCGGCACCATCCAGGCGATGAACCGCGGCGATGTGAAGGTGTTCGTCGGCATGGGCGGCAACTTCGCCCTCGCCGCACCGGACACCCCGTACACCTACGAGGCCCTGCGCACCTGCGACCTCACCGTCCAGGTCAGCACCAAGCTGAACCGCAGCCACCTCGTCCACGGACGCCAGGCGCTCATCCTGCCCTGCCTCGGCCGCACCGAGAAGGACCATCAGCGCGCGGGCGTCCAGAGCACGTCCGTCGAGGACTCCATGAGCATGGTGCACCTGTCGGTCGGCATGAAGCGCCCCGCTTCCTCGCAGCTGCTGTCCGAGCCCGCGATCGTCGCCGGGATGGCCCGCGCCGCCCTGCCCGACAGCGCCACCCCCTGGCAGTGGTACGTCGAGGACTACGACCGCATCCGCGACACCATGGCCCAGGCCCTCGACGGCTTCGAGGACTTCAACCGCCGGGTACGCCTGCCCCTCGGCTTCCGCATCAAGCAGCCCGCCCGCGAACTGGTCTTCGATACTCCCTCTAGCCGCGCCGAATTCTCCTCGGCCCCGCTGCCCGACGTCGTCCCTGCGCCCGGCACCCTGGCGCTCGGCACGATGCGATCCCACGACCAGTGGAACACCACCATCTACTCCGACAACGACCGCTACCGGGGCATCAAGAACCTGCGCACCCTCGTCTTCATGAACGCGGCCGACATGCGCGAACGCGGGATCGACGAGTTCGACCCGGTCGACATCACCAGCACCGCCAAGGACGGCAGCACGCGCCATCTCAACGGCTACCTCGCCATCCCCTACGACATCCCCCGCGGCTGCGCGGCCGGCTACATGCCCGAGATGAACGTCCTGTGCGCGCTCGTCGACTACAGCACCCAGAGCGACCAACCCATCATGAAGCACGTCAAAGTCACTATCACGCGAGCCACTTGAAAAGTTTGGCCGCTCGCCACAACCTGAGTGAAATGAGAAGAGCGAGCAATGGCAGAGTCAGAACACCTTGCTGAACAGTTCCACGCAGCGATGCTGGCCGGCGACGCGGACACTCTCAGGGCCATCCTGGCACTCGATGTGACGTCCACCGGCCCGTTGGCCATGGCTGCCGGAGTCGAGGACTGCGCAGCCAGGTGGCAGCAATGGCACACATGACGACCAGCGACGACGTCAAGGTACAACTGGCTGACGAGTGCAACGTTCTCATCTGGTCTGTCATGCGTACCGCCACCGCGTCGCCCCTGGAGACAGCGACCTGGCTGCAGATCAGAGACGGACGGATTGCGGAGATCCGGACCTTGTTCGACCCACGTGAGGCGGAGCGCAACCGCCGCTGATCAGCGTGGCCAGGGTGGTCGCTACGCCACTGCCCCGGCCCTCGCCGTGATCATCTGGTCCCGGTCCGCCGCGCGACTCACCCCAACTGGGCGAGGAAGTAACGGGAAGGCGCGAAGAACGCGACTCCGGTGACAGGCTTGGAGAAGTCGAGAATCCGGTCGTGCAGCGGCGGAGGGTCGCCGATGAACATGCGCTCCATCATCTTCGTGACGACCCAGAGATATCGTGAATAGCCGATGAAGTAGGTGCCGTACTGACCCTTTCCGGGGACCGCGAACGGCATGTTGTCGCGGAGAATATCGTGCTCGCCCGCGACGTCCTCAATGGTGCACAGGGTTTTGTGCGACTTCTGGCCTTCCGTCGCGTCGGGCAGCTCGGAGTTTTCGGCCTTGGTCCGGCCGATGATCTCCTCCTGGGTCTCTGTCGTCTGCGCCTGCCAGGCAGTTAGATCGTGCAGGTACTTCTGGATGACGACGTAGCTTCCGCCGGCGTAGTCGGGGTCCTCGCTCCCGACGATGGTGGAGGCCGGCAGGTCGAGTCCGTCGGGGTTGGCCGTACCGTCGACGAAATCGAGCAGGTCGCGGCCGTCGAAGTAACGGAAGCCGGCGACATCGTCCACACAGGTCACTGAGGATCCGAAGGCCCGCAGCAGGAGCTTTTCGAACTCGATGACGAGGTCCGTCGACTGCGCCCGGATGTGATAGAGCAGATCCCCCGGCGTGGCAACGGCGGTGTGTTTGGCGCCCCTGATCTCCTGGAACGGCTCCAGCCCCTGGGGGAGCGGCCTGCCTGTGAGCGGCTTCCACGCGTGGTGCGAGATGCCGACATTGCAGGTGAAGAGTTCACCGTTGCCCCGGATCCGGACGTCCTTGATCAGGTCGTCCGTGCTCGCGAGCACGGAGCGGACGGTGGACACCGCTTGCTCGCCGTCGTTGACCGTCAGCACCAGGAATCCGGCTGCCAGGCTCATCGGCGCGTCGATGGACTGGGGCTCAGTCTCGACGGCCCGATTGTCGACAGGTCCCTGTGGTGCGGGTGCAGTCATGTCCCCTCCCGGAGTGGGCAGCGGGCACGCGCCTGGCGTGCGGTCTGTGATGCAGAGATTCGCCACCAGCTTCGGCCACCGTGCGGCACCCCGCCACCGGTAGCCCATGCGCGCCGCAACCCGCCCGCCGTCGCCGCGGCATGTGGCGGCCCTGCCGAGCTGCGGCGGGCGATGCCGCCAAGCCCAGCCGACTTGGTCGGTCCAACAGTCCCCCGGCCAACCTTGTACCGCTCGAAAAGTCGCCGCTCCAGGTCATGCGGGGTATCTGTACTCGTTGATGAGTCCGCCAAGGAGGCGGGTGCGCAGCAGTCTGCGGTTGCTGAGGTCATGGACCGCGGCAGGGTGTTCGTGGGCGTCGGGTGGTAACTGGTTGCGGGCCTGGTGGGGTCGGTGCTCGTTGTGGTGGCCTTGGCAGGCCTCGAGAACCTGACGTGCGTGGGCTTCCCCGAGGACGAGAACGTGGTCGAGGAGCTCGCGCCGGAGGCTGCCGATGATCCGTTCGCAGTGGGCGTTCATCCGGGGTGCACGCGGCGCGGTCTTGATCACGTCAAGTTCCTCGGCCTCGAAGACAGCGTCGAACGCCTCGCCGTACTTACCATCGCGGTCACGCAGCAGGAAACGTAAGGATTCCATGCGCACGCCGAGTTCGGCGGCGAGATTCCGCGCCTTTTGCACGGTCCAGTCTCGCGTCGGATGGGTCGTGACGCCGGTGATGTGCAGGCGCCTGGTGCCGTGCTCGAGGAACGTCGGCGCGTACAGCCGCTTGCCGAGCACGGTATCGATGTGGAAGAAGTCTGCCGCGATGAAGCCTTCGGCCTGGGCGGTGAGGAACTCGCGCCAGGTCGGACCGGACCGACGTGGCGCCGGGTCAACGCCCGCTGCGTGGAGAATTTCCCAGACCGTCGAGGCAGCGATCCGGTGCCCGAGTCGAGCGAGCTCGCCGTGGATCCGTCTGTGTCCCCACCCCGGATTCTCCCGGGCCAGTCGCAGCACGAGGTTCTTAATTGCCGCCCGGGTGGGCGACCGTCCGGTGCGTCGGCACGCGGTGTAGTTCCACTGTGCCGCGATGACTCGGCGGTGCCAGCCGAGCAATGTGCCGGGGCTGACCGGGAAGATCTCGCGCCAGCGCCGACGTGGTATCAGCCCGGACAGGGCGGCGAACCAGAATCGATCGGCTGGTTCGTAGCGGACCGGGCCGGCCAGCTGTCGGCGCAGTACAACATTCTCGTGCCGCAGTACGAGAAGCTCCGCGTCTTTCGCCGCATCGCCGCGAAGCAGCACTGACGGGAGCGACAGCAACTTCCGGGCCACCTTGTACAGCAGGGACACGATCATCCGCACATGCTCCCAGCAGACGGACCGTCACTGCGCCCACCAGGGGCGACGACTTTTCGAGCGGCACAAGGTGACAGCGGTGCGTCCTTGCACCGGCCGGGAAGCGAAGACCGCGACGGCATCCAGCTCGGCCGGATCCGCCGCCAGGTCCCAACGCAGCTTGGTGGCCACCCACTCCGATGCGTACCGGCAGTGCGCCGAAGACAGCGGCGGCATCCACTGGGACGGGTGCTGATCAGCCTTGGACCTGTGGGACGGACCGTGACAGCCACCAACGACGCCGGGGCACCCAGATCGTTGGCATACGCCTGGGACGGCGTCACGTTTGATTGGTGTTGGTGCGCGAACGGCAACTGTCCAATCCAGCAGCTCTGATCGACCCCGCGCCCAGCTCAGGAGTCGAGGCTCCTGCGAACGCCCTCGACGAGGCGCTGCCGCCTCCCGCTTTAAGACCACCACCCACGTCGGCCCTCAGGCTCGGACGGCGGCGAACTCCCTGCCGGAGACGGCACCTCGATCGCTGATCATCATGCGGGCCTCGCGGGCGGCGAGCGTGACGCCGTTCGACGATTCAAACCCGGCCACCCGGTGGGCGCCCTGATAGCGACTGATCGATGCCCGCATCATGACACCCGTGCTGAGCGCGAGGAGAACGACGACAGCGAGCGACCCCAGCGTCAAGAACCCGGTATCGATGCCGGCCCAGGTCGACACGACCCCGGCCACGAGCCCTGCGAGAGCCACGTAGCCCAGGTAGAGGAGGACCCTGGACCTTCGCTCACCAGAGGCACTGGCACGCTGCAGCCCCTCCTCCATGGCATCGAGCTGCTCGATCTTCGGCGTCTGCGCCGTTGCAAACTGCTGGAACAGCTGTTCGTGCTCCCTGCTGCCCCGGGACCGCTGCTTGATCACCGTCCCATCTGCAGCAATATGCCACTGGATCGTCCAGGTCTTCTTCTGTTCCACGCTTCACACCGCGTTGTCAGCAAGCGACGGCCTTCACCTCGCCACGTCGACGAGGATGCTACTTCTTCCTGGCACGCTCCGAGCCGCTCTCCGATCAGAGCCTCTGGCCGCCCACACCAAGCCGTTCCTACTCCCCCTCGATGATCCGGCGGGCGAGCTCGGTGTCGGACACGTCCACCGCGTCCGACGTCGCCTCGGCCCCGCACCGCGCCGGCACCCGGCGCGCCGAGAGTGGGCCACGTTCCTCCAAGCCCAGGCGAGCGGGCTGCTCGCCACTGATTTCTTCCACGTGGACACCGTCGCGCTGCAGCGGCTGTACGTCCTCTTCGTCATGGAGGTACGCACCCGTGCCGTACACGTCCTGGGCGTCACCGCCCACCCCACTGCCGCCTGGGCCACCCACCAAGCCAGCCAGCTGCTCGAGCACCGCGCGTTGGTGACGCCGACCTCGTCAGGGAGCAATTCGACCACTCGCAGACCGCCGCACGCAGAAGCTCCACCGGCCGGAACCGATGAGGCCTCTCCTGTCACGCGGCTCTCACGAGGCTCCCTGTCACGGACTCGTCACTGCTCTCACAGGGCTGTCACAGACTGGGCAGCCCCCTGGACGGAAGGCTCTCACCTGCGCATATGAGACTGGACTGGATCAGGTTGGACGCCCCTGGACGGCTTAGCCAGCATGTGCCATGTCGTACCGCAGGGACACGCCCAGCATCGGTGCCCGCCAGTCGGATACCGTCTTGCAAGATCCGGACCAGGAGCGGACCAACTCCGCTCCTCGCCAGGCGATTCTGTTCGTTTACGCAGGTCAGAAGCACACGCGGCTGTGTACCACCAGCAGACGAAGAACCTGCTGGCTTCTTCTGTACATCCCACGAGATCACCAAGGCGGAGAGAACGCTCCGGGCCGCTTCCAACGAGCCTGGGCCCCCTCCCTCGTTGAGCGACCTCGCCTTCGCTGGCCGACTCCCTCGTAGTGCAGTTCCTGGCCGACGGCTGGAGCTGCTGGTCGAGCAGAGCGAGGAGGACTGGCGGCTTCTCGGAGAAGGAGAGCACGTCAGTGGCCCGTCCGCGTCGGAGTACAAGAGCCGCGTCACCCGTGCTCGTCAGTTCGTGGGCCGGGCCATCAGTCGGGCCCGCAACATCGAGAGGTTCTTGGCGCAGGCGGACCCCAGCATCCACCACGGGGAAGGGATGACGTGTGTATGGCGAGCCGAGACCGCCGCCTGCCGCAACACCAGACTCGCCCAAGGGCTGCCCGCCAACGATGCCCCCGACGAGGCCGATTGCCAGTCGTCCTGCCAGAACCTCGCCTACACCGACCGCGACATCGCCCAACTCCGTGAGCGGCTGGGCGTGCTGGAAACGGGCGCTGCTGACCTGCTGGCTCCCCGCCCCCTACGTGATCGCGCCGCCGCCCAGGCCGCCCAAGTGCGGAAGGTCCTGGACCGCCACGACGCTGTCGCCCCCGCCACTGAGTCCGCCAAGGAGGGCACCTCATGAGCCGTCAGCCCCGTGACCACGACGCCGAACGCACGGCCGTCCGTGCCGCCGCAGACCGCCTGCTCGCGGGCACCCCCTTGCGGTCCACCAGCGGCAAGCTCACCGGCACCGAGCTGATCACCGAGTCCGGTCTGCGACGCGACGTCGTCTACGGCGACCACAAAGAGTTGGTCGAGGAGTTCCAGGCCCGCGTCAAAGCCCAGCACACGGTCCCCACCGCCGCCGAGAAGATCGCCGAGCAGAATCGGGCCCTCAAGGGGGAGAACGCCGCCCTCAAAGCCGACCTGGCCGCCGAGCGAAAGAGGAACAAAACCCTGACCAGGGTCGCCGTCGAACTGTCTCTGGAGTTGGAGCAGGCGAAGGAGGAACTCACCCAGAATGCGGATGTGGTGCGACTGTCTGGCAGCCGCACCAACTCCCCATCCTGGCAGCGCTGATCAGCCCGCAGGCTCTGGCTCTTTGGTGCACCGACGAGAGTCACTGACCTGGGTCCACGCAGGCGCTGATGGAGATCGTTTCCCGTTCTGTCCGGCCGTTTCCCCGCGTCCGAGGCAGAGGCTTGAGGGTGGTCGGCAGCGCAGTCCTGACAGAGGTTGACTGGCTGCGGGTGTGCGACCGCTCGTCAGGCGGGTGCGGCACCGATCAGGCCGCCGTCGATGACGAGGTCTTGGCCGTTGACGTAGGACGCGTCGGACGAGGCGAGGAATGCCACGGCCGATGCGATCTCCTCCGAGCGTCCGAAGCGGCCTGAGACGATCCCGTCGGTCAGCGCCTTCGCCTCCGCTGTGCTCAGTGCGGCGGAGGGGTACATCGGGGTGTCGATGTACCCGGGGCTGATGGAGTTGACGCGGATGCTGCGCGGGGCGAGTGCGGCGGCGAGGGTCCGGGCCAGGTTGTGCGCGGCGGCCTTGGTCGCCGAGTACAGGGTCAGGACGCTGTTGCCCCGGTGGAGGGTCCAGGAGGCGTTGATGACGATGGAACTGCCGTCCGCCAGGAGCGGCAGTGCCTTTTGGACGGTGAAGAACAGCCCCTTGAAGTTGACGTCGACGCCGTGGTCGAAGTCCTGCTCGGTGATGTTCTCGAACGGCAGGAACGTGCCGGTACCCGCGTTTGCGAAGAGGCAGTCGAGACGGCCGTGACGGTCGCGGACCGTCTCCATCAGCGCGTCCACCGCGCCGAGGTCGGTGGTGTCGGCGACGACTCCCGAGGCGCCCGGGCCGAGCTCCTTGACGGCGGCGTCCACCCGTGCGCGGGTGCGGCCGGTGACGACGACGTGGGCGCCTTCGGTGATGAGGTGGTGTGCAGTCGCCAGGCCCATGCCGCTGGTTCCGCCGGTGATGAGGACGGTCTTGTCAGTGAAGCGGTTCATGCCTGTGCTCCCGTCAGGGTGTGCGTGATGTGGTCGGTGAGGTGGGGCAGCCAGTCGGGACGTGCGTTGCCCAGGAGGTGATCGCCGTGGGGGACGGACAGGTAGGTGCCGTGCGGTGCCAGACGGGCCAGCGGCTCGGCGTTCGTCACGCCGGGGATGACGTCCTGGCCTCCGTCCACGACCAGCATGGGGGCCGCGATGCGCGGTGCCAGGGCGGCGAGGTCAACGTGGTCGACGAAGTCGCGGGCGGCGTCGGCTCCTCCGGCGCGCTGGGCCATGATGTCCCGTACGGGCAGGGGCAGTTCCTCCCAGTCGAGGCGGAAGGGGCCGCTGACGGTGGCGACCGCCGCCACACGCGGCTCCAGCGCCGCGGTCCGGGCCGCGAAAAAGCCGCCCAGGCTGAGGCCGACGAGCCCGATGCGTGCAATATCGAGGGCGTCGATGACCTGGCCCACGACCTGCTCGTAGTCCGGCCTGAAGGCCGTCGTGGCCGCGAGCATCCCCTGCCCTGGGCCGTCCATCGCGAACACCGCAAGCCCCCTGGCCAGCAGCGCGGACACCAGATCGAGGAACTCCTCCTTGGCCGAGTCCAGGCCGGGGACGACGACCACGGTGCCGGGGGCGTCGGCGGGGCCCCTCAGCCATCCGGTGAATCCCTCGCCGCTCACCTGCCGTGCATCGGGTTCCAGCGCAGTGAGTGCTCGGCTCAGGGCATGATCCGCCTCGACGGTGGCGCGATGTGCCTCCGCGTACGGCGCGAGCGTGGCGACGTGGAACCACCGGGCCGCCATCAACAGGTGCTCGCCCGCCGAGACGGAGGATGCTGCCTTCTCCGCGCGCTGGAGGTAGGCGTGTCCGGTGTTCAGAAAGGCTGGCCCCCAGTCGGCGACAGAGGTGAGGCGGTCGGTGACGCGCCGGTACTCGTGGGGGTCGAGGCCCGCGCCGGTGGCGCGGGTCCACTGGGCGGCGGCGAACTCGGTGATGCTCATAGTGTTCCTCTCGTCAGCAGGACGGCCTTGCCGCGTATGTGGCGCTCTCGCAGGTCGACCAATGTGTCGGCGGTCTCTGCCCAGTCCGCGATCCGGCCGATCTCCGGATGCAGCCGCTCCCGTTCCACGAGGCGCACGAGCGCCGCGAGATCGGAGCCGTATGGGGCGCCGGCGTAGTGGAAGTGCTGGATCGCGACGCGCTCGGGCCCGCCGAGGAGCTGGAAGAAGTCGAGGGTCACCGGGGCGCGGCTCGCCTGGCCGAACCAGACGAGCGTTCCACCCGGGCGAACCTTCGAGAGGGCGAGTGGAAGATCCGTCCCGCCCGTGGACTCCAGCACCACGTCGAATGGTCCCTGCGCCGCCGCGACCTCGTGCACCACCTGTGCACCCAGCTCCGCGAGCCGCTCACCGCGCGCCGCCGTGGCCGTCACCGCGGTCAGCTCGGCTCCGGCCCCGACGGCCAGCTCGGTGACGTAGTGGCCGACCCCGCCCGAGGCTCCGGTCAGCAGCACCCGTCGGCCGGCGACGGAACCGGCCGAACGCAGCAGCCGCAGGGCGGTGATCCCGGCCAGCGGCAGGGCCGCCGCCCGTACGCTGTCGATGCTGTCCGGGAGCACCGCGAGGGAGTGCGTGGGCACGGCCACCTACTCGGCCCAGCCGCTGTGCGCCGGATGCCCGACCACACGGGCGCCGATACCAGGACCCGAGCCGTCCGCTGCGGCCTGCACGACGAGCCCCGCGATGTCCTTGCCGGGCAGAAACCCCGGCCGGGGGTTTTCGAGGAGGAACGTCTCGCCCCGGTTCGGTGCGAACGCCTCGACCTTGACCAGTGCCTCACCGGGCTCCGGGACGGGCTGGGGAACCTCGGTGAAAGCGACCGGACGCGCCGCATCCCCCGTGGGAATCATTCTTTGCATGCCAAGAATGCAACCCCCGCGGCCACCCCATGATCCAACAACGAACAAGCAAAACCGACAACTATCGGTTGTCGCCTATGGTGGAAGCCATGGATCTCGACATGGCGCAGGTACGTGCCTTCGTGCGCGCCGCCGAGGAACTGCACTTCGGCCGGGCGGCAGGGACGCTCGCCATCTCCCAGCAGGGGCTGTCCAAGCGGATCGCGCGGCTGGAATGCCTACTCGGCACCGAACTGTTCCAGCGCGACGGCAACGGGGTGCGCCTCACCGAGGCCGGACAGCGTTTCCTCCCACCGGCCCGGCAGACCGTGGCCGCCGCCGACGCCGCGGTCGCAGCGGCGGTCGGGAAGGACCGTCCGCTGCGCATAGACGTCTGGGGGCACCTCTACGCACCGATGCGGACACTGGCCCAGGTGGCGGGACAGACTGGGGAGCTAGTGCTGGGGCACGGGCGCGATCTACCGTCGGTGACGGACGCACTGCTGCACGGCGACATCGACGCGGCCTTCGGCCGCGTCCACCCACCGCTGCACACCGGACTGGTCCACCGCCTCGTCCGCCTCGAACCGGTGGACGCCGTACTCAGCGCGGACCACCCGCTCGCAGCCGAACCGGCACTACGACCTGACCAGCTACGTGGCAGCACGCTGTGGGCACCCGGTGCGCTGGACCGGCTCGACTTCCTCCACCAGTTCGCCGACCGATTCGACATCCAGGACCGGGCCCCGAGCGTCAACCTGGGCCTTACCCACTTCCTCGCCGAGCTGGCACAAGACTCACACCGCTTCTCGCTGCTGCCCGCCGACGTACCACTGCCGGAGGTCCCCGGGCTGTGCTCCGTCCCCCTGGTCAACCCCACACCGCTGTACGCCTGGTCACTGCTGTGGCGCAGCGGCAACAGGCACCCGGGACTGAACAGCCTCACCGCCGCCTGCGCCGCGCAAGCAGGGCAGAGCCGATGGCTGGAGTACGACCCGGCGCGCGACTGGCTGACCGAACCGCCCGCGAACGCACCTCGGAGCAAGCAGCATTGAGCAGGACTGCCCCTAGCGTGCCGTCCCCCACCATGTGCAAACCGGGCTCGATCCGGGCAGGGCTGTCACGACCGGGGACATCGGCGCCGAGCTGGTCGGGCGGGCCCGTGGGGAAACGGGTTCATTGTGATCAAGATGAGCCCGTTTCGCCGGTGCTACCGAACGCCTTTCGTCGGTGTCCCTCTTCGATACTCCGGAGCAACCCGACAACCTTCATTCCGACAGCCCATTTGCCTAATGAACGCAGTTGAAGTTGCAGCCCTTGTTGATCTCCCAGGTGGCGCGGGAGTAGCCCAGTACGGTGCGGGGGCGGACGAGGACGGCCGGGTTAATGGGCTGCCCGTCCAAGTCCATGCCCCACACACTGCGGGCCGTCTCAACGAGCCAGCCCGGAACCCTCGCGCCATCGTGGGCGGCGCGGGCGAGCTCGTCGTAGCGGGCGGTGGGAAGTTGAAGGCCCCGCTTGGTACCGGGCCGGGCGATCAGGTGAGTCTTCTGCTGCGGGCTCGCAACCAGTTGATGCACGATGGCTGCCCTTCGCTGGAGGTCGATTAGGGGTTGGTGAGGACGGTGGCCAGCAGCGTGCTGAACGCCACCACGACCAGCGCGACGAGCACGGTCGTGATGACCGTCTCGACGACCTGAGAGCGGACGGGGCGATGGGTCCGCCAGCGCTCTACGCCCCTCACCGCCGTGCCCTGTCGTTCTGTTCCGCTTCGTTGGTGGGGAGGCGAGGCCAGTGCCGGCGGGTGTAGGCGTGGAAGTGGTCGCCTCGGTGGCCGGCTGGCTCGGTGCAGTGCAGCACCGTGTCATCGTCGTGGCGAATGTCCCAGCACAGTGAGGCGAGCGCGGCCATCCCAAGGCCCGAACTGATACTCACGGCCGACCGCTCCTCCCTTGCGATTCGACGTGGGGCAGGAGGAGCCGACAAGCGCCGGCAAGGAGATGCAAGCGCGCGGCAGGACTCGTGTGGACGCCGTGCGTGACATCGAGGTAGACGTGGCGGGCGTGCTCGACAGTCGCACGCAGCACGTCACGGGCGGCGGCGGCGCCGAGGGCGGTGAGGCGGTGCTGTGCCGGCCGGATCAGCGCTTTGAGATGCATGGTCAATTCGGCGGCGATGGCGTCGGCGACCTCGCCCATGGGCTGGGCCTGGGCGAGCGCCTGGCCCCGCTCAATGGCGTTCGCTATGGCGACGAGATCCGGTCGACCGTGTGCGGCGGGGCTCAGGTGCTGGGCGCTGGCGCTGATCGTGGTCACGGGTCCGCCCTGATGTGGTCGGGTATCTGGCGTGGTCCAGAATCACGCCCCGAGCTGGACGTATCCATGCCGCGGAGGTGCCTTCTGCGGCACCATCGGGTGACAGCCGTGACCGTGGGGGACATGGGCCGGACATCTGCCCGCCTTCTTGCCCGCATCTGCTTATGGCGCTTACAGCGGCTGGTACTTGGTAGAGGACCTGCCGCGCGAATGCCAGATGAGGGAGTAAGTGATGGACGTCCCGGAGACGCTGCTGCGGCTACTGGCCAAACAACGCGGCATCGAGGCGTTCGGCGCCTTCCGCCCCGAGTTCGAGCGCGCGGCACGTGCGTTGAGCGAGCAGGACAACGACCCCGACGTGCGCGGAGCGACGGTCGGTGAGCGCCAGTACAACCGGTGGCTCACCGGCCAGGTCAAGAAGCAGCCCCACCCAGTGGCTTGCCGGGTGATGCGGGCCATGTTCGACCGGCCCGCATCCGAGCTCTTAGCGCCTCCACCCCCGATTCCGCCCCCGCAGCGAGCCCCCACGGCGGCCTGGCCGACTGTCCTGTCACAGCCGCACATCACGGAAGAAGAACTGCTGATGACAGCCAACGACGCCGCCTCCCACGCGGGTGACGCCGCCTCCCAATTCCTTGCGCCTGAAGCCATCGAGCTCCTGCGCCGGTCGATCACCTCCCTGGCACGCGACTACCACCGCACACCGGTCCAGCACGTGTTCACCGAGGCCCGTAAGGTCCGCACGCAGGTCGAGCGCCGGATGCCGCTGACCCACCGCCCCGACCAGTCCTCCTCCTTGTATCTGCTCGCAGGGCAGTCCTGCGCCCTGATGGCATCGGCCGCCTTTGACCTGGGCAGCCGCCAGGCCGCCGAGACCCTCACCTTCGCCGCCCTCGCCTACGCCCGCCCCATCGACCACCACCCGCTCATGGCCTGGGCGAGCGGCAACCTTTCGCTCCTGGCCTACTGGGACGACCGGCCGGGGCAAGCCGTCGACTACGTACAGGCAGCGCAATCTCTCGCGCGTTCGAGCACCGCACAGGCCCGTCTGCATGCAATCTCCGCCCGCGCACACGCTCATCTCGGCGACCATGCCGAATCGGCACGGCAGTTGGCAGCCGTCGATGCCACCGACCAAAGCGTGCGCGATGACCTGCACGACGACATCGGCGGCGAGTTCGGCTTCACACCCGAGCGCGCCGCAATGTCCGCTGGTACGTCCTGGCAAGTCCTTGGCGAAAGTGCGCAGGCAGTGGCGGCATCACAACGCGCACTTGAACTCGTACGAGGCCGCCCGCAAGCACTGCGATCGGCGAAGGTAGAGGCAGAAGCCGCCGCCGACCTGGCAAGCGGGCTCCTCGCAGCCGGCGAACTGGAGGCCGCCGCTCACGCCATAAAGCCTGTGTTCACACTGCCTGCCGAGCAACGCGTGGACGGCCTGATGAGCCGCCTCGCGCAAGTACGCGTACGGCTCGCAGCACCTGATATGCGGAGGGCCGGACAGGCGATCTCGCTGGCCGAGCGCCTGGAGGAATTCACGCTTGTCTCAGCGCGCACCCTTGCTGGAGCCCCCGGCGCTAGCGAACTCGACAGCTAAGCGGCTCCGCCGAAGTCCGCTGCTGATCCGCACCTGCGGTACGAACTCGGCCGCCCCAGGCGAACGGGGTCTGAGGGCGAAGCCCCCAGGAACTCTTTGTTCCCGCACCTCAGCGGAGCTGCTTATGGCCTGTCACAAAGTCGGGTGTGAGCCTGTGGCAAGATCGCAGGATGCTGCGACTCACCGATTTCATTATCGACTGCCCGGACACGATGAAGCTGGCGGCTTTCTACTCCGAGGTGACGGGCCGTCCGATCAAGGAAGGCAGCTCCGAGGACTGGGCTGGCATCCAGTTCGGTGAGATCGAGCTGGCATTCATCCGGGTGGGCGACTACCGCGCTCCGCAGTGGCCCGACAGCGAGCACCCCAAGCAGTTCCACCTCGACTTCGAAGTGGACGAGATCGAGTCCGAGCAGCGCCGCGTCCTCGACCTCGGCGCGACGCTGAGGCAGGACTTCATCGGCCCCAACGGCTACGGCTGGCAGATCTACACCGACCCGATCGGCCACCCCTTCTGCCTGTGCCGCAACAAGGGCGTGATCTGGACCGACCAGGGCCCGATCTGGCCCAAGCGCGACTAAGTGGCTTGGATGAGGTTCGTTGCTGACTGTCGGATCCGGTCGTGTTGACGGTTCATGGCCTGGTCGACGGTCTTGCCGATGGCGTCGGTGCTGGTCTGGGCGCGTTGCGGGCAATCCTGGTACTTCGCCTGGCGCCAGACCAACTCGATGTCGTTCAACTCCGGGCTGCGCGGTGGCAGGTAGAACAGTTCCACCCCGATCTTGGTCAGCTGCCCGCGGCGACCCTTGAACGCCTTGGCCGTGTGCGCTGAGGCGTTGTCCAGCACCACGGTGCACGGCCGCGAGCGTGCCCAGACGGGCAGCTGTCCATCGAGGCCGTCGGCGGCCAGCTCCAGGGCTGCGGCCCCACCGGGCAGGCCGGCCAGGTCCGCGCAGACGAACTCCAGCAGCATCCCGGCGTCGATCTTCCCGCAGGTGGGCTGCCAGAGAAGGTCCGGCATGGTGCCCACGATCTGGGCGCCGAGCACGTTGACCCGGCGGTTCTTGGTGTCCTCGCGGGGTACCAGCGCCCGCTGCCCGACGCGCGAGTAGGTGTACCCGGTGGGCATGGTCGGGGCGAAGCCGGACTCGTCCAGGAAGATCAGGTCGCGCTCGCCCGCGTGCGCCTCCATCCGTAAGTCCTCCAACCGGGCCCGGGCCGCTTGCTGGAGGACGGGGTCGGCCTGGTGCCGCACCGTGTCGCGGGTGCGTTTCCAGCGGAAGCCGTCACGGCGCAGCAGCTTCCATAGCCAGTCAGCGGAGATCTCTACTCCGCGCTGTTCGCGCAGCCAGTCGCGCAGTGCCGGGACGGTCCAGGTGGTCCCTCCCGCGGCGGAGACGTCCAGCAGCCGTGCCAGCGCGGCGCGGTTGTCGTCGCCGAGCACCCTGGCCGGACGCCCCGGGCGTGGGGCATCCGGCAGTGCCTTGACCCCGCCGTCGTGGAGGCGGTGGGCCGCCGCGCGGACCGTAACCACGTTGCACTCCAGCAGGTCGGCGACCTCGGGGGCGGTCTTGCCGCGGTCGAGCAGGCGGATGCACTCCGCCCGCTGCCGGGTGTAGCGGGTCAGATCCCGCCGAGCCAGCAGTCCACGCAACTCGCGACGCTGATCGACAGCCAACTCGACGCGGAGGATGTTCGACATAGCGTCCCTCCCACAGGACGCCTACCCAACCAGCAGCCAACCTCCCCCGAGCCGCTTAGGGCCGTTCCCGCCGTGTGGCCCACGCGGCGAGTACGGCCTGTTCCTTGGCAGGGTCGATGCCGTGCAGGGCCGCACGGTCGTTGTAGACAGCCTTGTTGCCCGCCTGCATCCACGACCACGTATCCGCCACCGTCTGCTCCAACGGCCGGCACAGCAGACCGGCCTCACGGGCCCGGCCGGCATCGACCTGCCAGGTACCGGAATGCGTACGCCACAAGGGTAGTTCGGTCCACTGCCGGACCTCATGCTCCACGAGGAACGAACTGTTGACCCACGTCAGCTCTGCACGCGCCGGCTCAGTGGCGCTCAGGCAGTCGGCCAGGAAGCCGCCCATCGTGGCGGCATCCTGCGGGGCGGCGATGTTAAACACCTCGCCGCCCGTGGCGGTTTCAGCCCGGCGGCATGCGAACACCGCCAAGTCCCGTACATCCACCGGCTGAAGGGCCTGGTCCGGACAGCCGGGGGCCAGGATTTGGCCCCCGCGAGCTGTACGGGCCAGCCACCAGGGCAAACGGCCTACGTATTCACCAGGGCCCAGGATCACGCCGGGTCGCAGGATGGTCAGCCGCTTGTCGAGATGGGTACGGGCTGCCTGTTCGCAGGCAGCTTTGTCCCGCCCGTAGGAGACGTTCACATCAGGGGGCATGCCGTGGGCCGGCGCCGCCTCTGTGAGGGTGGGCAACTCTTCGCGCAGCGGGTGAAGCGGCCAGTCGGCATAGACCGAAACGGTCGACACGTACACGTAGCGGCCCACCACCGGAGCCAGCGCGGCCGTCGCCGACTCCACAGCCTCGGCGTTCATCCCCGACGTGTCCACCACCGCATCCCACGCACCGAGCTCGACCAAACGGGCAAGATCGCTATCGTTCATGCGGTCCCCCACCACCCCGCGGACCCCGTCGGGGTTGGATCCGGTCTTGCCTCGATTGAACACGGACACCTGCCAACCGTGATCACGAGCCTGCTCAGCGACCTGCAGGCCCAGGAAATGAGAACCGCCTAATACCAGCATCGACATCGACATGACGGAGATGCTCCCCCAACCTTCTCGCCCGCGCTGCGCGTGATCGCATCGGAGCACCCACTCTCCTGCCTCAGCCGGGACACTATGGTGCGCAACCCGAAGTTCCTCCCGCAAGGCAGTGGCTCATCCAGCCTTGTCGCACTTGGGCAGGAAGGCCTGCTCCGGCGCTCGCTGTAGTCCCACCGCAACTGGGCCCGGCTGGCAGGGCAGTGGGCCCCGCAGCCAGATCTGTTGATCAGGCATCGGCAGCGTCACCGGCCTGCCACGTCCCGGCCTGGACCGTGGAACTCCATGGTCCATCGCGCAACTCGCCGCCGTAGCGCGGCCGTGGTTGCAAAATCGCAGCGATCTTCCCCTTGTAGTGGATGAAGTCGAGGAGGCTCAAACCAAACCAGTAGCAGGCAAGGAGACCGGCCTCGGCCCACTCCTGCGCCGAGTACGACGCTGGCTGATCCTTGGTCGGGTGAGTAGCGACGTTGCGCATCTTGACCACGGTTCCCAGCCCATCGAATTGCGCCCCGTTGGCGGCAAGCCGCTGCTGAACCGCGGCGAGATGGGCAAAGTGGCCAGGCACTGGGGTGGTGATGCCAATGCCAGACAAGAGCTGCCTGATCTCCCACTCGGTGGGGCCCTGACGGGGCTTGAGGTCATCCCACTCCTTGGAGGTATAGGGGCCGGCCGTCACGAAGCGGTAGTGGGACAGCAGCTGCATGCCCGAAACAGCCATGTTTGCCTGCAGCTCCACGTCGACGTCTCCCAGACCGGCGACGTAGTAGCCGATCGCCTGAGACAGCGCCTCGCGGGCCGTGGCGTCCTGGGTGACGTCGAGCGTCTTACCGACGATCTCAGACAACTGGGTTGAGTCGACCGTGTCGTCCAACCAGTGGCTCGAGGTGCTGCGGTATCGATCGACGCGCTGGCCCCGCCACAGCGTCCAGACAGGCTTACCGCCAAAGGACCCGACCGGCAGGACACAGCCCGTACGGCGTCCGAGCGCCAGTCCCAGCCCAAGCCGGATACGGTCGAGCGCATCCAAGGCCTCCATCGAGCTGAAAGACGAGCCATCGATGCGGGTCAGACGGGCTGTGTGCGTGAACAGATGCCCCCCTCCCCTTTGCAGTTGCTTGAAAACGGCACGGGGAGCGCTGCGGGTTCTGTCGAATTCCACTCTCCATCCGTCGCCCTCAGCCGTCGTCCTCCCGTGTCAGGTGTGGCCAAGATCGCGAGAGTCACAGATACCGGTGCCTCGGACGGTCGGCCAGAGGTTGGGCACTACACAGGTGATCTCATCTAGCTGACTCCCGTCACCAAGTTCCTGGTCGACTGCTTGTTCGGTTGCGACATCAGCGTCCGGGCGAGCGGTGTGCTCCGCCGGGGGCGGAATGGTCCCATCCTCAAGGTCGATCAGGACGCCGGGGAGGGTCCCCCACATGCCAGCGGACTGCTCAGAGGCCATGAAAGCTGCGACGTCCCCACTCGCGGCCGGGCGTGTGCCTTCCGCTTCGATCCGCGGTCGCGGTGACCAACGGTAGGTGACCTGGGCGTCGTAGACGGCGTTCGACTCGTGGGTGAACTCCAGCCTGCCGGCGAAGAGGGGTACGTCCTCGTTCAGGGGGCGTGGTGCGTAGAAGTGCTCGATGGCGTCGGGAAACCGATGCACCAGCTCATGGCGCTCCCCGTTCTCGTTTGCCGGCAACAGCCGTGACACCACGCGCGTGCCGTCCCTCTCATACGAGACCGACACTCCATCAGATCGCGACTTCTGCGGCTGGTTCTGATTCAAGGCTTCCACTCCTCACTGCCAGCCTTCGGCAGGCTGATCTCGACAGGGTGTAGCTCTTCTCCTGAGAGTTCCCTCGGCATAGATCGTTGCTGCTCACAGTGGTTTGCCGGGTCAGCGCTTCGGCTGGTCGCCCCAGCCGCATCCCTCAGTCAGCGGCTTGGGAAGACGCTGGGGGGCGGCACTCCTGCCGTTCTACACGCGGACTGCGGCTCGTTCTCTACGGCGAGTTCCCTGATGGTGACCTCAGGCCTCCGATGGCCGCGCCCGCCCGGTGTGACGGTGAAGGTGAAGCACCCCGTCATAAATGTCTCGCTGGTGAGGAAGACTCCCGGTCCGACGCCCAGTAGCTCTGCCGTCACTATGACATCAGGACCGTGCCGCTCGATCCTGACCAGTCCCTGAGCTGGCTTTCCTGAGGGAAAGCCCGAGCGATCTCGCTGTCGTCCAGCACACCGTCGGCCGCCGCCCCAACGAGCTTTTCCCGCCGAGTCTCAGCACCATTGCGTATATCAGTGCGGGCCTCTCCCTCGGCGCGGTCATCCGCTGTGGCCGCCCAGATCCACAGTCCGATGACGCACACAAGAAGCAGCACGAGAACAGCTAGACAACCGTTGAACAGACACCCCCGGCCGTTCCACTTCGCACCCCGTCGCGTCTCCCCATGACCCGAGCATGCCTGTGCCCAGACCAGCTAAGGGGAACGAGTCCAAGCTGTAACTCACTCCGCCCTGTACATCACACGAGATCACCAAGGCGGAGAGGATACTCCGGGCCGCTTCCAACGAGCCTGGTCCTGTACCGCTCAAGAAGCCGTCGCCGCAGGTGAGCGGCGTAATAGGCGAGCGCCGCACCGGCGACATGCTGCGGTCTCAGGCCGGTGGCCTCACCGATCGGCTAGGGACGCCTCCCTCACCTGACGAAACCCACGAAAGCTCCCGCCGGAGCTTCCCGCAACAGCAGGGGCGGCGCCTTGACATCGAACACACCGTCCAAAGACAAGCAGTGCTCCTCGCACCCGCACCGTCGGCGCTCTACAACAGAGCGGGGATCCAGCTCCGCCACCGAACATTCAGGGTTGCATTCCCCCCGTGCGCAGCTCACGCGAATCCAGGCCAGGCGCACGCAATGAGGTCTTCAGCAGGCGCAACATCACACGTGACCGCCAGATCCACCGTCACGAAGCAGCCCGGAAGCGCGCCTACCACCAGAGTCTCCGTACAGCGCCCTACAGACGCCAACGTCCACTCGCGCCCCGGCAAGGGGACCCACAGGAGCAGTCGCCCCCAGCCCCTCCCCGCCTACGACCTGCACAGCATCTCGCTACAGCGTTCAACCTCTGGATGCCGTGCGCACCAAGACACGGAGCCCGCCCAGACAAGGGGTCGGCAAAAGCCGTCAAGGGGTCGAGTGGGAGCGCAGCCCCTTGACCAATATTCGGACAAGGGGGCGAAGGGTGAAACCCCTTGACACCCGCGCCGCGTCACGCAGCGCAGATTCTCCGTGGGAGCGACCGGATCGGGTGACCCGCCGTCGACCACCGGTTGACGTCGCTCCCAAACTCCCGCTCCCAGGGAGCACAGGGAGCGGCTCCCCGCTCCCAAAATCGCTCCCAAACACGAAGTAGGGGCCATCCGAAGATGGCCCCTACCTGCGACGTTTCCGTCGGGACGACAGGATTTGAACCTGCGACCCCTTGACCCCCAGTCAAGTGCGCTACCAAGCTGCGCCACGTCCCGGTGCGCGTGTCCCGCGGTGTTCTGCGTGATCGCGCAGACAGAACTTTACCCCACGTCCGGGGGTGGTCCTCGCCCCCCGTTGGACGTTTGGCGAGGGACAATCTCCGTATGAGCACCGCACCTCGCCCCGATGACCGTGGCCGTGACCGTGATGCCGAGGGACGGGCCCGCAACGCGCGGCCGCGTGATGGGCTCGGGCGGCCCTTGCCGTACGGCGCTGAAGGGGTGGAGCGGCAGCCCGAGGGAGTCACGCGCAAGCCCGAGGAGACGGTCGCTCAGGCGCAGGCCCTGCTCGACGCGGGGCGGCCCTTCCATGCTCACGAGGTCTTCGAGGACGCGTGGAAGTCGGGCCCCGATGACGAGCGCGACCTGTGGAAGGGGCTCGCACAGATGGCTGTTGGGCTCACCCACGCGGCCCGGGGCAACCTCACGGGCGGGGCGCGGCTGCTGCTCCGCGGTGCGGGCGCGGTCAGCTCGGGGAAGTGGGGGGAGCGGCCCTACGGGATCGATGTGGATGGACTTGTGGTGTGGGCGCGGGAGTTGGCGGAGTTCCTGGATGAGGATGAGAGGGGTGGCGGGGATGAGAGGGGTGGTGAGAATGGCTCGGATGACGGAAGGGAGGGGGGCGGGGCGCCAGTGGACGCCGCCGCGCGTGCGCCTCGGTTGCGCGGAACCGGCAGCGCGTGACGCCCTCGCCATCAGCCGACAGTGGTAGCCCCACCGTGGCCGACCCACCCCCATCTCCCGCACCCCCATACGGCAGACTCTCGGCGTGCGAAAGATTCATGTCATCGGTATCGGCGCGGGCGACCCCGACCAGTTGACCCTGCAAGCCGTCAAAGCCCTGAAGAGCACCGACGTGTTCTTCATCCTCGACAAGGGCGGGGAGAAGGACGACCTCGTCCAGCTGCGGCGTGATCTCCTCGGGGAGCATCGCGCGGACGGCGCGTACCGGCTTGTCGAGGCGCGGGATCCCGCGCGTGACCGGAAGGCGGGCGGCGTGGACTACTCCCCCGCCGTCGGGGACTGGCGCAGCCGTCGTGCGGATATCTATGAGCGGCTCGTCGCCGATGAGCTGGGTGAGGACGAGAGCGGCGCGTTCCTGGTGTGGGGGGATCCCGCCCTCTACGACAGCACACTCGGGATTCTGGAGGAGGTGCTCGGCCGGGGCGCCGTGACCTTCTCGTACGACGTCGTGCCGGGTATCAGCAGTGTCTCCTCGCTCGCCGCCAGGCACCGCACCGGCCTGAACCGCGTCGCGCGGCCCGTGCAGATCACCACCGGGCGTCGCCTCGCCGACGGTGGTTTTCCTGATGGTGTCGATGACGTCGTGGTGATGCTCGATGCCCATCAGGCCTTCCGGCGGTACCAGGGAGAGGAAGAGGGCGACATGTACATCTACTGGGGGGCCTACATCGGGACCGCCGATGAGATTCTCGTCTCCGGGCCCCTCGACGAAGCCGCTCCCCGCATCGAAGCCCTCCGCGCCGAGGCCCGCGAGCGCAAGGGGTGGATCATGGATACCTATCTGCTGCGTCGCAATCTGGACTGAGGGGGTGGGGGATGGGGGGTGAGTGGGTGAGGGGGTGAGGGGGTGAGTAGGCGGGCACAGCCTGTCGGGCCGCCGCCCGCGGAACCGTCACCGGACCGGACCGGCCCCACATGCACAGGCACACACCCGGTGTGAGGGTGGCCGTGTGACCACCACCGCCGCCCCCGCCGCCGAGGCCCCTGCCCAGGGGCCGCCCGTCCTGGACAAGCGCCGCCGCAACATCGTCTTCGTGACGATCATGCTGGGAATGCTGCTCGCCGCACTCGACCAGACCATCGTGGGCACCGCCCTGCCCACGATCGTGGCGGATCTGGGCGGCGCCGAGCACATGTCGTGGGTCGTGACGTCGTATCTGCTCGCGGAGACCGTCGCCACGGTGCTCGTCGGGAAGTTCGGTGATCTCTTCGGGCGGAAGGTCGTCTTCCAGGTCTCGGCGATCGTCTTCATCACCGGCTCGTTCCTGTGCGGTCTGTCGACGAACATGACGCTGCTCATCGCCTGGCGCGCCCTCCAGGGCATCGGCGCGGGCGGGCTGATGGTGACGTCGATGGCTTTGATCGCCGATGTCATCCCGTTGCGCGAGCGCGGGAAGTACCAGGGTGCGATCGGTGCCGTGTTCGGCGTCGCCACCGTCATCGGGCCGCTCCTCGGCGGGCTCTTCACCGACCATCTGACCTGGCGCTGGGCCTTCTACGTCAACGTACCCATCGCGATCGTCGTGGTCATCGCCGCGGCCCGCACGATTCCCGTCGTGAAGTCGGCGGTGCGGCCCGTCATCGACTATCTCGGCATCGCGTTCGTCGCGATCGGCGCCAGCGCGCTGATTCTGGCGACCAGTTGGGGCGGCAATCAGTACGCGTGGGGATCGGGCACGATCATCGCGCTGTTCGTGGGCGGTGCCATCTCGCTCGCGCTGTTCTGCGTGGTCGAGACTCGGGCCGCCGAACCCATGCTGCCCATGCGCCTTTTCGCCAATCCCGTCTTCACCGTCTGCTCGATCCTCAGCTTCATCGTGGGCTTCGCGATGCTCGGCGCCATGACGTTCCTGCCGACCTATCTGCAGTACGTAGATGGGGACTCGGCCACCATCTCGGGCGTGCGGACGCTGCCGATGGTGATCGGGCTGCTCATCGCGTCGGTCTTCAGCGGCAATGTGGTGAGCAAGACCGGAAAATATCGGATCTTCCCCATCGTGGGTGCTCTGGTGATGGCGCTCGGGCTCTATCTGCTCTCTCTCATGGGGAGCGAGACAAGCACCTGGCTCGAGTCCTTGTACATGTTCGTTCTCGGTGCCGGTATCGGGCTCTGTATGCAGGTCCTGACGATCGCCGTGCAGAACACCGTCGTCTACTCGGACCTGGGCACCGCGACCTCCGGAGTCACCTTCTTCCGTACGCTCGGCAGCTCCTTCGGCACCGCCGTTTTCGGGACGATTTACGCGAACACCCTGAAGCCGAACCTGGCGGACGGTGTCGCCGCCGCGGCCAAGGCGGGGGCCGCTGATCCCGCCGTGGTGGCCAAGGCGGCGCAGAGCCCGCAGGGGTTGCACGACCTGCCCAAGGAGGTGGCCGCGCCCATCATCAAGGCGTACGCCGACTCGCTGCACACCGTCTTCCTGTGGACGGTGCCTGTCGCCCTCCTCGGGTTCGTGGTGGCCCTCTTCCTCAAGCAGGTCCAGCTGCGGGACAGCGCGCGGATGAGCTCCGCGGACATGGGCGAGGGTTTCGCGTCACCCACGTCGAGCGGCAGCCCCGCCCAGGTGCTCGAACTGGCGGTCGGGAACATCATCCGCAAGACCGGTCCCGACACCGCCCGCCGGGTCGTCAGCGAATCCGACTCGCGCCTCGACATCGCGGGCGCCTGGGCCGTGATGCAGGTTTCGCTCTTCGACCGGATGGTCGGCCACGCCAATCTGACTCTGATCGCCGCCCGGCGCCATCTGCCGCCCGAGGTACTGGTGCCTGTCTTCGACCGCATGGTCGAGGAGGGCTACCTCACCCACTCCGGCATGCTCTTCTCGCACACCCCGGCGGGCGCCCGCGAGGCCGATGTGATCGGCAAGGCGTGGGCCACGTGGCTGGGCGAGCAGGTGCGGAAGGACAGCGGACGCCCTGCCGACCAGGACCTCATCAAGGCGGTCGACACGATCGCGAAGCGGCTGCTCGTGGAGGACCTGCAGCATGGGCTTGTCCCCGCCGACACGAGGCGGCCCGTCACGTCAGGAACCACCTAGGCCGGTCTTGGGCCGAGGTCCAGGTGTGCCAGCACGCTCGCCGTGTCGGGCAGCACCGTCGCACCCTCCGGCGGGCGCGGACGGCGGACGATCACCACTGGTACCGACAGCGCGCGGGCCGCGGTGAGTTTGGCCGCCGTGGCCTCGCCACCGCTGTCCTTGGTCACCAGGACGTCGATGCGGTGCTCCCGCAGCAGCGCCGTCTCGCCTTCGACGGTGTAGGGACCGCGGTCGAGGAGGATCTCGGTGTGGCGGGGCAGCGGCGGCTCGGGGGGGTCCACAGAGCGTACGAGGAAGTGCAGGTCTGCCAGGTCCGTGCCCGTATCCGTGTCCGTGTCCGTATCCGTGTCCGTATCCGTGTCCGTGCCCGCATCCGTGTCCGTGCCCGCATCCGTGTCCGCGAAAGTGGCTAGGCCCAGGCGCCCCGTAGTCAGGAAGACCCGGCGTCCGAGCGCGGGCAGCAGCGCCGCGGCAGCGGCGAGTGAGTCGGCGTCGTGCCAGCGGTCGCCCGGCACCGGCTCCCAGCCCGGCCTGCGCAGCATGACGGCCGGGATGCCGGTGGCCGCTGCCGCACGGACCGCGTGGTCGCTGATGGTGGCGGCGAAGGGGTGCGTGGCGTCGACGACGGCGTCCGCGTGCTGGTCGCGCAGCCAGGCCGCCAGACCGTCGACGCCGCCGAATCCCCCGATGCGTACGTCCCCTTCGAGCGCTGCGGGACGGGCTACGCGCCCCGCGAGCGAGGTCGTCACGCGGATGCCGGGGCGGGCGGCGAGTTCGGCGGCGAGTCGGCGGGCTTCGGTAGTTCCGCCCAGGACGAGCACATGCATGGCGACGAGGTTACGTGGCGCTGTGCGACCGCCCATCCGCCGCCCGCTCCCTCAGCGCAGCAGAAGTTGGAGTCCGCCGAGGACAGTAGCTCCGATCACCAGTTGCTCGAAGAGCCGCTGATTGATCCGGTGCACCGCCGCCTTGCCGATGACGGCGCCCGGGACGACGAAGAGCACGAGCGCCGCGTCGAGCAGCAGCGAGTGGGCGTCGATCAGGCCGAGGCCCACGCTGAACGGCACTTTGGAGGTATTGACGATGAGGAAGAACCACGCCGACGTCCCCAGGAAGCTGAGCTTCCGGAAACCCGCGGAGAGTAGATACATCGACATGACCGGGCCGCCCGCGTTTGCGACCATGGTGGTGAAGCCGCCGAGTACGCCGTACGAGGGCGCCTTCAGCCGGGAGCCGCGCGAGGGTTCCGCCTCTGCCGCCTCTGCCGCCTCGGCTGCCTCGTCTGCCTCGGCTGCTTCGTCTGCTTCGTCTGTCCCGTCTGCCTCTGCTGCCTCGTCCGCCGGGGCCCTGCGGCGCCACAGCGTGACCGCCGCCATCATCAGCAGGATCGCCCCGATCGACGTACGGACGATGGCGTCGTCCGCCCACATCAGGAACACCGTGCCCCCCACCACTCCGCCCGCGACGGCGGGGAACAGCCGCCACAGGGTGGGCCAGTGGGCGTGTCTGCGGTAGGTGAGGACCGCCAGTACGTCGCCCGCTATGAGGATGGGCAGCAGGACGCCGGTCGACTCGCGGGCCGGGAGTACCGCCGCGAAGACGGCGAGGCTGACCGTGTTGGCCCCGCTGACGGCGGTCTTCGAGAAGCCGACGAGCACCGCGGCCGCTGCGAGCGCGGCGAAACCCCAGATAGATATGTCCATGCCGGAGACAGATGCTAGACCCAGCTATCTCCGCGCCGTCAGGGGCGGCCACATCCTGGGACGGCAGGGCGGTACCTACGTGCCGCTGTACGTGGCGCGCAGCTCCCGCTTGAGGATCTTCATGCTGGGGCCGAGCGGCAGCTCGTCCGTGAACTCCACGCGCCGCGGGTACTTGTGACGTCCCAGGTGCTCCTTCGACCACGCCGTGATCTGAGCAGTGTCGGGAGTGGAACCGGGCGCGGTGACGACGACGGCGCAGATCTCCTCGCCGTGCACCTCGTCGGGCAGGCCGATCACGGCCACGTGCACGATGTCCGGGTGGCGCATGAGCACCTCCTCGACCTCGCGCGGGTAGACGTTGAAACCGCCACGGATGATGACGTCCTTCTTGCGGTCCACGATGGCCAGGAACCCGTCGGCGTCCTTGGTACCGAGGTCCCCCGTGCGGAACCAGCCGTCGACGACGGCCTCGGCTGTCGCTTCCGGGCGCCCCAGGTATCCGGAGAAGACGTTGTGGCCGCGGATCACGACCTCACCGAGCTCGCCCGTCGGCAGCAGTTCGATGCGCCCCTCGACGTCGGCGCGGGCGATCTCCACGTCCACACCCCACAGCGGGTGGCCGATGCTGCCCGCCCTGGTGCCGAAGACGGGCTGGTTCACGGCGGCGGTGGGTGAGGTCTCGGAGAGCCCGTAGCCCTCGTAGACCGGCACGCCGAAGGCTTCCTCGAAGCGTTCGAGTACGGCGACGGGCAGCGAGGCGCCGCCGGAGATCGCGAGCCGCAGCGCGGGCAGCTCGCGGGCCGTGGCCGCGGCGGCCACGAGGTTCACGTACATCGTCGGCACCCCGTGGAAGGTGTTCACGCCTTCCACCGCCATCAGCTCGATGGCCCGCGCGGCGTCGAAGCGCGGCAGCAGGACGAGCGTCGCGCCCGCGCGCCAGGTCGCGTTCATGGAGACCGTCTGGCCGAACGCGTGGAAGAGGGGGAGCGCACCGAGCGCGATGTCGTCGTGGCGTACATCGTGGGCGTCGAAGGCGCAGATCGTCGCGTTCATCACCAGGTTGAGGTGGCTGAGCACGGCGCCCTTGGGGACGCCGGTGGTGCCGCTGGTGTAGAAGACGACGGCCGGGTCGTCGGCGTCGCGGGTGAGGTAGGTGGGGAGCGGCTCGGCCGCGCCCGTCAGGGTCTCCAACTCGCCGTCCCCGCCGAGGGTCACCATACGTACGCCGGTGGCGGCAGCGGCGGCCTTGCCCGTGCCGACCTGTGCGGGGTGGCAGAGCAACAGGGATGCGCCGCTGTCCCGCAGGACGTGCTCGACCTCTTCGGCGGAGAGGAGGAGGTGTACGGGGACGACGACGCCGCCCGCGGCGAGGATCGCGTAGTAGGCGCGCGGGAACTCGGCGGTGTTGGGCGCAAGGAGGGCTACCCTGTCCCCCGGCCCGACCCCGAGCCCCACGAGCGCCGCGGCCTGCGCGCGGACCTGCCCCCACAACTCGCCGAAGGAGAACCGCAGTTCACCCTCGACGAGGGCCGTGCGGTCCGGCCTGCGACGGGCGGGCTCGGCGAGGATCGCGGCGAGGGACAGCGTGGCCATGGGTGGTGCTCCGTTTCGTTCCGTGCGTTCCGTGCGTTCCGTGCGGCGTGGGTGGTGAGGCGGGGCCAGGCGGTCAGGCGGGGTCAGGCGCGCTCGACGAGCAGCGCGCTGCCCTGGCCGACGCCCACGCACATCGTGGCGAGACCGCGAGCGGCTCCGGTACGACGCATCCGGTGCAGCAGCGTGGTCAGGATGCGGGCGCCCGAGCCGCCCAGGGGGTGGCCGATGGCGATGGCGCCGCCGGTCGGGTTGACGAGCTCCGGGTCGATGCCGAGGGCGTCCACGCAGGCGAGGGCCTGGGCCGCGAACGCCTCGTTGAACTCGGCCTCCTGGAGGTCGCCGATGGACCAGCCGACGCGGCTGAGCGCCTTCTGGGTGGCGGGCACGGGCCCGATGCCCATGACGTCCGGGTGCACACCGGCGGAGGCGCCTGCGACGTACCGCCCGAGGGATTCGAGGCCCAGGTCGTTGAGGGCCTCCTCGCTGACCAGCAGGAGTCCCGCCGCGCCGTCGTTCATCGGCGACGCGTTGCCCGCGGTGACGGTGCCCCCCTTGCGGAAGACGGGGCGCAGGCTGCTCAGCTTCTCGTACGAGGTGTCCTCACGGATGCATTCGTCGAGATCGACCAGAGTGCCGTCGGGCCTCGTGACGGGGAGGATCTCGTCGTCGAAGTGGCCGTTCTTGCGGGCCTCGGCGGCGCGTTGGTGGCTGCGGAGCGCGAAGGTGTCCTGACGCTCGCGGGAGATGTTGTAGCGCTCGGCCACTTCTTCGGCGGTCTCGCCCATGGCGAGGACTCCGTGCAGGTCCTTCATGGCCGGGTTGACCAGGCGCCACCCGAGGCGGGTGTCTGCGGTCTCCATCTTGTGGGGCAACGCCTCGTCGGGCCGGGGCAGGACGAAGGGGGCGCGGCTCATCGACTCGGAGCCGCCGGCGAGGACGATGTCGGCCTCGCCGGCCGCGATGGTGCGGGCGGCGGCGGTGACGGCCTCCATGCCGGAGGCGCAGAGCCGGTTCACGGTGGCGCCGGGCACGGATTCCGGGAGCCCGGCGAGCAGGGCGGCCATGCGGGCCACGTTGCGGTTGTCCTCGCCCGCCTGGTTGGCGGCGCCCCAGTAGATGTCGTCGATCCTGGCGGGGTCCAGCTGGGGCGTGCCGGCGAGGAGGCCTCGTACGACGGTGGCGGCGAGGTCGTCCGGGCGGACGGTGGAGAGGGTGCCGCGGAGTTTGCCGATGGGGGTGCGGCGGGCTGCGGCGAAGTGGACTGGGCGCACGATACGGCTCCGGATCGTTTGCGGTCGTCGTCTGCGGGGTGGTCGCTGACGGCTGACTTAAATTAGCACTGCTAGTTTTGGAGTGTACGGGGAGGTTGCGCTGGGGGGAAGGGCGGTCATTCCCCCCGGTCCCGCCCCTTCCCGAAATTCCGGCTCCGCCGGCTCGTGCGCACCGGAAATCACCGGCTTCGCCGAGTTCGTCCTCAAACGCCGGACGGGCTGTTTCAGCCCAAAGGGAAAGGGGAAAGGCAAAGCCCTAGCCGACCCCTACCCGCACCGCTCCACCACCCGCATTCACCCCGCCGACCCAACCCCCCGGGAGACGCACCCCCTGCCCCGGCAGCACCCTCCGCCGCACCCGCCCGCGGAACAGGCATCGCCCGTCCTGCGTGACCATCAGCACCGGGCAGACCAAGACCTCCGCCGTCCGCAGGACAAAGCGGTCCCCCGGAGCACCGGCACCGGGCACGAGGCGGTTCGGTGTCACCCACCGCAGGGGGGCCACGACCTCGATCGGCGGGCCATCGGTCGGCCACCCCGCGCCGCCCAGAAGGCTCCGCACGGCACCGGCGACTCGTACCCCCTCCCCCGCGGCCACCCGCGCGGGTTCCACCGCGTGCACCGCGCTCCCCGCCGCGAAGACCCCCGGCGAAGCGGTGCGGAAGGAGCCGTCCACCGCCGGTCCCCGCGTCCCGGGGTCGAGCGGTACGCCCCCGCGTCGCGCCAGCTCGTGGTCGGGAACGAAGTCCCCGGTGAACACCACCGTGTCGCAGGCGAGCACACTCTCCCGCCCGTCACCGCGCCTCAGCCGCACCCCCGACAACCGCCCACGGCCCAGGAGTTCGGCCACCACCGCCCCCGTCACCAGCGGCACCCGAGGCACCCCGAGCCGCATACCCGCGGCCCGCGCCCACCCCACCTGCGCCCGCGCCTCCTCCGTGACGAGCGCGGCGACCGTCACGCCCGCGTGCCGCAGGGTGGACAGCGCCGCGTAGCTCACCGGCTCCGCCCCCACGACGACCGCCCGCGTGCCGATCTCCTGCCGGTGGACGTGGACCGCCTGCTGCAACTCCCCTGTGGTGAACACCCCCGCCGGTCGCGTCCCCGGCACGAGCCGCGCCGCACGTGGCCTCTCCCGCGCACCCGTGGCGAGGATGACGGCACGCGCGGTGATCCGTTCCAGGCCGTGCGGCCCCGTCGTGTCCAGGGAGAGCGGCCCCGCCCATCCGGTGGCGCTCACCCCGGTCCGCAGCGCCGCTCCGGCGCCGAGCGCGGCCTCGACGAGGCGTTCCGCGTACTGCGGCCCCGACACCCCGAACCGCCCGAACCCTCCGTGGTGACAGTGGCGGGGCACCCCGCCCGCCCGCGCCTCGCGCTCCAGTACCTCCACCTCGCCCACGCCCGAAGCCGCGAGGTCCGCAGCCGCGGCGAGTCCCGCCGGGCCGCCGCCGATCACGAGTACGTCCACACCTCGCTGACGCCTCACCGCGCCGCCCCCAACTCGCCCCAGCCCTCGAAGAGTTCACGCACCGCGGCCCCGCAGTAGAACCCCTGACAGCGCCCGCCCCGCGCCCGAGTGCGCCGCCGCAGGCCGTCGAGCGAGCCGGGCGGGATCGTGCTGATGAGGGCGTCCCTGATCTCCCCGCGCGTCACTCGCTCGCAGTGGCAGACGATGCTGCCGTACGCGGGATCGGTCGCGATGAGGTCGGCGCGCTGGTAGGGGCGGGGGAAGGACTCTCCGATGTTCGGCATGTGGATGGGGTCCAACTCCCTTCGTGTCGCCAGGTCGAGGTCGGCTCCCGACTCGCCGAGCAGCCCCACGACGTACTCCGCGATCGCCATCGACGCGGTCAGACCCGTGGACCGGATGCCGCCGACGGTGAGGTAGCGCCGCTCCGGAGAGGAGTGGATCTGGTAGTCGTCGTGCTCAGTGGCCGCACGCAGTCCGGCATAGACCGCGGTGATCTCCTCGTCGAGCAGGGACGGCAGGATCCGCCGCCCCTTGGCGCGCAGTCCGGCAAGGCCGTCCTCCGTCGTTCCCGTCGCTTCCTTGTCGTCCAACTCCTCGGCGGTGGGGCCCAGAAGGACGTTCCCGTACACGGTCGGCGCCACCAGGACCCCCTTTCCGAGCGCCGTCGGAACCGGCAGGAGAATGTGGCTGACCAGGTCGCGGGCGAGCTTGTCGAAGACGATGAGCTGGCCGCGGCGCGGTGTCACCGTGAAGTCGCCGCGCCCCAGCAGCCCGCGGTCGAGCGCGTCGGCGTGCAGACCGGCGGCGTTGATGAGGTAGCGGGTGCGTACGGCGCCACGGGGCGTGGCCAGTTCGTGGAGGCCGCTCGGGGACGGTGAACTCACCTTCCCCACCCTCGCGTTGAGGTGCACATCGACACCTGCGCGTACGGCTTGGGTGGCGTACGCGAGTATCGTCGTCCAGGGGCAGATGATGGACTCCCCCGGGACGTCGAGCGCCCCCAATACGCCGCCTCCCAGGTGCGGTTCGCGGGATCGCACCTCTTCGGCACCGATGATCCGGGCCTCGTCGTAGCCATTGCGTTCGGCCTTCTTCAACAGCTCGGGAAGCACGGCCAGTTGGACCTCGTCCCACGCCACCAGCAGCGCTCCGACCGGCTCGACGGGGATCCCGGACTCGGCGGCGTACGCGGCGAGCAGGCGCTGCCCCTCGCGCACCAGGCGGGATTCCAGGGAGCCGGGAACGGCGTCGAAACCGGTGTGCAGGATCGCGGTGTTGGCCTTGGACGTGCCGTCACCGACGTCGCCGGACGCTTCCACCAGGGCGACGCGGATGCCGGGGTATCCGGCCAGTTCGCGGGCGATGGCCGAGCCGACTACTCCTGCACCGACGACGGTCACGTCGTAGGGCTCGGCGTACGGATCGGACGGCAGCGGGCCCTTGGTGGTGACCGTCATGACGACGGCGCGGGCGCGCGGTCGAGGAGCGCGGTGATCTCCGCACGGAAGACGCCGAGCCGCTCGGCGGCCTGCGTGGCGTCGATCTTCGGCTCGTAGACCGTGGCGGGGCGCCATCGCGGGACCGCTTTCCTCACCGTGAGCTTCGAATCGAGGCCCAGACGTGCGGCGACGCCCACGCCGAGAGCGGTGACATCGGGCAACGCCGAGACTTCTACGGGGAGTTGGAGCAGGTCGGCCTGGGTCTGCATGAGCAGGGCCGACCGGGTCAGGCCGCCGTCGACGCGCAGGCTCGTCAGGGGTTCGCCGAGGTCGGCGGCGACCGCGTCGGCGAGCGAGGCGACCTGGGCGGCGATGCCCTCGCACAGGGCGCGGACGAGATGTCCGGGGGCCGTGTCCAGGCCGAGTCCCGTGATCGAGCCGCGCAGGTCACCGCGCCACCAGGGCGCCGCGAGCCCGGCGAGCGCGGGGACGAACGTGACGCCGCCCGCGTCCGGCACAGCCGAGCCCACCCCGTCGAGGTCGGCCGCCCCCTCGATCACCCCGAGGTCCGTCAGCCAGCGGACGGCGGAGGCCGCCGTGTAGACCTGCCCGTCGAGGCAGTAGCTGCTCTCCCCGGCGAACCGCCAGGCGACACAACTGACCAGGCCGGAGTCGCCACGGCGGGGGCGGGAACCGGTCTGGGCGAGCAGGAACGCGCCGGTGCCGTAAGTGCACTTGGCCGTTCCCGGCTCGGTCACGTTCTGGGCGAGCAGCGCGGCCTGCTGATCGACGAGGAGGCCGGTCAGCGGGAGCTCCGGGCCGAAGGCCTTCGTGGTGCCGACCGGGCCCGCCGCGTCGACGACGCGCGGCAGCCGCTCGTCGGCGAGACCGAAGACGTCCAGTGCGCGCGGTGACCACGTCACGTCGTCCAGGTCGAGGAGCTGAGTGCGTCCGGCCGTCGACGCGTCGGTGACGAACGCACCGGTGAGCCGGTGGACCAGCCAGGAATCGCTGGTGGTGACGACTCCCTCCCGGGTGAGATGGCGGCGTATCCACGCCATCTTGGCCGCGGCGAAGTAGGGATCGAGGGGGAGGCCTGTCAGATGCCTCAACTCGTCCGCGTACTGGGAGAGTTCCGTGCACAAGGGCTCCGCACGCCGGTCCTGCCACACGATCGCTTCGGTCAGCGGGCGGCCCGACGCGGGGTCCCAGGCGAGCACCGTCTCACCCTGGTTGGCGAGGCCCACCGCGGCGACCGGCTCCCCCGCGTCGGCCAGAGCGCGGCGCCCCGCGTCGACGACCGAGGCGAGGAGCGCGGCCGGGTCGACCTCCACCAGGCCGCCAGGGAGGTGGCGCGGGCGCACGGGAGCGGCGCCGGAACCGATCACTCCGCGCTCCGGGCACAGCACAAGAGCCTTGGTGCCGGACGTGCCCTGGTCGATGGCGAGTACGGCCTCGCCGCGCGAAGCGCTGCCATTCGTGATCACCGCGGAAGCCTGCTACAGCGGCCAGGAAGGCGTCAAGAGCGTCAAGAACCCCCCTCGAACCCCTTTTTGGCCCTGACGTCGAAGTAACTCGGACTCAAAAAGCCAACCGGCGCGCCGAGTTGAACACATATCGGTCTCAAAAGATCCACGAACCGCCCTGGAAACGGAAGTTGGAGATCTACACTGACCGCCGAACAACATCGCCTCCTCATAGGCGAGTTCACGCCACCAGTCCTTCGCCCACCTCCCCCCACAGAGGATTCATGCCCACTCCGTCCGGCCGCCCCGTGTACCACCCGGCGGGCCACGACGAACAGCTGCGTGCCGTGCTCCAGGACCTCAAGACGGGTCGCTGGGTGTCGACGCGCAATCTGCTCGACTCGACGCCCGACTGGGGGCTCTGGACGCAACGTACGCAGATCCTGGCGGCCGCAGTCGCCGGTTCCGACGTGGTCAGGGCGTGGCAGGCCGAGGAGCCGCGCAGTGCGGCGGCCGTCATTCTGCACACCCGGGTCCTGGTCGAGCGGACCCTGCGCGCCCACCGCGCGGGACACCGCCACACCAACGAGCTGTGGCGCGAGGCGGCCGCCGCGTGCGGGGCCGCGGTGGACGCCTCGCCCGAGGATCCCGTGCCGTGGGTCTGTCTGCTCGCCCTCGCCCAGCTCGACAAGGGGCAGCGGTGGGACGAGCACCGGGTTCCCGCCCCGGAGCCGATGCTGTTCCCCGGCCCCTGGCACCTGCTCGCCGAGGCCGACAAGCGTGACCCCGGCAACCGCGAGGCCTACCACCGGATGCTTCAGTTCGCGTACGCGCGCAGGCCCGGAGGCCCCCTCACCGAAGCGGTCAACTTTGGACACTGGGCGTCGAGTTCGGCGCCCGCGGGCTCGGCGCTCCACCTGCTTCCCCTGTACGTACGCGTAGAGCGTTACCGCAAGGACGGCGGCGGCGAACACGCCCTCGATCTGCACTGGATCGGGGAGGACGCGACACGCTCCGCCCTGCGCGCGCTGCACCTGTGGTTCGAGCACGCGCTCCCGGCGGCGACCTCGCTCCTCGACCTCAACCAGCTGGCCCACGCGTTATGGGGAGCACATCAATTCCAGGACGCGGTAAGGGTGTTCGACGTCCTCGACCCGTTCTACACCGTGGCGCCGTGGACGTACCGGACGCGGTCCCCCGGCGACGCTGACGCGGCAGCCGATGTGTTCATGCAGGCACGTACACGCTGTCTGAGCGCCGTACGAGATCCGGGCTGAGTCCCCCCGAACTCGGCCTTCCGAATCAGCACCACCCGCTCCCCGACGGAGGTACCCCCGTGTCCCGCACCACCTGGACGAGCCCCGCCTCGACCTCAGCTCCGCTGCCCGACGAGGAACAGAGGCTCAGGGAGCTCGGCTATCAGCCGGTCCTCGCACGGCGGATGGGCGGCTTCGGCAACTTCGCCATCAGCTTCTCCGTCATCTCGATCCTGTCCGGTTGCATGACCCTGTACGGCTTCGGCCTCAACACGGGCGGCCCGGCCGTGATGCTCTGGGGCTGGGCGGGAGTCGGTCTGTTCGTGCTCTGCGTGGGCCTCGCGCTCGCGGAGGTCACCAGTGCGTACCCGACGTCGGGTGCCCTCTACTACATGGCCGACCGGCTCGGCGGGCGCCGCTGGGGCTGGTACACGGGCTGGCTCAACCTCCTGGGCCTGCTCGGCGCGATCGCGGGCATCGACTACGGAGCGGCTCTGTTCACCGGGGCGTTCCTGAACCTGCAGTTCGGCTTCACGCCGACGCCCGAGAAGACCTTCCTGATCTTCCTCTGCGTCCTGTTCCTGCACGCCGTCCTGAACCTGTTCAACGTACGTCTGGTGAGTCTGCTCAACTCGATCAGCGTGTGGTGGCACGTGGCCGGTGTCGCGGTCATCGTGGGCGTCCTCGCGATCGTGCCGGACCACCACCAGTCGCCGTCGTTCGTCTTCGGCGAGTTCGTCAACAACACCGGGTGGGACAACCCGCTCTACGTCACGGCGATCGGCCTGCTCCTCGCCCAGTACACGTTCTCCGGATACGACGCGTCCGCGCACCTGTCGGAGGAGACCTCCAACGCGTCGGTGTCCGCGGCGCGCGGCATCGTGCGCGCCATCTGGGCCTCGTGGATCGCCGGTTTCATCCTGCTCGCCGGACTGACGTTCGCGATCCAGGACTACGCGGGCACGGTGGGCACCGACACCGGCGTGCCGCCCGCGCAGATCATGATCGACGCGCTCGGCGAGTCAGGGGCGACGGCGCTGCTGCTCATCGTGATCGTGGCGCAGCTGTTCTGCGGCAACGCGGAGACGGCGGCGGCCAGCCGGATGGTGTTCGCGTTCAGCCGCGACAACGCCCTGCCCGGCTCGAAGATATGGCGCAAGGTGAGCTCCCGCACCCAGGTCCCGGTGCCCGCGGTGTGGCTTTCGGTCGGCCTGGCCGCGGCCATCGCCCTGCCGTCCCTGTACTCGGCGACCGCGTACACCGCCGTGACCGCTATCAACGTCATCGGGATCACGCCCGCGTACGCCATCCCGATCTTCCTGCGGCTCCGCGCGGGCGACCGGTTCCAGCCGGGCCCGTGGAACCTGGGCCGCTGGAGCAAGCCCATCGGCTGGGTGGCCGTGCTCTGGGTGGCGTTCGTGACGGTCCTGTTCTGCCTGCCGCAGGTCTCGCCGGTGACGGCCCAGACGATGAACTACGCGGCGATCGCGCTCGCCGTGGTGCTGATCCTCGCCACGGTGTGGTGGTTCGTGGCACGGCGCTCCTACAGCACGCCGTCGGCGTACGGATCGGAGCGGGAGCAGGCGGAGATCGCCGAGGACATCGTCTAGGCGAGGCGGCGATCGCCTATGGGCGGCGGTCGTTGAGGATCCGCTGGAAGAGCCGGTGGTCGCGCCAGGCGCCGTTGATGTGCAGGAACTCCGGCGCGACACCGAACTCCTCGAAGCCGCACTTGGTGAGGACCCGCTGCGAGGGCACGTTGTCGAGGAGCGTGCCCGCCTCGACGCGGTGCAGGCCGAGCTCGGTGTCGGCGGCGGCGCAGGCGTACGTCACCGCGGCGGTGGCGAGACCCTGGCCGATGTGGTCCACGTCGATCCAGTAGCCGAGGGCTCCGCTGCGCAGGGGGCCGAGGACGATGGTCGTCAGGGTGACCGCGCCGACGATGTCCCCCTCGCGGTCGAGCACCCAGGGCGCCGCCCGCCCGGCCCGGCACTCCTCCAGCTGGACACGGAGCCGGGCGGCCTGCGCCCGCGAGGTGAAGTAGTCCTCGGGCCTTGTGGGTTCCCACGGCTCCAGGTGGGCGCGGCTACGGAGGAAGGCGCGGGCGAGACCGTCCGCGTCCTCCAGCGTGGCGGGGCGCATGACGACGTCCGGGGTGATGCGGGCGGATTCGGTGATCATGCGCCAAGCGTAGGGACTGCCGGGGGTGCGTGTGCATGTACATGCGCGCGTGCCGGTGTGCTCACCTTCCTGCGTGTCTTCCGCCTCGCGGTGTGCTCACCTTCCGCCCGCCACGCGCAGGATCGTGCCTGTCGCGTACGACGCCTCGTCCGAGAGCAGCCAGGCGACGGCCGCCGCGATCTCCTCGGGCTGACCCGAGCGACCCAGGGGGATGCCCGCGGCGAGCTTCGCCGGGCGCTCGGGGTCGGCGTGGAACTCGGTCCAGATCACGCCGGGGGCGACGGCGTTCACGCGGATGCCGTGCGCCGCGACTTCCTTCGACAGGCCGATCGTCATCGTGTCGACCGCGCCCTTCGCGGCGGCGTAGTGGACGTACTCGCCCGGCGCGCCGAGGGTCGCAGCCGCGGAGGAGATGTTCACGATGCCGCCGCCCGCGCCGGTCCGCGTCATGTCGCGGATCGCGCGACGGGCGCAGAGGAGATAGCCGAGTACGTTCACGTCGAGCGCGCGGCGCATGGCGGCGGGGTCGGCATCGGCGAGGGGGCCCACCGGGGCGCCGAAGCCGGCGTTGTTGACAAGGCCCGTGACGGGGCCGAGTTCCGCGGCGGCGGTCTCGAAGAGGCGGTCGACGTCCGCCTCATCTGCGGTGTCCATCCGGACGGTGACGCAGCGGGCGCCGGCGCCGGTCGCGCGGACTTCTGCGGCTACCTTTTCGGCGGCTTCCGCGTCGGAGTGGTAGCCCAGGGCGATGTGGTGGCCGTCCTTGGCCAGGCGGGTGGAGATGGCTGCGCCTATGCCGCGGCTACCGCCGGATACGACGGTGACGGGGGGCTGCTGCACGGTTCCTCCGACGGGTGGGTGGGGATTGCTGTTTGATCGATCATTCCCCAATCCCGCCCCTTCCCGAAACCGGGGCTCCGCCCCCGGACCTCGTACCGGTACCGCCGGGGGCGAACCTCAGTCCCGACGCCCCCGCACAAACCCCCGCAACACCCCCGGCCCTCTCCCCCCGAACCCCTCGATGGCCCCCGTCACCTGATACAGCTCATGGTGCGACCCGATCACACGGAACAGCTCCCACAGCTTGTCCAAGTGCGCCACCACATGCGCGTCCCCGTACAGGGACATCGCCCGCTCCCGCCACTCCTCCGGCGCCGCGTCCACGTACTTCAGGCCGCCACCGAACGTCTCCACGATCTCGGCCACGGAAAGCACCTGCCCCGTCAGCAGCACCACGGGGTCCGGGCACTCCGGCACCGGCGACGCGAGGAGCCCCGCGCCCACCCGGGCCACGTCCTCCCCCGCGATCAGCGGAAGCACGGTGTCCGGCGCGCCGAGCGGCATGACCAGCTCTCGCCCGCCGCCCGCCCGTACCAGGAAGTCCAGGTTCTCGAAGAAGACCCCGGCACGGAGGTGCACCGCTCCGACCCCGGCCCAGTCGAAGACCTGCTCGGCCACCCAGTGCTGCCGCATCCGCGGCGTCCCGGCATCCGGCGCCGCCGCCAGTTGCGACACCTCGACGACCCGTTCGAGCCCCTCCTGCCGGGCCGCCGCCGCGAACGCGCCGGACGCTTCCAGCAGGCCATCGGTCACCGGGTACGTGAAGAAGGCGCGCCGCACACCCCGCACCGCCGCCAGCACGTCCGTGATCTCGCGCAGGTCGCCGACTACCACCTCCGCGCCCATCTCCCGCAGGGCGGCGGCGCGTTCGTCATCGGTGCGCACGAAGGCACGTACCGCCTCACCACGTTCGAGAAGCAGCCGCACCACATGGCGGCCGGTGGAACCCTGCTGTCCACCCGCGGCTCCGGTGACAAGGACCGGTTCCTTGCTCGACGGCATCCCGCTCACTCCTCTCCGCCTTCTCCGCGCCGCAGAGTCAGCGCGAACGCGCCCTGCCCCGCGAGCTCCCGCAGGAACGGCTCCGCCGGGAACGCCTCGCCGGGTGCGAGGACGCCCGTCTTCGCCGGGCCTCTCCCCTCCGCGATCCGTACCGCCGCCTCCACCGAGGCCAGCGCTCCGGCCCGCCAGAGGTCGTGGCCCGTCAACTGCCCTGCCACACCGCCGCCTTCCCAGATGGCCTGGGCGGCGATGGTGAAGTCGGTGCCCGCCCGTTCCGCCGCTCCGATGTGCTCGCTCTCGAACGCGTCCTTCGCCTCGAAGGCGCTGGTGCTGAGCATCAGGTCCACGTTGCGGACGGGGACGTGGCGCGGCACCGTCACGACCTCGCACGACGGGAACGGCGCGATCATCGTGCGCGGGCCCAGGGGCGGCGGGAAGGGGAACACCGCGTTGCGGGGCTCGACATAGCCCGCGTGCAGGGCGCCTTCACTGAAGGTGAGGCGTTCGGTCTCGGCGAAGAGGTGGGTGGCGGTGTTCTTGGCGCCGGTGGTCAGACGCCAGCCGTTCACGGCGTACGCGATGACGATCCGGTCGATCCGGTCGATGCGCGCGATGCCGTCCGCGAGCGCCCCCGCCAGGAGGTCGCCCAGGCCCCCGTAAAAGCTGAGGCCGGGGATCATGACAGCGCCGGTGCGCTGCGCTGTGGCCTGCGCGGTGTCGAAGACCCCTTTCACGTGGTGGGGCTCGAGGGCGTGGTCGATGTAGTGGCAGCCCGCTTCAGCGGCGGCCATGGCGACGGAGGCACCGGTGATGGCGAAGGGGCCCGCGCAGTGGATGACGACGTCGGCGGCCGTCATGACCTCGCGCAGGGCCGCGACGTCGTCCACGGAGGCGGTACGGGTGCGGACCCGCTCCCCCGCGTCGAGTTCATCGGCCAGTGCGCGTAACGCCTCGACGTTGCGGCCGACCAGGAGTAACTCCTCACCTCTTGCAAGGAGTTCGGACGCCACGAGGCGTCCGGTGTGGCCATAGGCTCCGTAGATTGCGAAGAGCGACTTCTTTGTCATGCTCAACTCGCTTTCATACCAAAGGTACGCAACTGGTGCGGAACCTACGTACCTTGAGCATGTTCGTCAACGCGCCTCCGCCGCCACCCTCACTTGGGTGACGGCGGAGGCGGAGCTTCCTCAGACCGTTTCCTCGGCCGCCGCGTCCGGGGCCAGGCTGTCCATGAAGGAGGAGACGGAGAACACCGCGCGTCCCGGCCCCGCGGGACCGTAACCGGGCGGCGACGTCAGGCCGTTGTCCTCCATCGTCGCGCGGTACGCCTCCAGTAGGCGGACGTGGTACTCCAGCGGGGCGCCCTGCGGGTTCGCCTTGCCAAGCGGTGTCGTGGGCTCCGGGCACCACGTGGTGAAGCGAGGCGTGATGCCGCGCGACATGAAGTACTGGAGCCCTTCGACGGTGGAGTCGATGGCCTCGCCGACCGTCTTGAAGCCGAACGGCTCCGCCATCTCCACGCCCGCCACGAAGTTCGGGATGACATTGCGCGGCCCGAACACCTCGGCGGAGTCGAGAATGCGGCGGTGCCACTCGTCGCGGCCCACGTAGCGCTCCTTGCCGGGGCAGTAGCGCTCGAAGAGATACGGGTCCCACACCTCGTAGTTGGGGTGGTAGATCCGTACGCCGTAGTCGTGGAAGCGCTGCACATCCGCCTTGGGCAGCGCCTGCGCGACGACCTTGCCGATCCAGCGGCCGGGGAAGCGCTCCTCGATGGCCTTCGCGTACTGCCCGTAGAAGTCGGCCTCGTCCTTGCCCTGGAGCTGCGTGGTGATGGCGCCGCCGGTCAGCGTGTACGCGGTGGAGGACTTCGCCGTGTCGTACTTGTCGATGATGGCGAGGGCCTCGAGGACCTCGTCCATCGGCTTCACACCCGTGTAGGGGCGGCCCGCCGCCTTCTGCTGGCGCCAGTTGTGGTTGATGTCGCAGTACCCGCACTCCTCCTTGGCGCCGAAGTACTGGCAGACCCGGAAGACGGTCAGGTAGATCAGGTAGCCCCACTGGATGGTGGGGGCCACCTCCATGACCGACTTGCCGTTCTCCAGCGTGTGCCGGTAGTAGTCCGGCATCGGCGGCAGGCCGACGTCGGAGATCCGTACGCCGTCCAGATAGAGGCCGAGTACGCCGTCGTCGTCGGCCGCCACGCGGTACGGCGACGAGGGGTTCACGCGGACCGAGACGACTGTGCGGCGCAGGTCGTACGGGCCGCCGGTGAGGACGATCTCCTCGGGCGGGCGGCGCAGGGCGGCGGCGCCGAGCTCGGGGAGCGTGCTGTGGTCGAAGGAGAAGATGAAGTACGACTTGGGCTTGACCTCGCCGCCCTCATTGTCGCTGAGCGCGGACTCGTCGAACGCCATACCGCCCCTGAGCAGGTCCTCCTTGATCACCGCCTCCCGCGGCACCTGCGGGAACCGCTCCATGAGTCCCTCTACGAGCTGGGTACGGCTCTCGCTGCGGCTTGCCATCTGCCGGGCACCTCGGATCCTGTCGGTGAATTGTGCTTTCCCCCTGGTACTGACTTGCTCCAACGCTAATACCTGCCCGCCGGTGCGATGGCGGCGGGAACCTCCCGGTACCGGCCTCACGTTGTCCTGGCATGAACGAGCTGGTCGCATGAACGAGCTGGTTGCCGGGGGGAACGTGCCCCTGCCGGACGGCGCCGTCACCCTTCGGGTACCGGGCCCCTTCGACCTGTCCGTGATCGTCACCGGCGACAGCGGAAAGGTCGCGGGCGACGGCGACTTCGTCTTCTACAACCAGCCCACCACGTCCGGCGCCCGGCTCCAGGGCGACACGGTCACAGTCGACGGGCGGCGCCTGCGCGCCGGTGCGAGCCGCGTCACCGTGGCCGTCAGCCCCGCCGAGCCCGGCACTCCCCTCGGCCGGCTGCCCGCCATCGCGCTCCAGGTGCACGGGCCCGGCGGCGGGCTTGTGGCCCGTTTCACACCGCCCCGGCCCGACAGCGAGACGGTGCTGCTGCTCGCGGAGATCTACCGGCGGGGTCCTGGATGGAAACTGAGGGCGCTCGGCCAGGGGTACGCGGACGGGCTCGCGGGGGTGGCTCGGGACTTCGGGGTGGACGTGGCGGAGGACGAGGCCACGCAGCCGCCTGCTGCGCCTTCGGGGCGGCCATCACAGGCTCGTTCCGCCCCGCCGCTCCCGCCGTCCCTGCCATCCCCTGACGGATTCCTGCCCTTGGTCAACGCCGCGCGGGCGTCGGCCGGTGCCCCGCCCGTCGTCCTCGACGCCCGCCTCACCGCCGCCGCGCACGCGCACGCCACCGGCATGGCGGCGCGGTCCGCGCTCAGCTCGGAGAACGCGGACGGTACGTCGCTCTATCAGCGCGTCGTCGCGGGCGGGTACGCGTACCTGGCCATCGGCGAGCATCTGGTCTCCGGTCCGCGCACGCCCGCCGATTTCGTGGAGTACTGCCTCTCCGGCGAGCAGTCGCAGCGTACGGTGCAGAACCGCGCGTACACGGAAGTCGGCGTGGCCCACACCGCCGACGCCCGCACCGGCGACCTGTACTGGACGGCGGTGTGGGCCACCCCGCTCACTCCGCAGGGCCTGGGCGACTGGGCGTCCGCCGTGCTGCGCCTCACCAACTCCGAACGCACGGCGGCCGGTCTTCGCCCCCTCTCTCCCGACCCGCTCCTGACCGCGGCAGCGCAGGGTCACAGCGCGGACATGGTCGCCCGAGCCTTCTACGCCCACACGTCACCGGACGGCGGCGAACCCTGGCACCGCGCGTCCGCCGCGGGCAGCTCGCACCGCGCGATCGGCGAGAACATCGCCTGCGGGCAGCGCACCCCCACCGAGGTGGTCGACGGCTGGATGAACAGCCCAGGCCACCGGGCCAACATCCTCAAGCCCTCCTTCACCCACCTCGGCGTCGGCTTCGCGGGCGGCGGCTCGGCGGGGACGTACTGGACCCAGCTCTTCGGCGGCTGAGGACCGCCGAGGACTGACGCGGACCGCCGAGAGGCGCGGCAGCCCTCAGCCCACCGGCACGGGAACCCCGCTGCGGGCCGACGCATAGCCCGCCGCCACTATCTTCAGCGTCCGCAGCCCGCCCTCTCCGTCGGCCACTTCCATGCCGCCCTCCCGCGGCCCGTACAGGAACGCACGCAGCATCCGCTCGTCCAGATCAGCCCCGAAGGGGAGTTCGAACCCCTGCCGGTCGCGTTCGCTGTAGCCCTCGACCGACTGGTCGAACGCGTCCATCTCCAGGGTCGCGCGCTCAGCGACGACGGTGAGTTCCAGCCCGCCCCACGAGTGGTGGGAGCGCGGGTGGGACCAGCTGCAGTCGATCGTGGCCACCGCGCCGTTGTCGTAGGTCACCGTGACCAGACCGCTGGTCTCGGCGTCGACCTCGCCCTGGTACATGCGGTTGTTCGTCTGCGCGTATACGTCGACGGGGCGGGCCTCGCCGAAGAGGTCGTCCAGGAGGTCGGCGATGTGGACCGTGTGGTCCATCAGGGCGCCGCCGCCCGCGAGTCCGGGATCGGCGAACCAGCGCCGTGATCGCGTCGGCATGGCGCCGTTGTTCGCGCCGGACACCGTCAGGACCCGGCCCGTGTCGCCCGACGTGACGGCCGCCTTGACTGCCGCGTACGCGGGGCTGAAACGGACCGGGAAGGCGACCGAGAGCCGCACACCGGCCGCGCGGCACGCGGCCAGCATCGCCTCGCCGTCCTCGACCGTCGTGGCGAGGGGCTTCTCGCACAGGACGTCCACGCCGTGGGCCGCCGCGAGCTCGACCAGCGGCCGGTGGCGCGCGTTCTCGGAGCAGACGATCACCGCGTCAGGGCCCCAGGCGAAGACCTCGTCGTACGTCGGCGCGTACGCGACCCCCAGCTCCTCGGCGAACGCGCGCCCCCGCACCTCGCCGGGCACGGCCGACCCGGTGTCCGGATCGCTGCCGATGACCTCCACCCCCGGCATCCGGGAGAGCAGCCGCAGATATCCACCGGCGTGGACATGGGCGAACGACAACACGGCGACCTTCATCGCGTGACCTCCTTGGCATCCGTGGTGCCCGTCTCGACACCCGTGGCGCCCGTGCGGATCTCCACCGCACGGCCCGTACGACTCGACTCGACCGCGGCCGCCGCGATCCGCACCGCCTCGATCCCGTCCCGCGCGCTCACCCGCGGTTCGCCACCGCCCTCCGCCCAGGAAGCCGCGAACTCCCGCAGCTCGGCGAGGTAGGGGCTCTCCGTCATCGGGCTCGACGGAATGCCCTCGTCGGCCGCGCGCACCCCCTGAGCGGTGATCCGGTAGCCGGGCACGGCAGTGGAGTCGTGCCGCAGCAGGCCGTCGCCGCCCGCGATCCGGAACGTCGTACGGAACTGCTGGTCCGGAAGTCCCCACAGACCGGTGATGTGACTGACCGCGCCGGAGGCGTGGGTGAGGACGGCCGTGGCGGAGACGACCTCGGCCCGCGCGTCGCCGGTGGCGTGCTCGACGCCACGGGTCTGGGCGTGCACGCGGATCACGTCTCCCGCGATCCAGCGGGCGATGTCGATGTCGTGGACCATCAGGTCCATGATCACGCCGCCGGACTTGGCGGGGTCGGCGAACCAGGGTGCCCACTGCGGACGCGCGCCGCCCCGCGTGAACCGCAGGACCGCGAGATCACCCAGCTCACCGCGTTCGACGGCCTGTCGCATGGCGGCGTACGCCGGGAAGTACCGCACGACGTGGGCGGGGTGCAGCCGGACGCCCGCCGCTTCGGCGGCTGCCGCGATCTCCTCGGCGTCCGGGGCGTTCAGCGCGAGGGGCTTCTCGCAGATGACGTGCAGGCCCGCGGCGACGGCCGCGAGGGCGAGCTCCTTGTGGGTGGGGGTCGGGGTGCAGATGTCGACGGCCGTGCAGTCGGCGAGCAGTTCGTCGAGGCTCGACACGGCGGTGACACCGCGCCCCGCGTACTCGGCATACTCGGCGGCTAGCTTCTCCGCCGAGCCGTCGACGGTGTACACGCTGACGCGCGCACCCAGTTCGAGCCAGCCCGGCAGATGCGCGCGGGCGATGCCGCCCGCGCCGAGCAGGCCGATATGAAGCGGTCGCATGAAGGGAGTTACCTTTCCTGGGAGGTCAGCTCTTGGATCCGGAGAGTGCGACGCTCTGCACGAAGTGCCTCTGCAGGAAGGCGTAGACGACCAGCATGGGCAGGCTCGCGATGAGTGAACCAGCCATCATCACTGGGTAGTTGGTCTCGAACTGCCCCTCGAGCGAGGTCAGTCCCGCACTGATCGGCATCTTCTCCGGGTCGGTGTTGACGATCAGCGGCCACAGAAGGTCGTTCCACGACCACATCGCGGTGATGACGGCGAGCGCGGCGAGCGCGGGCCGCACCAGCGGCAGCATGATCGACCAGAAGATGCGGAACGCCCCCGCGCCGTCGATCCGCGCGGCCTCCTCCAGTTCCTTGGGCAGGGTCAGGAAGAACTGCCGCAGCATGAACGTGCCGAACGCGCTGAACATGCCGGGCAGGAACAGCGCGGGCGCCGAGTTGAGCAGGCCGAGGCGCTGGATGATGTCGTACTGCGGAAGCACGAGCAGCGAGCTGGGGACCATCAGGACCGACAGGAAGAGCGCGAACAGGACGTTACGGCCCCGGAATTGCATACGGGCGAACGCGTAGGCGGCGAGGGAGCAGAAGACGAGCTGCCCGACCGTGCGCCCCACGGTGTTGAAGACGCTGTTGAAGAGCATCTCCCGGAACGGCAGCGCGGTGAAGACCTCTTCGAAGCTCGACCAGTTCCAGGTGTCGGGCAGGAAGGTCGGCGGCACCTTTGCCGTCTCGGCGAGGGACTTGGCCGCCGTGAGGAGCTGCCACAGGAAGGGGAACACCATCACCAGGGCGCCCAGCGAGAGCGCCGCGTGGGTGGCGAGTGATCCGCTGTTGATACGTCGACGGTTCGATGGCCTGGCTGCGGACTCACGCATAGTGCACCCACCTCTTCTGCAGCCTGAACTGCACCAGCGTCAGCGCCGCGATGATCAGCATGAGCAGGAAGGCGAGCGCGGCTGCGGCGCCCTGGGCGTTCTCGATGAAGGCCCACTTGTAGAAGAGGCTCACCACCGACTGCGTGTCGCCGATCGCCGGGTTCTTCTCGGCCATCATGATGTAGATGAGGTCGAAGGTCTGCAGCGAGTTGATCATGCAGATGATGGAAGCGAAGAAGATCGTCGGGCTGAGCAGCGGCAGCGTGATGGTGAAGAAGCGCCGCAGCGGTCCCGCGCCGTCCAACTCGGCTGCCTCGTAGTAGTCCTGGGGGATTCCCTTGATGCCCGCCATGAAGATGATCAAGTAGTAGCCGGTGGTCGACCAGACCATGACGGTGCCGATCGCGTACACGGCGGTCGAGGGGTCGGAGACCCAGTAGTGGCGGTCGGCGCCGAACCACTCGAAGACTTCGTTGATCAGTCCGTAGTCTCCGTTGTAGAGCCAGTTCCAGACGAGGCCGACGGCTACGGGCAGCGTCACGAACGGGATGAAGTACAGGGCGCGGTAGACCGGTACTCCGCGCAGTCCGCGCCGGTTGAGCAGCGCGGCGACACCTATCGCGAGCGGCAGGGCGAGGAGCCCGATGAGGCAGTAGATCAGCGTGTTGCCGAGCGCCTGCCAGACCGTGACGTCCTTGAGGACGCGTACGTAATTGTCCGTGCCGACCCAGGTGTTGCCGCCGAACGCGCCGAACTCGGTGAAGCTGTAGTAGAAGGTCTGGAGCAGCGGCCAGAAGTAGAAGACGGCGAAGCCGATGCCGAGGGGCGCGATGAAGAGGTAGGCGGCGCGCTGACCGCGGGACTTGGGCGCGGGTCCGGTTGCTGTTGCCGTCTTCCTGCGCCCGGCCGCCTTCGCCGCCGCCGTGGAGGGAAAGACACTCATCATGTGCGTTCCTCCTTCAGGGCCCGGTCCATCTGTTCTCCGAGGGTGCGGGCGGCGCTCTCGATGCCGCCCTTGCCGCTGAACGCGGCGCCCAGGAGCGGGTATTGGAGGTTCTCCCAGACCGCGGTGTTCTTCGAGCTCGGGTACGGCACGGCGTACTCCAGCATGTCGACGAAGCACTTCAGGCCGAACTCGGGCATCGACTTGAACCAGGCGTCCTGCGTCCCCCCGTACGAGGAGATGGTGACACCCGCGTGCGCCTGGATCTCGGCGGCCTTGTGGCCCGCCATGAAGTGCACGAACTTCCAGGCGGCCGCCTTCTTGTGGCTCTTGGCGGAGATGACGTTGGCGAGGCCGTGGATGATCGTGGCGCGCTCCCGGCCCTTGGGCAGGACGGTGACGCCACCGTGGTCCTTGAGCGCGGGGACGGCGTACATCTGCCCGGAGAACGACGAGAGGTCGTAGACCATCGCGGCCTTCTCCGACCAGTAGCGATTGCGGGCCTTCGACTCGACCATCGCGCTCTGCGGAGGTGACCAGCCACGGTCGATCATGTCGGTCCAGTAGCGAAGGCCTTCGATGGAGCGCTCATCGCCGAAGCCGGACTTCCCGTCCCTGAGGACGTAGCCACCCGCGCCGGCTATGGCCGGGTAGAGCTGGCACTGGCGATCCATCTCGGCGGCCATGCCGTGCACGCGCTCTCGTGGGTTGGTGAGTTCGGCCGCGGCGTCGCGGACGTCGTCCCAGGTCCAGCTCGTGTCCGGGTACTTGATGCCCGCCTTGTCGAAGAGTGCCTTGTTGTACCAGAGGCCGATGGTGTCGAAGTCCTTCGGTATTCCGTACTGCGTGCCCTGGTAGGCGTAGATCTTCACCAGCGCTTCGGGGTGACGGTCCACGGGGGTCGCGTCGCTCTTGATGTGCCCGCTGAGGGGTTCGAGGACGCCGCTGGACGCGTACAGCTGGAGGTTGACCGCGTTCATCCAGAAGACGTCGGGGGCCGTGCCGCCCCGCATCGAGGTCTTCAGGGTGGTCCAGTAGCTCGACCAGGGCGTGAGCTCCATGCGCACGGATATGCGGGGATTCTCCTTCTCGAAGGCGTCGATCACCTTCTGCAGGCCCGGCACCTGGGCCACGTCCCACACTCCGTACGAGAGGGTGGTCCGGCCGCTGTCCTCCTTGCTGTCATCACTCTGACCGGAGCAGGCGGCGAGCAGGGGCGCCGCCATCGCTCCGTACAGCAGAGTTCTCCTGCGCATGAGCGCCTCCGCTTCCGGGTTCCGGGTTCCGCTATGGGTGTGCTTGAGCTGCCCCACGGGTGTCCTACGGCGCCGAATCCGCCAGGAGATCGGATTCGACCTGGTCAAGTGCCTTGCGTACGGCGCCGATCGCGACGCCTTGTTCGCCGAGCGTGCTCAGCGCGATGCGCGGGACGTGCAGGGTCAGCGGGCGCAGCCGTTCCTCGATCAGCGGCACGAGATGACCGCCCAGCGGGGTCGCGCCGCCGGTGAGCACCACGAGCTCCGGGTCGACGGCCAGGGCGAGGGCGGCGATGCCCGGCGAGATCCGGTCGGCGAAGTCCGCGACGGCGGCGAGAGCACGCGGGTCCCCGCTGTCCGCGGCGCGGGCCAGGGCGGCCACCTCGGACTCGCCGGTGCGCCGGGCACCCTGCCAGTTGAGGGCCTCCTGCGCGGTGCTCATGCCGAGCAGCGGCAGCAGGCCGAGCTCGCCCGCGCCGCCACGCCGCCCTCGGTGCAGACGCCCGCCGATGGTCAGGCTGCACGCGACGCGGTGTCCGGTCAGGACGCAGACGACGTCTCCGGCGAGGGTGGCCGCACCCTGCCAGCGCTCGGCGAGCACAGCGAGGTTCACGTCGTTCTCGACGAGGGTGTGGCCGGGCTCCCCGTCGGCGAGCAGCCGGCCCATGTCGACGCCGGACCATTCGGGGATCACATGGGAGGTGATGGTGCCGCCCGAGTCGACGACGCCCGGCACGCCGACGCAGCGGGCGAGGATGTCGTCGCGACGCACCGAGTGCGCGTCCAGGAAGACCTCCAGGCCGTCCCGGAGGAGAGCGAGCCGCTGGGCTCCGCTCAGCTCCGGGTCGATGTCCTCGCGGTGCGCGGCGAGGACCGTCCCGCCGAGGTCGGCGATGAGCAGCACCATCTTGTGCAGGCCGATGTCGGCGCCCACGACGCGGCCCGCCTCCACCCGGAACCTGAAACGCCGGGCGGGCCGCCCCGGCGCCCGCTCGCCGTCTTCGCGCTCGGCCTCGCCCGCCCAGCCGTGCGCGGTCAGCTCCTCTACGGCGGATTCCACCGTGGGCCGGGAAAGCCCCGTACCGGCGGCGAGCTCGGCGAGTGTCTGCGGGCTGCGGCGGTGCAGGGCGCGCAGCACGACGGTGGTGTTGAGGCGGCGCAGGGAGGCCAGGTCATGCCCTCGTGTGCCGGTCCCGTTCCCATTCCCGTTCCGCAACACTTCTTCACCCCATGCCGAGGCCGGGGCAGTCCTGTTGACCTGAGGATCAACCACTGCTCCCGGAGATTAGGGAGGAGACTTGCATATTCATGACCGGCGGGGAACCCCCTTCGCGGGGGCAGAAATCGCGAGGACGATCGGCCGCACCGCCACCCCGCCCTCCTGATGGCTCGTCAGGAAACACCCGCGTTAACTCCGTGCGCGACCCCTTGCCAAGGGAGATCGTACGTGTTCGGATTATCTCAGTCGGGCGGCCACCCACCGCCTCGTATCCGCAGTTCAGACCCTGTGCGGCGGGCCGGTCACGGCTGTCCGCTGTCCCCGCAAGTCTCCCGCTTCCCCCCTCTCGCTTCCCCCTCGCACGATGTGTCCGGAGTCGCGCTGCCCGTATGTCCGCGGCAGCCCGCAAGAAGGGATCCCCCGTGTTCGATCTTTCGTCCGTAGACCTGCTCGACGCCTTCACCCGCGAGCTGCGGCTCTGCAAGCTGCGCGAGGGCGAGCATGTCGTCGTCCTCTCCGAACCCGGCAGCCGCGGCGACTACGTGGCCGCGGCGTTCGGCGCCGCGAAGGCCTGCGGCGCCCATGTCATCGCCGCGACCGTGCCCGGCGGCAGCCCCGCGCCGATGCCGAGCACCCACACGGGGGCGGGCCCCGGCCTCGTCTCCGTACTCAACGACTCCACCGCGCAGGACCTCCTGAAGTCCGCCGATCTGGTCGTCGACATCACCCGCGAAGGCTTCATCCACGCGCCCGTCCAGCAGGAGATCCTGCGCGCGGGCACCCGCATCATCTTCGTCTGCGACGCGCCCGACGTCCTCATCCGCAATCTGCCCAAGGAGGCCGACAAGGACGAGGTGCTCGAAGGCGTCCAGCTGCTCAAGCGGTCGTCCGTCATGCGGGTCACCTCCGACGCGGGCACCGATCTGACCATCCAACTCGCGGGCTCCAAGCCCGAGTTCCAGTGCGGCTTCGCCGACGACCCGGGCCGCTGGGACCACTGGCCGAGCACCATGGTGCTGTGCTGGCCGGAGATCTCCGACGGGCAGATCGTGCTCGCCGAGGGCGACATCCTGCTGCCCTTCAAGGAGTACGTCCGCCAGCCGGTGACCCTCCAGATCTCGGGCGGGCAGATCGAGAAGGTGTCGGGCGGCGCCGAGGCCGAGCTCCTGAACACGTTCTTCGAGGACGCCGACGACCAGTGGGCGCGCAGTCTCTCCCACATGGGCTGGGGTCTGATGCGGACGGCCGACTGGTTCGCCACCGCGATGTACGGCAAGGACGACCTGATGGGCATGGACGCCCGCGCCTTCGCCGGGAACTTCCTGTGGTCCACGGGACCGCACCCCGTCCTCGGGCGTGAGTCGTACGCGCATCTCGACATCGCCATGCGCGGCTGCACGGTCCGGGTCGACGACACCGAGGTCGTGACGGGCGGCCGGCTCACCGAGCGCTGACCTCGCGCCAACTGCACTTACGCATAACGAAGATGGAGGAAGCGTGGCGTCCAGCCAGTCGTACGAAGTCACCGTCGTCGGAGGCGGCCTCGGTGGCCTGACCGCCGCTCTCGCCCTGCGGCAGCGCGGTCTGCGGGTCACCGTGCTCGAGCAGGCGGCGCAGCTCGGCGAGGTGGGCGCGGGCATCCAGACGGCGCCGAACGCCAGCCGCATCCTGCTCGGCCTCGGCCTGCGCAGGCAGCTGGAGGCCATCCACACCGAGCCGCTCGACCAGGTGCGCAGGCGCTGGAGGGACGGCAAGGTCGTCGGCCTGACGTCGCTCGGCGAACGCTGCAAGGAGCAGTTCAACGCGCCGTACTGGCACTACCACCGGGCCGATCTGCACCGCGTCCTCATGGACGCCTGCGTCGATCCGGCGGGTCCTGGCCCTGTCGTCGCGCTGCACACCGCGAGCAAGGTCGCCGAGTTCGACCGCACCGACCCCGCGCGTCCGGTGGCGATCACCGACGACGGACGGCGGTACGTGTCCGACGTCGTCATCGGCGCCGACGGCATCCGCTCCCGGGTGCGCGATCTGATGGGCGCCCCCGACACCCTGCTGTTCTCCGGCGAGATGGCCTACCGGGCCCTGATTCCGGGCGAGTTGATCGCGGCCGACCCGGCGACCCGCTGGCTGGTGGACCGCTACCAGTCCACGATCTGGTACGGGCCCGACCGGCATCTGGTGCACTACATGATCCGCGGCGGCGAGTTCCTCAACATCGTGGCCTGCGTGCCCTGCACGGACGAGGTCGCCGAGAAGTGGAGCGTCTCCGCGAGCGCACAGGACCTCGTCGACGCCTTCCCCGACTGGGACGACCGGGTCCCGGCGATGCTCTCCAAGGCGAAGGAGGACGTCTCCTGCTTCGCGCTCTACCACCGGCGCCGCGACCCGGTGTGGCAGGACGGCCGGGTCGCCCTGCTCGGCGACGCCTGCCACGCGATGCTCCCCTACCAGGCGCAGGGCGCTTCGCAGGCCATGGAGGACGCCGCCGTGCTCGCCGAGGAGCTCGGCGCGGTCACGACGGGCGGGATAGACGGCGCGCTGCGCCGCTATGTCGACCGGCGCGCCAAGCACGCCGGGATGGTCCAGGACGCGTCCCTGCAGAACAAGACCTTCTACCACTTCCCCGACGGCCCCGAGCAGCAGGCCAGGGACGAGAAGCTCCGGCGGAACTTCGACGGCGAGTCCGACCTCTCGTACGACTGGCTCTGGGGCGGCAGCCCGCTCAACGACCCCGATCTCGGCGCGTTCTCGTATCAGTTCACACGCTGACCAGTTCACACGCTGAGCCCATTTGGAGCGAACGTGAAAACAGGCGATCAGATCGTTCAGGAACTCCCCTGGAGATGGTCCGTCCAGGGCAAGATCTTCATCATCGGTGGCCTCGGCTACCTGTTCGACGCGTACGACATCGCCTTGAACGGCTTCCTCATGCCGCTCCTGGGCAAGCACTTCGACCTCTCGCTCAGTGAGCGCGGGCTCGTCGCCACCGCCAACCTGGTGGGCATGGCCGTCGGCGCCGTCGCCTGGGGCGCGGTCGCCGACCGGATCGGGCGCAAGAAGGCGTTCAGCGTCACGCTGCTGATCTTCGCCGTGTTCTCGGTGTTCGGTGCGCTCGCGCCGACGTATCCGGTCTTCCTCGCGCTGCGGTTCCTCGCGGGTGTCGGGCTCGGCGGCTGTATCCCCGTGGACTACGCGCTGGTGGGCGAGTTCTCGCCGCGCAAGTACCGGGGCAGGATCCTGACCGCGCTCGACGCGTGGTGGCCGGTGGGTGTGACGCTGTGCGGGCTCGTATCGACGGCGATGCTGACCCTCGACGGCAACTGGCGGTGGATGCTGGCGACGATGGTCCTGCCCGCGCTGCTGCTCTTCTGGGCGCGGCGCGGCATCCCCGAGTCGCCGATCTATCTGTCGAGCAAGGGCCGCGAGGCGGAGGCGCGCAAGGTCATCGACGATCTTGTGGCTCGGACGGGCGCGCCCGTGGTGCCCTACGTCATCCCCGATCCTGTGCCGGACGACGGTCCGCGCGGCGTGGCCGCCGCCGTCGACCAGCTGCGCCGCATCTGGACCTTCAGCCCGCGCATCACCTCGGTGGCCTGGCTGCTCTTCGCCACCATCATGCTCGTCTATTACGCGGCGCTGAGCTGGATGCCCTCGATCCTCAAGGAGGAGGGCCAGGGCGACACGGCCGCGTTCATGAGCACCACCCTGATGAGCGGCGTCGGCATCGTCGGTGTCCTGGTCTCCACCGCCCTGGTCGACCTCGTCGGCCGCAAGTGGCTGATCGGCGTATCGGCCCCGGTCGCCTCGCTCGCCCTCGTCGTGTTCGCCCTGGTGCGGGACATGCCGACGGGTTCGGTCGTGGCCATCGGCGTCTTCGGCTTCCTGGCCCAGCTCGCCATCCCCGCCCTGTACGCGTACGTCTCCGAGCTCTACCCCACTCCCCTGCGGGCCAGCGGCTTCGGCTGGGCCTCCTCGGTCAGCCGGGCGCTCACCGGCTTCGCACCGCTGCTCTTCGGGTCGGTGATGTGGCCCTTGCTGGGGCTGCCGCTGACGTTCGCGGTGCTGGGCGGGGCCGTGCTCATCGCCGTGGTGTGGATGGCGGTGGCGGCGCCGGAGACCAAGGGGCGAGCACTGGACGGAGAGGAGGATTCCCCAACGTCGGCTCCGGCACCGCTGCCGGTCGTCCCCGAGCAAGCGGCGCTCTGACCGCGCCCGCACGCCCCGCACGCCCCGTACGCGCACGCCCCGTACGCACCACACGTACGACAGACACACCACACGTACGACAGGAGGACCATGAAGCCCGCCCCCTTCGCCTATCACCGGGCCCGCGACCTCGACGGCGCGACTCAGCTGCTCGCCGAGCTCGGCGATGACGCCAAGGTCGTCGCCGGCGGCCAGAGTCTCGTCGCGATGATGAACTTCCGGCTGGCCAGGCCCCGGCACCTGGTCGACATAGGCGGCCTGCGGGAGCTCGACGGGCTGCACACGGATGCCGGGGGCGGCCTGCGCATAGGGGCGCTCACCACCCATCACACGGTGGAGACGGATTCGGCGGGGCGGCTCGGGGCGGGCTTTGGGGTGCTGCGTGCTGCCATGCCGTGGATCGGGCACCTGCCGATCCGCACCCGTGGCACCGTCGGCGGCAGCATCGCGCACGCCGACGCGACCGCCGAGTGGTGTCTCCTCTCGGTGGCACTCGACGCCGAGTTCGTGGCCCGTGGGCCGCGCGGTGAGCGCAGGATCGCGGCCGGGGACTTCTTCCTCGGCTATTACACGACCGCCCTCGACTTCGACGAGATCCTCGTCGAGATCGTCTTCCCGCGTCCGGCCCCCTATGCCGCGCTCGCCGAATTCGCCGAGCGGCAGGGGGACTTCGCGCTCGTCTCCGCCGTCGTGGATCTCGACGTGGAGGGCGGTGCGGTACGCGGCGGGCGCGTGGCGCTCGGCGGGGTCGCCGCCGCCGTGGTGCGGGTGCCGGAGGCGGAGGCCGTCCTCGCGGGCGGCGGTTCCTTCACCGAGTGCGCGGTCGCGGCGGCCCAGGCCGTCGATCCCCCGGCCGACGCGTCCGGCAGCACGCACTACCGCAAACAGCTCGTCCGCACGCTGGTCCTGCGTGCCTGTGAGGAGGCGATGAACCGATGAACAAGCCGGTGAAGGAAGGGCAGTTGGTCGGGCGTTCCGTGGCCCGGCGCGAGGATCCGAGGCTGCTCACCGGGCGCGGCCGGTTCGTCGACGACATCGCGCTGCCGGGGATGCTGCACGCCCAGTTCGTCCGCAGCACGGTCGCGCACGGCGAGATCGCGTCGGTCGACCTGACGGCGGTACGCGAAGTCCCCGGCGTCGTCGCGGCCTTCACGGCCGACGATCTGGAGCTGACCGACATCACCGCCCAACTGGGCAGGCCGCTCACGGAGTTCGTGCCGACCGCGATGCCCGTCCTGGCCCACGATCGGGTCCGCTACGTCGGGGAGCCCGTCGCGATCGTCGTGGCCCGGAACGCGTATGCGGCGGAGGACGGCCTGGAGGCGGCCAAGGTCCGCTATGCCGCCCTCCAACCGGTCACCTCCGAGGAGGACGCCCTCGCGCCCGGCGCTCCCCTCGTCCACGAGGAGGCCGCGCGCAACACACTCGTGGACGTCTCGCTCTTCGCCACGGACGGTATCGACGACATCTTCGAAGCCGCCGCCTGCGTCGTCCACGTCGAGTCACGGACCGGGCGGCAGAACGCCCTCCCCCTGGAGACACGTGGTGTCGTCGCCCACTGGGACGACCGCGAGGAACAGCTCGTCGTGCAGACCTGCACCCAAGTCCCGCACCAGGTGAGGACGGTGGCGTCCCGCTGTCTGCGTCTGGACGAGCGGGCCGTCCGGGTCGTCGTGCCCGACATGGGCGGCGGCTTCGGCCAGAAGTGTGTCGTCGGGCGCGAGGAGATCGCCGCCGCCGCTGCCGCGCTGCGGCTTCGCAGGCCGGTGAAGTGGATCGAGGACCGCAAGGACGCCCTGTCCGCGTCGTTCCTCGCCCGCGAGCAGCACTACGACGTGCGTGCGGCCTTCGACACCGAGGGCAGAATCCTGGGCCTCGACGCGGATGTGGTGTGCGACATGGGCGCGTACTCCTGCTACCCGTTCACGGCGGGCATCGAGCCGCTGATGGCGTCGGCGGAGATGCCCGGCGTCTACAAGGTGCCCGCCTACCGGGTGCGCGGCCGGGCGGTCACCACCAACAAAGCGCCCACCGCGCCCTATCGGGGTGTCAGCCGTCCGCAGTACGTGATGGTGGTGGAGCGGCTCTTCGAGCGGGCCGCACGTGAACTGGGCCTGGACGCCGTCGAGATCCGCCGCCGCAATGTCATCACCGAGTTCCCGTACACAGGCGTCAACAACATCACGTACGACCCCGGTTCCTATCTGGAGTCCCTCGACCTGTGCGAGCGGCTCGTCAAGGAGGAGGGCTGGTACGAGAAGCGGTCCGTCGCGGCAGCGCAGGGGCGGCACATCGGCATCGGCTACTCCTGCTTCAGCGAGCGCACCGGATACGGCTCCGCCGCCTTCGCTCAGCGCAAGATGCGGGTCGTCCCCGGCTTCGACATGTCCGAGGTCCGCATGGACACCAGCGGCGCGGTGACCGTCACCACCGGCACGATGAGCCACGGCCAGAGCCATGAGACGACGATGGCTCAGATCGTCGCCGATGAACTCGGCCTGGATATCAGCAAGGTGAAGCTCCATCAGGGCGACACCGATCGCATCACCTACGGCTGGGGCACCTTCGCGAGCCGCTCCATCACGGTCGGCGGCAGCGCGGTGCGGCTCGCGGCGGCGAAGCTCGGCGAGAAACTGCGCCGGATCGCGGCGGCGCGGTGGGAGGCCGGTCCTGACGAGGTAGAGCTCGCGGGAGGCGGCGCACGCCACCGTGACGGCACCACGCTCACGTACGAGGAGCTGGCCGATATCGCCTATCTCCAGGCCCACTTGCTGCCCAAGGACATCGAGCCCGGCCTGAGCGCCACCGCCACGTTCGACGTCTTCAACGACGGCACGTTCTCCAACGCCACCCACGCCGTCGTCGTCGAACTCCACGAAGGCACCGGGCAGGTGGAGATCCTGCGGTACGTCTGCGTCGAGGACTGCGGTGTGGCCATCAACCCCCAGGTGGTGGAGGGCCAGTGCCGGGGCGGCATCGCGCAGGGCATCGCGGGCGCGCTCTTCGAGCAGGTGACGTACGACGCGCAGGGCGAGCCATCGGCGACCAGCTTCATGGACTACAAGGTGCCCACCGCCCACGAGATCCCGGACGTCCTGATCCACCACCTGGAGACACCCTGCGCGTTCACCGAGACCGGCGCGAAGGGCGCGGGTGAGGGCGGCACCATCGGGGCGCCGGCCGCCGTGCTCAACGCCGTCAACGACGCCCTGCGCCCCACGGGCGTCGAGCTCGACCACACCCCCATCACCCCGGAGACGGTGCACCGCGCCCTGAACCTGGAGCTCTCCTCATGACCAGTACCGGCAACATGACCGACACCGGCACCACCACCGATGTTCTGCTGCTCACGCTCGACGTCAACGGCGAGCGGCACGAAGTGATCACCGAACCCCGCCGCACCCTCGTCGACGTGCTCCGGCACGATCTGCGCCTGACCGGCACCCATGTCGGCTGCGAGCACGGCATCTGCGGAGCCTGCACGGTCCTGGTGGACGACCGGCCCGTACGGGCCTGCCTGATGTTCGCGGCGCAGGCCGAAGGCGCCCAGGTCCGTACGGTCGAGTCGCTTTCGGACGGCACCGAACTGAGCGATCTGCAAAGGGCGTTCAGCGAACACCACGGTCTGCAGTGCGGCTTCTGCACCCCCGGATTCCTGATGCTCGCCGAGGGATTCCTCGCCGAGCGCCCCGAGGCGACCAAGGACGAGATCCGCGAGGTCGTCGCCTCCAACCTCTGCCGGTGCACCGGCTACCAGACCATCGTCGAGGCGATCGACGGGTGCGCCGTCGCCCGGCGCTGCCCCAAGGAGATCTGATGCAGCTCACCAACTCGGTCCCGGTCAAGGCCTCGCCGGACGAGGTCTTCGCCCTGATGAACGACGTCGAGCGGGTCGCGTCCTGTATGCCGGGCGCCGCGCTCGACGGGCGTGACCAAGACGCCTGGCAGGGCTCCGTGAAGATCAAGGTCGGCCCGATCAGTGCCGCGTACGCCGGTACGGTCCGCTTCCTGGAGGTCGACCCCGACGGGCGGCGGCTACGGGTCCAGGCGCGCGGGGCCGATACCCATGGAAGCGGTGACGCGGAGGCCGAGGTCGCCCTCGAAGTGCTCGCGGCACCGGAGGGCGCGCTGCTTCAACTCTCCACGGATCTGGTGATACGGGGCAAGATCGCCCAGTTCGGGAAGGGTGCGATCGCCACGGTGTCGGACCGGATCCTGCAGCAGTTCGCGCAGAATCTGGGGAGCCTGCTCGACCAGGAGCGGAGTCCGGCTGCTTCTTCTCCTTCTTCTCCCTCTCCTTCCGCCCTGCCCGCGGCGGCTCCCCGCGTCAGCCGCCCCGCCGCCCCGCCGGAAGCCGAGCTCGACGGTCTCTCCATGCTCCTGGGGCCGGCCGCCGCCAAGTACGGCCTGGTCGCCGGGGCCTTCGCCTTCGGTCTCTTCGAGGGCTGGCTGCTCGGACGGCTCGGCGCGCAGGCGCGGGAGCTGCGGACCCTTCGCGCATCGAGGAGGGCATGGTGAACTACGGGCAGGAAACTGAACGTACCTACGAACGGGCCGGATTCGGTGCTCCCGTACGCAGGGGCAGCCGCCCCGCGATCCTTGTCGTCGATCTCACGCGCGGCTTCACCGAGGACGGCTTCCCTTCGGGCGCGGATCTCTCCGAAGTGGTGGAATCTGTCGGCGAGTTGATCGCGAGCGGCCGACCTGCCGACGTGCCCGTCATCTTCACCGCCATCGCCTATACGCCCGCCGAGGCGGCGGGCGACGCCGTCACCTGGCTGCACAAGGCGCAGGGGATGCGGTCCCTGGTCGAGGGCAGCGATGAGGTCGCGCTCGACCCCCGACTGCCGTGTGAACCGCAGGACTTGATGGTGGTGAAGAAGGGCGCTTCGGCGTTCTTCGGCACCTCGCTCGCCGCCCTGCTCACCGGTCTCGGCCGCGACACCGTCCTGGTGTGCGGGGCGACGACGAGTGGCTGTGTGCGGGCGACCGCGGTCGACGCCGTGCAGAGCGGGTTCTCGGTGCTCGTGCCGCGTGAGTGCGTCGGTGACCGGGCCGCCGGACCGCACGAGGCGAGCCTCTTCGACATCCAGGCCAAGTACGGGGACGTCATCGGCCTCAAAGAAGCGACCGCATATCTCGACGCCCTCCCCGGGAGGAACGCATGACCCCGCCCGACCGATGCCTGCCACGATGCCTGCCGCAGTCCGCACTCGCCGACCTCGCCGACATCCCCGCCACCAGCCGCTGGGTCCGCTCCGGCGACACGCGCCTGCACGTCCTCGACTACGGCGGCGCGGGCACCCCGCTCCTCGTCCTGCCCGGCATCACGAGTCCCGCCGTCACGATGGACTTCGTGGCGCGTGAACTAACCGATGGCGTACGCCCGTTGGTCCTCGACATCCGTGGCCGCGGGCTCTCCGACAGCGGCGGCTCCTACGCCCTGGAGGAGTACGCCGAGGACGTCGAAGCCGTCGTCACAGGGCTCGGCCTCGACCGGCCCGTCCTGTTCGGCCACTCCATGGGCGCGCGCATCGCGGCGGTGACCGCCGTGCGCGACAAGGTGGCGCTGCGCGGCACGGTGCTCGGCGACCCGCCGATGAGCGGGCCAGGACGCGGGCCCTATCCCACGACGCTCGAGGCCTTCCTGGGCCAGCTCGCCCAGGCCCGGCGCGGCACGGACGCGGACGAGGTGGCCCTGGCGTGGCCGCGCTGGCCGCGCCGTGAGCAGGAGCTGCGGGCCCGCTGGCTCGCGAGCTGCGACAAGGAGGCGATCGCCGCCACGCACCGAGGCTTCGAGACCGAGGACTTCTTCTCCTGGTGGCCCTCGGTGCCGGGCCCCACGACACTCCTGTACGGCGCGGAGAGCCCCGTCGTCACGGCGGCGGGCGTCGCCGAGGCTGCGCGACTGCGCCCCGGGGCAGTGTTCACCGCGATCCCCGAAGCGGGTCACATGCTGTTCTGGGACAGCACGCACGCGGCACTCGCGGCCCTCCGCGAGGCGTTGCGCCCGATGCTGACCTGACCGCCCGAACCGATCAACCCCCGTGCTTAAGTGGGCCCCATGGCTGACGAAACCTCCCTCACGAGGGCTGCTCCCGCCGCGCCGCCGGGGCCCCCGGCCGCCCTCACGGCCGCGCCCGGCTACCAGGTCCGGCGCCTGTACCAGGCGTATCTCGCGGTCTGGATCCGCGCGGTGGACCCGACGCTCACCGGGCCGCAGTTCGCGGTCCTCACGGCCGTGGGCGCATCGCCGGGTCACGACCAGCGTTCGATGGCGTCGGCGGTGGCACTGGACACGTCGACGATGGCGGACGTGGCACGGCGCCTGGAGAACCGGGGGCTGATCCTGCGCAGGACGGCCGCCGACGACGGCCGCCGCAAGCTGCTCTATCTGACCGAGGAGGGTGAACGCACCCTCCGCGACTCCAACCGTCGCGCCCGCGAACTCGACAACCGGCTCCTCGAGCCGTTCGAGGGCGAGCGGCGCGAAGAAGTCATGCATCTCCTCACGTCCCTCGCCGAGCACTGGGAGGGGCTGACCGAGGACTCATAGCCGTACGCATCGGCGTACGAGAACATCCGGAGGATCCCGTGGCAGCGAACCCGACCGCGACAGCGACCGACCACCACATCGGCATGATCGTGCCCAGCTCGAATCTGACGATGGAGACGGAGCTGCCGCGCATGATGCGCGACCGCGAGTCCGTTGCCCCGCAGGACCGGTTCGTCTTCCACAGCAGCCGGATGCGCATGAAGCATGTGACGCCCGAGCAGCTGAAGGCCATGAACGCGCAGACCGAGCGCGCGGCCCTCGAACTGGCCGACGCCAGGCCCGATGTGGTGGCCACTGCCTGCCTCGTCGCGATCATGGCCCAGGGGCCTGGCCACCACTGCACGGCGGAGGACGAGATCACCGCCGCCCTGCGCTCCGAGGGCGCGCAGGCGCCGGTGATCTCCAGTGCGGGCGCCCTGCTCGACGGCATCAAGGCGCTGGGCGCGGCGCGGGTCGCGATCATCACCCCGTACATGAAGCCGCTGACCCAGCTGGTCGTCGAGTACCTCGAGGACGCGGGCATCGAGGTCGTGGACGCGCTCAGCCTGGAGGTGCCGGACAATCTGGCGGTCGCCCGCCTCGACCCGGCCGACCTGCGCGACCACTGGCGGCGCGTGGACCTGAGCCGCGCCGACGCGCTCGTCCTCTCCGCCTGCGTGCAGATGCCTTCGCTGGCGTCGATCCAGGCGGTGGAGGACGCTGCCGGGCTTCCCGTCCTGTCGGCGGCGACCGCGACGGCGTACCGCATCCTGACCGAGCTCGGCCTGCCGCCTCATGTGCCGGGGGCGGGGAGTCTGCTGCGGAACCCCAGTGATGCTTGAGAGCGATGGGCCGAGCGGGCACGATGGCCGGACGTACGCGAAGTCCGTCCGAACGCCCGCTACCCCCATGGGAGTTGACGTATGACCGCGATCCCGCCGCCCGCCACCCACCCGATCGACACCAGCAAGCCGCATCCCGCCCGGGTCTACGACTGGTTTCTCGGCGGCAAGGACAACTACCCGGTGGACGAGGAGCTCGGGCTCCAGATCGTGTCGCTCGAACCGCAGGCCAAGTACTACGCACAGCACAACCGTTGGTTCATGCAGCGCACCACGCGCCACCTCGCGGGAGAGGCCGGGATACGCCAGTTCCTGGACATCGGCGCCGGGATCCCCACCGAGCCGAACCTCCACCGCATCGCCCAGTCGGCCGCCCCCGAGGCACGTGTCGTCTACGTGGACGACGATCCGACCGTGCTCGCGCACGCGGAGACTCTGCTGCGGGGGACGCCCGAGGGGGCTACGGAGTTCCTCCAGGTGGACGCGCGCGAGCCGGACAGGATCCTCGAACAGGCCGAGGGGGTACTGGACTTCAGCCGGCCGATCGCCCTTTCGCTGATCGGGCTGCTGCACTTCATCAGCGACGACGACCGTGCGCACGACGTCGTGGAGCGGCTCGTGGCCGCCTTGGCGCCGGGCAGCCACCTGGTCCTGTCCCAGATCTCCGGCGACTTCGATCCGGAGCGGACGCGGCAGGCGGTGGAGATGTACAAGGCGGGCGGCGTCACGCTCGCGCCGCGTGCACGTGCCGAGGTGGAGCGGTTCTTCGAGGGCCTGGAGCTGATGGACCCCGGCATCGTGTGGGTCCCGGACTGGCATCCGGAGCTCGGCGTCGACGAGGTCAGGGACGGGACATCGGTGCCGATGTACGCGGGGGTGGCTCGCAAGCCTTAGCAGGTGATCGGGCAGGATGACGCTCGCGCCGGACACGAACATACGTCCGGCGCGCCCGCACAACCTGGAGAATGAACTGATGGAGCGAGCCCTCACATGGCACGACCTGATCGCCGCCGGTATCGCCGTGGCCGCCGGTATCGCGGCGGGTCTGCTGCTGCGCATGATCCTGCGCTGGCTGGGTGAACGGGCCAGCAGGACGCGGTGGAGCGGCGATGACGTCATCGTCGACGCCGTACGCACCCTGGTCCCCTGCGCGGCGATAGCCGCCGGCGCGGCAGTCGCGGCGGCCGCTCTTCCGCTCACTCCCAGGACCGGCCGCAACGTCACGATGACGCTGACCGCGCTGCTCGTCCTGGCCGCGACCCTGACGGCGGCCCGGGTGGTCACCCGCCTGGTGAAGTCCGTCGCGCAGTCCCGGTCGGGCGTGGCGGGCTCGGCGACGATCTTCGTGAACATCACCCGTGTCGTGGTCCTCGCGATGGGCTTCCTCGTCGTCCTGCAAACGCTCGGCGTCTCCATCGCCCCGCTGCTCACCGCACTCGGCGTCGGCGGCCTCGCGGTGGCCCTCGCCCTTCAGGACACGCTGGCCAACCTCTTCGCGGGCGTACACATCCTCGCCGCGAAGACGGTGCAGCCGGGCGACTACATCCGGCTCAGCAGCGGCGAGGAGGGCTACGTCGTCGACATCAACTGGCGCAACACGGTGGTGCGTCAGCTGTCGAACAACCTCGTCATCATCCCCAACGCCCAGCTCGCGGGCACCAACATGACCAACTTCAGCCGCCCCGAGCAGGAACTCTCGATCATGGTCCAGGTCGGTGTCAGCTACGACAGCGACCTGGAACAGGTCGAGCGCGTCACGACCGACGTCGTGGAGAACGTCATGAAGGACATCGCCGGCGCCCTCCCCGACCACGAACCCGCCGTGCGTTTCCACACGTTCGGCGACTCCAGGATCAGCTTCACGGTGATCCTGGGCGTCGGCGAGTTCAGTGACCAGTACCGCATCAAGCACGAGTTCATCAAGCAACTCCACCGGCGCTACCGCGCCGAGGGCATCCGGGTGCCCTCGCCGGTCAGGACCGTGAACGTGCAGCAGGGCGAGCTGCCGCCGAGCTTGATCCCACAGCAGCGGGAGGGGACCAGGCCGACGAAGTCGGTGCCGTAGCCCCTCATCGGCCGAGAGAAGCGGGGGGGGGGCCCCCCGGCGCCCCCCCCCGGGGGGGGCCCCCCCCCCCGCCCGGGGGGGCCCCCCCCCCCCCCCCCCCCCCGCGGGGGGGGGGGGCCCCCCCGGGGCCCCCCCCCCCGCTTCTGCGTACCCGGACGCGGTTTGACAGGTACGCATCGCACAGATCATGATTCCATTAATTGTTTAATGGAATCTAGAGAGGTGCGCGTGGTGGACACGACCCCTGCCGACCCCGCCGAGACCCGCGGCTCCTCGGGCGCGACCGCGCTCGAGGCCCGTGGCCTCGGCAAGCGCTATCGTCGCGGCTGGGCGCTGCGTGACTGTTCCTTCCGGCTGCCCGCCGGGCGGATCTGCGGTCTCGTCGGCCCCAACGGGGCGGGAAAGAGCACCCTGCTGGGGCTCGCCACCCGCCTGGTGACCCCGACCGAGGGCGAGCTGCGCGTCTTCGGCGTGCCGGTGGACGATCCGGCCGCCATGCCTCGCTACGCCTACCTCTCCCAGGACAAGCCGCTGTTCAAGCGGTTCACCGTGGCCGAGACGCTGCGCATGGGCAGCGAGCTCAACCCCGGCTGGGACATGGCTGCCGCCGAGCGGATCGTGCGCTCCGGCAACGTCCCGCTGAACGCCAAGGTCGGCACGCTCTCCGGCGGGCAGCGCACCCGCGTCGCCTTCGCGCTCGCCTTCGGCAAGCGGCCCGATCTGCTGCTGCTCGACGAGCCGATGGCCGATCTCGACCCGCTGGCCCGCGACGAGATGAGCTCCCTCCTGATGTCCGAGGCCGTCGAGCGCGGCACGACGGTGGTGATGTCATCGCACATGCTGGCCGAGCTGGAGGACATGTGCGACTACCTCCTGGTGATCGCGGACGGCAGGCTCCGCCTCGCCGGTGACACCGAGGAGCTGGTCCCGGCCCACGCCCTGGTGACCGGCCTCGCCCCCGACGGAACGCCGCCCGCCGACCTCGCCCCGCACACGGTGGTCGAATTCCGGGTCCAGGGGCGGCAGTTCCGTGCCCTCCTGCGCCCCGGCGGCCCGCTGGCCCCGGACTGGGAGGTCTCCGAGCCGAGCCTGGAGGAAGTGCTGCTCGGCCACCTCCGCTCGCCGGACGCCGAACCGCTGTTCACGCAGGAAGCCCGTATCGAGACCGAGGGGATCAGCGCCGCATGAGCACCACCCTGACCGACCAGCCGCACACCGCGGCGACCGGGAAGAAGCCGGGCCTGCTGCACGGGCTCACCTGGCTCGTCGTACGCCAGCACCGCACCACGACGTGGATCATCATCGCCCTGGTCGTGCTCGGGGCGGCCAAGATCGTCTACGAACGCGGCGCGATGGCCGACATGCTTGCCGGGATGGGCTGGCCGGACAAGGACGTCAGCCTGGAGTCGGCGCCGGGGGGTTACGAGTACATCACCGAGGCGCTGGGCGGGCTGCCCATCATCCTCGGCGTCTTCCTCGGCGCCCCGCTGATCGCGGGCGACCAGGAGCACGGCACCGCGCAGCTGGTCACCACGCAGTCGGTGCCCCGCCGCCGCTGGCTCGCCGCCAAGCTGGCCTGGTGTCTTTCGCTCGTCCTGCTGTCCACCGTCGTACTCTCCACGTTGTTCTTCTGGTGGTGGGAGCCCTACCGTCATCTCCTCCTCTCGGAGTGGCTCTCGGGATCGGTGTTCGACAACACCGGCCCCATGCTGACGGCACTCTCCCTCTTCCTCACCATCAGCGGTATCGCGATCGGCATGTTGGCGCGCAGGGTGCTGCCCGCCATGCTCGCCACCTTCGCCTTCGCCGTGGTCGTACAGGTGGCCTGGGGCGAGTTCCGTAACCATCTCGCCACCCCGCGCCTGATCACCTGGCCCCTGAACGGCGACACGCCCGCCCTCGTCAACGGCAGCAACGCGGTGGAGACGGACCGCTGGATCAGCAGCGCGGACGGGCACCTCTACGGGTGGGGCACCTGCGCCGAGTCGACCGAGAAGGCCACCAACGCCTGCATCAAGGAGCACGGCATCGTCAACAACGTGGTCGAGTACTTCGGCTACGACCAGATGCCGGGTATGCAGTGGACGGGCGCCGCCCTGCTGCTCGGCGCCACCGCCGCCGTGGCCGTCTTCGTCCTGTGGTGGGCGTCGCGTCGGCCCCTCTAGGACGACCAGTGACGGCAGGTACGTAAAGTGTCCGCAATCGAGCAGAGAGTGGGGACAGTGGTCGAATTCCGCATCGACCGGCGCAGCGGTGTGGCCACCTACCTCCAGATCGTGCGGCAGGTCGAACAGGCCCTGCGCATGGGCGCGTTGGTGGAGGGCGACCGGCTGCCCACGGCCGCGCAGGTCGCCGCGACCACGAAGGTCAACCCGAACACGACGCTCAAGGCCTACCGCGAGCTGGAGCGTGCGGGCCTCGCCGAGGTCCGCCAGGGAGCGGGCACGTTCATCACCCGCTCCCTCGCCCGGCCCCAGGCAGGGCCTGACTCCCCCCTCCAGAACGCCCTAGCGGAATGGATGCGCCAGGCGCGGTCCGACGGTCTCACCGGGCAGGACGTCACGGCGCTGTTCGAGGCCGTGCACGCGGCCACGTTCCAGGCGGATCCGGCCGGCTGAGGCCCGTCACCGCGGGCCGCGCTCGGGTCACACTCGACAGAACCCGTAAGCAACCGCTTAGTATCAGGGGTGCGGGGCTGCCCAGCCCCGGCATCGGTACCGCCGCCACCGCATGGAGAAACCGCATGGCATCCCTGCTCCTGTCCCGTCGTGACCTCGATTTCCTGCTCTACGAGTGGCTCGACGTGCCCGCGCTCACCGGCCGGGAGCGGTACGCGGACCACTCCCGCGAGACCTTCGACGCCGCCCTGGAGCTGAGCGAGCAGATCGCCACGCGGCACTTCGCCCCGCACAACAAGAAGGCCGACGCCGAGGAGCCCACCTTCGACGGGGAGCGGGTGCACATCATCCCCGAGGTGAAGGAGGCGCTGCGGGTCTTCGGCGATTCGGGGCTGCTTGCGAGCGCCATGGATCACGAGATCGGCGGCGGGCAACTGCCGGCCGTGGTGGCGCAGGCCTGCTTCGCGTGGTTCCAGGCGGCGAACGTGGGCACGGCCGCGTATCCCTTCCTGACCATGGGCAACGCCAATCTGCTCCTCGCGCACGCCTCGAAGGAGCAGATCGAGACGTACGTACGCCCCATGGTCGAGGGCCGTTTCATGGGGACGATGTGTCTGTCGGAACCGCAGGCGGGTTCGTCGCTCGCCGATGTGCGGACGCGGGCGGAGGCACAGGACGACGGGACGTACCGCCTCTTCGGGAACAAGATGTGGATCTCCGGCGGCGAGCACGAGCTCTCGGAGAACATCGTGCATCTGGTGCTCGCGCGCATCCCCGGCGGCCCGCCCGGCGTGAAGGGGCTCTCGCTGTTCATCGTGCCCAAGGTCCTGGTCGGCGAGGACGGTGCGCTGGGCGAACGCAATGACGTCGTGCTCGCGGGCCTCAACCACAAGATGGGCTACCGAGGCACCACGAACACCCTCCTCAACTTCGGCGAGGGCGCCCACAAGCCCGGCGGTGAGCCCGGCGCGGTCGGCCATCTCATCGGCGAGGCGCACCACGGCCTCGCATACATGTTCCACCTGATGAACGAGGCCCGGATCGGCGTCGGCCTCGGCGCCACCGCGCTCGGCTACACCGGCTATCTGCACGCCCTGGACTATGCGCGCACCCGACCGCAGGGCCGTCCACTGGCCGACAGGGACCCTGCTTCGCCGCAGGTTCCGATCATCGCCCACGCCGACGTACGCAGGATGCTCCTCGCCCAGAAGGCGTACGTCGAGGGCGCGTTGGCGCTCAATCTGTACTGCGGGCGGCTGCTCGACGAGCAGAACACCGGAGCCTCGGCGCAGGAGCGCGACGAGGCGAAGCTGCTGCTCGACGTGCTCACACCCATCGCCAAGAGCTGGCCCTCGCAGTGGTGCCTCGAGGCCAACAACCTGGCGATCCAGGTGCACGGCGGCTATGGCTACACGCGCGAGTACAACGTCGAGCAGTTCTACCGCGACAACCGCCTCAACCCCATCCATGAGGGCACGCACGGCATCCACGGTCTCGATCTGCTCGGCCGCAAGGTCGTCATGGACGGCGGCGCCGGGCTTCAGCTGCTCGGTGAGCGGATCAAGAGGACGACCGCCCGTGGTGCCGCGGCGGGCGGTTCCGCGGCCGGGTACGCGCGTGCGCTCGACGCGTCCGTGGCGCGTGCGGTGGACGTGACCCGGCGCCTCTGGTCGACCGGTGACCCGCAGACGGCACTCGCCAACGCGAGCGTCTACCTCGAAGCGGTCGGGCACGTGGTCGTCGCCTGGATGTGGCTGGAGCAGCTGCTCGCGGCGGCGGCCGGCACCGAGGACTTCCACGAGGGCAAGCGCGGTGCGTGCCGCTACTTCTTCCGGCACGAACTACCCAAGACCGAAGCCCAGTTCACGCTCCTGGAGAGCCTGGACCGGACGGTGCTCGAACTGCCCGAGAGCGCCTTCTGACCCAGAAGTACAGGAACACCGAGCTCACGGCGGCGAACGCGCACCACGTCGAGATGTACTCCCGCCGCCACACCACCACGCACACCGCCGCCCCGGCCGCGACCAGGATCCCGAAGAGGACCAGGCCGCGGTCGCCGGAGAGGAGCAGGGAGCCGACCGTGGCCAGGAGATAGCCGGAGATGATCAGCTCGGACTGTGGCAGGCCGAGAGCGTACGCGACCGTGTGGCCGTGGATGTCGGCCGCCACGGTGCGGGTCACCAGGTAGTACGCGAGCGCCGCCGCCGTCGCGATCCCCGCGATGAGGGGGATGATCAGGCGGCGGCGAGCGCTCGGGCGCGCCGCGCAGAGCACTCCCGCCGGCACCCACAGGGGGAACAGCGGGAGTGCGATCACGGCCCAGGCGACGGTGGCCGGGCCTGTGCCGCCGTTGTTCCGCCAGACCTCGGACTCGATGATCTGGTGGGCCCCCAGGAGGAGCGGAAGCGCGGCGAGCGGCAGGTCACGGGGGTGCCGGGCGGCCTTGGCCACGGAGGCGGCCCCCACGGCGCAGATGACCGTACCCGCCACGAGATCGGCCGTCGCGCTCCAGCACATGTCGATCACGCTACGGCCCTGACCGTGGGGGCGCGTCTGGCGCCCGCCGGGGTTACGCCGGATGGCGCGGGTCCGGCTCGATGTTCTGGTTGAGGCGGAAGACGTTGTCCGGGTCGTACGTGGCCTTGATGGCGGCCAGGCGCGCGTAATTGCCGCGGTAGCTCGCCCGCACGCGTTCCTGCCCTTCCTCCATCATCATGTTCACGTACGCGCCGCCCGCCGAGTACGGGTGCAGCGCGTCGAAGTAGTCGACGGACCAGCGCCTGATGAGCTCGGCGTTGGCCGGGTCTGTGTCCACTCCCGCGTAGACACAGGCCCAGCGGGCACCCCGGTAGCTCCAGGCGGTGTCCGCGGAACCTCGGTCGTGGGCGGCGCCGTCGATGGGGTACAGGTGCATCGTCGACTGCATGGTCGGCACCTCGGGGCCGAACTTGGCGTGCAGGGCGACGGCGTCGTCCGGGATCTCGTCGACGAAGTCCGCCCGCCAGTACCACTGGTCGCCGGGCGGGTAGAGCCCGTCGAACATGGACTGGAGCGCGGGGTGCGGCATCGGCGCCACGGCGTGCAGGAGCGGCTCGGGCAGGGCGTCGAGCAGGGGCGCCATGGCGCGGGCCGCCGCGTCGGTGTCCTCGGTGGTGTGGCACCAGACGACGCCGCAGACCTTCCGCAGATGGAGGTTCTCCGGGAAGGGCGGGGCCGGGGGCACGGTGCCGAACATGAAGAAGCCGTTCACTTCGCGGGGTGCCCCCGGCAGGAAGTCGCGGTAGGCGGCGAGGACTTCGGCGCCCTGCTCGGCGGGCCAGAAGGTGGGGCCCGCGACGACCGTGCTCAGTTCGTGGACGCGGAAGAGGAAGGAGGTGACGACGCCGAAGTTGCCGCCGCCGCCGCGGATCGCCCAGTAGAGGTCGGCGTTCTCGTCGGCGCTCGCCCGGACACGGCCGCCGTCGGCCAGGACGACGTCGGCCTCCAGGACGTTGTCGATGCTGAGGCCGAACCTGCGGGTGAGGTGGCCGAGACCGCCGCCGAGGGTGAGGCCGCCGATGCCGGTCGTGGAGATGATGCCGCTCGGCGTGGCGAGACCGTGCTCGTGCGTGGCGCGGTCCACCTCGCCCCATACGCAGCCGCCGCCGACCCGCACCGTGCGGGCGACGGGGTCGACCTCGACGGACTTGAGCGGTGACAGATCGGCGACCACTCCCCCGTCGACGGTGCCGAGACCCGCTCCGTGGTGGCCGCCGCCGCGGACCGCGAGCGGCAGTTGGTGCGCGCGTGCGAAGCCGATGACGCGGGACACGTCATCGGCGTCGGTGCAGCGCGCGACGAGCGCGGGGCGCTTGTCGGCCATCGCGTTGTAGACGGCGCGCGCCTCGTCGTACCCGGAGTCGTCCGGGCCGATCAACTCACCTTTGAATTCCATCAGTTCACGTCGTGCTGCCGGTGCTGGCGTCTTGGACATGTACTCCCCCGAGCCGGATCGGTGTGTCGCGTTCTTTCTAGTGCCGCCCGCCGTGCACGGGCATCCGTGCCCGGCACCCAGCTCGTAGCCGGCGCATACCTACTTTTCGCGGCCGGGCTCCATTCCCAGTTCCGCCGCGCGGGCGGCGACGTCGCGCCGGCTGCGGGCGCCGAGCTTGTCGAGGACCGCGTGGACGTGGTTGTCGACGGTGCGTACGGACAGGACGAGCCGGTCGGCGATCTCGATGTTGGTCAGGCCCTCCGCCAGGAACCGCACGACCTGGAGTTGCCTGCCGGTAAGTCCCGCGGGGTTGCGGCGCGTCGCCGCGTGCGGGCCACGGGGGATCCGGGACACGCCGAGCGCGCGCAGTTCGGCACGGACGATCCGGGCCAGCGGTGCCGCGCCAAGGGCGTCGAGCCCGGCGAGGGCGGTGAGCTTGTCCGCCGGGTCGGGGCTCTCCGCGAGGGCCGCGGCGTACTCGTAGGGGCAGCCCGCCGCCCGCCAGGCGTCGGCGGCGGGCTGCCACTGCCCCGCGGCCTGGAGGGCGTACGGATGGCTCGATCCGTCCGCGGGGACGGGGTGCCCCGCTCTGGCGAGCCAGTAGCCGAGCTCCGCGCGGTACGGCGTCGCGGCGAGGCCGCGCGCCTGTGTGTGCAGGGGGCCGACCGCGGCGAGCACGGCCGCGTGATCGCCGCGCAGCCAGGCCGACTCCGCCCGCGCCGCCGCGACCGGACTCGTACGCTGAAGCTCGCGCGTCCGTGCGGCGATCTCCCAGGCCCGCGTGAGGAGTTCGTCGCCGCCCGCCGTGCCGCGCCGGATCCGCACCCGGGCGAGGACGGTCAGTGCGGGGCAGCGGGCTGGCGGGAACTCATGCACATCACCGGACTCCGCGCGCTTCTCGGCCTCGCCCCACGCTCCGGCGGCGAACTGCCGCAGGGCCAGCTCCACTTGGAGGTAGCGGAGGAAGCCCAGGTGCTCTGTGCGGTCCGCGAACTCCATCGCGGGCGCCAGGAAGCGGTCCGCCTCGCGGAACTGGAGGTTCTCCAGGAGCGTCCAGACGATGTTCGCGTAGGCGCGGCAGGCGTGGTCGGCCTCTCCCGCCTTCAGTGCGACCGCGAGACCCTCCTCCAACTGCGGCCGTCCCAGCGGATCTCCGGCGCGCCAGCGGGCGGTTCCCACATTGTTCAGGGCGTGCGAGAGGATCGCCGCGTCGTCGGTCCGCCGGGCCAGGGTGATGGCGCGCTCGCCGTAGCCGATGGCCTCCGCGTACCGGTCGGAGAGCATCCGGAGCTGAGAGGTGTTGCTGAGCGCGAGCGCCAGCAGCCGCTCGTCTCCTGCCTGTTCGAGTACGTCGATGGCCTCCCGTGCGGCTTCCTGTGCCGCGTCGGCGTCGCCCGCCCACCAGTGGATCCGGGAGAGCCAGCGCAGATCGGCGCCGAGCGCCCGCAGGTCGCCGAGCGAGCGGCGCAGTGCGACGGCTTCCCGCTGGGCGCCGACGGCGGCCGGGGAGTCGGCGATGGTATAGCTCTCCACCGCGAACCGCTCGAGCAGGTCGGCCAGTTCAGCGGGGCCGTAGCGCTGCCGCTGCCGCAGGACGAGCCGCAGCTGGGCGGCGGCCTCGCGGTGCGCGCCGGTGCGTGCGGCATCCTTGGCCGCGTCGGGTCCATAGCGCGCGATGGCGTCCTGGTCGCCCGCTTGGGCGGCGTGGTGGACGATGCGGGAGGAGTCGGCGCCGGGCTGCGCGACAAGGACGGCGAGCACGAGGCGGTTGAGCTCGATCCGGCGCGCGGCGGGCAGCGAGTCGGCGATGGCGCGCCGGATGATCTCGTGCCGGAACACCACCCGCTCCGGGGTCACGACCAGGAGGCCGCGCTGTTCCGCCGCCGTCAACCCGCCGACTCCGCCCGGCAGTAGCGAGTCGGCCAGGGTGCGCTCGACCGCCGACGGCACCACGGCGAGCTGTTCCAGCGCGTCGCGTGCGGAGTCGTCGAGGCCGCCCAGCCTGGCCAGGACGGCGTCCACCACGGTCGGCGGCACGCTCCGTACGCCTCGGTTGCCGCCCGCGGCGACGACCTCGGCGACGTAGAAGGGGTTGCCGGAGGTCACGGCGTACACCTGCGCGGGGTCGAGGCCGCTGGCCCCGCTCAGCGCACGGACCGCGTCGCGGGAGAGCCGGGACAGCGGGATGCGGTGTACACGGGCCGCGCGCGACACCTGGCCGAGGAGGTCCCGCAGCGGATGTTCGCGGCCCAGCTCGTCGTCCCTGTAGGTCAGCACAAGGACCGCGGGCAGCCGGTCCACCCGGCGTACGAGGAACCGCAGCGCGTCGAGCGAGGCCTCGTCCGCCCAGTGCACGTCCTCTACGACGAGCACCACCGGCTGCGGCGGTTCCGCGAGCTCGGCCCGCAGCGCGTCGTACACCCGATGCCGGTCACCGCCCTCGGTCACCGCCCGCTCCAGCTCGGCGCGCACACTGCCGACCAGGTCCCTGAACGGGCCGAGCGGGCGCCGCGTCGCAAGGTCGTCGCACTGCCCGACAAGCACCCTGGCCTGCGCGGACAGGGCACCCGGCAGCGCGTTCACGAGGCTCGACTTGCCGATCCCCGCCTCGCCGAACACGAGCGCCACCGAACCCGCGCCGTCGGCCGCTTTCCCCGCGGCGGCGGTCAGTCGAGCCAGTTCGAGATCCCGTTCGAGGATCCCCCCGTCCACGCCTCGGATTCTCCCACGGCGCGGTGCGTTTCCGCCGCTGCCCGAGGGCAGCGCGCCCGCCGGATCCGCACGGCGGTCCGCAAGGCCGCAGCCACCACCCGGTGGTTCCGGCCTCCCGCGGGGCTCACGCCGAGCGACATGAGTGAAGCGCGTACGCTTACGTCATCGATCGCAGGACGATCGCACTCTTATCCCCTGCCAGGAGGACGCATGACCTCGGCGCCGCAGACCACGCGCACCCCCCACACCCTCGACCGGCCCTTCAGCGTCGGCGGCCTCACCCTCCCCAACCGCATCGTCATGGCACCCATGACCAGGGAGTTCTCGCCGGGCGGCGTGCCCGGCGCGGATGTGGCGGAGTACTACGCCCGCCGGGCCGCCGCCGGTGTCGGTCTGATCATCACCGAGGGGACGTACGTCGACCACGCGTCGGCCGGTACGAGCGACCGGGTCCCGCGCTTCTACGGTGACGACGCCCTCGAAGGCTGGCGCAAGGTGGTCGACGCCGTGCACGAGGCGGGCGGGAAGATCATTCCGCAGCTGTGGCACGTCGGCATCACCCGCGACGAGGGCAAGGGCCCGGTGCCCTCCGCTCCCCCGGCGGGCCCCTCCGCGATCGGCCTCGACGGGCAGCCCAAGGGCAGCGCCCTGACGGCCGACGACCTCGGCGACGTGATCCGGGCGTTCGCCGACGCCGCGGCGGCCGCCGAGCGCATCGGCTTCGACGGCGTCGAACTGCACGGCGCGCACGGCTACTTGATCGACCAGTTCCTCTGGGAGCGCACCAACCGGCGCACGGACGGCTACGGCGGCGACATCGAGTCCCGCACCCGCTTCGCCGCGGAGATCGTCGCGGCCGTACGCGCCGCGGTCTCGCCCGACTTCCCCGTCGTCTTCCGGTTCTCCCAGTGGAAGGGCGGCGTCTACGACGCCCGCATCGCCGAGTCCCCCGAAGAGCTGGAGCGCCTGCTCACGCCGCTGGTGAACGCGGGCGTGGACGTGCTGCACGCCTCCACCCGGCGCTACTGGCTGCCGGAGTTCGAAGGCAGCGACCTCAACCTCGCGGGCTGGGTCAAGAAGCTCTCGGGCAAGCCGGTGATCACCGTGGGCTCGGTCGGCCTCGACCAGGAGTTCATCGGCCCGCAGGGCTGGGCGGCGCCGTCCGCCTCCACCGGCATCGACCTGCTCATCGACCGTCTGGAGCGGGACGAGTTCGACCTGGTGGCGGTGGGGCGCGCCCTCATCGCCGACCCCGAGTGGGCCGCCAAGGCCCTCGAGGACCGGCTCGGCGAGGCGCTCCCGTTCGACAAGTCACTTCTGGGGAGCCTGGCCTGAGCGAGGCCGACGCGTGTACGGCCCCGGCCCCGAACCCGGCGGCAACCGGGGCCGTACGTGCGGTGACTGCGACTAACTACCTACGCCACTGTCGCCCTCGGTCGCGTACGATATGCGCATGACCTGGCCTGCCACCGAGCGTTACTTCCCCACCGCCGTCCCCGGCGGCCTGGGGCTCGTGCAGGACCTCCTGAACACCGCGCCGTCCGGTGGATCGCCCGACGTCGATCTCCTCGAGGACATCACCGCCGCGCAGGACTGGGTCTCCGTGGCGCTGCCCACCTGGGCCGGGCAGACGGGCCGTACGGCAGTGCGGCTCACGCTCACCACGGAGGATCTGCCCAAGCTGCGGCAGCTGCGCGAGCAGCTGCGCCGGGCCCTTGTCTCCCGGTGCGGCACGACGAACGGCGAGACCGCCCGCTTCACCTCGTGCGCCCTCCAGGTGAACCTGCATGGCGACGCCGCGCTGACCACCGAACCCGAGGGCGAGGGCTGGCGCTGGCTGACATCGGCGATCCTGTGCGAGGCACTGCTCGCTCAGACCACGGGAGAGTGGCGGCGCCTGAAGATCTGCCGCAACGAACGCTGTGCCACGGCGTTCTACGACCGCTCCCGCAACAACTGCGGTGTCTGGCACTCCACACGCGGCTGCGGAAACGCCGCGAACCTGCGGGCCTCGCGCCAGCGACGCCGCGCGGACGCGGACGCGGCGCCAGAAGCGTAGGGTCACGCGACCACCTGGGCCCGAACGGCCCCCGCTGTACGCTTGCGTACTCTGGGTAAGAGGAGCACCCGCAGCTCAGCAAGGCCCCAGGACGGTCGACTCGGAGACAGCCCCATGCCTCATGACACCCCGCTGATCAACACCGGCGCGCCGCACTCCGCCCGCATCTGGAACTACTGGCTGGGCGGCAAGGACTGCTACGAGGTCGACCGGCAGGTGGGCGACGAGATCCGCAAGGTGAACCCCGAGATCGTCCATGTGGCCCGCGCCCAGCGGTCGTTCCTCCAGCGCACCGTCACACATCTGGCGGGCGAGGCGGGTGTCCGCCAGTTCCTGGACATCGGGACCGGTCTGCCCACGCTCGACAACACCCACGATGTCGCCCAGCGCGTCGCCCCCGACGCACGCATCGTCTACGTCGACCACGACCCCATCGTCCTGGCCCACGCCACCGCCCTGCTCACCAGCACCCCCGAGGGCGCCACCGCGTACACGGACGCCGACCTGCGCGCCCCGGAGACGATTCTCGACAGCGCGGCCAAGACGCTGGACTTCACCCGGCCGGTCGCGCTGATGCTCCTCGGCATCGCCGCGCACATCACCGACGACAGCGCCTACGAGATCGTCGACCGCCTCAAGGACGCGCTGCCGTCCGGCAGTTACCTCGTCTTCTGCGACAGCACCGAAGCCTTCAGCCCGGAAGCGATGCGCGCGATGGTCGAGCAGTGGAACCAGGCGAGCACCAATCCGCGCATCAACCGCACCCCCGAGCAGATCGCCCGGTTCTTCGACGGCCTGGAACTCCTCGATCCCGGAGTGGTCCCCGTCTCCCAGTGGCGCCCCGAGCCGTCGGTCTCCGGAACACCTCGCGAGGTCAGCAGCATCGGCGGCGTGGCCCGCAAGGCGTAGCGGCCCAGCTCGGCCTCCTGCCAGACACGAGTGGCGGCCCGCAGCCCTCCCGGCGCACCATCGAGAGACACCGGAGGAAAGGGCCGCCCAGTGACCAAGGCCAAAAAGGACGGAAAGAAGGACGGAAAGAAGGGCAGGAAGAGGGACGGGGGGAAGCACGGGAAGACCCGCGAGTCCCCCGCCCAGCTCCGCGAGCTGCTCCGCATCCCCGACGGCGAGCGGGTGGACCTCACTTCGTACGCCGCCGACGCGACCCCCGCGGGCCCCGCGGACAAGGCCGCCGGAGTCCTTGCCACCGCCCAGATGGGTGAACGTCTGGCGGACCTCCAGGAGCGGCTCTACGCGGCGAGCACCGCGGATGACCGCCGCCGCGTCCTCCTCGTCCTCCAGGGCATGGACACCAGCGGCAAGGGCGGCACGGTCAAGCACGTCATCGGCCTGTTCAATCCCTCCGGCTGCCGCATCAAGGCCTTCAAGACGCCCACCCCCGAGGAGCGGAGCCACCCCTTCCTCTGGCGCATCATGCAGGCGCTCCCGCAGCCTGGCGAGATCGGCATCTTCGACCGCTCGCACTACGAGGACGTCCTCATCGCCCGCGTCCGCGAACTGGTCCCCCGCAGCCAACTCGGCCGCCGCTACGGCCAGATCAACCGTTTCGAGCAGTCGCTCGCCGACGACGGCGTCACCGTCATCAAGTGCTTCCTGCACATCTCGTACGAACAGCAGCGGCGGCGCCTGCTCGAACGCCTCGACAACCCGGACAAGCACTGGAAGTTCAACCCGGGCGACATCGAGGATCGCGCCCTGTGGCCCGCCTACCAGGAGGCGTACGAGATCGCGCTCGAGCGCTGCTCCACGGCGGACGCCCCCTGGTATCTCATCCCGGCGGACCGCAAGTGGTACCGCAACTGGGCGATCAGCAGCCTGCTCCTCGAGCACCTGGAGGCACTGGATCCGCAGTATCCGAAGGCGGACTTCGATGTCGCCCTGGCCAGAAAACGACTGCTGAGCGACACCCGGGAGCCCGGGGCCGAGTAGGTACAAGATCGGACAGAAGTTACTTCTAGGTATGCAGTGACTTAATGAGCCAGTAGCAGTAGAACTCGTTCCCATTCCTACGAGAGTGAGGAACGTCACATGAGTGGCACCACCACGCGTATTACCGCCCAGGAGGGCGTCACACGTCGAAGATTCATCGCTGGAACTGGTTCTATTCTTGGCGTCGCCGCCCTCGCGAGTCAGGCCACCGTGGCCCAGGCGAACGCCGCTCCCGCAGCCGCTCCGATCGGCGACGGGGCCCACGTCCCCGCGTTAGTGATCGGCACCGGATACGGCGGCTCCGTCGCCGCCCTTCGCCTGGCCCAGGCCGACGTCGACGTCCATATGATCGAGATGGGCATGGCCTGGGACACCCCCGGCTCCGACGGCAAGATCTTCGCCAACACCACCGCGCCGGACGGCCGTTCCTACTGGCTGCGCACCAGGACCAAACAGCCCCTCAGCAACTTCCTCGGCTTCCCGATCGACAAGGACATCCCCCGCTACACCGGGATCCTGGACGCCGAGGAGATGGGCGGGATCATCGTCTACCAGGGCCGCGGCGTCGGCGGCGGCTCACTGGTCAACGGCGGCATGGCGGTCACGCCCAAGCGCGAGAACTTCGGCGCCATCCTCCCTTCGGTCAACGCCGATGAGATGTACGGCACTTACTACCCGCGCGCCAATGCCGGACTCGGGGTCCACACCATCGACCCGGCCTGGTTCGAAAGCGTCGACTGCTATCAGTACTCGCGGGTCGGCCGTAAGCACGCCCAGCGCTCCGGGTTCCCGTTCGTCTTCGTGCCCAGCGTCTACGACTGGGACTACATGAAGCAGGAGGTCGCGGGCACCGTCCCCAAGTCGGCCATCGCCGGCGAGATCCTCTATGGCAACAACTACGGCAAGAAGTCGCTCCAGAAGACCTACATCGCCCAGGCCACCGCGACCGGCAGGGTCACCATCTCGCCGCTGCACAGGGTCACTTCGGTCGCCCCCGCGTCCGGCGGCGGCTACACCGTCTCCATCGAGCAGCTCAACTCCGGCGGCACCACCACGGCCACCAAGACCGTGACCGCGGACAAGGTGTTCTTCGCGGCAGGCAGCGTCGGCACCAGCAAGCTCCTGGTCAAGCTGAAAGCCACCGGCGCGCTGCCAGGACTGAACGGCGAGGTCGGCAAGGGCTGGGGCGACAACGGCAACGTCATGTGCGGCCGCGCCAACCACCTCTGGGACCCGACCGGCAAGCTCCAGTCGTCCATGCCCACCGGCGGCATCGACAACTGGGCGGCAGGCGGCGCGTTCGCCGAGGTCGCACCGCTGCCGACCGGGATCGAGACGTACGCCTCGTTCTATCTCTCGATCACCAGAAACCCGAACCGTGCCGCCTTCTCCTGGAACGCGGCGACCGGCAAGGCGGATCTCAACTGGCAGACCGCCTGGAAGCAGCCGTCGATCGACGCCGCCAAGACGATCTTCGACAAGATCAACGCCAAGGAGGGGACGATCTACCGCACCGATCTGTTCGGCACGTACAAGATCTGGGGCGATCACCTCACGTACCACCCGCTCGGCGGCGCGGTCCTGAACAAGGCCACCGACAACTACGGCCGTCTGCACGGCCATCCGGGCCTGTACGTCATCGACGGTTCACTGATCCCCGGCAATACGAGCGTCAATCCGTTCGTCACCATCACGGCGCTCGCCGAGCGGAACATCGAGAAGATCATCGCCACGGATCTGTAGCAACTGCCCTCAGTGAGTGGGGAGTACGCACACCGCGTCGAGGCCGAGCACGTGGTTGAGCCGGCCGAACGCCAGCCAGGAACCGATGCTCATGCTCAGTTCCACGATCTCGTGCTGGCTGTAGTGCGCGGTCATCCGCGTCCAGAACTCCTCGTCGAGGCCGTGGTGATCCAGGGCGTACCGCTCGGCGTACTCGGCGGCGAGACGTGTGCGGTCGTCGAAAGCGTCGGTGGTACGCCACTGGGTCACCGCGTCGGCGAACTCCTCCTCGACCTGCTGGCCTTCGCGCTCGGTCCGCCAGTCGAGGCAGAACAGGCACCCGTTGATCTGCGCGATGCGCAGCCGCGCCGCCTCGAACTCCCGCAGCCCCAGGGTCGTGTGCTCGTACACCGAGAGCGAGAAGTTCGCGGCGGCCATGCCGATCCCGGGGACCATCTCGCCCCACACGTACCCGATCGGCTCCTGCCCCTCGGGAATGTCTATGTGCATTGAGTTCATTGCTTGCTCCTTCCGAGCTTGCCGGTCGCGGGGCGCAGCGGGACGTCGAGCGCGTCGTAGAGTCCGGGTTCCGCTGCCACCAGCCAGTCGATGGCGCCGACAAGACGGCCGACCGCGGTGGCGTTGCCGCCCGCTGACCGGTTCTCGCCCTCGTCGGCGGCCTCGACCGTGACCTCGATGCGCGGGCGGCCCTCGATGACGACCCGGTGCGCGCCCGCGCCGTCGGGCGGCGTGGGCCAGTCCGGTGCGCAGGACGGGTGGATGCGGGTGACGTGCTCGATGACGATGCGGGGTTCGCCCCCGACGATGCCCTGCACCTCGAACCGCACCGCGCCCTGGGTGCCCGCGTCGAAGTCACCCATCGTCCGCGTGCTCACCGAGGTGTCGAGCGCGCGCCGCTCCAACGTCTCGCGGATGTCGTCGAGTTCGACGCCGAGGGCCCTGGCCATCAGGCGGATCTGGCCGCCCCACACCATGGTCGGGACGGTCTCCGCGAGCATCAGGGGCTCGTAGTCCATCGGATGGCCCATGCCGATCAGATGGCGTACGGAATCCTCCTGGTCGTACGTGGAGTAGTCGAAGATCTCCTGGCAGCGGATCGCGTCGACGGTGCTGCCGAGTCCGCTGATGAGCAGCGGCAGTACGTCGTTGCCCCAGCCGGGATCGACGCCGGACACGAACAGCGATCCGCCGCCGTCCGCGACGGCGGCGAGGAGCGGATCCCGCAGCTCGGGAGGTGCGTTGCGCTGGTCGTAGAGGGCGTAAAGGGCGGGGGTGACGACCACGGCTCCGGTCCGGATCGCCCTGCCGATGTCGGCGAGGGCCTCGTCGGGGCGGAGATCGCCGGAAGCCGCGTACACCACCGCTCGGGGCGCCGTGGCCAGGACCGCGTCGATGTCGTCGGTCGCCGCGACGCCCAACCGCCCGTCGATACCGGCGAGGTCGGCCGCGTCGCGGCCGACCTTGTCGGGGGCGTGCACGAGCACGGCCGTGAGCTTCAGCGCCGGATGGGCCGCGACGGCACGGATGGCCGCGCGGCCGACGTTTCCGGTTCCCCAGACAACCGTCGGAATCATGCGGCGGAGGGTAACCAGAGGACGTATCAGTTCATAGGGCCATGACCGGAGTGATTCTGCACCAAGGGCACGTCCGCTAGCGGATGTTCACGTCGATGCAGGCGTAGAAGGCATTCGACGTGTCGCCGATGTTCCAGACCGCGAGCACCTTGTGGCGGCCGGTGGCGCTGCCGAGGTTGACCTGGTGCGAGACGGTCGCCGGTGGCTGCTGGTTGCCGCCGTCGATCGTCGCGACCTTCGTGCCGTCGACGAAGTACTCGTAGTTCGCGGTGCGGTGCCGTGCGGTGAACGTCCAGGTGAAGGTCTGTGTCCTGCTGACGTCGCTGACCTTCCATCCCTTGCTGTCGTCGTTCAGCTCCGCGAACCTTGCGTTGCCGCCGTTGCAGCTGCGCAGGCCCTTGGGTCCTTCGACGCTCTGCGGTTCGTACTTGATCTCGCCGCACGCGACCGTGCCGGCGGCGCACTGCGCCTGCCGGCTGGCCGGTGAGTTGATGTATCCGTGTGCGCTTGCCGAACCGGCGGGCAGCGTGAGGGCGAGGACGGGCGCCAGACCGGCACCGATCATTGCGGCCAACTTCCGCTTCCTGTGCATACGTACTCCTTCACGGCAGGGGGAGGTGGGGGTGTGCGTGAAGTGCCGGGCCGGACATGCCCGTTGGTGGATTAGTCCAGACCATTAGTCCAGACCATAGACTTTGGCGGGGCCCGGTCAAGGCCGGTTTCGGGCCAGCCACGCCTCTGTACGTCGCAGCTACACCTCTGTACGTCGCAGCAGCGCCGACAGGTGGTGCTGCAGCGGCTGACCGACCGCCGCGAGGTCATGGGTGAAGGTGAGCGTGTCCTCGTCCGTCAGCGCGTAGCGGCGGCGAGTGGCGTCGACCTTCTTGGCGGTGGGGGTGAGGGCCACCTCATGAGTGGAGAGGTCGACCGTGCCGTCGCTCGCGCTGCCGACCGAGATCTCCGCGATGCCGGTGGGCTGGGTGATCAGCGACTCCACCCGGCCGTCGGGCTGAAGCCGCCACCAGCCGCTCTCCCTGGCCGACGGGCGCAGCGGTGCGTCGTCGGCGTCCAGGAGCCACGCCCGCGCTTCGTAGCGGAGGAAGGGGCGGCCGTCGTGGCTGAAGGTGACCTCCTGCGCGTACGTGAAGTCCGCGTCGAGCGTCGGGTACTCACCCTGGCCCCGGCCGTGCCAGGTGCCAAGGAGGCCGAGCACCGGCGCGAGCAGCGGGTGCGGTGCCGGTGCCTCGTCGAGGTGACGGGCTTCGGCGTACGGGTACTCCGGTGCGGGGTCGAACACGGTGCGCGCTCCTAGGTCTCGATCACTGCCGAGGGCAGCCTAGGGCCTGGGAACGACTCCGACGCGGCGGCTGCGAGAGGCCATGGGAAAGCGGCACGGCGGGAGCCCGGGAACGTATGATCAGCCGATGTCTGACACGACCGAAATCACGCCCGGCTGGCTGAACTCCGACGAGCTCGAACAAGCCCGCGCCCGTATGCCGATCCTGTACGTGGAAGCCGTACCGGTGCGCGTCGACGACAGCGGCGAAATCACCAGCATCGGACTGCTGTTGGGCATGGGCCGGGACGGAGCGGTCAGCCGCTCCCTCGTCTCCGGCCGGGTCCTGCACCACGAGCGGGTCCGGGACGCCCTCCTGCGCCACCTGGAGAAGGACCTCGGCCCGGCGGCGCTCCCCCGCGTCCCGGCATCCCTACAGCCCTTCACCGTCGCCGAGTACTTCCCGACGCTGGGGATCACGCCGTTCCACGACCCCCGTCAGCACGCGGTGTCCCTGGCCTACATCGTCCCGGTGGCCGGCGACTGCCGCCCCCGGCAGGACGCGCTCGATCTGGTCTGGTTCAGCCCGCAGGAGGCCTCATCGGCGGGGGTCCAGAACGAGATGCCGGGCGGCCACGGAGTACTCCTCAAGCAGGCCCTCGCACATGCGGGTTGCCTGTCCTGATTGGGGCACGCGGCCCGGCAGATCATGGAACCGGTGACGTATTAGGTAAGGCTCAGCTAAGTTGATCGGCGAGTGCCTTCCTCCGAAGGCGCCTCTGCCAAGGAGATCGACGCAGCATGACCTCAACCATCCGCCGTGCCTGCCGTACTCGCCGTACCACCGCGATAGCCGTGTCGCTGGCCGCGGGAAGCACCCTGGCCTCGACCGGCATCGCGGGCGCCGACACCGCGAGGACCGGCTCGCCCGCGCCCGCCGCATCGGCGCCGATCAAGCAGGGCCTGTACCAGTCGGCGTACTCCGAGCGGAACGACGCGCTCTGGGTCACCTCGTCCGTGGGCCTGCCGCCCGTCACCGACTCCGCACTTCTGAAGGTCGACCCGGACACGCTGCGGGTGGAGAAGGCGTACACGCCCCCGGTTACCGACGCGGCCACCGGCGCTGTCGAGGCGGTCTACGGCGTCGCCGTCGACGACGAGCACAACACCGTCTGGACGACGAACACCCGCGACAACACCGTCGCCGTCTACAGCCAGCACAGCGGCAGGCGTCTCGCCACGCTGCCGGGCGTGAACCACGCCCGCGAGGTCGTCGTCGACGAGCGGCGCGACACGGTGTGGGCGAGCGCCTTCGGCGACGGCACCCTCGTCTCCTTCGACAGCCGCACCTTCAAGGAGAAGAAGCGCGTCACCGTCCCGGGCTCCGGCCCGACGGGCCTCGCCCTGAACGAGCGGACAGGGACCGTGTACGCAGCCGACCACAACGGCGGCCGGATCATCGAGGCCTCCCCCGGCGCGGAGAGCGCGCGGCTCGTCCCGACCGGCGAAGGACCGCTCTCGATCACCCTCTCCAAGAACGGCCGCACCGCCTACACCGCCGACCAGACCGCGGGCACCGTCTCGGTCGTCGACCTGCGCAAGGGTGCCGTCGCCCGGTCCGTGCCGGTCGGCGGCGGCACCAAGTCCGTGGCCGTCGACCGGCGCTCGGGCCATGTCCTCGCCGTCAACCGCACGTCCGCCACCGTCACGGTTGTCGACCCGCGCAAGGGTGCCGTCGTGAAGTCGGTGGCCACCGGCGCGAACCCCAACCACGTCCAGGTGTCCAACGGCACCGCGTACGTGGTCGACAAGTCGGCCTCAGGCCCCGCGGGCGAAGACCGGCTGACCCGCATCGGTCTCCGCCGCTGAGCCCGCCGCGTCCGGTGGTCAGCTGCCGACGAAGTCCCGCACCCCCTGCGACACCCCGTCGTCCCCCAGCAGTTCGTTGTGCTTGAGGCAACCCGCCGCGTTGTTCGTGGCGCCATCGAGCAGCACGCTGTCGTCCGGGTTGATGACCTCGTCGCAGCTGGACCACCAGGTCGCGTAGGCGACGTCGCCCGGTGTCTCGTCGCCCTCCGCGAGCCCGTCCTGGACGTAGGAGCCCGGTGTCATGTCTCGGCAGGCCTGGGACCAGGCGGCGCAGGCCCAGGCCGTACCGGTGCCGTGGTTGGGTCCTGCGAGGGAGGCCCAGTGGGCGACCTTCGCGGTGCCGCCGCCGTGCTTGACGTACCAGCGGGTGACGAGGCCGCCGAAGGAGTGGGCGACGACGTCGACCTTGGCGGCGCCGGTCTGTGCGCGTACTTCATCGACGTACGCGGCGAAACGGCCGGAGAGCACCTCGTTCACCGACTGGCTGGTGTCGTACCCCCAGGAGAACAGCTCGGTGTCCGCGTACCCGGACGCCTTGAAGTCGTCGCGCAGGGATCCCCACACGCCGGGGTCGGCGTTGTAGCCATGGACGAAGATCACCGGAGTGCGGGCGGTGTCCGCGGATCGCGCGGTGTCCGCATGGGCGGCGGCGGCCGTGGTCAGCGGCATCAGCAGAGCGGCGACGGCCATGATGGTCAGCGGTACGGATGTGCGGCGCGGCACAGATTCCCCCTCGGCAAGCGTGTTACGCGCGAGTAGTGCTGAGAATGGTGAGCTCTGCGCCGACGAATGAACAGCCCTGGGACGTAGGGAAGTTACCCGGGGTACGCAGCTCCGGAGCCGGCACTGGCGTCCGGCCCGCTTCCCTCGTCGTCCGGGTTCCAGTCGAGGAGCCGTACCTTCGCGACCGTCCGCACATGCCTGCGCATCGCCGCGGCGGCCACCCGGCCACGACCGCCCTCGATCGCGTCGAGAATCGCGTGATGCTGGGCGAGGGACCGGGCAGGCCGCCCCACCTGACGCAGCGACTCGTTGCGGCTCTCGGCGATCTGCTCGGCGATGGAGCGCATGAACTCGGCCAGCAGCGCACTGTGCGCGGCCGCGGTCACGGCCGCGTGGAAGAGCCGGTCGCCCTCCACGCCGTCCTCGCCCGCCTCGATCTCCTTCGCCATCGCGTCGAGGGCGGACCGCATCGCCACCAGATCCTCGTCCGTGCGCCGCTCCGCGGCCAGTTCGGCGAGTTTGGTCTCCAGGGCCTCGCGGGCCTCGAGCACGTCGGGCAGCCGCCGCTTGCGCTCCACAAGGCGCTCCACGGGCTCGGCGTCCAGGCTGTCCTTGACCAGATATGTACCACCGCCGTGGCGCACCTCGACCAGGCCCTGCACTTCGAGTACGACGATGGCCTGCTTGACGGAGGCACGGGACACGCCGAGCCGCTGGGCGAGTTCGCGCTCGGGCGGCAGCCGGTCGCCGGAGCGCAGGCCGCCTTCGGCCACGTACGCGCGCAGCCGGTCGAGCACCTGCTCGTACAGCCTCGTCCTGCCCATGGGACGCAGTGCGTCAGACATCCCAACCCCCCATCACGGTCCCCCCGTCGCGGTCCCCGTCCCGATGGAATCGCAGACTAGCAGCGCGGCCGCTCCAGTGGACCAATGGCCAAGTGACCAAGTGGACAAGTGGTTCAGCCAATTTACGTCCGATCCCTTGACGGCCGAAACCGAACCCCCGACGCTGAGTTCCGCCAACAGCCGGATTGGCTCAGCCACTTTGCCACTCCGCAAGGACGGCCCCAGGGACGGGAGCCCATGATGTCCGCCGAACTGATCTCCATCCTCGTACTCGTGGTGGTCTTCGTGATCGCCACCACCCGCTCCATCAACATGGGCGCGCTCGCCTTCGCCGCCGCCTTCGCCGTCGGCGAGCTGGTCGCCGACCTCGACGCGGACGGCATCTTCGCCGGTTTCCCCGGCGACCTGTTCGTCGTCCTGGTCGGCGTCACCTATCTGTTCGGGATCGCCCGCGCCAACGGCACCACGGACTGGCTGGTGCACGCGTCCATCCGCCTGGTACGCGGCCGGATCGTGCTCATCCCCTGGGTGATGTTCGTGATCACCGGGGCGCTCACCGCGATCGGCGCGGTCAGCCCGGCCGCCGTGGCGATCGTCGCGCCGATCGCGCTGAGCTTCGCCACCCGGTACGGAATCAGCCCGCTCCTGATGGGCGCCATGGTGGTGCACGGCGCCCAGGGCGGCGGATTCTCGCCGATCAGCATCTACGGCTCGATCGTCAACGGCATCGTGGAGCGCGAGAAACTTCCGGGGAACGAAGTCGCCCTCTTCCTCGCCTCGCTCATCGTCAATCTCCTCATCGCAGGGATCGTGTTCGTCCTCTTCGGCGGGCTGAAGCTGGGCCGTCGCGGGACCGGCAAGGGAGAGGGAGAGGGAGCTGCGGAGGGCGGCTCGGGCGGGGGCACATCGGCGCGGGACGAGGCGGATGCGCGGCTCGATCCAGCGCGTATCGCCACTCTCGCCGCCCTGGTCGCCCTCGTCGTCGCCGTCCTCGGGTTCGACCTCGACGCCGGTCTCAGCGCCATCACGCTGGCTGTGATCCTGAGCGCGTTCTGGCCGGACACCAGCCGCAAGGCCGTCGGGGAGATCGCCTGGCCGACCGTGCTGCTCATCTGCGGTGTGCTGACCTACGTCGGCGTACTCGAGGAGATGGGCACCATCAAGTGGGCCGGTGAGGGCGTCTCCGACATCGGTGTCCCGCTCCTCGCCGCTGTGCTGCTCTGCTATATCGGGGCGATCATCTCCGCGTTCGCCTCCTCCGTCGGGATCATGGGCGCGCTCATCCCGCTCGCCGTGCCGTTCCTCGCCCAGGGCGAGATCGGCGCGGTCGGCATGATCGCGGCGCTCGCCGTCTCCGCGACCGTCGTGGACGTCAGCCCCTTCTCGACCAACGGCGCACTGGTGCTTGCCGCCGCCCCCGACGTCGACCGGGAGCGCTTCTTCCGGCAGCTGATGGTGTACGGCGGAATCGTGGTGGCCGCGGTGCCGGCTGCAGTGTGGCTCGTCCTGGTGGTGCCAGGATTCGGGTAGGACACATCAACATCACCATCGGTCCGGCTGTCGGCGGCACGGTGGTCCGTACCGCCGACAGCCGGACCGATGACGGCAGCTCGATGACGGCAGCTCGATGACAGCGGCTCGATGACAGCGGCTCGATGACGGCAGCTCGATATCAACCAAGGAGATACGCAGCGTGAGTTCGCCCCACAAGGCCCCCCGCCCTCTCCCCTTCCCGCCCCTCTTCCCGGCTCTCGTCGAGGGCCTCGACCTCCCCGCCCTGCGCTTCGGCGCGCGCTCGCTGACGTATGCCGAACTCGCCGCCACGGCCGGGCCCCTGGCCGTATCCATCGGCTCGGCGCGCCGGGTCGCCGTGTGGGCGACGCCAACGCTCGAGACCGCCGTCGGCGTGGTGGCCGCGCTCATCGCCGGTGTGCCCGTCGTGCCGCTGAACCCGAAGACCGGGGAGCGCGAGCTCGGGCACATCGTGGCGGACAGCGCTCCCACGGTGGTGCTCGCGGCTCCGGGCGATGAACTCCCTGTCCCGCTACGGGCGTTGGAACGTACGGACATCACGCTCACCGCCGACGGGGCGGCGGGTGGCGCGACAGGGTCGCCCACCGCATCACCTGCGGCACCACCCGCCTCACCACCCGCCGAGCCCGACCCCGAGTCCCCCGCCGTGATCGTCTACACCTCGGGCACCACTGGACCGCCCAAAGGTGCGGTGCTGCCCCGCCGGGCCCTCACGGCCACCCTGGACGCCCTTGAGGACGCCTGGCAGTGGACGTCCGACGATGTGCTCGTGCACGGACTTCCGCTCTTCCACGTGCACGGACTGATCCTCGGCATCCTCGGACCGCTGCGCCGGGGCGGTTCGGTGCGGCATCTGGGCCGGTTCTCCCACGACGGGGTGAAGCGCGAACTGGACGAGGGGGCGACGATGCTGTTCGGCGTGCCCACCATGTATCACCGCATCGCGGAGGCACTGCCCGCCGACCCGGGGCTCGCCAAGTCCCTCTCCGGAGCGCGGCTCCTGGTGTCCGGGTCGGCCGCACTGCCCGTGCACGACCACGAGCGGATCGCGGCGGCGACGGGGCGCCGGGTGGTCGAGCGGTACGGCATGACGGAGACCCTGATGAACACGAGCGTGCGGGCGGACGGCGAGTCGCGCGCCGGGACCGTCGGGGTGCCGTTGCGGGGCGTGGAACTGCGGCTCGTGGACGAGGCGGGTGCCGAGACCGGTGAGATCGGTCAGGCCGGTGAGACCGGTCAGGCCGGTGAGATCGGCGAGATCCAGGTGCGCGGCCCGAATCTGTTCACCGAGTATCTGAACCGCCCCGACGCCACCGCCGCCGCTTTCACCATCGATGGCTGGTTCCGCACCGGCGACATGGCGGTGCTCGATCCGGACGGCTATGTGCGCATCGTCGGCCGTAAAGCCACCGACCTCATCAAGAGCGGCGGCTACAAGATCGGCGCGGGCGAGATCGAGAACGCACTCCTGGAGCATCCGGGCGTTCGGGAAGCGGCCGTGACCGGGGAGCCGGACGACGACCTGGGCGAGCGCATCGTCGCCTGGATCGTGCCGACGGACCCCGAACACCCGCCTGTGCAGGCTGACTTGGCGGACCATGTGGCCGCCCAGCTCGCCCCGCACAAGCGCCCACGGACCGTGCGCTATCTGTCGGAGCTCCCCCGCAACGACATGGGGAAGATCATGAAGCGGTCCCTCCATGCCTGAGCCCACTCCGGCGAGGGCGGAGCCGGCGGGGCCTCTGCCGGCGACGGTGGCGCCCCTGCCGGTCCGCTCGTCCGCTCGTGCGGCCATCACCGCCGTGACCGACCGCGGCAGCTTCCGTGAAATCCCTTCCACCAAAAAGGAGTCCAGGGGGAACGGGCCGCTCGACGACGGGTCACTCGACGACGGCCCACTCGCCTGGCAGGGATACGCCGACTCGCGTGCCCGCGCCGAGGAGCGCACCGGCGAATGTGAGTCGGTGGTCTGCGGCACCGCCACCATCGGCGGCGTCCGGACGGTGCTCGTGTCCTTCGAGTTCGGTTTCCTCGGCGGCTCCCTCGGCGAGCGCACCGGCGATCTCCTGGAGGCCGCCCACCGGTACGCCCGTGACCACCGGCTGCCCGTCGTCTCACTGATCGCCACGGGCGGCAGCCGGATGCAGGAGGGTATGCGCGCCCTCCTCCAACTCCAGCGCGTGGCACAGCAGTCCGAGCTCACCGGCGCGGCGGGCCTGGCCCGGATCGCCGTCATCCGCGATCCGACCACAGGCGGCGGCTGGGCCACCCTCGGCGCGGGCGCCGACCTGATCCTTGCACTGCCCGGCAGCCAGATCGGCTTCGCGGGGTCCCGCGTACGCCCGGCCGACACGGATCCGGCGGCGTACACCGCCGAGGCCCAGCTCGCGGCGGGCGCGGTCGACGAGGTCGTACGCCCCGAAGAACTGCGCGACGCACTGGCACTGCGCCTCAAGCTGATGTCCCCATCCACCACCCCCGGCGCACCCGCACCGGCCGAACCCCCCGGCGCTCTCGGCCGCACCGACCTGCCCGCCACCGGCTGGGAAGCCGTCAGCCGCGCCCGCGCCCCCGAACGCCCGCGCGCACCCGCCTATCTGGACGCCTACTTCACCGACCGCGCACCGCTGCGCGGCGACCGGTGCGGGGGTACGGACCCGGGGATGCGCTGCGGGTTCGGGCGGCACGCGGGGCGGCCGATCGCCTACGCGGCGCAGTGCGGGACCGCGACGACACCCGCCGGGTACCGCACCGCGGCCCGCCTCGTACGGCTCGCGGGCCGGCTCGGCATTCCCGTGCTCACGCTCATCGACACCCCGGGCGCCGCGAACGGGGCGGAGGCCGAACGGGCGGGCGCGGGCGCGGCGATCGCCGACCTGTTCGCCGCCGTCGGCTCCGCGCCGGTGCCGGTCACCTCGCTGGTCATCGGCGAGGGCGGCTCGGGCGGCGCACTGGCCCTGGCGGCTCCGGACAACCTCTGGGCGACGCCGGACAGCTACTTCTCGGTCATCGCCCCTGAGGCGGCCGCCGCGATCCTCAAGCGGGGGCAGGAGGAGATCCGGTCGACGGCGGAGCAACTGCGCCTGCGCCCACAGGATCTGGTGGAACTGGGGGTCGTACGACAGGTTGTGACAGAACACCATTGGTGACCTTACGTGACATCAATCCACCCAACAGTGCATCCACATCCGTGCCGATCTTGTGCAGCTTTGCAGGCAGGAGCGCGGAACCCGGACGAGACCTCTCATCTCGCTGCCTGGCGCCTATCGGTAGCGTGATAACACGGAGTAATCAATTCCGAAGGAGAGGACGACACCATGGGTATCTTCACGCGTCGCCAGACCACGACCCTCGAGCCGACGTCGGCTGTCGGCCCCCGTACGCCTTCACCGGCCGCCGCCGGTGCCGCGCTCGACCCGGCACTTCGTGCGCTGACCGGGCAGTGGTCCATCGACCGTCCGCACAGCCGCATCGGATTCTCCGTGCGGCACGCGATGGTCACGACCGTGCGAGGCGCCTTCGGTGACTACGACAGCACGCTGTACTTCGATGGTGCCCGGCCCTCCGAATCGCGGGCCGAGATCACCATCCGGGTCGCGAGCGTCGACACGGGCGTGGAACAGCGGGACGGACACCTCGTCGGCGCCGACTTCTTCGACGCGCGCCGCCACCCGGAGATGACGTTCCGCAGCACCTCCACGGTCCATGACGGCGGGGAGACCTTCCGCATGGCCGGCGAACTGACCATCCGCGGCGTCACCCGGCCCGTCGAACTCCAGCTCGACTACCTCGGTTCGGTCGTGGACCCGTTCGGCTTCGAGAGGGCCGGCTTCGACGGCACCACCACCATCGACCGCACCGACTGGGGCCTGGTCTACAACCAGCGCCTGGAGACGGGTGGCTCCATGGTGAGCGAGAAGGTCCGGCTGCAGTTCGACATATCCGCGATCCGGTCCACGCCCCTGGCATAGCAGGGCCGGTCTCAGTGCGCAGGCCCGGCCGTTCTTCTGCCGCTCGCCGTTCTGCGCGTCGGTCCCGGCGCTCAACGTTCGTCGTCATGGGACACGTGTACCCCTGTCAGCCCTCCCGTCGGCGGCTGACACGAGAGCGTGCGACGGCTTTCCGCAGCGCTGTGCGCACCGAGACCTCCGCCCCGGAGCCATCGACGCCGGCGACCACCGCCGCGGCGATGTCGCGCAGCTTGACATTGGTGTGCTGGGAGGTCTCGCGCAGGATGCCCCACGCCTCTTCGGCGGTGCATGACTCGGCCGCCATGAGAACGCCGCACGCCTGGTCGATCAACGGCCGCGAGACCATGGCATGTTGAAGCTGGTCCACCTCTTCGCCAAGGCGCCCCAGTGCCTCCGCCCGTTCCAGGGCCACCGCCGATGGCTCCGGCGGCTGCTCGACGGACACCGGGGCCGGTGCTCCAGGAGTGTCCGGGTCGAATCCGGTGAGCTCCAGCACTCTGCGCGCCTGGCCCACCCAGTTGATGGTCCGCACCGGAATCCCGTACAGCCGGCCGAAGTCGCCCAGGCGGGACAGCAGTTGCAGGCCCGTCGAGTCCATGAACGTCACCTGCGCCATGTCCACCACGAGGCTTTCGGTACCAGCCGACAACTGGGCCAGGGCCTTCTCCAGCGCCTCCGCGGCGCCGTAGACGATCTCTCCTCGCACGCTCAGCACGGTCTCGCCGCCGCTGCTCCGCAGCTGTATGACCACGGCACAAGTGCTCACATCGAGGGATGGATCGAGGGGTGGATCGTGGGATCGTTCGGTGTTGGAGGTCACAGTCGGTTCCACCTTGCCGGGTCCGGTAATCCGTATGGTGCAAGGGGCTCCACTGATGTGGGCAACGGCGGTCCCTGTCTGCCCCTTCCCAGGCCGCCACGCTCCATGCCGCCGCCGGCACCGCATGGCCATAAGTGGCTGCGAAGAGGGGTATGAGAATTCATGCCGTCCGGAGACTGGGGGGAGGCGTGAGTGTTCCCTTCGGCGTGGACCGCCCGGCAGGCGAGCCGCGTCGTACGCAGGCCCTCTTGAAGGTCTACCCCTTGAGCGACCGGCCGGGGGTGCGGGCGGTGGGCGAGATCAGCAGGCCCACGCTCGCGACGTGGGAGCGGGCGCTGGAGCAGATAGCCCACCAGCGTTCCCGTGCTGTCTATGTCGACCTGGCGGCGGTCTCCTTCATCGATGTGGCCGGTGCGTCCGCCCTGGCGATCACGGCGCAGGGCCTGGAGGCCGACCAGCGCATCATGGTCGACCGGCCGCCCTTCGAGCTGGAGCGACTGCTTGATCTGTTCTGGCCCGGCCTGCCCACGCTTGAGATGGTGGCGCAATGAGTACGGCCGCCCCCGCGGAGCCCTTTGAACATGCCGCCCTCTTCTACCGCGGTCATGGGCAGTACGTGGCGGGGACGGTGCCGTTCGTACGGGACGGCCTGGCCGCCGGCGAGCCGGTTGCCGTGGCCGCTCCCACATCCCAACTCAAGCTGATCAAAGACGAGTTGGGCACGGCCGCCGACGCGGTCCAGTTCGTCGACATGCCCCTGACCGGGCGCAACCCCGGCCGGATCATCCCCGGCGTGCTGCGCGCCTTCGCGGACCGCCATCCGGACAGGCGGGTGCGGATCATCGGCGAGCCGATCTGGGTGGGCCGGACCGCCCTCGAGTACCCGGCATGCGTCCAGCACGAAGCATTGATCAACACGGCGTTCCACGGCCTGGACGCGACCATCCTCTGCCCCTATGACGCGGACCGTCTCGACCCGACGGTACTCACCGACGCGTACGCGACCCACCCGCTTGTCATCGAGGAAGGCCACGCACAAGCCAGCCCCACCTACGACCCGGACCGGACCGTCGCCCGCTACAACGAGCCCTTGCCCCCGCCGCCCACCGGCGCCGTGCTCACCTTCGACGCCGAAGGCCTGGTCGCCGCCCGGCACTTCGCCGTCCTGCGGGCACGGGGCCTCGGCGTGGCCGGGACCCGCCTCGAGGATCTGGCGCTCGTCGTGGCCGAGCTGACCACCAACAGCCTGGTACACGGCGGAGGTTCAGGGACCGTGTGGGTGTGGGCCGATGGGCAGCATCTGGTGTGCCAGGTCTATGACAGCGGGCGCCTGGCAGATCCCTTGGCCGGCCGACGTCCTCCGGAGCGTGGCCAACGGGGCGGCCGTGGACTGCTGTTGGTCCACCACCTCGCCGATCTCGTACGCGTGCATACGAGCGATACCGGTACCACGATCCGCTGCTACCTGAGCCGCTGAGAGAATGCGGCGAGAGACGCAGTAGGCAGGCCACCGCACGCTATGGAGGAAAACGCTGTGAAGCGCATCGGCATCATCGGAGTGGGCGAGATCGGCCGGGCCGTCGTGACCAGCCTGTGCGACGGTCTCGACAAGGCGCCGGAGGTGTTCCTCTCCCCCCGGGGAGCCCGCACCGCTGCGGAGCTCTCCGCGCGCTACGAGAGTGTGCGGGTGTGCGCCGACAATCAAGAGGTGGTGGACCGCTCCGAGTTGGTGCTCATCGCCGTACGCCGCCAGGACCGGCACGAAGCGCTCGCCGGCCTGCGGGTGGACGGCGACAAGGTGGTGGTCAACGTGATGGCGGGCGTCAGCAACGACGACCTGCGCCGGACACTCGCCACCGACGCCCCGCTGGTCCGGGCCATTCCCCTGCCGGCCATTCGCGAACGCCGCTCCGTCACGGTGACCTGGCCGTCTCAGCCGGCGGTGGACGACCTCTTCGAGCAGACGGGCGGAGTGCTCCCCGTCGCGGACGAGGCGGCCTTCAACGCCTTCTCCGCGCTGACGGGCACGCTGACCGCCCACTACTGGTACCTCGCCACGCTCACATCGTGGGCCGCCGACCAGGGCATCGCTTCCGAGGACGCCGACCGCTACATCCGCGGTCTCTTCCAGGGGGTCGGCCGCGCCCTGAGCGACGAGACCCGCTCACTGCACCAACTCGCCGCCGACCACGAGACCCCGAACGGAAACAACGAACGCATCCGGACCACCTGGTTCGACCCGGCCAACTCCGATGCGCTCAAGAAGGCCCTCGACGGCCTCCTCGCCGATCTGAAGTAGGCGGACAGCGCCGGTAGCTGACGGTCCCAACTGATCCGGCGCCTACGTCCCTCCGTACGCAGGAACGCGCATACCCGTGTACCGCGCAGGTGGGGCGGGAAACCTGACTCCGCTGCTTCTGCAAATCTCTGCGATATTCGCTCGCGATACTCCTTTGCGGTACGCGGCTCACATCAGCGGCGGTGCGGGCGCGGACCCCAGCGTCGTCGTGCCCGGCGTGGCCCGGTGGGCGAGGCCGGTGCGGTAGGCGTCCAGGGCGGCTTCCGTCCGTCCTGTCCGCCGGAGCAGATCGCCGAGGAGACAGCACAGGCCCGCCAAGTCTCCTGCCACGCCTGCCCGTTCGAGCAGTGGCAACGCGGTGCGGTAGTGCTCCTCGGCAGCCTCCGGGTCGCCGCACTCCTCCGCGATGAGGCCGAGCAGCCGGTGTGCGGCGCCCACGTGCACCGCGCCGCGTCCGGCACGGCCCGTGCCTTCCGTGCCGACGGCAAGCAAGGGCCTCAGCAGCGCCTCGGCCTCCCGGACCTTGCCGCGTCGGCGCAGTACGTCCGCCAGTTCCACCTCGACCTGTTCGGCGAAGAGCGCGGCCCGCTTGGAGGTGAGCATGTCGTAGGCGGTACGCAGTTCACTCTCGGCGCGATCCAGGTCACCGTCCTGGGCGTGCACGTAGCCGCGCATCCAGTGGCAGTGGGCGAGTTCGGTGCGGATGTGCAACTGCCGGTAGAGATCCTGGGCCTTGGCCAGGGACGCGTCGGCTTCGGCGATCCTGCCCTGGGCGATGAACGTACGGGCCACCCCTCGGTGCATCCCGGCGAGGAGCGCCGGATCGTCCACGCGCGGCGAGAGCGCGATGGCCAGTTCGGCGGCGTGCGCGGCGCGCTCATGTGCGCCCATGTCCATGTACGGAGCGATGGACGCCGTATAGAGGAGGAGCAGCGCGTCGGGGTCGTGCAGTCCGGAGGCGCCGAGTTGGTCGAGTGCTGTCTCCAACAGATAGCAGGCATAACGGAGTTCACCCGTGAGGCGGTGCGCGTTGGCGCGGCCACGGATGGCGGGGACACGGCGGGGCAGCGGCTCGTCGGCGAGTAGTCGCTCCACGGAGGCGAAACACTCGTGCGCGTCGTCGAGTTCGCCGGACTCGAGGAGACAGTCACCGAGGCCGAGGAGTGCGGTGGCCTGCTCCCCCGGAAGCGCGTGCTCGACGGCTTCGTCATGCAGGGCCCTGAAGAGGGCGGCGGCGTCCTCGGGGGCTCCGATGGCCAGCGCGCGCCGCGCGTCGGTCAGGCGCAGGCGCAGCTCAGTGGCGAGGCGGGCGGGGCGTCCCGTCGCGAGCTCCTCGTGAGTGACGCCGAGGCGCCCGGCCAAGTGCCGGAGGGCAGCCTCGGACGGTTTCACCTTGCCCGACTCGAGCGTGGAGACGTAGGCGGGCGTGTAAGCAGGTTCGGCCAACTGCCGCTGGGTGAGCCCGAGTTCCGTACGGAGACGCAGGACGCGACGCCCGATCACCGCGGGTTCGTCGAGCCGTCCGACCCCGGATCCGCTCTCCGTCGCCGCCATTTCCCCACCTCCATCTCGTCGCCCCCACCGCCACCTTGCGCGCCGGGCATTGCCTAGCTTCCCCACAACCCCTACATTGAACCGCGCCTTAAGCTCCCTTAACCCCCCACTTATAGCGCGGACTTGCGGCATCCCGGGTCCGCGCAGACTCTCGGGAGATCTTCCATGCGTAGACACCCATCCCACGCTTCCCGCACATCTCACATATCCCGCAAGCGTCTCACCGTGGCCGTCGGCGTCGCCCTGGCCGCGGCGCTCGCCGCCACCGCTCCGGTAGCCGCGAACCAGAGCCGGGGCGACACCGATGGCAGCGGCGGCACCCGTTCGGCCGACCAGGTCGAGGTCGAGTACTTCACGGGCCCCGGCAGCCACCCCCGCCACACGCGCGTCGCCGACGCCGCCCCACTCACGAGGAAAGAGCACGCCAAGATCAAGGACGACGGCGACGTCGTGCCGATCGTGGAGGCCGGGGCGAGCGATGCCAAGGTCGATGTCGTCTTCATCGGCGACGGCTACACCGCCGCCCAGCAGGAGGACTTCCACGCCGACGTGCGCACCAAGTGGAAGGAGATGGCCGCCGTCGAGCCGTACGCCCAGTACGAGGACCTCTTCAACGTCTGGGCCGTCGACGCGCACTCGCAGGAGTCCGGCGTCTCGGGCGACCCGACCAGCGACGTCACCAAGAACACCGCGCTGAACTCGGCGTTCTTCTGTGACGGCATCGAGCGGCTGCTCTGCGTCGACACCAACAAGGTCGAGGCCTACGCGAGCAAGGCCGCCGACCCGGATCTCGTCATCGTGCTCGGCAACTCCACCAAGTACGGCGGCGCGGGCTACAACGACATCACATCGCCGTCCGGCTACGACGGCATCGGCACCGCCTCGTCCGACCACCCCGACTCCGACCAGGTCGCCGTCCACGAGACCGGCCACTCGTTCGGCAAGCTCGCCGACGAGTACTGGTACGACGACAGCACCTACACCGGCCCCGAGCCCGGCGAGTCCAACCTCAGCAAACTCGGCGCCGACGACATGGCCGCGCAGCAGACGAAGTGGTATCGCTGGCTCGGCCAGGAGTCACCCGACGGCGGCACCGTCGGCGCGTACGAGGGCGGCGGCTACCACGGGCACGGCCTCAACCGCCCCACCGAGGACTCGATCATGCGCACCCTGGGCCGCGAGTTCAACTCGCCCGGACGTGAGGCGATGATCGCGGGCTTCCACAAGCACGCACCGGCCCTCACCTCTGCCACCCCCACCGACCGGAAGGTGCGCGCCACCGAGCGGATTCGCGTCGAGGCGTCCTCCCGCGCGCGACTGCGCTGGTACGTGGACGGCCACGAGGCACGGCAGGCACGGGACGCCGGCAGCGTGACTCCCGGCAAGCTCGGGGTGCCCGCCGACGGCCGCCCCCACACCGTCACGGCACGCGCCACCGACCCGAACAAGGCGGTACGCGACCCGAATCTGCGGAAGCTCCTGACCGGCTCGCTCACGTGGCAGGTCACGGGCTGACCCGAGCAGGGGTGGCAAGTTGTCGCCACCCACCGATGACGTGCGGCGGCCGGGGAACGTGACACTTTCGCGGCCGCTCAGTCGCGCCGGAGCCCGGTCCTGCCGCCGGACTGGGTGAAGATGTCGTTCACCACCTTCTGGGCCAAGGCCCGGTCCTTCTCCGGCACATCCACCTTCACCCACAACCGCCAGGTCAGCTGCTTGCCCTTGCTGTGCCAGACGAAACTCCGACGCAGATACATGGCGTAGCGCTGCTCCCCGCCCACGGCCCTGGTCTCCTGCGCATGGGCGACCGCGACGCGGTCGGACGACGACGGGACGCTCGTCCAGCGCGGGTCGCCGTACGTCACCAGGGCGCGTTCGTCGGCGTCGGCGTCCCGTTCGTGGCAAGAGGTCCCGCAGCCGAGGTTGGATGCGATCCGGATCTTGATGTCGGGCACCGGTGCGGCAGCTGTCGTCGTGGCTCTCCGTTCACACTCGTACGTGAGGAGATCGCCCTCGCCGCCGGTGTGGCAGCGAAGCGGCTTGGGCGCGCGGAAGACGAACGGCAGGCGATCGCTTGCCCACACGTACGACCGCTCCTTCTTCTTCCAGGTCGCCCCGTGCACGGGGCGACCCTGGATGTGGCTGTACCTGGCCAGTCGGTTGTCCTGCTTCGGGACCTTGGTGCGCGGAACGTCGGACAGCCGACGCCGGCTCGCCTCCTGCGTCCCCGACACGGCCCCGCCATCGGAGTCGTCCAGGTCCGCGCGCCGCAGGAAGTCGCGCATCAGGATCTGCGCGATCTCCCTGGTGCGCTCCCGGCCGGCGAACTCCTCGGCGTAGGTGACGGCCAGCAGCACGTTGCCGACCCGTACCCGCACCATCGTCTGCCAGGGCTCGGTCTCCATGGCCGTCATCCCGAACCCGTCCTTCTTGACGAGTTCGACGGCCTCGTCACCGAGCCCTGCCAGCCGCCGCTCCCCCTTGGCGAGGGACGACTTTCCTATGGTGCGGAACTGCTCGGTGGCGTACCGGACCGCGTTACGGTCCTTGTTCGACAGCCAGCCCACGGCGGCGATCCCGATCTCCACGTCGGGTGCGAACGGGGACTGTTCCGCAGCGACGCACATATTGTTGCCAGGGATGGCCGGCCACTGGCCCGACAGTGTGACGGGACGCGTCTTCGTAGGGCCCGTCTTCGTGCCGTCGGTCATGACCTGCCGCATCTCGTGGCTGTCAAGGAGCGAGCACGCCTCGGGAGCGAAGACGACCGGGTCCGGCGGCGGTTCGGCGGCCATGGCGCTGAAGAAGAGGACGACCAGCGCGAGGAGACCACCGACAGCGGCCGAAAGCGCGAGCGGCGCCCGCAACGGAGTGCGGACTTGAGGCTCACCGGTGTCGTAGGTCTCCGCCAGACGGTCGCGCAGCTCGACGTGCCGGAAGCGGTACACGCCCCCGGCCTGCCGCAGCACCCCTCGGGCGTGCGCGTCCTCGAGGAACGCCGTGAGGCGCCAGGGGAGCCTGCCGGTGACCGCGAGCCAGCCGCGGGCCACGCTGTACCGGCCCCAGGCCGATATCCCAGCGGCGTACAGCCACCAGGCGAGCAGGGTGACGGCCACGGCGAACGCCCAGTCGCGCGGGGTCGCGACCTGCGGGCTGCGGTCGGTCAGCTGCCAGAGGCCGAACACCACCGGCGGCAGGGCCAGCGGAAACAGCGACGCCCCCGGATCGCCAGGACCGAGCCGAATCGGCGCCAGCCAGCCCAGAGTGAGCACCACGCGCCGGTCGGCCCGGAGCGCTTCCCTCAGTGACAGGCCCGCCGCCGGATCCGCGAACTTCCACACGGCGGTTACCACCGGCTGCAGCTGGGCCCCGAGGAGGCCCACGCAGATGACCGCCACCACCCACCAGTGGGCCACGGCCGCGGCGACGGCGGCCCCGGCCGTGAGCACCGAGGTCACGACCACAAGACGCGTATCCCGTGCCCGCAGCGCCGTACGCACCCGCGTTCCCGTGGGCCGGGCGAACCGCCACGGAGAGGGGCGCTCGTCGTCGGGGTCGGCGGCGAACCCGTAGAGCGTGAGCAGGCAGGTCAGCGCGAACGCGGCCCACATCGGCAGCCACTCACCCCACCACGCGGCCCCCACCTCGGTCCGCACCACCAGTACGACAAGGAGCAGATACGCGGGAACCAGGCACAGCCCCCGCACCGGCCACGGCATCTCCTCCTGCAGTCGCCACCACGCGAAGTCCTGCTCGTTGGCGGCCTTCATGCGAGCGGCGAGGAAACCCACCCACCGGCGCGCCTCGCGGGGCTCCCAGCCGCCGTGTTCGGCCCGTACATCGTGGGAGGCGCTGTAGGCGATGTCGAGGAAGGCGTCGTACAAGTGCCTTTCCAGCGTGCCCTCTTCGGTGAACCGGCCCTGGGACAGCAGTTCTCCGGGGTCCTTTCCGCCCCAGCCGTAGGCGACCCGGGCGAGGCCGGCCATGAGCGGGACACGCAGCACCTCGCGCAGGGACACCACCTCGGCGGACACGTCACCCCCATCGCGCAGACGCTCCAGGACCGGTGCCCAGGGGGAGCGGTCCGAGCTCGAGGGATTGAGGTAGGTGCTCACGGCGTCGTCCGTGAGGCTCTGCAGGACGATCTCCGTGCGGGTGAACACGCTCGGGTCGGGTGCGTGCTCGCGGTACTCGTCCGCACGGCTGGTGAGGACGAACGGGCGGCCCCGCAGGCTCTCGCCGAGCTGGCGCAGGGCGCCCTTGCGGCGTGCTGCCGGGAGTTCGTCGAATCCGTCGAGGATCAGCAGGACGCGGTCGGTGGAGCGCAGGAGGTACAGGGCCACATCGTAGGGACGGGCTCCGGGCACGGGTGTGCACACTTGGGGGCAGTCGGCGGCGAGCTGCCTGGCCAGCCACTGGGCCAGGCCCCGGCGCGGGTTCCAGGACGCGAGGGACACCACGAGGGGCACGGGACGCGGCGGGTGCCGGGTGCGGTCGGTCAGCAGTTCGGAGGCGAGCCGCAGGGCCAGCACCGTCTTGCCCGCGCCCGCGTCGCCGAGGACGACGAGCCGCCGGTCGGGAGTGCCTTCGAAGTACTCGGACACGGAGGCGTGCGGCCTGTCCCCCGCGGGTGTCCACTCCACCTCGATGGGATGGGGCTCCGCGATGTGCAACAACCGCTCGTCGCGGGCGTACTGCCGCCGCAGCACCTCGGCGAGACCGTCCTCGACCCGCTGGAGGTGCTCCGGCGACTGCCAGGTCCTCTCCCGCCTGCTGTGCCACGTCGCCAGCGCACGCGCGGCGACGGCCGACACCAGGGCCAGGACCAGCAGCAGCCAGCCGAGCCGCGACGGCCCCGGGTCGTAGTCGCGAGGCAGCGGCAACTCGGGCCGTACGGCGAGGAGATAGAGCCCGAAGCCCGCGACAAGACCTCGTACGCCCACCGCCACATGCGGCTGGACGTACAGGTTCATGATGTCGCGCGCCTGGATGAGGAAGCCCTGCTGTCCACCACTGGTGGTGTTGTGCGTGTCCCCCGAAGGCTGCTGCCCGTGCCCCGTCACCGGCGCCTATCCGCCGTGGTTGCCGAGGTTGATGTCGCCATGGATGTCACGGGCCTGGATGACGGTCCCCTGCCGACCGCCGGAGATTTCGTTGTGCACATCGCCGGACCCGGTCCGCACGACGTCGATGGCATTCTGCCGCCACTCCCGGAGCGCATCGGCGAACACCGGGTCCTGCCGGGCCCGTTCGGCAAGCACCTGCACCAACCGCTCCGCACGCGCGGCGCGTTCCTCGCTCCCGACGGCGGCGGCGAGCGCCCTCAACTCGCCCTCGCCGCTGGGTTCCGCGTCCGTCCGGCGCAGGACCAGGCCGCGCAGGGTCGTCCATATCTGCTGCCCGGCGGCACCGGCCGTGCCACCCGCGAGAGCCATCAGCAGCTCCGGCGCTATCGGCTCCATCGGCACCCCTTCGCGCGTACTTGAACAGGCTTCGCGCATCGAGCGTAGGGCAACTGACGCATCATCGGACGCGAACGTCACCTGCGGTGCGCCCGCCCCTGGCGGTTCACTCAAGCCGAGTTCCCATACCCGCCTGCGGCTCCGACAGCGTGGAGCCGTGGAAGTTCGCATCGGCGAGCGGCGCGACGTACAACATCATCAACAACAAGAACGACGTCCGGCTCCGGCGGTTCCCTGCTGCGGAACGCCGACAACGGCCAGTGCCTCGAAGCTGACGGCCCCAGCGTGAAGATGGCCACCTGCAGCGCCTCGCGGCGGGCTCAGCTCTGGCGCAACGCTTAGTGCCCTTCTTTCTGTCCCCCATGTGAGCCACGTGCAAGTGCCCTCCCGGGGGTGACGATTCCGGATCGCCGTTTCCTTAGCGTTCAGTCATGGCCACCGCGCCTCGGAATCACCGGACTTTCCCCCCAATTCTTCTTGGAGCTCCTCATGATGCGCACCATCAAGGCAACCGCTATGGCCACACTGTGCTGTGCCGTGGCCGGCGCGGGGCTCGTTGCCTGCGAGGAGAGCTCCGCCGAGAAGGCCGCCGACAAATCCATCGAAGATGCCGTCGATGACGCCGTCGGCGGAGGAGCCGTTGGCGACACGTTTTCCGGAACCAAGAAGATCAAGGTCGGGGACCTGTCCGTGAACGTCTCCTGCTCCGGCGAGGCGGCGGAGAAGAGCCAGCCGGTCATCCTGCTCCTTGCCGGTGCGGGTGATGGTCTCGACAAGATGGCCGACCTGCGGAAGACCCTGAGCGAGCAGGCCAGGGTCTGCTCCTACGACCGTCTCGGCGAAGGCGCGAGCGACAAGCCGGACGGCGTCCAGCACCAGGCCGACAGCGCGAAGATCCTGACCGCCGTGCTCGACCGGGCAGTCGGTGACGGTCCGGCCGTCCTGGCCGGCCACTCGCTGGGCGGACTGATCGCCGCCCGCTACGCCCCTGACCATCAGGACCGGGTCAAGGGCCTGGTCCTGATGGACGCCACGATCCCGGCGCTGAACGCCGGCTTCTCGAAAGTGATCCCCGAGTCGGCCACCGGCCAGGGCGCCGAACTGCGGGCGCAGACCCTCACGGTCAACGGCGGCAAGAACCCGGAGCGGTTCGTCATCGAGGACGCGAAGGTTCGGTCCGCCGGAGACATCCCCGTTGAGATCATCAAGCACGAGAGCCAGTACGCAGAGGTGCCCGAATACGGTCCCGCCCTGGAAGAGATGTGGTCCAAGGGTCAGACGCAGTGGCTCGGGCTCTCCTCCGACAGCAAGCTCAGCACCGCCGCCAAGAGCGGCCACTACATCTACGTCGATCGGCCCGACCTCGCCGTCAAGGCCGTACGGCAGGTCACCGCACAGGCCACCGACGACCTGCGATGAGCGGTTCGCCGCCACCATTACGCTCGTCCGGTGATTGGTCTCCGTAAAGCCGCCCAGGCCCGACTGCGTCAACTCGGGTGCCAGTGGCGCCGGTTCGACTTGACGTCCTGGTACCTCCCGCTCGGGCCGCTTCTGTTGGCCGCGTCGTTCGTACCGTCGATGCAGAACCACGGCACGCAGGTCGGCGGGGTACCCGGCCGCGCCTTCGACACGCTGGCGGTAGTGGCGATCGCCCTGCAGTGCCTGCCCCTGATGGTGTGCCGCCGGTGTCCCGCGGTCTGTCTGACCCTGGTGTCGCTCGGTTTCGCCGCCGACCAACTGCGCGGCTACCACTCACTGGCGGGTACGGGCCTGGCGCTCGCGCTGCTGGGCGCCGGGTCCCGTCTTGAACGGCACCGGCGCGGCATCGCACTGGCCCTCTCGGTGGCGTACGTGCCGCTGGCCGTCGCCCTCTCCCGGCTCGGGTCGGGCGAGCCGGTGGGCGAGTTCGTGCTCTTCTACGTGGTGACGGCCCTGGTGTGGGGCATGGGAACCTGGCTGCGCTTCGCACGGGCCGCGGAGGCCGAGCGCCGGCGCCACGTCGCCGAGGAGACCCGCACCGCCGAACGCACCCGTATCGCCCGCGAATTGCACGACGTGGTCACCCATCATGTGACGGCGATGGTCGTGCAGGCCGAGGCGGCCCGCTATCTGACTGCCGCGCCAGAGCGCCTCGAACAGACCCTGAGTGCCGTCTCGGACACCGGTCGGCAGGCCATCAGCGACCTGCGGCACCTGCTCGACCTGCTCAATCCCGACCACGGGACCGCCTACGGCACCGGGCGCGGTACCGTGCGCGGAACAGCAGCGGTGGAGGTCAGGGCGCCGCACATCGGGCGGGTCGGCACGCTGGTGGAGCAGACGCGCCGGGCGGGGCAGCCGGTGGAGTTCACCGAGGAGGGCACCCCGGCGGAGTCGACCGGCAGTGCCGCCCTGGTGGCCTACCGGGTGGTGCAGGAGGCTCTGACCAACGCCCTCAAGCACGCCCACGGCATCCGCACCTCGGTCCGGGTCCACCATGGCGAGAAGGAGATGACCGTGGAGGTCAGCACCGAGGCGCTCAGGCCCCGGGCGGCGTCCCCTGGCGGCAGCGGGCGGGGCCTGGCCGGTCTGCGGGAGCGGGTCGACGTCCTGGGCGGCGAGTTCAGCGCGGGCACTCGCACGGACGGTGGCTTCGTCGTACGAGCACGCATCCCTTCGGGGAGGCCGTCGTGAACGCCGGTGAGCCGGTCGTGCGCGCCGGGCAGCCGGTCGTGGCCACACGCGCCCCAGGTAACGGTGGAGCAGCACCGATCCGGGTCCTGGTCTGTGACGACCAGGCATTGATCCGCACCGGCCTTGTGACGATCATCGACGCCCAGCCCGACATGGAGGTGACGGGCGAGTGCGAGGACGGGCAGGCCGCCATCGCCCTCGTCGGACGATCGCGCCCGGATGTCGTGGTGATGGACATCCGGATGCCGGGGCTGGACGGCATCGAAGCCACCCGCCTGCTGGCCGGCGCCGGAGTGCCGCATCCCGTCAAGGTGCTCGTGGTGACGACGTTCAACCTGGACGAGTACGTCTATGAGGCGCTGCGCGCGGGGGCGAGCGGTTTCCTGCTCAAGGACGCGCCGCCGGACCGGCTGCTGCTCGGCATCCGGACCGTCGCCACCGGCGCGGCCCTCCTTGATCCCGAGGTGACGCGCCAGCTGGTGGGCAGGTACGCCACCCGGATCAGGCCCGCCGAGGGCGGCTCGTCGCCGGATCTCCCGCTCACCCCCCGGGAGCTGGAGGTGCTGCGTCTGATCGCGGACGGCCTGTCCAACAGGGAGATCGCCGCGACGCTCCTGATCAGCCGGGAGACCGTCAAGACCTTCGTGTCCCGCATCCTCACCAAACTCGGCCTCCGCGATCGCGTCCAGGCCGTCGTCTACGCCTACCGCCGGGGCCTGGTCACCTGACCCACCACGGGTCGGCCACCACCCGGTGCTGCCTGCCTGCACCAAGGGATTCACAAGATCAGCACTGGACTTTCCGTAGTGGGTCGGTGCAGGGTGTGCCGACCTGCAATTCCATCCGATCGGAGGTCGCAACTATGGCTCTGACCTGCATAGTTGCCCCTATTCGGGTGGTCCCGCCGTATGTTCCTCCCTCTCCCGAAGGGGTAACGCTGTGCCGTTCCACGGAAGTCTCCTGCGCCGTACCGTCCCGTTCGCCCTGGCCGTGAGCACGGCCCTCACCGTCACCGCATGTAGCAAGGACGGTGATGCCGCCACCACGGCGGACGGCGTCCGCCTCGTCACCGCCGACCAGCTCACCACCTGCACGCATCTGCCGTACGCGCCGTTCCAGTCGGAGAAGAACGGCAAAGTCGTCGGGTTCGACGTCGACATGATCGACCTCGTCGCCAAAGACATCGGCGTGAAACAGCAGATCGTGGACAAGTCCTTCGAGACCATCAAGACCGGCGCGGACCTCAACGCCGGTGTCTGCGATGTGGCCGCCGCCGGCATGACCATCACCGACGAGCGCAAGAAGCATCTCGACTTCTCCGTCCCCTACTTCGATGCCGACCAGGCACTCCTTGCCCGCAAGGGCGTCGCCGCGAAGAGCCTCGGTGACGTCAAGTCCAAGAAGCTGAAGCTGGGTTCGCAGTCCTCGACCACCGGCGAGGAGACCGCACACGGCAAGGGCCTCGACCCGCAGTCCTTCGAGAGCTCGGACGCCGAGCTCAACGGCCTGCGCACGGGCCAGGTGGACGTAATCATCCAGGACTACCCGGTCGTCGCGAACTGGCTCAAGGACCCCGCGAACGCGGCCAAGTTCAAGCTGGTCGGCACCGTCGCCACCGGTGAGCACTACGGCTTCGCCGTGAAGAAGAGCGGCAACCCGAAGCTGTTGGCCTCGATCGACAAGGCCATCACACGGTCCAAGAAGGACGGGACGTACAAGAAGCTCTACGAGCAGTGGATCGGCCCGATGCCTGAAGGAGCCGATGCCCGGTGACCACCCAGACACCCCTTACGGACGCGCAGCCACCGCCCCTCACCGCCCGGCGCCGTCTCTCACCGCGGCGCCGGCGCAGTCTGTTGCGCACGGCGCAGTACGTGGTCCTCCTCGCCGCCGTGGCGGCCGTCGCCGGGCTCGCCGACTGGCACCAGCTCCAGGAGCAGTTCCTGCAACTGTCGGTGGCCAAGCGGATGTTCCCCGAGCTGCTCACCGTGGCACTGGCCAACACGGTGCTGTACACCCTGTCCGGGTTCGGTGTCGGTCTCGTCCTCGGCCTGGTCATCGCACTGATGCGGCTGTCATCGGTCGCCCCCTACCGTTGGCTCGCGGCGCTGTACATCGAGATCTTCCGCGGCCTGCCCGCGCTGCTCATCTTCATCTTCATCGGCGTCGGGGTGCCGCTCGCCTTCCCCGGAGTGGTGATACCGGGCGGGGCGTACGGTCAAGTCGCCGTCGCGCTGGGCTTGGTGGCCGCCGCGTACATGGCCGAGACGATTCGGGCCGGCATCCAGGCGGTGCCCCGCGGCCAGTTGGAGGCCGCCCGGACGCTCGGCATGTCACAGGGCTTGGCCATGCGATCGATCGTGATCCCGCAGGCATTCCGGATCATCGTCCCGCCCCTCACCAACGAATTGGTGCTGCTGTTCAAGGACTCCTCACTGGTGCTGTTCCTCGGGGTGTCCCTGCAGACCCGTGAACTGACCAAGTTCGGCCGGGACCTGGCGAGCGAGACGGCCAACACGACGCCGATCTTCGTGGCCGGACTGTGCTATCTGCTGGTCACCGTCCCGCTCGGCTTCCTGGTGCGCCGTCTTGAGGCACGCCATGCTCAGGCGAGGTGAACGATGAGCGAGACCACCTCAACACCACCACAGACAGCCACGGATGACAGGAGCAGGGACGCGGACATGACGACGACCAGCAAGGCCGAACCCGCAGACGTCCCGGCCACCGCGATCGACATCAGAGGGCTGCACAAGTCCTTCGGTGACCTGAAGGTCCTGCGGGGTGTGGACTTCACCATCCGGCCCGGCGAAGTGGTCTGCGTGATCGGCCCTTCGGGCTCGGGCAAGTCGACACTGCTGCGCTGCGCGAACCTCCTCGAACAGCCCACGGCGGGAACGGTGTTCGTCGCCGGAACGGACATCACCGACCCGGACGCGGACATCGACCAGGTGCGCCGCCACATCGGAATGGTCTTCCAGCAGTTCAACCTCTTCGCCCATCTGAACGTCCTTGAGAACCTGACCATCGCTCAGCGCCGGGTGCTCGGCCGCAGCAAGGAAGAGGCCGCGCGGGTAGCCCGGGAAAACCTGGCCCGCGTCGGGCTCTCGGACAAGGAGCGCAGCTACCCGGCCAAGCTCTCCGGCGGCCAGCAGCAGCGTGTGGCCATCGCCCGAGCCCTGTCCATGGGCCCGCGGCTGATGCTGTTCGACGAGCCGACCAGCGCGCTCGACCCGGAACTCGTGGGCGACGTACTGGCCGTCATGCGCTCCCTCGCGGACGAAGGCATGACCATGCTGGTCGTCACCCACGAGATGGCCTTCGCCCGAGAAGTCGCCGACCGCGTCGTTTTCATGGACGACGGCGTGATCGTCGAGGAGGGCACCCCGGACGAGGTCCTGGGCAGCCCTCGCCACCCGCGCACCCGCGCCTTCCTCGCCCGCGTGCTCGCACCCGCGAGCGGCACCACGGCTGACGACTCCGCGGACACCGCCTGACCTGGCCGACGGAGGGCACGGTCGAGGGGTGCGACACCGGCCGCCTGTCTGCCATGGCCGGTGTCGCCACGGACGGACCACTGCACGCCTATGGCTGTCCTACTGACGGGTCAGTACGGTGCTGCCCAACCCCCCTTGCCCACAGGAGAGTTGGGAGAGCCGCATGATGTCAGCATTACGCAGACGACCAGTGGCCGCCGGTGCCATCCTCGCGGTGGCGGTGCTCGGGCTGCCCGGGTCGGCCGCCGCGCAGGGCGCGGACGCTTCGGTCGGCACTCCGGACGCGAGCCCCTCGGCCCGGTCCGCACCGCAGGTCGCCGAGAAGGCCCCCGGTGCCGGGAAGCACCGGAAGGACAAGCACCGCGGTCCTGGCCGGAAGAAGCCTGGGAAGAAGACCGCCCCCGGCGAGATCCTCAGCTCGGAGCCGTCCTCGTTCCAGTACACCCCGGGCCAGCCGACCCCCACCAAAGCTTGGAAGATCACCTACCGGTCGACCTCGGCCGACGGGCGACCCAACGTCGTCTCCGGAACCGTGATCGCCCCCGACGACGGCAAGACCACTCCGCGCCCGCTGATCACCTATGCCGTCGGCACGGTCGGCCTCGGCGACAAGTGCGCGCCGTCCGCCGGTTTCCCGGGCGGTACGACGACCGAGGCGCCGCTCGTCAATGCCGCGCTCGTACGCGGCTACGCGGTCGTCGTCACGGACTACGAGGGACTCGGCACGCCCGGCGACCACACGTACATGGTCGCCAAGGCGCAGGGCACCGCGGTGCTCGACGCGGCTCGCGCGGCCCAGCGGCACCCGGAGGCCGCGAAGTACGGGGTGTCGGCCGAGGCACCCGTCGGCATCATGGGCTATTCGCAGGGCGGCGGCGCCAGCGCGAAGGCTGCCGAGATGGCCGCGACGTACGCCCCCGAGCTGAAGGTCAAGGGCACGGCGAGCGGCGGTGTGCCCGCCGATCTCGCCAAGGTCGCCGACTCGCTCGAGGGCGGGGACAGCGCCGGATATCTGCTGATGTCCGCCGTCGGACAGAACGCCGCCGACCCGTCCCTCAACCTCGACAAGTACCTCAACGACGAGGGCCGCAAGCTCGCCGACGTGGTCCGCAGCGAGTGCATCGGGACGGTCCTGGAGGCCGGGCGCGGCAAGACGATCGAGGACGTGACGACGTCCAACCCACTGGAGGAGCCGGACTGGCAGCGGGCCATCGCCGGACAACTGATCGGGTCTGAGCAGCCGTCAGCGCCGACGTTCCTCTACCACGGGGACGCGGACGAGACGATCCCCTACGCGGTCGGGCAGAAGCTGCGGGCCGACTGGTGCGCGAAGGGGAACGCCGTGGAGTGGACGACCTTCGCCGGGCAGTCCCATGTGGGCACGGCGATCCAGGGCAACGGCCCGGCACTCGAGTGGCTCGGCCAACGCTTCGCCGGCCAGCCCACCTCCGGCAACTGCGGCACCTGAGCCAGGGGCCACCGGTGTGCCTGGCGACCGGCCACGGCGCCAGGCACACGAACGGGTCCCGCACTGCGCCTGCCGGACAGTCGTCCACGCGGCTCAGAAGCTTGTTGAGCGGTGCGGCAAGATGAGTAATCGCGTTCCTTCGTCTCGCCCGCCGGATCCAGCCGCCGGTCCGGCGGTGGGCCGTCCTGGTCCGCCCCCCCCTGAGGCCGACCTCGTACACGTGGGCCAACCTCGTCGGCTCACTCCTTCAGGTTGTAGAAGTGGATGGGCGAGTTCGGTGTGAAGCCGATACGCGGGTATACGGGGGCTCCGGCGACGGTCGCGTGCAGCGTGGCGCGGGTCAGCCCGGTGGCTCGGGCGCCCTCGTACAGCGCCTTGCGCGTGACCGCCTCGCCATAGCCCCTGCGCTGCCACTGCGGGTCGGTGGCGACAAAGGCGACGAAGAGGCGGCCTTGCGCTTCGGCCGTCGCGGCACACGCCACCGGAACATCGCCTCGCATCCCCAGATAGGCGTACATCCCGCTTTTCCAGTGCGCGGATCCGACCAGTCCGTCGCGGCCTTCCTCCACGGGGAACCCGTAGGCGCTTGATTGGAGATCCGCGTAGGCCCGCAGGTGCTCGTCGGTGCGCACCCGCACGAACGTCAGGTCGGGATGGACCGGGTCGGGGATGGGCAGCAGGTCTCCGGCCATGCCCGTGCCGGGGAATGCGTACCGCAGTCCGGCCTGCTCGGCCGCCGTGGCCAGCGCGACGCGAGCCCCGTCGTCGAGGAGGTCCTCGAAGAGCCACAAGAAGCCCGGGTGCTTCTTCGCGCGCATGATGTCCGCGGCCTGGCTCAGGCGTTGCGCGACGAGATCGGCTCCTGCTCCCAGGTCGGTCAGGGTGATGCAGTTGTAGAACGAGAATCGGCAGTCGGCCCAGCGGACGGCGATGCCGGGGAGGTCCCGCACATCCGCGTCCGCATCGCGGTCGAGGACCAAGGCGCGCCAGGCCAGGGTGAGTTGCTCCGCCGATTCGATGGACTCCGTGAGGCCAGTCACCGTACCCGTACTCCCCTGGATCGTTGGATCGTTGAGGCCGCATGTGCGGCACGCGGTTTCGCCGTCATCAGATGATGCCTTCGAACTGTTTGTCTTCAGTGGGGGAATGAGAGTGGGGCACGTGGTACGAGCCGCGTCCGAAGCGCCGCCACAGGGCGGCGATGAGGAAGGCCACCACTACGGCGATGGGGGTGTAGTTGAAGGTGGTGGTGGTGATCGGGCTGCTCTGCGGCAGCAGGAACAGCACCGTGACCGCGGCCGCCCACACCACCGCCACCCAGCCGATCGGCCGGCTCCAGCGGCCCAGGTGCCAGGGCCCTGGGGTGAATCGGTCGCGGTGGATGAGTCGCAGCAGCACGGGGATGGCGTACGCCGAGGTGAATCCCACGGCCGAGATGGCGGTCACCGCCGAGAACGCCGTGGTGGAATACAAGGACGGCAGCGCTAGCACGAAAGCCACGGCGACCGCGAGCCAGACCGCGTTGGCGGGGATGGCGGTGCGGCGGCTGATCTTCTTCCAGAGCCCCGATCCGGGCAGGGCACCGTCCCGGGCGAAGGCGTAGATCATCCGGCTGGCGCTGGCGGTCACGGTGTAACCGCACAGGAACTGGGCCACGATGATCACGAGCAGCAGAGCCTTGGCCGCCGCCATGCCCAGCGCGTCCAGAAGGATCTGCGCCACTGGTACGCCGGTCGGTCCTGACAGGGTCGCGGTGTAGTCCTGGATGGCGAAAAGGAGCGTGGTCAGCAGGATGCCGCCGGCGATCCAGGACACCGCCACCGAGCGGAAGACCCCGCGGGCCGCGGCGACGGAGGCGTGGTTGGTCTCCTCGCTCAGGTGGGCTGAGGTGTCGTAGCCGGCCAGGGCGAAGACCGGCAGCAACATGCCGAGGAGGATCACGTATACCGGGGCGCTCCAGCCGGTGTTGTTGGTGAACTCGGAGAAGACGAAACCGGGCGACTGGTGGTGGGAGGGCACGAGCGCCAGGGCGCCGATGATGGCGACGGCCCCTGCCAGGTGCCACCACGCGCTCAGGGAGGTCAAGATGTTCATCAGCCGGGTGCCGAAGAGGTTCAGGACCGCGTGCAGCGCGAGGATGACCGCGTACAGGGCAAGGAGGGAGCCCGGCGTCGGCGTGTAGCCGAATTGCAGATTCATCCACGCGGCGGTGAACGTCGCGATGCCGTAGTCCTGGGCGGCGATTCCGCCGAGCAGGCCCAGGAGGTTGAGCCAGCCGGTGTACCAGCTCCACCGCTCGCCGCCGAGCTGGCGGGCCATGTAGTACAGGCCGCCGCTGGTGGGGTAGCGGGAGGTGATCTCCGCCAGGGCCGCGGCCAGGCACAGCACCAGCGGCCCGACGGCGAGCCACCCCCACGTGATCACCGCGGGGCCTCCCGCGTTCAGGCCGTAGCCGAACAGCAGCAGGGTCCCCGACATGATCGAGATGACCGACAGGGAGGCCGAGAAATTACCGAAAGCCCCCATCCGGCGGTGCAGTTGCTGGGTGTAGCCCAGCGACTGGAGTATGCGTGCGTCATCCCCGTCGTCGTCGACCGGGTTCGGCTGCTGGCGTGGTGTTCTTACCGAAGTCATTGGTTCTCCGCACAGGGAAACTGAGGTGGGGGGGTGCAGGCGGGGTGGCCTGCCGGGCCGCCGACGGGACGTGGGACGTGACGGCGCCCGCCCTTGGGGCCGCCGCAGCGGCCGTCATGTGTGTCCTCCCGTATGCCGTGGGTGGGATCTCAGGCAGGCGTCGCGGTCCTCCTCGAATGCCTTCCGCCACTGGTCCTTGGGGTGCCGGGCGTCGTTCTGCCACGGGGCGGGCGTGGCGAAGTCACCGATGGCGTCGAACACTTCGGTCGCCCACTGAGCGAAGCCGCCCCTCGCCAAGGCGTATGCGAGGTGGTTCAGATCCAGCTGGGAACTGGTGGCCGGATCACACTTCTGGAACCAGCCCTCGAATGCCTGCGTGACGGCCCGGGTGGTGTCCTCCCTGGTCCACAGCAGGTTCAGCATGCCCTCGGCACCGTTGTCCCGTCGCTCCCGGTGCTCCTGTACGCGGGCGTAGAGGGGCAGCAGAAGCAGTGGCGAGTCGGGCGGCGCGAAGGAGACCGTCCAGCGGGCGAAATCCGTCGCGACCGCCTGGCGGCCCGCCGGCCCCGGGCGGGTCTGGAGCGCCTGGGACATGCGGTGCCATGCCTCGCGGTTGAACGGATCTCGTCGGTGCACTTCCCCCAGCAGGCCCCATGGCCCGCCAGGCAGCAGGTACTCATGGGGTGGCGGAGCCACGTGATGCTCCGGGTAGCGTCCCGTCACGTCCGTTTCGGCCAGGGCCAGGCGGCAGATCCAGGGCACCGAGTCGTCGGGGTTCCCCTCGACCGCCTTGCGGCACGCCTCCCGGGCCCGAGCCACCAGCTTCTCCAGGTCCCCTGCCCGCTGGTAGTCACGCGCCCAGTTCCTTCGGTGGGCTTGCAGCACCCGTTCGGTGGCGACTCTGGCGTACATCACCCGGGCGGCGAGGCCATCCGGTTCCTCTTTCAGCCACAACTCCACGACGTTGGCCTGAGCTGCGACGACCCCCAGTACCTGAGTGCGGGATGTCCACTGCGGCCAGTTGCCCGTCCCGGCAAGCACCTGCCGCATCTGCATCCAGTAACCCGCCTGAATGTCCTGCACTGCCGCATAGAGGTCTGTGTCCCGGCCAGCCGGGTTCGCCCGTCCTGCGGGGTTCGCCCGTCCTGCGGGGTTCGAACTCTCCATCAGCGCCCCCCTTCGCCGACCGGACACGGGGCGGGCCGCAGGGGGCCGTCAGCTGGAGCCGCTGAGGTCATGGGGAGGCCGGGCTTCGCGCTGGACGGCTTCACGCGGCGACCGGCCAGTTGGGACGGCGATGCCGAGCGCTGGTGGCGCGCCCGACGGGCAGCGGCCCGTCGGGTCCTTCGGACGCGACCCGGTGGCTCAGTACGCGGCCCGGCTGCGCAGGGCGTGCTCTGCTGGCGAGCATAGGCAGAAGAACCCTCGGGGCAGTTGGGACGGGGTGGCACGGTCATGCAATGGACAGCGGTGTGGCCGACTAGCAGGGCGGGGACGGCCGCCGACGCACAACCCGGCCGGCGACTTTCACTCTTGGCCGGTAGCGAGTGCCCGACAGGTACTACAGGTACTTAAGTGCCTGGAGAGGCGCGTGACCAGAGAATCCCAAGATTGTTCGGTTGCTCAGACGCAGGTTCCGGCCACGCGGCAGGCGAGCGTCGCAGTCCGTGACCGGACCCGCAAGCCGCCCCGCTCAGACGGTGCATTGCCGGGGCTCGGACGCTCGCAGCCACGCGCTCACGGGCAAGCGGAACAGGGCCGACGAGCGCGCCCAGCTCGTCGCGGACCTGCTGGGACTGGCCGGACAGCACTTCGATCTTCTCCGTGGACGCCGGTGCCCGCCCGTCGCACGGGGGCCACCCCTACCCGATGCACCCGATGCACCCATGCATCCAATGGAAGGGGCACTGTCAACTCACCTGCGAGGTAGGCGAGTTGCTTGCCAGATAGCCAAGTCGCATGAGGAACAAGCAAGTTGAGAGACGCTGATGGTGCGCGGGCAGCGTGAGGGGCACTGCGTTCAGGCGTGCACAGGTGTCCCGATGACGGCCTTCCAGACGCTGGATCATTCGGCCAGTTCGGTGCGGTAGTCACTGGCTGTGAGCAGACGCTGTCGTAGCGAGGCATTGTCTCGGCAGGCATCGGCTTGGGGCCACCGCCCACGCCCGAGTGGACCGGCCGTCACCCCTTAGAGGTGACCTCCCGGATCAGCGGCTCGAACTCCCGCCGCGCGTAGGTATCGAAGGGCTCCGTCAGCGCGCCGTCATTCACCCGCCGCACCCGGTGCTTCGCCGCGAACTCCTTGTTCGCGACGCGGGAATCCGGCTCCACACCCCCGCCAATGATCAGCACTCCGAACTCCTCGGCCTCCCACAGCCCGGACCGGCTGCGGCAGGCCGTCGATAATCTGCTCGCCAATGCCCTGCGTTACGCCCCTGAAGGGAGCGACGTCGACGTCCGCCTCACCCTCCGGGGCATGGGGGCGGACACCCGCGCCGTGATCGGGGTCCGCGGCCATGGTCCCGGCCTGCCGCGCGCGTTCCTGCCGCTGGCTTTCGAACGGTTCCGGCGCACAGTGCGGCCGTGGATGATGACTTTGTCCCTGAAGCCCTGGTGCGGAGGCGGCAAGGTCAACGACAACGGCGTCGTTGATCAGCCCCCAGAACAGCGATGACCAGGTGGTGGCTCATGCGGCGATCACTACAACGATCGAGCGATCACGAACCGAGAGAGAAGGGACCTAACGCCCTCTCACATCGGCTCGATGATGTTCTTGCGCAGATGTCCGTAGATCACCGAGGTGCGTACGTCTGCGAGTTCCCGCCGCTCGGTCAGCTTGTCCAGAACCACGGAATGCAGCTGGTCAGTGTCGCGAACCGCGACATGGAGGAGGAAGTCGTCGGTGCCCGTCAGCACGAAGACCGCGATCACCTCGGGCATGCGCGCCACGAAGGCTTTGAACTGCTCAATGACGGCACGCGTCGGCGGCCGCACTCGCACGGCGATCATCGCTTGCAGCCCTCGGTCGAGCGAGGGGAGGTCCACCTCGGCATGGAATCCGAGCAGCACACCGCGCTCGCGGAGGGCGCGCACTCGCTCCAGGCAGGTGGAGGGCGCGATGCCCAACTCCTGTGCCAGGTCCCGATTGGTGCGCCGACCGTCTTGCTGCAGAAGTCGCAGCAACGCCGAATCTAGTTCGTCCACATTCCGCTCCACTCCTCAGGGTCCGAATTATATTCGCCTGCCTTGCCACTCTTCCGGATTGCTTTCTAGCGTATCCCCAAAATCCCGTTCATGATTCGCGTCGTTGCTGTGCGGTCAGGGCGGAGTCGGGGTTCCGGGCGAGAGGGCATCAGCGGTGGAAGAACGAAAGACGAGGGCTCTGGCGATCTGTTCAGTCGTGGCGGCCGCGCTGCTGTGGAGCAGCTCGTACGCGGTGACCAAGGAGGTACTGGCGGACGTCGGGCCACTGACCATCGGGGCCATCCGCTTCACTGTCGCCGCCGTGCTGCTCGCGATCATGGCGCGCATACGCCGCACCCCGGTCGCCCCGCCGGATGCCCGCCAGCGGCGGATGATCTACCTGAGCGGCCTGCTCGGCATCACGGCCTACTTCGTGCTGGAGAACATCGGCGTTGAGCTGTCGACCGCCTCGGACGCCTCCCTGATCGTGGCCACCTATCCGCTGATGACCATGCTTCTGGAGCTGGCTCTCCTGCGGACCAGGATGCCGCTGCTCCGGGTCAGCGGCGTGCTGCTCGCCGCGCTGGGAGCCTTCCTGGTCGTACGCAACGGGGCAGAAGTCGGAGGCAGCGCACGCTGGTTCGGTGACGTGCTGCTCCTGCTCGGCGGACTGATGTGGGCCGGATACAACGTGCTGGGCAAGTACGCGGGCCGGGGGCAGGATGCCGTGAACCTCACCTACCACCAGACGGTGGCAGGCGCCGCCGGCTTCCTGCTCGCCTCACTCCTGGAGATCGGGGACTGGCGAGTGCCGGACGCCTCGGCCTCGGCGATGCTCGTCTATCTGGCCGTGGCGTGTTCCGTCGGCGGTTTCCTCCTCTACAACTACGGCCTGCACAGGATGACTTCGAGCGTCGCGGTCAACATTCTCAACCTGGTACCCGTGTTCGGTGTGCTCGGTGCCGTGGTGATCAACAAGGAGACAGTCCGGCTCACCCAGGCCCTTGGCGGGATGGTCATCATCGCCGGTGTGGTCCTCGGACTGATCGAACGCCGAACAGGCGTCGAGAAAGCCGCGGTTCCCGAGCCGAGCCCGGCCACCGAGCGCGTCTGAAGGCCCAGGAGGCCCAGCTTCCCTGAACCTGAAACCATCTAAGGGGCCGTCGCACGTCCGGGGCCTCGGCCCGCCGAACTCGCGCCGAGCACCGACCATCACGTGTCACGGATGCCCCTATGAGCGGGGTCCTGGCTGTAACTATCTGACCAGGTGGAAGACCTGTAAGCGACGGTGATTTTGGTTCAGGCCACGATTCCGTGAACGATCTTGGCGCAGTTCGATGCCGGTCCGGCTTCTCGCCGCAGACTTGGCCTCCTCGCAACGAGGCTCGATGCAAAGCAGCCGACCTCAAGATCATCCACGGAATTGATGCTGTTGGTGATCTCCAGGTGGAACCACGGTGCGTGCGAATAGCCGATGGTCGCACGACGGGCGGTTGAGCCAGGCTGTTGGCCGGGGGCGGCCGAGGGCACATCCGATAGTTGCAAATCCGGCAGTCCCAGGGGGTACAACACCTCCGTGCCAACAGGCCGCGACAAGATCACCAACGACATCCGGAAAGTGAGTCAGAACCCAAACCCGGAGCCACACGCGAGGGCAGCATCGCCGGACGAGCCCCCATCGAGCGCGTCCCGGACGGAAGCGGGCACCATACGGGGCGTGGATCACCACGCCAACACGTCGGCCGCGACCGCCTCGACCACGCCCAACTCGTTGCCCTCGCCCACCTCCCAGTGCAACGCGCGCAGTAGCGGACTGGCCTGCGATGATGATGGTGTGCCAGAGCCAGGGACCACTGCCGTCGTTATTGTCCTGCCCGATGCCGCCCCGCTCCTCAAGGCGGCGTGGCGTATCGACCCAGCTCTGGTGCGCCGTGGGGTGCCGGCGCACGTCTCGCTCCTCTACCCGTTCGTGCCGGAATCGGCGCTGACAGACCAGGACGAGAAGGGCGTACGTTCTCTGGCTACGAGTTTCCCGGCAGCTGATCTGCTCTTGGAGAAGGTCGTGACGGAATCCGGCTTCGTCGCCGTCACCGTTCCGGGACTCCAAACGATCGTCGATGCGTTCCGCACCCACTGGCCCGGGTTGCGCCCGTACAAGGGCCGCTTCGGGGCGCAGCCCGCCGCCCATGTCACGGTCGCTATGGGTGCGGACAACCCGACAGCTGCCGCCCATGTCCGCGCTGCGATCGGCAGCCTGCTGCCGCTGCACACCCGTGCGACGGCGGTCCAGCTGGTGGTGCTGACGGAGGAAGGCTGGCAGCCGCGGTTCACCGTGCCGCTCGGCGTCCCACCGCAGCCTGGGTCAGCCAAGCCGACCGCAACCTGACCATGGACCTGACGAACGCACAAGCCACCATCGCCTACCTGATCCGAGACCGGGACGCGAAAATACCCCGCCCTCGTCGACGAAATCCTGAACAACGCCGGCATCCAAGTCGTGCGCACCGGAAGACGAATACCGCGCATGAACGCGATCATGGAGCGCTGAGTACAGACCTTCCGCCACGAACTGCTGGACCGCACCCTCATCTGGAACGAGCGCCATCTGCGCCGTGCGATGCGCCAGTTCGAGCTGCACTACAACCTCCACCGGCCCACCAAGCACTAGACCAGGCAGCACCTCAGCGCGCTGTCCCCGAACCACTCACTCACGCGCAGATCACCCAACTGAGGGTGCGCCGGAGAGACCACCTCGGCGGAGTCCTCCACGAGTACCAACACGCCGCCTGATCTGCACGGATGGATTTTTCGGCAGGCGCAGAGTTCAAGAAGATCTCGTCTTGGGCGGCGATTCTGTTTGCTCCCACGCTGGTGGGGACGATCTACGGGATGAACTTCGAGACGATGCCGGAGCTGAAGTGGGCGGCGGGGTATCCGTTCGCGATTCTGCTGATGGCGGG
>NZ_JBICXM010000009.1:0-359078 GCF_043200235.1 Streptomyces sp. NPDC048441
CCCCGATCTTCGACCTCGTCGACTACGGAGTGGTCGGCGACCTCTTCGACGTCGTCCCCCAGCTCACCGAAGAGGTCAACACCCGCAAGGGCTGACCTGCTTCAGGCAGTACGAGGCAAGTGCGACGCAAGTCCGAGGCCTTCGCCACCGCAAGCCGCGGTGGCGAAGGCCTCGGTGCGTCACGGGGGCTTTCGCGTCACAGGGTCAGCGAGGCCTGCACTGGCAGGTGGTCGCTGGGGAACTGCCCGCCCTCCGAGAAGGTGTTGATGGCCGCCGAGTGCACCCGCGCTCCCGGCTTCGTCAGGATCCAGTCGATCCGGTCGCCGTCCGGCACCAGCGGCTTATAGCCGTGGAAGGTGGCGTACGCCTTGCTGCGCTCCTCCGCCGCGTCCCACGTGTCGACGAGACCGGCGCCCAGCATCGTGTCGTAGACCGGATTCTTATGAGCCGCGACGTTGAAGTCACCCGTGACCAGGACCGGCAGGGACGGGTCGAGCGTGGCGATCCGTTCGGTGATCAGACGGGCGGCACGCGTGCGTGCGAACTGACTCGCGTTGTCGAGGTGGGTGTTGATGGCATACAGGTCGGTGTCCGTGCGCAGGTCGTGGAAGCGGACCCAGGTGACCATGCGGATGGAGCCGCCGCCCCAGGTGTTCGATCCGACGACGTTCGGGGTGTCGGAGAGCCAGTAGTGGTCGTACTCGATCGGGGCGAGCCTGCGGGTGTCGTAGAAGATGGTCATGAACTCATCACGGCTGCCGCCCGCCCGGCCGGTGCCGATCCAGTCGTAGTGCGGACCCAGGTCCTCGGCGATGTCCCGTACCTGCTGGTAGAGGCCTTCCTGGGTGCCGATGACATGCGGGCGCGCGCGGCGCAGGAGCTCCCGGGTCACCGGGCGGCGGTCGGCCCAGGTGTTGGGTGGGGTGGTGCTCGCGTAGCGGAGGTTGAACGACATGACCTCCAGGCGGCGCCCCGCGCGCTCCACCGCGCGCGCGGGTGAGGCGGCCAGCGCGGTGGTGAACAAGGGCACTGCCACCGCGGCGAGCGCGGTCTGCAGGCCGAGGCGGCGCGTAACTCGGGTGTCGTTCGGCACGCGGTCTCCTTCAGTTGGTACAGGTCAGGATGAGGTGCGGGCGGGCGAGTCTGGAAGCAGGATCTGAGACACGGGTGAACAGCCGGGGTCACAGCCGGGGTCCGGCAGACGAGAGGGTGTTGACCAGCGGGAAGGTCGACAGATAACTTCGCCATGCGGATTGTTGATTCCGTGAAGCGGAAATGTGTAAGAGTTCTGAGCGGTCCTGAGTGTGTGGTCCTGAGCGTGTGGAGGGTGCAGGAATGGGTCAGCAAGAGAAGGTGGCAACGAGTCTCGCGGGCGCGGTCAGCGAGGGCATCAGCGCTTCCCTCGCCCCGGTGGACGCGGAGCTCGAGCGCCGCTATCCCGGAGACCCGGGCACCCGCCAGCCCGTCCACACCGTGTACGTCCCCGGTGAGCTCTTCGGCGCCGACACCATCCGTACCTGGGGCGACCAGGCACTGAAGGCCCTCGACGAGCACGCCCCGGACGCGGCCTCCTTCGCGGCCGTCCTCGGCCTCGCCGACGACCTGGCCCAGCCGGTCTACGACCGCGTGCGCGCCAAGCTGGAGCGCGAGCCCATCGAGGACCTGCGCATCGACTTCGAGGACGGCTACAAGGGCGCCGACGAGGACCAGGACGCCGCCCGCGCGGCCCGTCTCGTCGCGGAGGCCTACAAGAACGGCACCGCGGCCCCGTACATGGGCATCCGTATGAAGTGCATGGAGGAGGCGGTGCGCGACCGCGCCATCCGCACCCTCGACATCTTCCTTTCCGGCCTCATGGAGGCGGGCGGCCTGCCGGACGGCCTCGTCCTTACGCTGCCGAAGGTGACGTACGCCGAGCAGGTCACCGCGATGGTGCGCCTCCTGGAGGAGTTCGAGAAGACGCACGGCCTCGAGGCGGGACGGATCGGCTTCGAGATCCAGATCGAGACCAGCCAGTCCATCCTCGCCACCGACGGCACCGCGGCCGTGGCCCGCATGATCGGCGCCGCCGAGGGCCGCGCCACAGGACTGCACTACGGCACGTTCGACTACAGCGCCTGCCTCGGTGTCAGCGCCGCCTACCAGACCAGCGACCACCCGGCCGCCGACTACGCGAAGGCCGTCATGCAGGTCGCGGCGGCGGGCACCGGCGTACGCGTCTCGGACGGCTCCACCAACGTCCTGCCCATCGGCACGACCGAGAAGGTGCACGACGCCTGGCGGCTGCACTACGGCCTCACGCGCCGCGCCCTGGCCCGCGCCTACTACCAGGGCTGGGACATGCACCCCGGCCACATCCCGACGCGCTACGCCGCCGTGTTCGCGTTCTACCGCGAGGGCTTCGAGCAGGCCGCCGCGCGCCTTTCCGCGTACGCCGCCCACCGCGAGGGCGGCGATGTGGCGGACGAGCCCGCGTCGGCCAAGGCCCTGGCCGGATACCTGCTCCGTGGCCTGGACTGCGGTGCCCTGGACGCGGGCGAGGTCACGCGCCTCACCGGCCTGACCCTGGCCCGCCTGCAGAGCTTCTCGGGCCCGCGGCGCGGCGACCTCACGCCCCACGGCAAGTAACTCCCGGCACGCGCTGTCACCCCTGCCCCGTAGTCTGTGGCCCACGAAAAGTGGTGTCACAGGAACGGGGCAGCGGTGACTTCGGGGGACCAGGAACAGACAGGCGGGGTCGGCCGACTCCTTGCCGGGCGCTATCGCGTCGTGGCGCGGCTCGGGCGCGGCGGCATGGGCGTCGTCTGGCGTGCGGTCGACGAGGTGCTCGGCCGCGAGGTCGCCGTCAAGGAACTGCGTACGTTCACGGACGCGGCCGGGCCCGAGCTGGCCGACCTGCGCGTGCGGATGCAGCGCGAGGCCCGTGCGGCCGCCCGCATCCGCCACCCCGGAGTGGTCGCCGTGCACGACGTGGCGGAGGTCGACGGGCGGCCCCTCATCGTCATGGAGCTCATCGAAGGACCCTCCCTGGACGACGTCCTGCGTGATCGCGGCACGCTCGATCCCCGCGAGGCCGCGGCCATCGGCGCCAAGGTGATGGAAGCGCTCGCCGCGGCCCACCGCGCCGGAGTCCTGCACCGCGACGTCAAGCCGGGCAACATCCTCCTGGCGACGGGTGGCCGCGTCGTCCTGACCGACTTCGGCATCGCCACGGTGGACGACCCTGGCGACGGCTCCGCAACCCATCTCACCCGCAGCGGCGAACTCGTCGGCTCCCTGGACTACTTGGCGCCCGAGCGCGCCCAGGGCCAGGACCCGGGCCCCGCCTCCGACGTATGGGCCCTGGGCGCCACGCTGTACGCGGCGGTCGAGGGCGCGTCCCCGTTCCGTCGTACGTCGACGTGGTCCACGCTCACCGCGATCGTCAGCGACCCGCTGCCCGAGCCGCAGCGCGCGGGGCCCCTGATCCCCGTACTGCGGCAGCTGATGCACAAGGACCCGCGGGCACGGCCGGACGCGGACCAGGCGGGACTGCTCCTCGCCGACGCGGCCGGAAGCGCGGTGACGACCGCGCTGCGTGAGCCCGCGCCACGGCCTCGGGAGACGACGGAGCGGAGCATTCCGAGCGGGCCGCCGCCTGGGTTCGGACCGCCGCTCTCCGGGGCTCCCGCCGGACCGGCAGCCACGCCACCCCTCGCGCGACGCCCCCGCGGTGGCCGGGCCCTGCTCGCCGCGGTCGCTGTCGTCGTGGTCCTGGCGGCGGCCGGCGTCACGGTCGCCCTCGTCAACAACCAAGGGGACAGCGGCAGTCAGGCAGAGCGCGCCGCTTCCCCCGGTGACACGGCCGAGCCGGATGCGGGCAACAGCCGCGGCACGCTGGACGGCACACGCGGCCCCGACCCCTCGAAGCAGGGCGACGAGAAGACCCGGAAGCCGGACACGAAGCCTTCGTCCGACTCCGACAGGGACGACCCCAAGTCCACGGCCAAGCCGACGACACGGCCGGGGCCCTCCTCCAAGCCGACCGAGGGCGACAGCACGACAGGCGGCGGCTCCGGTGGCTCCGGTGGCACATCGGGCGGCGGTGGCGACCCGGCCCCCGACCCCGCCTGCCACGCCGCGGGAGGAGGCAAATACGACTGCGCGGTCTGGCGCACGGCGAAGTCGTACACCGGGTCGGGCGCCGAAGCGGGCGTACTGAACGCGGGCACGAACTATTTCTTCTGCCAGCAGAATCTCGGCCGCCGGGAGACGTACGGCGAGTGGACGAACGTCTGGTGGGCCAAGACGGACGACGACAGCGGCAACAGAGACGTCTTCGTCAGCGACGTCTACCTCAAGGGCGGCGACAACGACAAACCGCTGCCGGGCCTGCCCGTCTGCTGACCATCGTGTCTCCCATGACCGCTGTGTCTCCAACTGTCACCCCGCGGGCGGTAGTTCACCCGAGCCGCGCGTGATGAGCCGGGTCGGCAGCTCGATCCGCTCCGGAGCGTCGGACGCACCGTCCAGCTGCCGGAAGAGCCGCTCGGCGGCGGTCCTGCCCAGCTGTGCCGCGTCCTGGGCGACGACGGTCACGCCCGGCTGCAGGAGATCCGCGAGTTCGATGTCGTCGAAGCCGACGAGCGCCACGGGACGGGAGCGTCCCGCCAGCACGCGGACGACCGTCACCGTCACACGGTTGTTGCCCGCGAAGATCGCCGTCACGGGGTCGGGGCCGCTCAGCATGGTCTTCGTGGCCTGCCCGACGCGGTCCGGGTCCGTGGCGCCGAGTGACATCCACTCCTCGGCCACGGGGATGCCCGCGTCCTCCATGGCGGCGCGGTAGCCCCGCAGGCGCTCTATGGCGGTGTGGATGCGCGGCTGGTCGCCGATGAAGCCGATGCGGCGGTGGCCGTGGGCGATGAGATGGGCGACGCCGTCACGCGCGCCGCCGAAGCTGTCGGAGAGCACGACATCGGCGTCGATCTTCCCGGCGGGGCGGTCGACGAAGACCGTGGCGACACCGGCGGCGATCTCCGGCTCCAGATAGCGGTGGTCGTCACCGGCCGGGATGATGACGAGCCCGTCGACCCGGCGTGCGCACAGCGCGAGCACCAACTCCTGCTCGCGGTCCGGGTCCTCGGCACTCGAACCGTTGATGAGGAGAGCGCCGTGGGCACGGGCCACCTCCTCCACGGCACGGCTGAGCGGGCCGTAGAAGGGGTCGGCGAGGTCTTCGAGCACGAGGCCGATGCTGGCCGTGCGGCCCTTGCGCAGGACCCGCGCGCTGTCGTTGCGGCGGAAGCCGAGGGCCTCGATGGCCTCCTGGACGCGGCGCTCGGTGTCCGGGGTGACACCCGGCTCGCCGTTCACGACGCGGGAGACCGTCTTGAGGCCGACTCCGGCGCGGGCCGCGACGTCTTTCATGGTCGGACGGTTGCCGTAGCGGGGTTCGGGTCGCTCGGGTCGGCGGGCGGTCTCGGCCACGGTGCGCTGTCCTGTCATCGACGATGGTGAACTGAAAGTGGTGCGTAAGTGATGTGGCGTCGAGCATAGAACCTGGACAACGTTGTCAGATGCAAGAGAGACTGTCCATCGCATTCTCCGGCCTGCCCTCTCGCCAGGAGAGCGGCCTGCCCTTTCACCAGGAGATCTGACACTGATGCACACGGACCTCGTCGCCGCACTCGACATCGGCGGCACCAAGATCGCCGGAGCCCTGGTCGACGGCCGCGGCCGGATCCTGCTGCGCTCCCAGCGGCCCACGCCCGCGCGCGAGGACGGCGACACCGTGATGCGGGCGGTCGAAGAGGTCATCGGCGAGCTCACGCGTTCCCCGCTGTGGGGCGGCGCCCGCGCCGTCGGCATCGGCAGCGCCGGCCCCGTGGACGCATCGGCGGGCACGGTCAGCCCGGTCAACGTCCCCGGATGGCGCGGCTATCCACTGGTCGAGCGGGTGCGCGCGGCCACCGGCGGTCTGCCGGTCGAGCTCGTCGGCGACGGCGTCGCGATGACGGCGGCCGAGCACTGGCAGGGAGCTGCCCGCGGCCACGACAACGCGCTCTGCATGGTGGTGTCCACCGGGGTCGGCGGCGGCCTGATCCTCGGCGGAAAGCTGCATCCCGGCCCCACCGGGAACGCGGGTCACATCGGACACATCAGCGTGGATCTCGACGGCGACCCCTGCCCGTGTGGCGCGCGTGGGTGCGTCGAGCGCATCGCCAGTGGTCCGAACATCGCACGGCGCGCGGTGGAGGGCGGGTGGCGGCCGGGGCCCGACGGCGATACGTCCGCCGCCGCGGTGGCGCTCGCCGCGCGTGCCGGGGATCCGGTGGCCGTCGCCTCCTTCGAGCGTGCGGCCCAGGCGCTCGCCGCGGGGATCGCGGCGACGGCGACGCTGGTCGAGATCGACATCGCCGTGATCGGGGGCGGCGTGGCGAAGGCGGGGAACGTCCTCTTCGATCCGCTGCGCCGGTCCCTGCGGGACTACGCCACGCTCTCGTTCGTACGTCATCTGACCGTGGGCCCGGCCTTGATGGGGACGGACGCGGGTCTCGTGGGAGCCGCGGCGGCCGCGCTCAGCCAGGAGGTCAGCGCGGTGGACTTGCGTCCTGCTGTGGGGAGTTGACCTTCACGCGGGCCGGGCTGAACGATGTCAGCCCGGCCCGCGGTCAACCGTTCGCGCGACTCAGCAGCTGAGAACCGGCTCCGCCCAGTCCGCGTGGTCGGAGTCCGTGCCGTCGCCGCCGTCCGTGACGACGAGGCGTACGGTCCGGGCGCCGGTCACTTCGGCCGAAATCGCCTGCGCCGCATCGGCGTTGGTGAGGACGCCGGTCGACGCGGCCTTCTTGCCGTCCGCCCAGATCTCGAAGGCGACGGACCCCTTGAGGCCCTTCTCGTCGTCGACGCCCACCTGTGCGCTGACCTTCTCGCAGGATCCGCCGGTGTAGTACTCGACCGTGCTCGCGGCGTGCACTCCGAGTCCCTTGGCGTGGACGACCCCGCCGATGGTGATCGGGTTGCCGTCGCCCGCCGCGCTCTCGCCGTTGCTGGTGTCCTTCTCAACAGGGCCCCAGCCGTTGGCCGTTGACATCCACGGCAGATCACTGACCGCCGAATTCCCTGCGGGCGGCGCCACTACGACACGGGCTGCCAGTGGCAGCACGCTCTCGGCGCGAGTGCCGCTGGGGGAGCGGTAGGCGGTCTTGAGCGTCAGGTCGTACGATCCCGGGGCCGTGCCCGGCGGTGCGGTCACCGACCACGACGTACTCAGCGACTTGCCCGTACGCAGGGAGCTCGCGGTCGAGGGTGACGTCGCCTTGATCTGCCAGCCGGAGGGTCCTGTGAAGGCGGCGGACACCTGCTGCGCGGGCGTGCGGCCGAGGTTGGTGACCTTCGACGTCAGCTTCGCCGGCTCACCGGCCTCCACCAACGGGTCGCCATCCAGGCCTAGTTCGACGGCGGGCGGGTTCTTGGCCCACTTGCCGTCCGCCGAGACGCGCAGCAGTGCGGTGCCGTGCGCGGGGACGGTCGCGGCGATCTTGCCCGCCGTGTTGTAGCTCTTGTGCTGCCACAGATCCCGCAGGGTGTACCCGTCGGCGTTCGGAAGGCCGACGGCCTTCGCCGACGTGGCGATCGGCTGGGCGGTACCCGTCTCGTTGAAGAGCGCTACCGTCCGGCTGCCGTCCTTCATCTCCTTGGCGACGACCCAGCGACCGCCTTCCGACGAAAGGACCGCGCCCTGCTTGCCCAGCGGGTCCTGGTCGACGGCGATGACTTCCTTGTTGCCGATGATCGCGAAGGTCTCGGGTGTGGCCTTGCGCAGGTCGGAGCCGATGAGCAGGGGCGAGGCCATGATGGACCACATCGAGAAGTGCGTGCGGTACTCGGTGTCCGCCATGCCGCCGTTGCCGACCTCCAGCATGTCCGGGTCGTTCCAGTGGCCAGGGCCCGCGTGCTCGGCGAGCGGCAGGTTCCGCTTCATGATCGACAGCATCGAGCTCCAGTTGTCGCTGATGTCGCCGGTGGTGCGCCAGAGATGGCCTACGTCGGCGGCCCACTCCCAGGGCTTGTTCTCGCCCCACTCGCAGAGGCTGTAGACGATGGGGCGGCCGGTGGCCTTCAGCGCGTCGCGCATCGCGATGTACCGCTTCTTGGCGTCGACGCCTTGGTTGTTGCAGTTGTCGTACTTGAGGTAGTCGACGCCCCAGTCGGCGAACTGCCGTGCGTCGCTGGCCTCATGGCCGAGTGCGCCGGGGAAGCCGATGTCGCTGCAGGTCTTGGTGCCCGCGCTGGTGTAGATGCCGAGCTTCAGGCCCTTGGAGTGCACATAGTCGGCAACTGCCTTGATTCCATGGGGGAATCGCTTGGGGTCGGGAACCAGCTTGCCGTCGGCGTCCCGCGCGGGCAGCGCCCAGCAGTCGTCGAGGTTGACGTACTGATACCCGGCGTCCTTGAGGCCCTTCTCGACGAAGATGTCCGTGATCCCTTTGACCATGGCTTCGTCGAACTCGGCCCTGCAGTGGGTGGAGTTCCAGTTGTTGAAGCCCATGGGCGGGGTGAGGGCGAGATCGCCGGGGAGATTCGCCTCGGCGGTGGAGGCCCTTTCGGCAGTGCTCCGTCCGCTGACGCCACTCGCGCCACTCGCGTCGCCGGTGGCGCCGGTACCGCCGGAGTCCAGTGCCGCCGCTGGTGCCGCGAGGCTCGCAGCACACAGCAGGGCGGCCACCAGCGACCCGACGACTCTTCGATGGGTTGTGCGGGGTGAGAGGTGACGCATCGTTACATTCCTCCGTACTCGCAGAAGTTCGCGGCTGCATGTACATGTCAGAGATGCGCGCTTACGGTAGGCCGTGTTGGACTCTGTTGAAAGAGGAGCGGTAACGGTTCGAGCATCCGGACGCCAAACCCCTTGACTGACGTGGCACTTGGGAGTGGGATCGCAACCCTCGCGTTCGGTTGTGTTCGTTTGCACCCCGAGGAGGGGGACATGGCACAGTCATCGTTCATGGGGCCTGCCACGCCTCGAAGCATGTCAGGACATCGGATGTCCCGACGGAATGTCCTGCGTGGTGCGGCCGTCGGCGCCGGGGCGGTCACCCTTCCGGCCCTGCTCACAGCCTGTGGTGACGGTCCTGGCGGCAACAAGGACGAAGTCACGATGGGGTCCAATTCCTCGGACGCGGTGCCCAAGAAAGCGTTCGCCGCCGCCTTCGACGCCTATGAGAAGAAGTCCGGGAAGACCGTCAAGGTCAACACCACAGAGCACAACGAGTTCCAGCAGAACATCACGCGCTATCTTCAGGGCACGCCCGACAACGTCTTCATGTGGTTCGCCGGCTACCGCATGCAGTACTTCGCGGAGAAGGGCCTGCTGATCGACATCAGCGACGTATGGAAGGGCTTCAAGGGCTTCTCCGACGCGCTGCGGGAGCAGTCCACACACGAGGGCAAGCAGTACTTCGTGCCGTACTACTACTACCCATGGGCTGTCTTCCACCGCAAGAGTCTCTTTGAGAAGCAGGGCTACGAACAGGCCAAGACCTGGGACGAGTTCATCGCGCTCGCCAAGAAGATGAGCAAGGACGGCATACCGGTCGCCTTCTGCGACAAGGACGGCTGGCCCGCCATGGGCACCTTCGACTACATCAACATGCGCATGAACGGATACGAGTTCCACAAGAACCTGATGGCCGGCGAGGAAGCCTGGACCGACACCAAGGTCAAGAAGGTCTTCGACCTGTGGCGCGAACTCATGCCGTACTACCAGAAGGGCGCGCTCGGCCGTACCTGGGAAGAGGCGGGTCAGGGCCTGCAGCAGCGCAAGACGGGCATGGCCGTCTTCGGAATGCCGCACCCGGGCCAGCAGTTCCCGCCGAAGGAACGCGACGACATCGACTTCTTCGCCTTCCCCGAGATCGATCCTGCGTACGGTCAGGACGCCGTGGAGGCGCCGATCGACGGATTCCTCGTGGCCAAGAAGTCGAAGAACGTCGACGGCGCCAAGGAACTCCTGAAGTGGCTCGGGACACCGAAGGCCGAGGACATCTATCTGGCCGGTGACCCGAACAATGTCGCGGTCAACGACGGCGCCGACACCAGTAAGTACAGCCCGCTGCAGAAGAAATCGGCCGAGCTCGTCGCCGGGGCCAAACAGATCTCGCAGTTCCTGGACCGGGACACCCGGCCCGACTTCGCGCAGACCGTCATGATCAAGGCCTTGCAGGACTTCATCGACAATCCGAAGGACGTCGACGGCCTGGTCAACAGTATCGAACGGCAGAAGAAGGACATCTTCTCCTCGGACATCAGCTGACTGGCGGAGGTCGCCTTCCGTGCTGCAGAAAACCGCTCGGCGAGCCGGGCGGCGGGGACCACGGCGCTTCACGCGCCGTGACATCGCCGTCCTCGGTGTGCTTCTGGGAATTCCCGTCCTTCTCGACATCTTCATCATCTGGGGCCCGACCCTGGCCTCCATCGGCCTGTCCTTCACCTCCTGGGACGGCATAGGAGACATCCAGTGGGTCGGGGGAAAGAACTACAAGAACCTGGTCGACAACTATCCGGCATTCTGGCCCGCCGTCCGCCACAACGTGCTGTGGATAGCCTTCCTGGGCTTCGTCGCCACCCCGTTCGGACTTCTCCTCGCGGTCGTCATCGACCGCGGAGTGCGCTTCAGCCGCTTCTACCAGTCGGTGCTCTATATGCCGGTGGTGCTCTCGCTGGCCGTCGTCGGCTTCATGGCCCAGCTGATACTCGGCACCGACCAGGGCGTGGTCAACACCATCCTCAACAACCAGAACGACCCGATCGACTGGCTCGGCAATTCCGACATCAACCTCTGGATGATGATGCTCGCGGCGAGCTGGCGGCACACGGGATACGTCATGATCCTCTACCTGGCCGGACTGAAATCGGTCGACCCCGTGCTCAAGGAAGCGGCGCAGATAGACGGCGCGAACGCCCGTCAGACGTTCTTCCGCGTCGTCTTCCCGACACTCCGCCCCGTGAATGTCATCGTCGGCGTCATCACGGTCATCGAGGCCTTGCGTGCCTTCGACATCGTCTACGCGGTCAACAAGGGCCGCAATGGCCTGGAGCTGCTCTCCGTACTCATCACCGACAACATCATCGGCGAGGCGAGCCGCATCGGATTCGGCTCCGCCATCGCGGTCGTACTCCTGACCGTCTCGCTCGGATTCATCGTGACGTTCCTGGTCCAAGAGCTGCGAGGTGCGCGCGACCGATGACCGCCGACATCCACACCACGCCGCGCCCGGACGCCCCGGACCCGCCCGCCGAGAAGCCCACAGGCCGCAGACACCGCCCCGGTCGTTTCGGGGTGCACATCTTCCTGATGGCGGTGTCCCTGGGCTTCCTCGCGCCGCTTCTCCTGGCCGTCTACGCCTCACTGCGCCCGTACGAGGAAACGGCGCAGCACGGCTATTTCTCCTTCCCCAAGCACCTGTCCTTCGACTACTACCGCCAGGCCTACAGCGATTCCGGCATGGGCAAGTACTTCTCCAACACTCTGCTCATCGCGGTACCCGCGGTCCTCATCACGCTCTTCCTCGCGGCGTTCGTGGCATTCGCCGTGTCCCGCCTGCGCATTCGCGGGGGCATGATCCTGCTGATGTTCTTCACTGCGGGCAATCTGCTGCCTCCGCAGGTCCTTGTCACCCCGCTGTACGTCCTCTTCCTGAAGATCCCACTCCCGTGGTGGATGTCCGACTCGCTGACCCTGTACGACTCGTACTGGGCGGTGATCATCGTCAACATCGGTTTCCAGGTCGGCTTCTGCGTCTTCGTACTCTCCAATTTCATGCGGACGCTGCCACAGGAAATCCTGGAGGCGGCGATCGTGGACGGCGCGGGCGTATGGACGCAGTTCTGGCGCATCACGCTTCCGCTGTGCCGTCCCGCACTCGCGGCCCTCGGCACACTCGAATTCACCTGGATCTACAACGACTTCCTGTGGGCCCTCATCTTCATCTCCAACCCCGACAAACTCCCGATCACGTCATCCCTGAACAACCTGAGGGGCCAGTTTTTTACTGACTACAACTTGCTGGCTGCGGGCTCGGTCCTGGTGGCCCTGCCCACCGTGCTTGTCTTCCTGCTGCTGCAACGGCACTTCATCGCGGGGCTGACGCTGGGCTCCAGCAAGGGCTGATGGCTCCGGGCGGCGTGCTCCTACTCCGTCGCCAACGCCTCCCGCAGCGTGGCCACAGGTAACAGCATCGGCATGAGGCCCGTGATGCGCAGGATGCGCAGCGTCAGGGGGTGGGTGCAGACCACGGCCAGGCGGGCGTCCCGTGCTGTCGTACGGCGGTGTGCGCGGACCAGCAGGGAGATGCCCGAGCAGTCGAAGAACGTGGTCCCGCTCAAGTCGATGATCACTGTTGCCGCGGGTCCCCCGGTGATGGGGTCGAGGAGCGGGGCCATGCGGTGGTAGGCCAACAGGTCGATCTCGCCGTGCAGTTCGATCACGACCGCGCCATCGAGGCCGTATACACGGGGTGGCGGTTCGGAGTCCTCGAAGGCGAATTCGTTCAGTGCGTCGAGCTGCACGTGTCCCCCAGTGTCGACGCCGACCGGTTCCTCGGGAGAGAAGGGGGCGTCGGAAGAGCCGGATTCAGGAGGTCACCAGGGGCTGGGGCGCCAGACGGATCACGCTAGCGGGGGACAGTGCGCCCTGTGGTGAGGGAACGATTCATGCAGCGAGACTGCCACTCGATGGAGTGAAGTGAATGCGAATCACTTGACACACTATGGCGCCTTTCGGCCTGGGCGGTGGCCATCTCATCAGGGCCTGGTTTCCATGGCAGGGTGTTGCGGGCAAGCCACAGGGGGCCAACAGAAGAGGGGGGAACCGTGATCGTCTGGATCAACGGTGCGTTCGGTGCGGGCAAGACCAGCACCGCACGGGAACTGATCGAGCTGATCCCGAACAGCACACTCTTCGACCCCGAGGTCATCGGCGGTGCACTGCCCCATCTGCTGCCGTCCAAGAGCCTCGCCGAGGTGAGCGACTACCAGGATCTGCCGATCTGGCGACGGCTCGTGGTGGACACCGCGGCGGCCCTGCTCGCCGAGGTCGGCGGCGTCCTCGTGGTGCCCATGACCCTGCTGCGACAGGACTACCGCGACGAGATCTTCGGCGGCCTCGCCGCGCGCAGAATCGCCGTACGACACGTCGTCCTGGCCCCCGAGGAAACGATCCTGCGGGAACGAATATCCGGCCGCCCCGTACCGGCGGACCTCCCGGACGGCGAGATGCGTGTGCGGCAGTGGTCCCTCGACCACATCGAGCCGTACCGGGCCGCACTCGCGGGCTGGCTCGGTGCCGACGCCCACAGCATCGACACCGGGGCACTCACCCCCTGCGAGACCGCCGAGCACATCGTCGACGCCCTGCGCACCGGGGCCGCGGCCGTCTGCGACATCGTGCAGACCCCGGAGCCCACCGCGGAGACGGTCGCCGCCGGCGTCCTGCTGTTCGACGATCTCGACCGGGTCCTGCTCGTCGACCCGACGTACAAGGCCGGCTGGGAGTTCCCCGGCGGCGTCGTCGAACGGGGCGAGGCACCCGCGCGCGCGGGTATGCGCGAAGTCACCGAGGAGACCGGCATCCGGCTCGCCGAAGCGCCCCGGCTCGTCGTCGTCGACTGGGAGCCGCCCACACCGCCCGGCTACGGAGGTATGCGGTTCCTCTTCGACGGCGGGCACCTCGACAGCGGTGCGGCCCGGGGGATGCTGCTTCCGGGCCCCGAACTCCGCGACTGCCGTTTCGTCACCGAGGAGGAGGCGGCCAAGCTGCTGCCCCCCGTGCGCTACGAACGGCTGCGCTGGGCGCTGCGGGCGCGGGAACGCGGAGTCGCCCTGTACCTTGAGGCGGGCGTTCCTGTGGGCGGTCAGTAACCCTCTTGGCTCAGCTCGCCGCGTACTTCTGGAGGAACAGTGCCTCCGCGACCGAGAGCCGCTCCAACTCCTGGGGTGACACGCTCTCGTCGACCGCGTGGATCTGCGCCTCGGGCTCGCTCAGGCCGATCAGCAGGATCTCCGCCCGGGGGTACAGCGCGGCGAGGGTGTTGCACAGCGGGATCGAGCCGCCCTGCCCCGCGTACTGCATCTCCTCGCCGGGGTACGCCTCGCCCATCGCCTCCGCCATCGCCGCGTACGCGGGGCTCGTGGTGTCCGCGCGGAACGGCTGGCCCTGCCCGATCTGCTCGGTGGTCACCTGCGCACCCCACGGAGTGTGCGCTTCAACGTGTGCCTGGAGGAGCTTGGTGGCCTCGGCCGCGTCCACGCCCGGCGGCACCCGCAGGCTGATCAGAGCCCGTGCGCCCGCCTGCACGGACGGCGTCGCGCCGACCACCGGCGGGCAGTCGATGCCGAGCACCGTGACCGCGGGACGCGCCCAGATGCGGTCGGCGACCGTGCCCTTGCCGACAAGACGGACACCGTCGAGAACCTTGGCGTCCTTGCGGAAGTTGGCCTCTTCGTACTGAAGCCCGTCCCACACCTCGTCGCCCGTGAGCCCGTCGACCGTCGTCGAGCCGTCCTCCGCGCGCAGCGAGTCGAGCACGCGCACCAGCGCCGCGAGCGCGTCGGGGGCCGCGCCGCCGAACTGTCCCGAGTGCAGATTGCCCTCAAGAGTGTCCACACGGACGCGTACGAGGGTCATGCCACGGAGCGTCGCGGTGACCGTCGGCAGGCCGACCCGGAAGTTGCCCGCGTCACCGATGACGATCGTGTCCGCCGTCAGCAGGTCCGGGTGCTCCTCGGCATATCGCTCGAGGCCGCCGGTGCCCTGCTCCTCGGAACCCTCGGCGATCACCTTGACGCTCACCGGGACACCGCCGTTCGCCTTCAGAGCACGCAGCGCGAGCAGGTGCATGAGGACCCCGCCCTTGCAGTCGGCGCTGCCGCGGCCGTACCAGCGTCCTTCGCGCTCCGTCAGCTCGAACGGCGGACTGGTCCACGCCTCCTCGTCGAGTGGCGGCTGCACGTCGTAGTGCGCGTAGAGCAGAACGGTGGGCGCACCCTCGGGGCCGGGCAGCAGGCCGTACACCGACTGCGTGCCGTCCGGGGTGTCGAGCAGCGCCACGTCCTGGAACCCCTCGGCGCGCAACGCGTCCGCCACCCAGTTCGCGGCGGCCTCGCTCTCGCTCCTGGGGAACTGATCGAAGTCCGCCACCGACTTGAAGGCCACCAGTTCGGTGAGCTCCGCCTTCGCCTTCGGCATCAGTGAGGCGATGGTCTCGGCGATCGGATCCGGCGACATGGGCACGCTCCTCATGGGTGCGACGTTGTACGTGTGTGGGTGTGGGTGTGGGTGATCCTCCCACAGGAGGGTGCCAGGGGTGTCCGCCGTAGGATGCCTTGGAAAGCGCGGCCAACAGCTGGATCGGGAGCGGTAGACCAACGTGAGCAGCGAGAACTCAGCGGACGACGCTCAGTACGTGTGGGACGTCGTCGTGGTGGGAGCAGGGCCCGCTGGGGCTTCTGCGGCCTATGCGGCAGCCGTCGCGGGACGCAGCGTCCTCATCCTGGAGAAGGCCGAACTACCCCGGTACAAGACATGTGGCGGCGGCATCATCGGCCCCTCGCGAGATGCGCTCCCGCCCGGTTTCGAACTGCCCTTCAGAGACCGCGTGCGCGCGGTGACGTTCACCTTGGACGGCAAGTTCGCGCGCACCCGCCGCTCGAAGCAGATGCTCTTCGGGCTCATCAACCGCCCCGAGTTCGACCAGCAACTGGTCGAGCACGCTCAGAAGGCGGGCGCCGAGCTGCGCACAGGTGCCACCGTCGCGCGCGTGGAGCAGCACGGCTCCGCGGTGCCCGACCGGCGGACGGTCGCCGTCGTCCTGCAGAGCGACGAGACGGTGCTCGCCCGTGCGGTCGTCGGCGCGGACGGCAGCGCCAGCCGCATAGGAGCACATGTCGGCGTGAAGCTCGACGTGGTGGATCTCGGCCTGGAGGCCGAGATCCCGGTGCCGCAGAGCGTCGCCGAGGACTGGGCGGGCCGGGCGCTGATCGACTGGGGCCCGCTGCCCGGCAGTTATGGCTGGGTGTTCCCCAAGGGGGACACGCTCACGGTCGGCGTGATCTCCGCGCGCGGCGAAGGCGCCGCCACCAAGCGGTACTTGGAGGACTTCATCGCCCGTCTCGGCCTCGCGGGCTTCGAGCCGAGCATCTCCTCCGGCCATCTGACGCGCTGCCGCAGCGATGACTCGCCGCTCTCCCGAGGCCGGGTCGTGGTGTGCGGTGACGCGGCGGGGCTCCTGGAGCCGTGGACCCGCGAGGGCATCTCCTTCGCGCTGCGCTCGGGCCGTCTCGCGGGGGAGTGGGCGGTGCGGATCGGTGAGGCGCACGACGCGGTCGACGCCCGCCGCCAGGCGCTGAACTACGCCTTCGCCGTCAAGGCGGGGCTCGGTGTGGAGATGAGCGTCGGGCGCCGTATGCTCACCCTCTTCGAGCGGCGCCCCGGCGCGCTGCATGCGGCGATCACCGGCTTCCGGCCCATGTGGAACGCGTTCGCGAGGATCACCCGGGGCTCGACGACACTCGGCGAGCTGGTGCGGAACCATCCGGTGGCGGGACGGGCGCTGAGCAAGCTCGACCGGTAGGCGTCCGGCAACACTTCCTGCTTCTTCTCTTCTGCTTCTTCTACTTCGTCTTCGTGATGGTGACGCGGAAGACGGGGTGGTCACCCGCGGCCGCCTCGATCTCCGCGTCCGTCGACTTGGCGGTGACGCCCTTGAAGTACTGGTTGACCTCCCAGCCCCACTTCTCCAGATAGCCGCGCAGCAGCGGCAGCTTCTCGGCGTCCGGGATTTCCTCGACCGTGAACGAGCGCACCTTGCGCCCGACGCGCAGCTCGCCGCCGCCGGCCACGCGCATATTGCGCACCCACTGGGAGTGCCCACGGGCCGACACCAGGTATTGGGCGCCTCCGTACGTGAACGGGTTCACCGGGATGCGCTGCAACTGCCCGCTCTTGCGACCCCGCACGGAGAGCTCGGCCGACCCCATCAGGCTGATGCCGTGCCGCGCCAGCCAGCCGATCACGCCGTTGAGCCGCACGGTGAGCGGGCTGCCCTTGAGGTAGTAAGGGGAAGGGGATGCCGGGGACATGGTGACCGCCAAGGTGGGAGTGGGTTGGGCGAGCTGGGAGGGTCGGGAGGACCAGGGCGAGGTTCCGAGAGCGGTGCTCTCGCTTGAGAGCAGTGTGCACGAGACTGGTGCCCCATTTCAAGAGCAGTGCTCTCGAAAATATGCGCCACTCCCGTTTCAGCGCACCGCTCCAATTCGAGTGCACTGCTCCTGTTTCAGCGCACTGCTCCGAACCCGTGGCACACTGCCTCTATGAGTACCGCTACCAGTGGAGCCAGGGCCCGCGCCCGAGCCGAAGTCACCGCGGCCATCAAGGACGAGGCGCGCAGACAGCTGGCTGCCGAAGGGGCCGCCAAGCTCTCGTTGCGTGCTGTGGCCCGTGAGCTCGGCATGGTGTCCTCCGCGCTCTACCGCTACTTCCCCAGCCGCGACGAGCTCCTGACCGCGCTCATCATCGACGCCTACAACTCCCTCGGCGCGGCCGCCGAAGCCGCGCACGCCGAGGTCGCGTCGGCCGAGCCCGTGCGGCGGTGGACGGTTGTGTGTGAGGCGGTGCGGTCCTGGGCGCTTGCGCATCCGCATGAGTACACCCTCATCTACGGTTCGCCCGTGCCGGGCTACAGCGCGCCCGCCTCCACCGTCGAAGCCGCCGCGCGCGTCGGGCGGTTGCTCATCGGGATCGTGCGCGACGCACATCAGGGGCGAGGCGTCGCCGCCAAGCCGTTGCCGGGTGCGCTGCGTCCCGAGGGTGAGCGGATCGCGGCGGACATCGCGCCCGATCTGCCTCCGGCGGTGATCACGGCAGTCGTCGCGGCGTGGGCCCAGCTGTTCGGGATGGTGGGCTTCGAGGTGTTCGGGCAGTTCAATCGAGTCGTTGAGGACCGTTCGGCGTTCTTCTCACACGCGGCTGCTCAACTCGCCCATGGTGTGGGGCTGTTGGAGCAGTAGCAGTAGCAGTAGGAGTAGCCGCCGCCCGCGTCGCGAGGAGCTCCGGGTCCTGTCGCAGCATCCGCTCGTGCAGGGATCGCAGCGCGGGCCCCGGATCGGCGCCCATCGTGTCCGCGATCCGGTGCCGGGCGGCCTCGAAGGCGATGAGGGCATCGGAGGAACGGCCGGTGCGGTACAGGGCGTTCATCAGGAGCTCGACCAGGCGTTCGCGCAGCGGGTGGGCCGCGACAAGCCGGATGAGTTCGTGGACGTACTCGAAGGAGCGGCCGAGTTCGATCTCCCCGGCGATCTTGGCCTCCAGGACGGTGAGCCGTTTCTCGCGCCAGCGGAGCCGTTCCGCCGTCAGGTGCGGCGCGTTGAGGCCCTCCGCGAATTCGCCGCGCCACAACGCTTCGGCACGGTCGATGAGTTCACCCGCGTGCCGCAACTGTCCCGCGTCACGTGCGGCGAGCGCTGCGTCGACCAGCCGTCGCCGCTCCCGCAGATCGTCGGCCACCCCACCGGACAGCCGGTAACCACTGCCCGTCCACGTCAGCGCGGGCCCCGCCTCGCCCGCGCACGCGAAGGCGCGCCGCACCCCGGAGACGTACTTCTGCACGAGGTTGCGCACATGGGCGGGCGGCTCGTCGCCCCACACGGCCTCGACCAGGCCCTCGTACGAGATCGGGCGCCCCTCCTGGAGCAGCAGCACCGCAAGCACCGCCCGCTGCTTCGGCGGCCCGAGCGGAACCTCCTCGCTGCCGTGCAACGCCCGCAGCGGTCCCAGAAGTTCGAAGCGCATCGAGCACATCGAGCGCATCCCCTCGGGCGCCTCGGACATCCCCATAGCCATCCCCACAGCACTCATGGGGCGAGCGTAACCCGGCCCCCGCGCACCCAAGCTCCGGTGGATCTTCCAGCGGTTCTTCCAGCGGGCATTCCAGCGGGGCCTGTGACCGTGGCGGCACCGCGGCTCCCGCACGGGGATCCCGGAAGAGAGGCAGACAGCGATGCTGACCCGGCTCGGCCGTTTCGTGGTGCGGCGCAGCCGCGCCGTGCTGATCGGCGTGGTACTGGCCTTCCTGGGCCTGGGCGCCTACGGAGCGGGCGCCCAGACCGACCTGGACCTCGCGCGCTGGGACGCGCCCGGCACGGAATCCGTGCGGGTGGCGGAGATCTTGCGCGAGGAGTACCGCACGGGCAATCCCAACCTCGCGCTCCTCGTCACAGCCCGCGACGGCGACGTCGACTCGCCGCGTACGACGGCCGCCGCCCACCGACTGGCCGCCGAGGTACGGGACATACCCGGCGTCACGGACGTCAGCGCCTACTGGGCCGGTATGGGCAAGAACCCCGCCCTGCGTGCCTCCAGCGGCGACCGCGCCCTGATCCTCGCCCGCCTGGAGGGCAATGCCACCGACACCCGCGAGCGGCTCGCCACGCTCTCACCCGAACTGGCACGCACCACCACGGAGTTGAAGGTAACCGTCGGTGGTCAGGAGGAGATCTCCCGGCAGGTCGGCGAGCAGGCCCGCGCGGACTTCCTGCGCGCCGAAATGCTTGCCCTGCCCGCTGTGTTGCTCCTGCTGATCCTCGTCTACCGGCGCACGGCAGCGGCGTTGCTCACCATCGGTGTCGGGCTGCTCTCGGTCGTCGGGACGCTCGCCGGTCTGCGGGCGATCGCGCAGTTCACCGAAGTGTCGACGTTCGCGGCGAATCTCGCGCTCGTCCTGGGTCTGGGTCTTGGCATCGACTACAGCCTCTTCGTCATCAACCGCTACCGCGAGGAACGGCACGCGGGGCACGCTCAGGAGGACGCCGTGGTCCGGGCGACCTCCGCCGCCGGACGCACCGTGATCTTCAGCGGGGTCACCGTGGCGGTCTCGCTCTGCGCGCTCCTGGTGTTCCCGTTCTTCTTCCTGAGCTCATTCGCGTACGCGGGTGTCCTCGTCGTCGTCACCGCGGTGGCCGGGGCGCTGCTTCTGCTGCCCGCCGCACTCGCCCGCTGGGGCCACCGCGTGGAGCGCCCGCGGAGCGAGGCGAGCGGCATCTGGCAGCGCATCGCGCTCGCCGCGATGCGCCGACCGCTCGCCGCGGGTGCGGCCGTGGTCGGCGTACTGCTGCTCGCCGCGTCACCCCTGCTCGGCCTGCGCTTCGGGCTGCCGGACGAACGGACCCTGCCCTCGGGCGCGTCGTCACGCACCACCTCCGAGACGATCCACAAGGAGTTCTCCGCCGAGCCGACCGACACCGTCCATGTCGTGCTCCGGGCGGCGGTGAGCACGCGGGAAACGCAGCGGTACGCCGCCGAACTCTCCCGTGTGCAAGGGGTGTTCCAGGTCGACGCGCCCACCGGTCGCTACCAGGACGGCCGCCGCACCGGGCCGTCGACGATCACCCCTGGAACCCCTGGAACCTCTGGATCCCCTGGACGAGACGACGGCTCCCGCATCGCCGTCGTCCCGACCCAAGCGGCGCTGTACGGCGACGTGCCCGCCTTCGTCGACGCCATCCGGGACGCCCCGGCCCCCGCGCCCGCCCTGGTCGGCGGCTACCCGGCCGAGACCACCGACTTCCGCGCCACCCTCCTGGACCGGCTGCCGTATGCCGTCGGACTGATCCTCGTCGCCACCTTCGTCATCCTCTTCCTGATGACCGGAAGCCTGCTGCTGCCCGCCAAGGCGACCGTGCTCAATCTGCTCAGCCTGTCGGTGATGTTCGGCTGCCTGGTGTGGGTCTTCCAGGAGGGGCATCTGTCGGGGCTCCTCGGCTTCACGCCCACCGGGTCCATCGAACCGAGCATTCCGGTGCTGATGTTCTGCGTCGCCTACGGCCTGTCGATGGACTACGAGGTGTTCATGCTGGCCCGGATCAAGGAGGAGCACGACCGGGTCGGCGACACGGCGAAGGCGGTCGCCACCGGGATCCGGCAGAGTGCGCCACTGATCACCGCGGCGGCCGGGATCCTCGCCTTCTCCTTCCTCACGTACGCCACCGGGGGCGTCGTCTTCCTCAAGGAACTCGGGGTGGGAACGGCCCTGACGATCCTCGTCGACGCCACCCTCATCCGTGTCGTCCTGCTGCCCGTCGCCATGCGGCTCGCGGGCCGCGCCAACTGGTGGGCGCCGGGTCCGCTGCGCCGATTGCACCGGCGCTTCGGCCTCCACGAAGGCCCGGACGGCCCGGACGGCCCGGACGGCTCGGGGGGCTCGGACCGCTCCAAGCCCCCCGGCGTACTCCAGCGGGAGTACACGTGATCGCCACGCCCGGCTGACGCCCCCCGGCCGCCCCGCGGTCTAGCGTTGCCGACATGGATGAGCAGCGCGAACACAGGCGCGGCGGTCCGCCCCTGCCCTGGGGTGGACCGCCGATGTGGCGGCAGGGGCCGCCCTGGTGGAACCAGCGGGACGAGGCGGGGAACGTCAGCAGGCTGCCGTGGCTGACGACACTGGCGATCACCGTGTTCGTGCAGGTCGGCTCCGGATTCGCCGCGCACGGCCAGCCCGACCGGGAGTCGCTCGGCGTCCTCGCCCGGCTCCTCCTGCTCGCGGGTACGGCCGCGCTCCTCCTGCGCCACCGCTATCCCGTCCCGGTCGCGTACGTCACGGCCGGGACGGCGCTGGTCTACCTGGGGGCCGGGTACGCCTACGGCCCGGTCCTGCTGACGGTGGCCGTCGGCTGCTTCGCCGCGGTCGTCGCCGGGCACCGGCGCGCGGCGTGGGGCGCCGTAGGGATGCTGTGGGCGGGGCATCTCCTGGTCGCGCACTGGCTCTACCGGTGGCTGCCGCCCGATGGGGACGACGCACGGACCTGGGGCCAGGAGACCGTCGTCGCTGTCTTTGTCGTCGCGATCATCGCCGTGTCCGAGCTGGCCCGCGTACGCCGCGAGCAATGGATGAAGGAGCGTGCCGAGCGCGCCCAGGCGGCCAAGCGGCGGGCCGACGAGGAGCGCTTGCGCATGGCGCGCGAGCTGCACGACGTGCTCGCGCACAGCATCTCCGTCATCAATGTCCAGGCAGGCGTCGGCCTCGCCCTGCTCGACTCCGATCCCGAGCAGGCCCGCACCGCCCTGACCACCATCAAGGCCGCGAGCAAGGAGGCCTTGGGGGAGGTCCGTCAGGTGCTCGACACCCTGCGCACGCCGGGAGACGCGCCCCGCGCCCCGGCTCCGGGGCTCGACCGGCTGCCCGAGCTCGTGCAGCAGGCGGCCAGTACGGGACTCACGGTCGCGGTCGACACCCAGGGGGCGGGCAAGAAACTGGCGCCCGGCGTCGACCTCGCCGCCTTCCGCATCGTCCAAGAGGCCCTGACGAACGTCGTACGGCACTCCGGATCGCGCCACGCGCGCGTGCTGGTCCGCTACGAGGCGGCGGCGCTCACCCTGCGCGTGGACGACGACGGCCCCTCCACCGGGGCCGACGCGGGAGGCAGCGGCAATGGACTTGCCGGGATGCGGGAGCGTGCCGCCGCCCTCGATGGCACGATCGAGGCGGGCCCGCGCCCGGACGGCGGTTTCCGGGTCACCGCCGTACTGCCCACCCGCACGGCACCTCAGGAGGACCAGTGATCCGCGTACTGCTCGCCGACGACCAGTCGTTGGTCAGGGCCGGTTTCAAGGCACTGCTCGGTGCACAGGAGGACATCGAGGTCGCGGGGGAGGCGGCGGACGGTGAGGAGGCGGTGCGCATGGTGCGTGAACTGCGCCCGGATGTCGTCCTGATGGACATCCGTATGCCCCTGCTCGACGGGCTCGCCGCGACCCGGCGCATCACCGACGAGCCGGACCTGAACGACGTCAAGGTGGTCATGCTCACCACCTTCGAGCTGGACGAGTACGTCTTCGAGGCGATCCGCTCCGGGGCTTCGGGCTTCCTCGTCAAGGACACCGAACCGGAGGAACTGCTGCGCGCCGTAAGGGCGGTTGTCGACGGCGACGCGCTGCTCTCGCCCGGCGTGACGCGCCGCCTCATCGCGGAGTTCGCCGCCCGCTCCAAGGAGCCCGCGGTCGTCGAGTCGCTGGGCGAACTCACCGAGCGGGAGCGTGAGGTGATGGCTCTCGTCGGTATCGGCCTGTCGAACGAGGAGATCGCCCGCCGTCTCGTCGTCAGCCCGCTCACCGCGAAGACACACGTCAGCCGGACCATGGTGAAGCTCGGCGCCCGCGACCGCGCCCAACTGGTCGTCCTGGCCTATGAGTCGGGCTTGGTACGCCCCGGCTGGCTGGGCTGACGCGACCGCCGGTGCCGTACGAGGATCGTCACCACGGACACCACGAAGACCGTGGCGGCGACGACCGCGCCGATCCGGTGCATCGTGTGCTGCGAGGGTGAGGACCCACCGAAGAGGTGGTTCGCCGCCGTCACGGCCAGAAAGGCGGCCCCCGCGAGGCTCGTCGCGACGAACAGCGCGAAGCCGATCTCCACGGTGGCCGCGTCCCGCTGGGCCTGCGTCCTTCGCCCCATGTCCCGATTGTCAGGGGTGCGCCCCCGGCAGGCAAGGAACTGCCTGCCGGGGGACGGGTGTTGAGGATCGGTCGCGGACGGCCGGGATCAGTCGCGGCCTGCGGCCACAGGCTCCGGATCGTCCTCGCGCTGTACGGACTTCACGACCGTGATCGTCTCCTGCGTACGTCGCGCAGGCCGTGTCCGCAGCCCGGTGAGGGTGATCAGGAGCCCGACGCCGGCGATCGCCGTGACCACGATCAGGCCGGGGCGGTAACTGTCGAGCACCGCCTGCGGCGAGGAGCCCGCACCGTCGCCCGCCGCGGTGATCACGGCGGTGACGACGGCGAGGAAGATCGCGCCGCCCACCTGGATCGAAGTGTTCAGGAGGCCCGACACCATGCCCTGCTCATGGTCGTCCACGCCGTTGGTGGCCTGGATGTTGAGCGAGGGAAAGACCAGAGCGCACGCGAAGCCGAGCAGGATCATGGACGGCAGGACCATCGAGGCGTACGACGGGGTCAGGCTGACGCGCAGGAACAGCGCGTACGAGGCGACGAGCAGGACGAAGCCCGCCACGATGACCCGGGGCGTGCCGAACCGGTCGATCACCGAACCGACCTTCGTCGACGACAGTGCGACCAGGGCACCCGCGGGCAGGAAGGCGAGCGCGGTCTCCAGGGCCGACCAGCCGAGCAGCGTCTGGAAGTACTGCGTGGCGAGGAACTGGAAGGAGACATAGCCGCCGAAGAACGTCATCGCGCCGATCTGTGCCCGGAGTTGGGGCCCTGAGCGCAGCACGCCGAGCCGGATCAGCGGGCTCGCGGTGCGCAGTTCGATGCGTACGAAGACGGCGAGCAGCACGGCCGCGACGAGGAACGACAGGAGGGTGCGGGCCGATGCCCAGCCCGCCTCCGGTGCCTCGACGACGGTGAAGACGAGCAGCAGCATCGCCGCCGTGCCGGTGACGGCGCCCGGCACGTCGTAGCCGCCGGTGTTCTTCTCGCGGGCGCTGCGCGGGATCAGCTTGAGTCCGGCGACCAGCGCGATGACGGCGATGGGTGCGGGCAGCAGCATCGTCAGGCGCCAGCTGGCCTCGGTGAGCAGGCCGGAGAGGACGAGGCCCATGGAGAAGCCGGTGGCGGCGCAGGTGGTGTAGATGGTCAGCGCGCGGTTGCGGACCGGGCCCTCGGCGAATGTCGTGGTGATGATGGAAAGGCCTGCGGGCGCCGTGAACGCGGCGCTCAGTCCCTTGATGAAGCGGCTCGCGATCAAGAGCGGACCCGAGTCGACGAACCCGCCGAGCAGCGAGGCGAGTGCGAAGACGGCGAGTGCGATCAGGAAGACGCGGCGCCGCCCGAGCAGGTCGGCCGCTCGGCCGCCAAGGAGCAGGAGACCGCCGTAGCCCAGGATGTAGCCGCTGACGACCCACTGGAGGGTCGAGGTGGAGAGGTTCAGTTCGGAGCCGATGGAGGGCAGGGCGACGCCGACCATCGACACGTCGAGGGCGTCGAGGAACATCGCGGCGCAGAGCACGAGGAGAGTGCCCCACAGACGCGGGGACCAGCGCTCCGGGGACGCGGAGTCAGCTGTGAGCGGAGAAGTCATGCGGAGTACAGTACATGCGCGTGCATTGAGTGCAAGTGCATTTAATTCCGATGCAATAAAGGGGTACTTTCTGCTAACGTGCGATGTCATGGCGGCGAAGAAGGCCGAGCAAGGGCTCGTGGACCAATGGCGCGACATCCTCGCGGTGCACGCACGCACTTTGTGCGAACTCGACCGCGCCCTGCATGAGCACGGCCTCGGGGCGAGCGACTTCGAAGTACTCGAAGTGCTGTCCGAGGGCGTCGCGGAGGACGGCGAGTGCGCCTACCGCGTGCAGGACATCGCGGGCCGGGTGCATCTGAGCCAGAGCGCGCTGTCCCGGCTCATCGGCCGTCTGGAGAAGGACGGTCTGGTCGAGCGCGCGATGTGCAGCGAGGACCGGCGCGGGGTGCGGGTCGTGCTCACCGACAAGGGGCGCGCACTGTATGCGGAGGTACGTCCGCTGCAGCGCGAGGTTCTCGGCAGGATGCTGGCGGAGCCCGGCTTCAAGTAGCCCGGCTTCAAGTAGCCCAGCTCCAAGTAACCCAGCTCCAAGTAACCCGGGTCTCGGACGCCGGGCGCCTCACGCGCCCGACGCCTTCCATGCCTGGCGTCTCCCGTGCCTGGCGTCTCACACGCCTGACGTCTCCCGCCACAGCGTGCTCAGCTCGGTGTCGCCGGTGACGTGTGGAATGGGCCCGCGGTTCCACAGCGACAAGTAGAGGTCAGCGGCCGGACCCGACAGCTCGCACTCGGCGTCCCCGGTGTCGCCCCGCTCCGTGGCGGGCGGCTCCTGCGAGAGGCGTACGGTCCACACGGCGTCCGCGTCCGCATCTGCGTACGTGCCCGTATCCGTGTCCGTACCTGTGCCCGTGTCCGTTGCCCGCACGCGCAGGACGCGGGGCCGGTCGGTCCGCACCCTGCTGCGCGAGCGCGCGTGGAACCCCCGGAGCAGCTCATCGATCCCGTCCGCGGCGAACTCGGCGCCGATCGGGGACGGCGTGCCCCCGCGTGCGGACTCGGCGTCCACGCGGTGGATCGTCGTCTCGTTCGCCTGCCGCCGCGCCCAGAACGCGAGCGGCGACGGCGCGGGCAGGAACGCCCAGCACTGTACGTCGGACGGGGCGGCACGAAGCGTGGCGACCAGGTCGGCGTGTGCCTGTCGGTACCAGTCGATCAGGGCGTCGCCGTCCAGGTCCGGCGGGTCACCCATGGGCCGCGGTGAGACATGCCCCTCGGCGGGGAACGACGCGGCCCAGCGGTGCACCGCCCCCGTGTGCCGCAGCAGATCGCGCACGGTCCAGCCGGGGCAGGTGGCCACTTTGGCGTCCGTCCCGGCCGTCTCGGCGGCACGGGCCAGCAACCGGCCTTCCGTATCAAGAACTTGAAGGTGTTCGGCAATCTCCATGCGGGGGATTGTGCCGGATGGAGCGCGCACGAGCACGGGAGTATTCGATCACTGGAGCGGTCGCGCGGTCGCGCTCTGGAGCCGCGTGGTCAGGTATGACTGGCCGCGCCGCGTGTCGCGTACCCGATGAGGGCTGCGACGGCGGCGAGCACGGCGACGCTGGTCAGCGCCGTCGGCAGCGAGAACCAGTCCGCCATGAACCCGATCGCCGGTGGTCCGAGGAGCATCCCGCCGTAGCCGAGCGTAGAGGCGGCGGCGACTCCGCTCGGTCCGGCGAGCGCGCCGGCGCGTTCGATCGCCACGGGGAAGATGTTGGCCAGGCCGAGTCCGGTGACGGCGAAGCCGATGAGAGCGACCGGCACGGACGGGGCGAGCGCGCCGAGCAACATGCCGACCGTGGCCGTCGCCCCGCCGCCGACGACGGTACGGGTCCGGCCGAGCCGCTCAAGGAGCGTGGTGCCGGAGAGCCGCCCGATGGTCATGGCGAACGCGAAGCAGGAGTAGCCCGCGGCGGCGATGCCCGGGTGCGCGGCCAGGTCCTGTTCCAGGTGCAGGGCGCCCCAGTCGGCGAGCGCCCCTTCTCCGTACGCCGTGCAGAGCGCTATGAGGCCGAAGACGATGACGAGTGTGCGCGTGCGGTTGTCGAGGCCGGGCGGGGCTGCGGACTTGGGGGACTTGGGGGCATCGGCAGGAGGCTGCGTGTCCGGTGCCTTCGGAGCGTCGTGCCGCAGCAGTGTCGGCGCCGTGACCGCGGTGACGATCAGCCCGATCACTGTCAGCGCGAGCAGGTGGCGGGTGGGCGAGAGGTGCCCCGCGACCAGGCCGCCGAGCCCGGCGCCGACCATGCCGCCCAGGCTGAACGCCGCGTGGAAGCTGGGCATCACGGGCCGCCGCAGCGCGGCGACCAGATCGACGGCGGCGCTGTTCATCGCCACGTTGATGCCGCCGTACGCGGCTCCGAACACCAGGAGTACGAGCCCGAGCGAGAGCGCCGAATGCGTCAGCGGCGGCAGCGCGATGCTCAGCGGCATCAGGATCCCGCAGGCCACGGTCACCGGATGGCTGCCGAAGCGGCGGCAGAGCCGTCCGGTGAGCGTCATCGTGACCACCGCACCGGCGGAGACCCCGAGCAGCGCGAGCCCGAGGTCGCTCGCCGACGCGCCGGTCTGTTCCTTGATGGCGGGGATGCGGACGACCCATCCGGCGAAGATGAAGCCGTCGAGCGCGAAGAAGACGGTGAGTGCGACACGGAGCCGGACCAGGCCCGGGGGAGTGGCCCGCGACGCTGCGGACGTGGTTTTGTTTAGTAGCGGCACAAAGTCAGAGTAGGGGTGCGCCCCGGCCGCGTACAAGACAGTTCCTGTGAGGTGGCGGTCACCTCGTGGGAGGGGGCGGGTTCACCGATGGACGGAAGGTTCTCGTGAGGCGGAATGTGCGGCGGAATGTGCGGCGGAATGTGCGGGGGAAGGTGAAGCGGAACGTGAGGCGGCAGGGGACGGGCGGCGGAAGGGTGGTGCACGAGCAGATGACGACTGAACGGCAAGGCCGTGTACGGATCATGGGAGACTCGCCCTCATGAACGGCAAGGCTGCCCCCCGTGCGGAGGGGGATCTGTCCACGCGTACGCGTCTGGAGCGAGGGCGCGGCGCGCTCGGCCCCGCCCTCGAGCTCGTCCACACCGGACGCGCCCCGACCCGAGCCGTGCTCACCGCCGAACTCGGCGTCACGCGCGCCACGGCGGGGGCCGTCGCCGCCGAGCTCGAGGCGCTCGGCCTGATCAGGATCGACGCGCGGCCGAGTGCGCCCGCCGGCTCGCAGGGCCGTCCTTCGCACGGTCTGTCCATCGCGGACGACGGCCCTGTGGCGCTCGCCGCGCAGGTGCACTCGGACGGATTCCGGGCCGCGCTCGTCGGGCTCGGCGGCCGGATCGTCGCCACCGCGCCCGGCTGCGAGACCATCGACGCCGACCCGGCACAGGTGCTCGGCTCGGTCATCGACGCGGGTGCGCAGCTGCTGCGGGAAACCGGCAGGCGGTGCGTGGGCGCGGGCCTCGCGGTGCCGTCGGCGGTCGCCGAACCGGAGGGCACCGCGCTCAATCCGCTGCACCTGGCGTGGCCCGCGGGCTCGCAGGTCCGGCAGATCTTCGCCGACTGCGTACGGGACGCGGGGATCGCGGGACCGGCGTTCGCCGCGAACGACGTCAACCTCGCCGCGCTCGCCGAGCACCGGCACGGAGCGGGGCGCGGCGCCCGCGACCTGCTGTGCGTCGCGACCGGGCACCGGGGGGTCGGCGGTGCGCTCGTCCTCGACGGGCGGTTGCACACGGGCAGTTCGGGCCTCGCGCTCGAGGTCGGTCACCTCACGGTGAATCCGGAGGGCCGCCCCTGCTACTGCGGCAGCCGGGGCTGCCTGGACGTCGAGACGGACCCGCTGGCCTTCCTCACGGCGGCGGGCCGCGAGCCCGGCCCCGAGGGGCTTCTGCAACAGGCCCGCGAACTGCTCCGGGACGCGGCCGGTGACCCCTCGGTCCGCGCGGCGGTCGAGGAGCTGATCGACCGCCTCGGCCTCGGACTCGCGGGCCTGGTGAACATCCTCAACCCGGACCGCATCATCCTGGGCGGCCTGCACCGTGCGCTGCTCGAGGCCGACCCCGAGCGGCTGCGCGCGGTCGTCGCCGACCGGAGTCTGTGGGGGCGCAGCGGGGGCGTACCGATCCTGGCCTGCACGCTGGACCACAACAGCCTGGTGGGAGCCGCCGAGTTGGCTTGGCAGCCGGTGCTCGACGACCCCCTGGGGGCGCTGGGTTAGACGCGGGCGGTCTCCTTGGCGGCCGGACTGCCATCGGTCTCGACTGAGGGTGTGGAAGGGGCAGTTCGCCCGTCGCGAAGCCTCCTCAGGTCAGGCAGCAGCGATATGACCCCGAGTACGGCGAGGGCGGCACCGATCCAGAGTGGCGCCCGCAGGCCGAACGTATCGATGGCGGGCCCTCCGACGGACGTCGCGATGATGATGCCGAGCGTGATGAACGAGGAGTGGACGGTGTTGACCAGCGGCCGGGCGTTGCCGGTGCGCTGCACGCGGGTCACCAGAGCCGGGTTCATGGTGACGCCGACAAGGCCGATGCCCATCATCAACACCACGGCAGGAACGCCGAGTTGGGCGAAGACGGCGAACCCGACAAGGAACGCCAGATTGAGCAGAAGCCCGGTGAGCAGGACCGGGACGGCGTGCTTGTCCGCGAAGCGGCCGACGACCGTGTTGCCGACGACGGTGGCCGCGCCGTACGCGATGAGCAGCAGCGGAACAGTGCCGGTGGAGAAGCCGGTGACCTCGGTGAGGATCGGGTTGAGGTAGCTGAAGGCGGAGAACGTCGCGCCGATGACGAAGGTGCTTGTGGTGAGGGTCAGCCAGAGCCGGGGGCTGCGGAAGGCGCCGAGCTCCTGGCGCAGGCTGCCGCCGTCGTCGTCCGTACGCTCCACGCGCGGCACACCGGCGAGGGTGGCGAGCGCGGCCAGGACGGTCAGTCCGGTGATGGCCCAGAACGCGGCGCGCCAGCCCAGGTGTTCACCGATGACGGTGGAGAGCGGCAGGCCGAGGAGCGTACCCAGCATCAGCCCGTTGAGCGCCACCGCGATGGCCCTGCCCCGTACTTCGGGCCGGGCGAGCTGCGAGCACATCGAGATCGAGACACCGAAGAACGCCTGTGACGCGACACCGGTGATGACGCGGGCCACCAGCATGGTGCGGTAGTCCGGAGCGAGGGCGGCGAGGACGTTGCCCGCGAGGAAGATGGCGAACAGGACTAGCAGAGCGGACTTCTGACGCATCTTCAGGAGGGCGACGGTGAGGAAGGGGCCGCCGAAGGCCATCGCGGCGGCGAACGCGGTGATGAGGTAGCCGATCTCCGGAATTGTGGCGTCGAGTCCGTCGGCCATCTGCGGCATCAGACCGGCGACCACGAACTCGCTGGTCACCATGGCGAAAATACCGAGGGCCAAGAGGTATACGGCGCGGGGCACGGTGCTTGCTCCTGTCGGGGGGTTGGTTTCAGCTGGTCTGGCGTCGGAGAGTTATGGACTGATCAGTGCAAAACTAGGACGCGCGGGTTTGGCTCAGGCCGCCTCGATGGCCGGGCCTGGGGGGATGGGGGTGCTGGTTCGCTAGCCGGTCAGCGCGTCCAGGGCGGTCCCGGTGATGGCCTCCAGGGTGGCGCGGTCGGCGCCGCCCTGCGCCGAGATCCGCATACCGCCGATGACGGCGTTCAGGAAGCGGGCCAGGTCGCCCGGGTCCCGCGTGGAGGTGATGTCCCCGCTGCTCTGTCCGGAGCGGATGACAGCGCCGATCGCGCTCAGGCGCACGGCGAGATCGCGCGCGAGCATCTCGGCGGCCTCGGGGTCGCGTCCGGCGAGCTCGACGGTCGTGTTGACGGTCAGGCAGCCGATGCTGTGCCCGTCTTCGCGGCACTCGAATTCGGAGTCGACGACCCGCGTGAAGAGGGCGCGAAGACGCTCCGTGGGGGAGCTTTCCGCGTCCTCCAGGATCTCGACCTGACTGGAGGTCATGGAGTCCATGTAGCGGGCCAGGGCTCGCTGGAACAGCTCGTGCTTGCTGCTGAAGGTGTTGTAGATACTGCTGCGGCCCAGGCCGGTGGCGTCGCATAGAACCTGGGTCGAGGTGGCCTCGTAGCCATTCGCCCAGAAGGCGCGCATCGCCGCGTCCAGGGCCCGTTCCTCGTCGAAGGTTCTCGGTCGGGCCATGTCGGTACGGTACAGGTTTTGGAACGGACAGTGCAATACGGGAGATGGTGGGTGCGGTGCGAGGGCATTGCTGGGTTACTGGTGAAGCAGTGGACGCCGGACTCGGGCTTCGCGGACGACACCGGCCAGTGGAAGATCCACTGACCGCGTCGAGCGGCAGCTACCGGCAGCTACCGGCAGCTACGCCCACGCCACAGCGAAGGCCCGCCCGGGATTTCCCGTCAACATCCGCTCCACCAGGCCGTCCCCCACGGCGAGCCCGAGCCGCGGACGCACCCTGCGCAGCAGATACGGCAGGCCGGGGCCACCGTTCACCGAACGTGCCCCGGCCGTTGTCGTGTCGCCGCCCAGGAGCAGCTGGTCCGCGAAACCGGCCTCGGCAAGGGCCCGTACGGCATCCGGCATCCGCCAGTCCGTGGCGTGGTGGGCGCGCGAAGGGCCGTCGAAGGCCAGGTAGGCGCCGGCTTCGGCCGCCTGCCGGTGGACCGCGAGGTCGGGGGAGCGGTTCAGATGGCCGAGGATGACCTTCGCGGGCGGCACGTCCAACTCCCCGCACAGCAGGTCCAGTACGTCCAGAGCGCCGGTGCCGAGCTCCAGGTGGACGGCGATGGGCGCGCCCGTCACGCGGTGGGCCTCGGCCGCGGCGGCCATCGTCCAGCGGGCGTGCGCGTCCAGGCCGTGGAAGCCACCAGCGACCTTGATCAGTCCGGCTCGTACGCCGGTGTCGGCGATGCCCTTGGTCAGTTCCCGTACGAAGAGGTCGGCGAGCCCTTCGGTGCGTAGGCCGTCCAGCAACTCCGTTGGATAGTGGGCCGCTTGATGCAGGCCCGTCGCGGCGACGATGCGTACGCCCGTCGTCCGGGAGAGCTCCGGTAGCTCCCCCGCGTGACGCCCCATCCCGTGCGGCGTCCACTGGATCAGGCTCTCGCCGCCCGCTGTCCGGAAGGCGACAAGCTCCTGAGCTGCCGAATCTGCCGAGTCCAGCTCCTGGCCAGGTAGTTGAGGGCTGGTCAGGAATAGGTGGTCGTGGGCGTCGCAGATCCCGAGCGCCTCGGGGGCGATGTCTCCGAGAACGGTACGGACGGTGCGGACGGTGTGGGCGGTGGGGGTGGCAGGGGTGGCAGGGGTGGTCGTACCCGGCGTGCTCACCACTGCTGCCCCTCCGGAAGCAGGGCCCGCTCCGGAGTGGACAGGTGCAGCACCTGGAAAACGTCACCCTGCCCCTTGGGCGATTCGCGGTCCCAGACGGAGAAGAGCAGCGCTTCCCAGGTTCGCGGGTCGATGGCTGCCGCCGCGTATATCACGCCGTCCTCGAGCGCCAACTGCTCTGTGTCGTGGACTAGTTCGGTGGCAAGATCCCCCAGGCGGGCGCGGGCCGGTATGGGAGTACGGCGCCGTATCGCGGAAGCCGCCGGCATGGCCGGCGCGGCCGACTTGGCAGGCATGGTGGACCTCGCCGCCCCTTCCGCGAACGCAAGACCCGTCCAGTGCTGTACCTCCGGACGCCCGAAGTCGTCGATGATGCCCTGGAATCCAGGGCCCCAGAGGAAGGAGTTCATCCCCTCGGGGGTGTTCCACAGATAGAACGGCGCGTACTGGTTCACCGGGGATTCGGCGACACCGCGCTCACGGATCAGATACGCCTTGGCTCCGAGGCCCGGGTAGTTGTCCAGGAGATGCCCCTTGGCCGCCACCCGGTTGCGGATGATGCCCATGTCGTAGTCCGCCGGAAGCGTGATCTCGTACTGCATCGCGTGCATGGTCATGCGCTCCTCAGGCAGCCGGGGTGATCGTCGGGGTGGTTGTGGGGGATACGCACGAGGCGTCAGATCCTTTACGCGGGAGGGTGGGTGGCGGCGAACAGCAGGGCGAGCAGTCCGCGTACGCCGAAGTCGAAGGTGGCGGGAGATCCCGAGGCCCTGGCCAGTACGTAGCCGCCCTGGACCGTCGCGACGACCGTCGCCGCGATCGCCCGCGGATCGAGCGACGCCGCGAACTCGCCCCGCTCCTGGCCCTCTTCGACGATCCGGGCGATCCGGCCCCGCAGCCAGTCGAGGGTCTCGGTGACGGGTGCGCGCAGCTCGTCGCTCGCGATCACGTCAGGGTCCATCGTCAGCCGCCCGACGGGGCATCCTCGCAGCACGTCGCGCTCGCGCAGCAGATAAGCCTCGATCCGCTCGTACGCCGATCCGGTGCCGCCGAGTACGTCCTCGGCCGTGGCGCGCCACTCGTCGGCCGTGCGCCGGATCGCGGCGAGTGCGAGGTCTGATTTTCCGGCGAAGTGGTGGTACATGCTGCCCTGCCCGGCACCCGCGAGCTGCTGGATCGCCTTGGGGCTCGTGCCGACGTAACCGCGCTCCCACAGCAGTTCGCGGGTGGACTCGATCAGACGCTCCGGACTGCTCATGTACCTACTGTACATACTAGTAGGTACAACCCCAGGGAGCAGCCCCGCACCTCCCACGTACTCCCCGCGTGGTACGCGCACAGCAGCTAGCCGTACGACGACTCGGACCCCCTCGGAGAGCGAGTCTCGAGGTGTCAGACAACCCCGCGGCAATCGCTTCCGAGGAGATGGACACCATGAACACCCTGGCTCAGTTCGACGGCGGACCCGGCCCGTGGATCCTGTTCTTCCCGCTCATCTGGGCGGCCGTAGTGATCGGCGGCATCACCCTCCTGCGCCGCACCGTGTGGCGGGGCCGCCGTGCGCCGTGGCAGCGGGGCGGCGTCGAGGGGAACGTACGCATCGATGAGAAATCGCCCATCGCCGTGCTCGGCCGTCGATTCGCTTCCGGGGAGATCGACGAGGACGAGTACTGGCGGCGCCTGTCCGTCCTGAATGAGGAGTTCGGGCGTAACACCAAGGGCGGTGCGGCATGACCACCGTGACCGGGCGGCGCGGCACCGCCACTCTCGACGCGGCCCGCGTCACGGACGCCGTCAAGGTCTACGGCAGTGGCGACACCGCGGTGCGGGCCCTGGACGGGGTGAGCGTCGGCTTCCCGGCCGGACGCTTCACCGCGATCATGGGCCCGTCGGGCTCCGGCAAGTCCACCCTGATGCACTGTGCCGCGGGCCTCGACACCCTCACATCGGGGGCCGCCCACATCGGCGGCACCGAGCTCGGCACGCTCGACGACCGGCGGCTGACGCTCCTGCGCCGCGACCGTATCGGCTTCGTCTTCCAGGCCTTCAATCTGGTGCCGACGCTGACCGTCGCCGAGAACATCACGCTCCCGATGGACCTCGCGGGCAAGCGGGGCGGCAACCAGGGCGACCGGGAGTGGATCGACGCCCTCATCGACGTGGTGGGGCTGCGCGACCGACTCCATCACCGGCCCACCGAGCTCTCCGGCGGGCAGCAGCAACGCGTCGCCGTGGCAAGGGCGTTCGCGGGCCGGCCGGACGTCGTCTTCGCCGACGAACCGACCGGCAACCTGGACTCCCGTTCCGGCGAGGAGGTGCTGCGCCTCCTGGGCCGCGCGGTGCGCCAGATGGACCGCACCGTCGTCATGGTCACCCATGACCCGGTGGCCGCCGCCCACGCCGACGAGGTCGTCTTCCTGGCCGACGGCCGCCTCGTGGACCGGATGCAAGACCCGACCGCCGACAAGGTCCTCGACCGGCTCAAGGCCTTCGACACGAAGGCCGCGGCCACGTCCGGTACCACCACATCCGGTACCACCACATCCGGTACCACCACATCCGGTACCGAGGGGGCACCATCATGAGTTCCCTGAGCGCGTCCGCGCGCATCAGCCTGTCCTCGCTGCGCGGCCACAAGCGCCGCTTCGCGGGTACGTTCCTCGCGGTCATGCTCGGTGTCGCCTTCCTGGCGGGCACGCTCGTCATGGGCGACACCCTGCGCGGCAGCTTCGACACCATGTTCGGCAACGCGACCAGCGGCACCGACGCCGTCGTCCGCAGCGCCGGCACCATCACCACCCCTGACGACAGCCAGGGCACCCGGCAGCCCGTCAGAACCTCGCTCGTCCAGAAGATCGAGCGGACCGACGGCGTCGCCGCCGCAGCGCCCAGCATCCAGGGCGCGGGCCAGCTCCTCGGCAAGGACAGGGAGCCCATCGGCGGCCAAGGCCCGCCCACCCTCGCGGGCAACTGGATCGGCGACAGCGAGCTGAACGCCTACCAGCTGGCACAAGGCCGCGTCCCCGCCAAGTCCGGCGAGGTCGTCGTCAACCGCGGTGCCGCCGAGACCGGCGACCTGAAGATTGGCGACACGACCACGCTGCGCACCCCCGACCCCGTCAAGGTGACGATCGTGGGCCTCGCGACCTTCGGTGGCGAGGACGGCATGGCGCAGACCACCTTCACCGGCATGACACAGGCCGACGCCGAGAAGTACCTCACGCCGAAGCCCGGCGAGGCCGCCTCCATCCAGGTGCGGGCCGGGCCCGGCGTGACCGAGCAAGAACTGGTCGACGCGCTGAGTCCCGTACTGCCCAAGGGAGTTGAGGCCATCACCGGTGAGGCGTCGGCGGCGGAGAACACCGACAACATCTCCGGCCAGTTCCTGACGCTCTTCACCAGCTTCCTGCTCGTCTTCTCCGGTATCGCCCTTCTCGTCGCGACCTTCAGCATCCACAACACCTTCGCGATCGTCGTCGCCCAGCGCACTCGCGAGAACGCACTCCTGCGTGCGCTCGGAGCCTCGCGGCGGCAGGTCACCGCATCTACCCTCGTCGAGGCGGGCGTGGTCGCCGTCGCGGCGTCCGCCGCCGGTCTCGCGGGCGGCATCGGGATCGCGGCCGGGCTCCAGGCACTCTTCCCGGCCATCGGATTCCCCTTCCCCGAAGGTGACTTGGTGATCAGCGGCCTGTCGATGCTGCTGCCCCTTGCCGTCGGCATCGTGGTCTGCCTCGGCTCCGCGCTGCTGCCCGCCGTACGGGCCGGGCGCACCGCACCCCTGGCCGCACTCCGCGAGACCGCGGTCGACCACTCCGGTGCTTCGCGCAACCGCGCCGTCGTCGGCACGGGCCTCGCGCTCATCGCCGTAGGACTCTCCCTCGTCGGCGTCCTGGTCAGTCCGTCCGTGTGGCTGGCCGGGGCCGGAGCGGTGCTCGCGCTCGCCGCGTTCGTGGTGCTCGGCCCTGTCGCTTCATCGAGGGCGGTACGCATCATCGGCGGGCCCCTCGACCGGCTGCGCGGTGTCACGGGCGGGCTCGCCCGGCGCAACGCCCTGCGCAGTCCCAAGCGGACTGCCGCCACCGCGAGCGCGCTGATGATCGGCGTCGCCGTCGTCTCGCTCTTCACGGTCTTCGGCGCCTCGCTCAAGGCGACCATGGACCAGACGGTGAACCGTTCCTTCGCCGGCGACCTCGCCATCAGCACCCCCGGCTTCGGCGCGGGCGGCAGCGGACTCAGCCCCAAGCTGGCCCCCGCTCTCGCCGAGCGGCCGGAGGTCGAGACCGCGGTCGGCCTCGGCAAGGGCGCGGCGGAGGTCAACGGGGAAGGGCGCGCCCTGACCGTCACCGATCCCGTTCCCTTCGCCAAGTCCTTCGACCTAGGCAAGGTCGAAGGATCGCTCGACGGCCTCGGTACGAACGGCATCGCGATCACCCGTTCGGAGGCCGAGAAGCGGGATCTGACGGTCGGCGACAGGGCCGAACTCGCCTTCGCCGACGGCAAGAAGGCCACCTTCACCGTCCGGGCGCTGTACGGCCAGTCGGAGCTGGCGGGGGACTACGTCATCACCCGCGAGGCCTGGGCACCGCACCGCGCACAGGACGCCGACAGTCTCGTCTCCGTCAGCTTCAAGGACGGTGTGAGCGCGGACGACGGCAGGGCCGCGGTCTCCAAGACCGCGCAGGAGTACGGCAATCCGGATGTGCAGACCCGTGGCGAGTACGCGCAGTCCGCGGCGAGCGGCATCGACATGATGCTCACGCTGGTCTACGCCCTGCTCGCGCTCGCCGTCCTGATCGCGCTGCTCGGCATCGCCAACACACTGACCCTCGCGATCCACGAACGTACCCGCGAGCTCGGCCTGTTGCGCGCCGTCGGACAGACCAGGGCGCAGCTGCGGGCCATGGTGCGCTGGGAGTCGGTGCTTGTCGCCGCCTTCGGCACGGCCGGCGGCCTGGCGCTCGGCGGCTTCCTCGGCTGGGTGCTCGTCAAGGCGTCGGACGGTGCGACGAGCAGTGCCTTCGCGTTCGCGGTGCCGCCGGCGCAGCTCGTGGTGGTCGCCCTGGTGGGCCTGGCGGCGGGAGCCCTCGCGGGTCTGCGTCCGGCACGGCGGGCCGCACGCCTCGACGTGCTGCGTGCCATCGCCACCGAGTGACGCATCGCCAGCGGGCGACGTAGGACGCCCGCTGCGCGGAGCCTGTCACCGCCCGGTCAGCCGACAACGGCCGACCGGGCGGGAGCGTGTCCGGGTACGTGCCCGTCGGCGACGGGCTCCGGCGCCCCGGCAGTCAGGTCCGCGAAGGGACCGGCCGTGGTCGCGCCGTACACCGGGAACGAGGGCGGCGGAGCGAGCGCGGGGGCAGGGGCCGGGGCCGGGAGGGTGAACCAGACGACCTTGCCCGTGTCACCGTGGGGGCGTACCCCCCAGCTCTCGCTGACGGCGGCGACCATCGCGAGGCCACGTCCGCAGGTCGCGAACGCCTCCGCGTCGCGCACCTCGGGAAGGCGGGGATCGTGGTCGTGCACGGAGACCGTGAGGCGGTCGAGCAGCAGCTCGATCTCCACGGTGCACACCTTGTCCGGCTGTGCGTGCCGGTGCACGTTGGTCAGGAGCTCGGTCACACCGAGCGCGGCCTTGTCTATCAAGGGATCGAGATGCCAGTAGCGCAACTGCGCCGATACGATTCTGCGGACCTGGCCGATCCGCGACGGCAGAGCCTGAAGCTCCACGGTGCAATACCTGCTTGGCTGGCTGATCACGGCTGCGACTCCCCGAATTGCGGTCCGGAAGAAGACGACGATCGGATCCAGCAGCGGCCGCGGGGTCTGCCGCCTGCTGTATGGCCGACGGCTGGTTCGCAGCGTCATCGCCGGTGAACCCAGAGTGATGTGAGACCAGAGTGACTCAGGGGGTGCGGGCGTGCAACTCGCAGCGATCCCGCGAGGGGTGCGTGGACCCCTCAGCCCTGTGGCAGACGGCCTGCTGCCCTGCGCACCGCGTCGATGAACTTGCGGACTGTGGGCGGCCCGGATTCGCCGGGCGCCGGATCATGATCGGCGAGGGTGAGTCGATAGCGCGTGCCGTTCAGTTCGGCAAGGGCCCGGTCATCGGAAGCGAACCAGGGTTTGCCCGCCCGCACCGTTTGCACCGGCGCGCTGTCGATCTCGCTGCCGTAACTCGTCAGCAACTCGAACCTGCCGTCGCTGATGCGGACTTGACCCGCCCGCGTGAGGGAGCGCAGCCGCCGTCCGATCCGCACGCCTGTGGCCGTGAACTCCGGCTCCGCCATGACGTTTCGCCCCCTTGAGCGCTTCGGTATGTCGTTCCGTACGAGACCGCCGTCCCGTGCGGTGCAGTCTGCACGCACCTGGCGTCGAGCACCAGTGCGTATGTGGAGGTCGGCACAGGAAGGCAGTGTCCCGTCACCAGTGTGCCGTGCCCGGCTGACACCCGGCTGCCATTCGGCTGTGCCAGGTGTGCCTTTGAGGTGCTCAAAGGTGTGTTTATGCAGGTGAGAAGCGTGCGGAAGGTGCTTATGATCGAGGCGTCCGGCCCGCTCCGAGCGTGGCCGGCTTGACGGCGAGGAGCCCCGCGATGAGCACCGCACAGCAGGATCGAGCCGACAGGCCGATGACCACCCTTGACGTGGACCGCAGCGACGCGGAGTACCGGTCGTGGCTCAAAGAGGCCGTACGTAAAGTCCAGGCCGACGCCAACCGCTCCGCCGACACGCACCTGTTGCGCTTTCCGCTGCCGGAACACTGGGGCATCGACCTCTACCTCAAGGACGAGTCGACCCACCCGACCGGCAGCCTCAAGCACCGCCTCGCCCGCTCGCTCTTCCTCTACGGCCTCTGTAACGGCTGGATCAGGCCGGGCTGTCCGGTCATCGAGGCCTCCAGCGGGTCGACAGCCGTATCCGAGGCGTACTTCGCGAAGCTGATCGGGGTGCCCTTCATCGCGGTGATGCCCCGCACGACCAGCGCCGAGAAGTGCCGACTGATCGAGTTCCACGGCGGCCAGTGCCATTTCGTGGACGACTCGCGCATGATGTACGCCGAGTCGGCTGCCCTCGCCGTCGAGACCGGCGGCCACTACATGGACCAGTTCACCTACGCGGAACGGGCCACGGACTGGCGCGGCAACAACAACATCGCCGAGTCGATCTACCAGCAGATGCGTCTTGAGCGCTACCCCGAGCCCGCGTGGATCGTCGCCACGGCGGGCACGGGCGGTACGTCGGCGACCATCGCCCGCTACGTCCACTACATGCAGCACGACACCAAGCTCTGCGTAGCCGACCCTGAGAACTCCTGCTTCTTCGACGGCTGGACGAACCACGACCCGGACGCCACCAGCGACTGCGGCTCCCGCATCGAAGGCATCGGCAGGCCCCGCATGGAGCCCAGCTTCGTGCCCGGCGCGATCGACCGCATGATGAAGGTCCCGGACGCGGCGAGCGTCGCCGCCGTGCGCGCCCTGGAGCAGGCGATCGGCCGCAAGGCGGGCGGCTCGACCGGCACCGGCCTGTGGAGTTCCCTGAAGATCGTCGCCGAGATGGTGGCCGCGGGCCGCACGGGCAGCGTCGTCACGCTCCTCTGCGACCCGGGCGACCGCTATCTGGACAAGTACTACTCGGACGCGTGGCTGGCCGAACAGGGTATGGACATCAGGCCGTACGCGGCCGCGATCGAGTCGTTGCTGGCTACGGGGTCCTGGACCGAGTAGGCCCGCGTACGCCTCAACTGTCGTGTGGGACTCAGGCGTTGGCCGCCGCGAGGCGCCGGTCGAGGGCCGTGACGGCGTCACGGAAGGCGCGGCCCATCCCCGCCCTGCCGAGCTTGAGGGTGAAGCGGAAGGGTGCGGCGCCGTCCGCGGCGAACGTCCACTGCACGCGGGTGCCGGTCCCGGCCGGGGTGAGCCGCCACTCCTCGACGAGAGCGCGCAGGCCCGGCGCGTTCGTCTCGTCGACGCGGTAGGCGTACCGCTCCGCCTCGTCGGTCGCGATGATCGTCTCCTGGAAGCGCGTGCCACCCTTGAGGCGGACCTCGCGGCCCTTGCCGCCGTCCGTAGGCCGACAGAGCGTGACCGCCGTGAACCACTCGGGCCAGCCCGTCATGTCGTCGGCGAGGGCGCGGTACACCGTCTCGGGTGTCGCGCTCACCTCACGGGCGAAGACCAGACGCAACGGGGCGGAGTCGACGAACTCGAGCCCCACGGGCCTCAGTCGGCGTGTCATCGAACTAGGCCCCCAAGCGGCATCGGGTGGTTGACCGGGCACTGTCACCATAGCTGGCGGGCCGTCAGATGTCTGCGGCGTCCTCGGAGTTCGCGGGACCGTCGGACTCCTCGGGCTCACCCGTGACCACCAGGCGCCGCAGATGCTCGGAGATCTCCGTCCGCGCCTGAGCGGGCAGGCCGGGATCCGTCACGAGGGTGTCGACCTGCTCAAGGGTGGCGAACGAACTGAGGCCCACCGTGCCCCACTTGGTGTGATCGGCGACCACGATGACGCGCCGCGCCGACTGCACCAGACGCCGGTTGGTCTCCGCCTCCGCGAGGTTCGGTGTGGAGAGACCGGCCTCCGCCGATATGCCGTGCACACCCAGAAAGAGCACGTCGAAGTGCAGCGCGCCGATCGCCTGGTCGGCGACCGGACCGACAAGGGAGTCCGACGGGGTGCGCACACCGCCCGTGAGGACCACGGTGGCCGCACCCTGGCGCTGGCCGGAGCTGCGCTGCGCGGAGTGGAAGACATCCGCGACCCGCACCGAGTTCGTCACCACCGTCAGGTCCGGCACGTCCAGGAGGTGATGGGCGAGGGCGTACGTCGTCGTGCCCCCGGAGAGCGCGATCGCCGTGCCCGGCGCCACCAGGGAGGCCGCGGTGCGCGCGATGTCCTCCTTGGCGGTCAGCTCGAGGCCCGACTTGGCCTCGAACCCCGGCTCGTGCGTGCTCGCCTCGACCACCGGGACCGCGCCGCCGTGCACCTTCTCCAGGACGCCCTGGCGGGCCAGCGCGTCGAGATCGCGGCGCACCGTCATGTCCGACACACCCAGCTTGCGGGTGAGTTCATTGACGCGGACCCCGCCCCGACGGCGTACCTCATCGAGGATCAAGGCGCGGCGCTGCTCCGCGAGGAGGTTCTGATTCTCACTCACGTCAGTCCCGGCCCTTTCGCCTCGTCACGCTCGTCGCGCCTGTCCATCGCGCCCGTCCATCGCACTGACTCATCCTCGCATGAGCCACCGACAGACAGCCCACCGCCCGCGACCGGAGCGCTCACTCGGAACGGGGAGATCTCGGAACGGGGAGATTACGTGATGGCGGGTGTGGACGGGGCCGTAAATGGAGATCCTTGTTGCCTGACCACACGCACATCGGGGGAAGCGGAACAGTGGCAGATGACCACAGGGAAGAGACGGCGCTCGAACTCCTCGTCCATGGAGTAGGGGGCACGACACCGGAAGAGATGCTGGGCGATCCAAGGACCGTGCGTGTCTCCGGTGACGAGACGGCGGCCGTCTTCCGCCGTGCCGAGGACGCCGACGCCGAACAGCGCCCCGACGACTACCGGGGCAAGCCGGTTCCGGAGGCGTACGTCTGGTGCAACCTGACCTCAGGCAACGGCTCACGGGCGCTGTGGCTCCTGCTGCTGCCCTTCATGGTGGTCAACCTCGCGCACTGGATGCGGCCCAGGTCGCGGCGCATGAAGAAGACGGTCCGCACTTACGGGCTCCTGGTGCGCCTGGTCGGACTCACCCTCACCGTCCTGCTCGTGGCTGCGGCCTGCGAGGTCGCGATCGACCTGGCGGCCTGGCAGTGCGCGGGCACGCCCCAGTGCGCGGCCGACCGCTCCTGGCTCGGATTCCTCGCCACCGACGCCACGGGGCACGGCGGCTGGTGGAGTCAGCCGGGACGCCGTCTGGCGCTCGCCGGTCTTGTGCCGGCCGCGCTGACCGGGCTGCTCTGGTATCTGTCCCAGCGGACCTGGAGCGCGTACGAGTCCCAGACGCCGCTGCCTCACCAGGACGACCCGGAGGAGGAGACCGGGCGCACCGCGCTGGCCAGGCCCGGGTTCTGGTACGGGCGCAGGCTGGTGGCCCGCCTGCGTGCCGCGCACACGGCCGCGGGTTTCCTCACCGTGGCCGCCGCGGTCGGCGCGTCGGCCGCCCGCCAGGACCGGCGGGGCGGCGGCTCCGCGCTGCTCGATGCCTTCGGCTGGATCCTCGACGTGACGCTGGTCCTGGCGTCGGGCTTCGTGGTCTGGGTGGTGTGCCGCAGGGGCCGCAGCGAGAACAGGCTCGACCGGCACCTGGACGAGAAGCTGGTCCGCTGGCTGCCGCTGGGCGCACTGGTGCTGCTCGCCTCGACCCTCGTGTACGCGGGATGGTCCCGCCCCGGCTGGACCTCCCAGGGCAGGCTGCCGGGCAACGCGACCTTCGGCGGCATCGCCCTGGTCCAGGGGCTCCTGGTCGTCGCCCTCGCCGTGGTCGCCCGCGTCCTCTACCGCACGGCTCCCGACCGCCGCACCGCGATCCGCGGCTTCGGCGGTCCGGCCGTGGCCATGCTGTCCTGCGCACTGGGCGGTGTGATGTCCGGCGGCGGCGCCCAGCGCGTGGCCGACTGGCTCGACGGATCGGGGCAGCCCGGATCCGGCGGCACTATCGACGGCCCGCCCGTCCTGCTGACCTGGCAGGCGTCCGTCATCCCGCCCCTCCTTGTCGTCGTCGCCGCGCTCTGCGGCTGGCTCGGCTTCCGCACCTGGCAGCGGGCCCGCCAAGACCAGCCCAATGTGCCGCTCGACTACCCGGGCGAGCCCAAGGACACCGCACGCACCCGCCGTATCGCGGGCACCCGCGCGCGTGCCGCCCTCACCGACCGCGCACCGCTGCTGGTGGGCATCACCTCATCGGTAACGCTGCTCCTGGGCACGGGTGCGCTGGTCGGCGCCTGGGTGAGCGAGCAGGTGCCCAGCGAGGCCGCACAGGGACTGCCCCTCTTCTTCGAAGGGGCCGCCGAGACCTCACAGGCGCTCGGCTCCTGGCTGATCGGCTTCGGCTTCATACTCTTCGTCACCTGGGGCCGCCGCGCCTACCGCGACCCCTCCGCCCGCCGCACCATCGGCATCCTGTGGGACGTCGGCACCTTCTGGCCGCGCGCCGCCCACCCCTTCGCGCCCCCCTGCTACGCCGAGCGCGCCGTACCCGACCTCACCTGGCGCATGCACACCTGGACCCGCGCGACGCGCGCCACGGGAGGCAGGCTCGTCATCTCCGGCCACTCGCAGGGCAGCGTCCTTGCCGCCGCGGCGGCCTGGCAGCTGTGGCCCTCCGTACGCAAGAGGGTCGCCCTCCTCACCTACGGCTCACCCCTGGAGCGCCTCTACGGCCGCTGGTTCCCCGCCCACTTCGGCCCCGCCGCCCTCAGCTCCCTGCACCGGGAAGTCGACTGCTGGCGCAACCTGCACCGCACCACCGACCCGATCGGCGGCCCCGTCCGCGTGCACCCCGAGGGCGAAGGACCGCAGGTCGACCGCGACGCCCTCAAGGACCCCCTGGCGTACGGACGCACCGAGGAACACCCGCTACCCGCACCGATCCTGGGCCACTCCGACTACCAGGCAGACCCAGCCTTCGCCGAGGAACGCGCACGCCTGCTCGCCCGGCTCAAGTCCGGCGTCCCGTCCCCGCGGCCCGAGGCATCCCCGCCGCGGCCCGAGACGACGGTCACGGCAGCTCCGGCAGATCCTCCGGGTACAGCAGAGTGAGGTCGTCCTTGCTCGGCTCGTCGAACTGGGCGACCCGCCCCGCGTGCCGCTCCACCATCGCCTCAAACGTCTGCCGCGCCGTACGGCCGTTGCCGAACGCGGGGCCCTTCGGAAGTGCGGTGAAGTACTTCAGGAGAGCCTCGCCCGTCCCCGTGTCGAGGCTGTACTCATGATCGTCGGCCTGCTGCTCGACGATCCGGAGCAGTTCCTCGGGGGCGTAGTCGCTGAAGGTGATGGTCCGTGAGAAGCGGGACGCCACACCGGGGTTGACGGAAAGGAAGCGCTTCATCTCGGCCGTGTAGCCCGCGACGATCACCACCACCGCCTCCCGGTGGTCCTCCATAAGCTTCACCAGCGTGTCGATGGCCTCCCGGCCGAAGTCGCGCCCGGAGTCCTCGGGCGAGAGCGCGTACGCCTCGTCGATGAACAGGACACCGCCGCGCGCCCGGTCGAACGCCTCCTGGGTGCGGATCGCCGTCGACCCGATGTGCTCACCCACCAGGTCGACCCGCGACACCTCCACGAGATGCCCGCTCTTCAGGACGCCGAGCGACGCCAGGATCTCGCCGTAGAGCCGCGCCACGGTCGTCTTGCCGGTGCCGGGGGAGCCGGTGAACACCAAGTGCCGACGGATGGAGGCGGCCTTGAGGCCCGCGAGCTGCCTGCGCCGCCCGACCTCGATCATGTCCGTGAGGGCGCGCACCTCGCGCTTGACGCTGTCGAGGCCCACCAGCGTGTCGAGTTCACCGAGCACGTCCTTCGACGAGCGGGACGGCTCGTCGGGGGTGTCCTTCTCGGGTGCCTGCTCCGTGGTGCGCTGCCCGGGGATCGCGCCGAGCAGGCCCATGGACTGCGTGGCCGTCTGCGGTGCGTGGTCCTGCGCCGTGGTCGCCGTGGTCCGTGCGCCACCGGTCTCGTCGCTGGTGCAGTCCTCGACGAGCGGTCCGTCCTCGGCGAACTCGAAGCCGCCGCGCGCGCACCGCTCCGTGCGGCACTTCTTCAGCGTCGTACGACATCCGTCGATGACGTGGAAGCCGTACCCGCCGCTGTCGGTCACCCGGCAGCCGTGCAGGCTGCCCCGGCCGCCCGCCGATACGTAGAAGCCCGCCTCGGCGGGTGAGGTGACCGTGCAGCGCTCGATGGTGGGATCGGCGCCCTTCGTGACGATCACGCCCGTCTGGACGCCTTCGACCGTGCAGTTGGCCAGGGTGCCGCCGCTGCCGTGGTCGCGGAACCACGCGCCGGTGGCCGCGTCGCGGATGCGGCAGTCGTCCAGCTGAGCCGTCGCGCCGTCGCTCACGGACACCGCCGTGTTGCGGACTTGGGAGAGGTCGCTGTCGACGACGTCGGCGCGCGAGCCGCGGTCCAGGACGAACACCGCGTCCGGCACGTCGTGCACCCGGCAGGACTCCAGGACGGCGGTCGCGCCGTCGCTGACCCACACCGCGGGGTAGTCGCCCGTACTGTCGTGGATCTCGCACTGGTTGGCGTCCACGCGCGTGCCCGGGTCCCACACGGACAGGCCGTTGCGCCCGAACTGCCGCACGGTGGAACGCGTCAGGGTCAGAACCGAGCGGGAACGCAGATCGATCGCGTTCTCCGGGATGTCATGGATGCGGCAGTCGGCGAGCGTGAGCACCGCGTCCGTGTCGAGCGTGACGCCGTCCGACGTCGTGCGGTGCACGTCGCAGTCCGTGAGATGCGCCGCGGCCCGCCCGGTGATCTGCACACCCGAGCCCTTGACCTCGTACACCTCGCAGCCGATCGCCTCGAGCCCCGAGTGCTCACCGGTCACCGAGAGCCCGGCGCCCGACGCGTGATGCACCCGGCAGCGCTCCAGACGGGGGTGCGCGCCGCCGCGCACCGCGACGCCCGACTGCCCCGCCGAGACGACCTCGCACTCCTCGAAGACACCGCCCCCGCCGTCGAGCACGGCGATGCCGATGCCGCCGGGGTTGTCGACCGTGCAGCGCCGAACGGTCGGGCGCGCACCGCCGCGGACCTCGATGCCGGTCGCGGAACGCGTCACCACGCGTACGTCGATGAGTTCGGGCGCTCCGTCCTCGACGAGCAGCGCGGGCGCGGCCGAGTCCTGCCCCTCGACATGGAGGTCCTGCACCACGGCGGACGACCGGACGGTGAGCGGTACGCCGTCCGACGGCGCGATGCGGACGGAGCCGGGGGAGCCCTCGGGGCCGCGCAGCGTCACCGCCCGCTGGATGACGAGGTTCTCGCGGTAGGTGCCGGGGGTGATGGTGAGGACGTCCCCGTCGCTCGCGGCTTCCAAGGCGGCAGCGAGCGATGCGTACTCACCCGTGCGGCGCCGCCACCGCGAGGTGCCGGTGTGCGTCACCTGGACCGTGCCCTGTGCCATGGAGTTGCTCTGCCCCCACCTTGTCGTACGCGGGACCTCACGACTTCGCGCGAGGAGCCGAAGAGTTCGGCCGGTCCACCGTAGCGCGCGGGGCGAGGGCGAGTTGACCCGATCGCCAGGCTCTCACCTGGTCATCGCCGGTCTCTCACCGGCTCAGGAGCCGGTTCCGGTCCGTCCCCAGTCAGGGCCCGCCTTGTCCCAGGCCTGGTCCCAGCGGTCGTAACGCCGTCGCACGAGCCGCCAGACGACGAGCCGCCTGGCCCCCTCGACGAGCCCGACGACCGCCACCGAGGCCCCAAGCCCGGCCAGTGCCGCATGCGTGCTCGCGGTCATGTCGTCCAGCGGGCGGCCGACGACCTGGCCGCGCTCGTCCGTCCAGAGCCGGAACTGGTCGCCGGGGTCGGGGGACCGGAGGTCGGCCAGCACGGTGCCGGAGCGGACCGTGCCGTCCGGAGCCGTCCAGTGGGCGAGCACGCGGTAGTGCTTGTCGCGCGCGGACGCCGTCTCGGGATCGGGGTCGATCGGAGGTCTCGAGACTTTCCTGATCACTGTGGCGGGGACCTCGTGACGCACCTCGCGCTGCTCCCGCACGGATTGCAGCAGGGAGCCCCGCGTGAGGTTTCCGACCGCGAGGCCGACCAGCGGCGCCGCGACGGCGATGAGCAGCACGGCAGCGAAGGCCACCCAGGCTTCGACGAGGTCGGTCTTGCGGCACAGTGGATTGAGCCGCCAGCGCCAGAGTCCGACGAGTGCTCGCACAGTCCTGCACCCCCTTCCGCGTCCGTCTTAACCTCGAACGGCACGGCCCACGCGTCGGTGGGGACAAGAGAGAGGCAAATCACCCTTCTCACCCACTCTCAACGACCGCGCCTCGCCTCCGAGTTCCCCGCGCGAGGCCCTTCATTCAAGAAGGGTGAAAGGGTCGCCGATCCGGACCGAACCGGTCGATTCTGGCACCAGATTCTGGCCGAAGACCAGCTGGTCACCGAAGCGCCGGTGCTTGGCGAGCGTCCGCAACGGCTCCTTGCCGCGCTCCGCGCTCCGCTGATCGGTGGTGGTCACGACGCAGCGCCCGCACTTCTTGGCCACCCGGAAGGTGACCTCACCGATCGCGATACGCGACCAGTCGTCCTCGGCCCAGGGCGCCGTCCCGTCCACGACCACATTCGGCCGGAAACGGTTCATGGGGAGCGGCCCCTCGTCGGAGTGATCGCCCTGCGCGATCAGCGAGTTCAGGGCGTCGAGTGAGGAGAGCGTGGTCAGCAGCAGCGGATAGCCGTCGGCGAAGGAGACGGTCTCGCCCTCCTTGCCGTACGCAGGATCGATGGGGCGCCGGGTCGCGGGGTCGGGGAGATGGGCGATCCGGACGTCCGTGTCCAGATAGGCGCTGAACCAGGCATGCGCCGCCGCGTCGGCCGCGGGCACCGCATCGACCTTGTCCTTCCAGATCTCCACCGTGACGGACTCGCCGGACGGCGGCACGGCGACCGTCAACGGCTCCTGACCGGGCGCGGACACGCGTATGCCGCCGCCGGGCAGGAGCTCGGCGGCGGCCAACGCGAGCCGCGGATGCGGCCGTTGCGTGATGATGCGTCCGGCGCTGTCGATCAGTACCCACCGTCGGTCACCCGCGAGCCCCCAGGGCTCGACGACGGCCTCACGCGGAGCGTGTCCCCCGACCGCCTTGAGCGGGTAGTAGTGGATCGAGTGCAGCGCTGGATTCGGCATACGGACATCCTGACAGGAGCCACTGACAGGAACGTATGCGGCCGGATCAGTAGCCGCGGTAGGGGCGGTTGTACGGATCCTCGTACGTCGCGGGGGCGGGGCGGGGAGACGCGGGGCGCATGGCCTCGTAACCCGTTCCCGCCGGGGGCCGCTGCTGTTGCTGGGGGCCCGGGTAGCCGCGCGGCGCCGAAGGCTGCTGCGGGATGTACGGCGCGGGCGCCTGTTGCATCTGCTGCATCGGCGCGTGCTGCTGACCGTAGCCGTACGCGGGGTTGTGGTGGGACGGGGCCGCCGGCAGAGCGGGCAGGGCTGCTACCGGCAGCGCGGGCAGGTGACTGCCCGTGTCGTACGCGGAGGGGACCCGGATCGGGGCGATCTGAGGAGTACCCCGCTCGGCGACAAGGGAGTCGTAGATCGGAGTGTCCGGGAAGGACGGCGCGGAGTAGTAACCGCCGCCATAGGTGGAGCGGGGGGAGGTCATGACACATAAGTTAAGCCCTTGATGTGCTGGTTGGGGAGACCGATAAGAGGGTTGTTTTACGTGTCGGTAGTGACTGGGCATCCCCAATGCGAGCGAACTTAGGAAAAATCGGTCGCGCAGCGGAGTATGGATCGTGTAAAAGCCGAGCTCCGTGCGGGTTACCGACGGTTGGCGCCCGGTTGACGTGAAGGCCGTGCGGTGGGGTGTCGGCGGTGGACATGGGCCTCTCGGGGGTCCGGGTAATAGGTTGGTCATGAACGGGACGGCGGCCTGGCCGGACGTGACGACTTGCGATGGGGGCGGACATGACAATGCCTAAAGGTTCGAATGTTCCTGTGCCGGCACCTGCCGTGCGCGTCGAATTGGGGTGGGCTTCAGGAGCCGGGGTTCCGGACACCGATGCGTCGGCGCTGTTGCTCGCCGCTTCGGGAAAGGTCCGCTCGGACGACGACTTCATCTTTTACAACCAAGCGGTCCACTCCTCGGGGGCGGTACGGCACGAGGGAAAGAAGACCGACGGCGGCCGGGTGACCGACGCACTCGTGGTGGACCTCGCGCGCGTGGAGCCCGCCATCGAGACCGTGGTGCTCGCCGCCTCGACGGACGGCGGCACCTTCGGACAGGTCCCCGGCCTCTACATCCGGGTCGTCGACGCGGCGAACGGCGCCGAGATCGCGCGCTACGACAGCGAGGACGCGACCGTGGAGACGGCGTTCGTCCTCGGCGAGCTCTACCGCCGTCAGGGCGCGTGGAAGTTCCGTGCCGTCGGGCAGGGATACGGCAGCGGGCTCGAGGGTCTCGCCACGGACTACGGGATCTCGGTGGACGAGCCGCAGCAGACGCCGCCGCCCGCCGCGGCCCCGGCGCAGGCTCCCGTGGCGCCCCCGGCCCCGGTGGCTCCCGTCGCCCCCGCCCCCGTCCAGGCACCGCCGCCGCCCGCCCAGGCACCCGCGCCCGCCGCCGCCCAGCCCGTGCGCCTCACCAAGGTCACGCTCACCAAGGAGGCGCCGACCGTCTCGCTGACCAAGCAGGGCGGCACGTCCGGTGCGATGCGCGTGAACCTCAACTGGGAGGTGCGCAAGCAGTTCAAGGGCTGGGCCAGCAAGCTCGGCCGGGCCGTGGCGACGCACGCGGACCTCGACCTCGACCTCTGCGCCCTGTACGAACTGGCCGACGGCCGCAAGGGAGTCGTCCAGGCGCTCGGCAACGCCTTCGGAGCGCTGAACCAGCCCCCGTATCTCCTGCTCGACGGCGACGACCGCACCGGCGCCGTGGCCAGCGGCGAGAACCTCACCGTGAACCTCGACCACATCAAGGACTTCAAGCGCATCGTCATCTTCGTGACGATCTATGAAGGCGCGCGCAGCTTCGCCGACCTGAACGCCACGGTCACGCTGAAGCCGCAGCACGGCGCGTCCATCGACTTCTCGCTCGACGAGTGCACGGTGCCCTCCACGGTGTGCGCGCTCGCGCTGCTCACGAACAACAACGGCGACCTCTTCGTCCAGCGCGAGGCCCGCTATCTGGTCCCCGAGCGCGGTGTCAGCCCGCAGCGCACCATCGACTACGCCTACGGGTGGGGCATGAACTGGACGCCCGGCAGGAAGTGACTCCCGCCCGGCGGCTGATTCAGTTCTGATCCGGAGTGGGATCGGGGCGGGCATAGGTCCGCCCCTTCCACGCCGCACCGCGCCCCCTGTAGTGCTGCACCGCGGAATCCACCGTCATGAGGAGATAAAGGAACGCGGTGAACGGCAGCAGGGGAGCGAGCCTCAGAGGCAGCCCGTAGTAGCGCAGCATCGGGACGTACGTCGCCGTCATCACGAGCCACGCGAGCCCGCCGAGCACGGCGGGCACCGCGTGGCCGGTGGCCAGACCGGACAGGAGCGCGACCGGCGGCACCAGATACACCAGGGCGAGCCCCAGGACCGTACCGAGCAGGAGCAAGGGGCTGTGCCGCAGCTGGGCGTAAGCGCTGCGCGAGACCATCCGCCACAGGCTCCCGAGCCCGGGATAAGGGCGCACGCTGTCGACGCGGTCCGCGAGCCCCAGCCAGATATGGCCGCCCGAGCGCTTCACCGCCCTGGCAAGCGACACGTCGTCGATCACGGCGTGCCGGATGCTGTCCGGGATCCCCGCGCGCTCGGCGGCCTCCGAGCTCACCAGGACGCATCCACCCGCAGCCGCGGCCGTGCGCGAGCCCCTGCGGGCGATCCAGCGGAACGGATAGAGCTGCGCGAAGAAGTACACGAACGCCGGGACCACGAGCCGTTCCCACCCGCTCTCCACGCGCAGCCGCGCCATCTGCGAGACGAGCTCACACCCCGACGTCTCCGCCGCCGCGACCAACTCCCGCAGGTTGTCCGGCTCATGAGCGATGTCCGCGTCGGTGAGCAGCAGATAGCGAGGGGCACGCGCGCGTGCCAGGCCCATTCCATGACGTACGGCCCACAGCTTGCCCGTCCAGCCGGGCGGCGGCTCACCCGGCGAACCGACGGTCAGCGCGAGGCCGCCGTGCCGGTCGGCCAGTGCGCGGGCAAGGCCGCCCGTACCGTCGGAACTCCCGTCGTCGACAAGGAAGATCTCGGCCCGCCCGGGATAGTCCTGGGCGAGGAGCGAGGGGAGACTGTCGGGCAGGACGGCCGCCTCGTCGCGGGCGGGGACGACGATGCACACCGATGGCCAGGTGTCCGGTTCGCGGCGCGGTGGCAGACGCAGGTCCGTACGCCAGAAGAAGCCCTGCCCCAAAAGCAGCCACAGCCAGGCGACAAGCGATCCGGCGGAGATCCACACAACGGCGCTCATCCGACGAAGTCTGCCCCACGGCACCGGGCGTCGGAGGCCGATCGACTATGGTGACCGGGTGAAGATCGCGCTTATTGACTCCGGTATCGGACTGCTCCCCGCCGCAGCCGCGGTACGCCGCCTGCGGCCGGACGCCGATCTCATCCTCTCGTCGGACCCCGACGGACTGCCCTGGGGGCCGCGCTCCGCCGAGGACGTCACCCAGCGGTCGCTCGCCATCGCCGAAGCCGCGGCCGCGCACCACCCCGAAGCCCTGATCGTGGCCTGCAACACCTCATCCGTGCACGCCCTTCCCGCGCTGCGCGCCCGGTTCGAGCCGGACCTGCCCATCATCGGGACCGTACCGGCGATCAAACCGGCTGCGGCGGCCGGCGGCCCCGTCGCCATCTGGGCCACCCCGGCTACCACCGGAAGCCCCTACCAGCGGGACCTCATCGCCGAGTTCGGCGGCGGCGCCACCGTCACCGAAGTGCCCTGCCCCGGCCTCGCGGACGCCGTGCAGTACGCCGACGAGGCGGCCATCGACAAGGCGGTCGCCGCCGCGGCGGCCCGCACCCCACGCGATGTAAGGGCCGTCGTCCTGGGCTGCACCCATTACGAGCTGGTCGCGGAGCGTATCCGGGCGGCCCTTCAGCAGCCGGATCTGCCGCCCCTGGTCCTGCACGGCTCCGCCGAAGCAGTCGTCGCCCAGGCGCTGCGCAGGACCGGAGCGCTCCCCGGCGCGGGCACCGGCGCCGACGGCGGCCTGACGGTGATCCTCAGCGGTCGCCCCTCGGAGCTGCCCGTCGCCGCCCACACCTATGCCGAAGGCAGGCTGCTCGCAGCGGTCAGCCCCGCCCGCTGAAACCTCGTCCACCCGCCCGCTGAATCCCCGTACAGGAGTAACGCTCTGCGATGCGGTGCCTTCCCTCCGGAACGTGAGTAGTCTCAGGTGCATGAGGGACCACACTCACGGCGAGCGGGGCGGCACAGCCGACGCCCCGCCGGACGTCTGGACCGGTAGCGCGACCAACCGCGTGCAGTGGCTGCTGGCGCTCGCCGGTGCCGCCTGCCTGGCACTCGGCATCGAGCTGGCCGTCGACAGCATGTGGACGTCCGGGATCGCCGCCCTTGCCATGTCCGTCGTGGGGTGCATCGCCGCCGGGCTGCTGATGCTGTTCGGCACCCTCGCCTTCGTGCATGTCGCCGTGAAGGTCGACAAGGAGTCCCTCGAAGTGCGCTGCGGCCACATGGGCCTGCCGCGCCGCCGCATCCTCCTCTCCCATGTGGTGGGCGCCGACTTCGCACAGGCGGTCAGCCCCAGGCAGTGGGGCGGCTGGGGTTACCGCTCACGCCCCGACATGGGCACAGCCGTCGTGGTCAGGCGCGGTGAAGGCCTGGTGCTCAGCCTGGGAGACGGCCGCACTTTCACGGTCACCGTCGACGACGCGGAAGCGGCCGTCCGGATCATCCGTGACCGGCTGTCCCTGACGCGGAGCCCGGCGGCCTGACCTGCGCCTGCTCGTCGCCCAGGGGCCGCGCGGTGGCGATCCCCGCCAGATATCCCGCGCCCGTGGTCACCGCCGTGACGCTGAGCGCGTTGCCGACCGAGGCCATCGCGGCGAGCGCCGTGAGGGCCGCGCCCGCCGACAGGACGACCTGGGTGGAGCGCGGTGAGCGGTACAGGGCGTACAGAAGCCAGCAGAAGACCGCCGCGAGCAGGACCACGCCCACCAGGCCCTGCTCCGCCGCCTGCTGCAAGGGCGCCGAGTGCGGCTTGCCGTCCGGCAGGAGATTCTCGGCCACCGTGGCACTGGAGTCGCCGAACCGCCCCGGACCCACCCCGAGCGCCGGTTCCCGGCCCGCCAGGGCGAGCGCGTCCTGCCAGAGCGGAATCCGGTGCCCGTCGAGCTGACCCTTCAGGGACACGCTCAGCCCTTCCGGGAGTACGTCATCGGCGACCGCCCAGGTCAGACTCGTCGCCGCGGCTGTCGCCAGGGCGAGGCCGACGAGGCCGAGCCCCCGGTGGCGCGTGAGGGCCGCTGCCGCGAGGGAACAGAGCAGGATCCCGGCACACGCGGCGAGCCCGGCGATGGAACCGAGTGCCACGGCCGACACCGCGATCCCCACGGCGAGCAGCCGCAGCGCGAGCCGCGCCGATGGCCGCCGAGCCGCCCACGCCGCACAACAGGCCGCCCCCGACGCCAGGATCAGGAGGGCGGCCGTGGCACCGGTGTGACCCAGCGGTGCCGCGCTGACGTGCCCCGGCGCGAGCCGCGGGGCAGCGACCGCGAGGCCGATCCCGGCGAGCGCCCCCAGGCAGGGCGCGGCGACCGGGAGCAGTGCCCCGCAGATCCGCCCGCCCGCGTATCCCGCGGCCACGGCGAGCACCGCGAGGAGCACACCCTCCGGCTGTCCGCCGTGCACCCCCGCGGTGATCAAGGCCCAGGCCGCGCACGCGCCGAGCAGGGCGACCCCCGTCGCGTCGGACGCGCTGCGCCGCTCGTACACCCCTGTTTGACCGGTCGTCGCGGCCATCCCCGTTGCCCCCACCCCGTCGCCCCCCGCTGTGAGACGGGCCCCGATTGCTGTGGCTTGATCTGGCCGCAGGTCAGGGACTCGGGCACACCGTAGCCGCTGGAACCGTGAGATGTGGATGTCTTGCGCAGGAACGTTCCAGCCAACATACGAACCCACCCACCGGCCGCGGCCGGGCCTGACCACCGGCAGCCATCGGCCGTGGCCGGGCACGACCATCCTGTCCGTGTCCAAGGGACGCGCCGTACACTCCCCGAGTGACCGCCACCACCACCTCCGTAGACGAGTCGGAGCAGCTCGGACCGCAGTCCGCGCCCGAATCGCGCAAGGCCCGCGTCCTGCGCGCGCTCGCCCCGGCCGCCGCGGCGGCCCTCTCCGGAGTGCTGCTGTACGTCAGCTTTCCGCCACGCACCCTGTGGTGGCTGGCCCTGCCGGCCTTCGCGGTGTTCGCCTGGCTCCTGCACGGCCGCGGCTGGAAGGCGGGCCTCGGGCTCGGCTACCTCTTCGGCCTCGGCTTCCTGTTGCCCCTCCTGGTGTGGACCGGAGTGGAGGTCGGCCCTGGCCCCTGGCTGGCTCTTGCCGCCATCGAGGCGATGTTCGTCGCCCTTGTGGGAGCGGGCATCGCCGCCGTCTCCCGGCTGCCGGGCTATCCGCTCTGGGCGGCGGCCCTCTGGATCGCCGGTGAAGCGGCACGGGCGCGCGTGCCGTTCAGCGGATTCCCCTGGGGGAAGATCGCCTTCGGGCAGGCGGACGGCGTCTTCCTGCCGCTCGCAGCGCTCGGCGGTACCCCGGTCCTCGGGTTCGCGGTGGTCCTCTGCGGATTCGGCCTGTACGAGATCGTCCGCCAGGTGCGCGACGTACGCGACGCCCGCAACGTACACGGCACCCGCTCCGTACGCCGAGGTGCGGCGGCAGCGGCCCTGCTCAGCGTGCTCGTCCCGGTCGCCGGAGCCTTCGCCGCGCGCCCGCTCGTCAGCGACGACGCCGAGGACGGCACGGCGACCGTCGCGGCCATCCAGGGCAACGTCCCGCAGGCCGGACTCGCCTTCAACGCCCAGCGTCGCGCCGTGCTCGACCACCATGTGCGGGAGACGGAGCGGCTCGCGGACCGAGTGAAAGCGGGCAAGGCGAAGCAGCCGGACTTCGTCCTGTGGCCGGAGAACTCCTCCGACATCGACCCGTTCACCAACCCCGACGCCCGCGAGGCGATCGAGCGCGCGGTCAGGGCGATCGGCGCCCCCATCTCCGTGGGCGGAGTCGTCGAGAGCAAGGACGGCGAGCTCTTCAACGAGCAGATCCTGTGGGACCCGGAGAAGGGGCCCACGGACACCTACGACAAGCGGCAGATCCAGCCCTTCGGCGAGTACATCCCGCTGCGCGGCGTCGTCGGCTTCTTCAGCAGCGACGTCGGCATGGTGCGCCAGGACTTCAGCCGCGGCACGAAGCCCGGTGTCTTCGACATGGCGGGCACGAAGGTCGGCATCGCCACCTGCTACGAAGCGGCCTTCGACTGGGCGGTGCGCGACACCGTCACGCATGGCGCGCAGCTCATCTCGGTGCCCAGCAACAACGCGACGTTCGACCGCAGCGAGATGACGTACCAGCAGCTCGCCATGTCGCGGATCCGCGCCGTCGAGCACAGCCGCACGGTCACCGTCCCGGTCACCAGCGGTGTCAGCGCGATCATCATGCCGGACGGCCGGGTCTCCCAGAAGACGAAGTGGTTCACCGCCGACTCACTCGTCGCGGAGGTGCCGCTGCGCTCGTCGCAGACCCCGGCCACCCGGTCCGGCGTCCTGCCCGAGGGCATCCTCGTACTGATCGCCGCCGGTGGTCTCGGCTGGGCCGTGACGGCCGCGGTGCGGGCCAAGCGAGCCCGCTAGGGTCGAGGGCATGGCTACTCCTGACTTCATCCGCTCGATCCGCGCCGACGCAGGGCATCAGCTGTTGTGGCTTCCCGGGGTCACCGCCATCGTCTTCGACGACGACGGCAGAGTGCTCCTCGGACGGCGTTCCGACAACGGCAAGTGGTCGGTCATCGGCGGCATCCCGGAGCCGGGGGAGCAGCCCGCCGCGTGTGCCGTGCGCGAGGTGTTCGAGGAGACCGCGGTGCACTGCGTGCCCGAGCGCGTGGTGCTCGTCGAGGCCCTGGAGCCCGTGACGTACCCGAACGGCGACACCTGCCAGTTCATGGACATCACCCTGCGCTGCCGTGCCGTCGGCGGCGAGGCCCGGGTCAACGACGACGAGTCGCTCGACGTGGGCTGGTTCGCGCTCGACGCACTGCCCGACGAGCTGCACGAGTTCGGGGTCTTCAGGATCAAGCAGGCCATGGCGGAGGAGCAGCCGACGTGGTTCGACCGGCAGTGATCCCGCCGCTCAGCCCGACTTGATCAACTCGACTTGATCATATCCGCGCACTTCTCGCCGATCATCATCGTGGTGATGCACGGGTTGACCGCGGGCAGGAACGGCATGACCGACGCGTCCGCCACCCGCAGGCCGGTGACGCCCTTGACGCGCAGTTCGGGATCGAGCGGCGAATCGGCGTCACTCGTCGCGCCCATCCGCACGGTGCCCGCCGGGTGATAGACGGTGTTGTGGGTCTCGCGGATGTAGTCGAAGAGCTCGTCGTCGGTCGTGGCCTTCCGGCCCGGCGCGAGTTCCGTGCCCGCCCAGTCGGCCAGCGGGGCCTGGGCGGCGATCTCGCGGGCGAGCCGGAGCCCGTACGTCATCACACGGATGTCGTGCTCGTCCGTGAAGTAGCGCGGGTCGACCATCGGCTTGTCCCGGAAGTCACGGGTGCGAAGACGGACCGTGCCCATGGAGCGGGCCCGGGTGACGTTCGGGGTGAGGCAGAAGGCGTTGTCGGTGGTGGGATAGCCGCGCCGGTAGGTGTTCAGGTCGAAGGGCACGGAGCCGTAGTGGAACATCAGGTCCGGGCGGTCGAGGCCCGGTTCGGTGTCCACGAAGATGCCGATCTCCCACCACTGCGTGGAGGTGTCGACCATCGGCTGCTTCGCCTCCCACATGATCACGCCCTCGGGGTGGTCCTGGAGGTGCGAGCCGACACCGGGGGAGTCCACCCGTACCTCGACCCCGGATTCCCGCAGATGCTCGGCGGGACCGATACCCGAGAGCATCAGGAGCTTCGGCGAGTCGATGGCCCCGCAGGAGACGATCACCTCGCGGCGCGCCGTCACCGTACCGCTGTGAACGGTGTCGGGCTCCAGATACTCGACGCCCGTGCAGCGCCGGTCCTCGTCGAAGAGCAGCCGCTTGGCCTGCAGGCCCGTGCGTACTTCGAGGTTCGGCCGCTTGCCGAGGATCGGATGCAGATACGACACCGACGCGGACGAACGGGTGCCGTCAGGGCGGGAGTTGATCTGGAACCAGTGGGCGCCGCGCACCACCGTCTTTCCGGTGTTGAACGGGGTGGTGGGGATGCCCGCCGCCGCGCAGGCCTCGAGGACGGCTGATCCGCACGGGTCGTTCGGCGGGACGCTCATGATGTTCACCGGGCCCGAGCGGCCGTGGTGGTCGCCGGGGGCGTCGTTGGTCTCCAGGCGCTGATAGAGCGGGAAGCAGTCCGCCGCGCTCCAGCCGGTGCAGCCGAGGGCGCCCCACTCGTCGAGGTCCTCGGCCGGGGCCCAGAAGGCGATGCACGAGTTGTGCGATGAGCAGCCGCCGAGCACCTTGGCTCGGGCGTGGCGCATGAAGCTGTTGCCGTTCTCCTGCGGCTCCACCGGGTAGTCCCAGTCGTAGCCGGACTCCAACAGGGCCATCCACCGGGTCAGTTGGAGGATGCTGTCGTCGCCGACGTCCGAAGGGCCCGCTTCGAGGACGCAGACGCTGACGTCCGGGTCCTCGGTCAGCCGTGCGGCGACGACGGCGCCTGCCGTACCGCCGCCGACCACCACGTAGTCGAACTCGGACAGGGGACTCTCTGCGGGCATGGCGTCTCCAGCTCAGAGGGGTTTCAGGAGGCGGGCGGCGACGGGGGAGACGTGGGGTCCGGGGCTTCGAAGCGGTGCTCGGCGAGTACGCCCGCCTTGTGCCGCTGCACGAACCAGTAGTAGGCGAAGCCGCCGCAGGCTACGATGCCGATGAAGACGAACGCGCCCCAGCGCAGATACCAGTGCTGGGCTCCGGTCGCGTTGTAGACCTCCGCGCGGGGCCAGGCCAGGTTGAGGGACATGGCCGCGCCCCAGAGCACGGCGAGGATGTTGATGGGAAGCCCGAACTTGCCGAGCGAGAACTTGCCCTCGGCGGGCTGCCACTGGCCGCGCAGACGCCTGATCAGCATCGGCGTGGTGACCAGCAGATAGGCCACGTAGATCATGATGATCGCGATGCTGGTGATCACCGAGAAGATCTGCGGCTGATTGATGTTGATCACCAGGATGCCGACGCCGACGAGCCCGATGATGATCGCGGGCAGCACGGGGGTCTTGAAGCGCGGGCTGACCTTGGCGAGCAGCGAAGCCGCGGGCAGACAGTTGTCGCGGGCCATGGCGAACGCGAGGCGGATGCCCGCGGCCTGCACCGCGAGTGCGCAGACGGTGATGGCGACGACCACGCACCACAGCACGATCTCGCCGATCGTGGAGCCGAGCGTGCTCAGGACCACGTACTGCAGGCCGTCCACGGACAGTTCCTTCGCGTGCAGATCCGGCACGGCGAGGAGCGCGAACAGCAGGATGAGCCCGCCGAGGAGGAACGAGAAGACGAGCGCCCGCAGGATGGCCCGCGGGGCGTTGCGGCTCGGGTCGAGGGACTCCTCGCCCAGCGAGGACGCGGTGTCGAAGCCGTACATCACATACGCCGAGGCGAGCGACGCGGTCAGGAACGCCCCGAAGTATCCGAGGTTCTGACCGTGGCCCAGGCCGCCGGTCTCCGTGATGGCGCTGGGGCCGCGCGTGATGTGGGCGGCGAGCATCACGATCAGGGCGACGGCCGCGATCAGCTCGATCATCACGCCCGCGGAGTTGATCTGGGCCATCAGCTTGACGCCGAACGCGTTGACCAGAGTGGTGAACAGGATCAGCACGGCGCCCAGCAGCACGGCGTTCGCGGCCGCGTCGGTCGTCCCGCTGCCGTCCCCGATGAACTGGAACGTGTCGGAGATCTGCGGCAGCGTGATCTGGTACGCGAGGGCGACCGCCGCCAGGGACACCATGGTGGCCGTCAGCATCATCCAGCCGCCGAGCCAGCCGACGTGCGGGCCGCCGAGTTGCTTGGCCCAGTTGTAGACCGACCCGGCGATGGGGAAGCGGGCGGCCAGCTCACAGAAGCAGAGGGCCACCATCAGCTGGCCGACGAAGACCATCGGCCAGGACCACCAATAGGCGGGACCGCCGAAGCTGACACCGAAGTAGAAGAGCTGGAAGGTGCCGGTCAGGATCGAGATGTAGCTGATCCCGGCGGCGAAGGTGTGGAAGTTGCCGAGGGTGCGCTTGAGTTCGGGGCGGTAGCCGAGTTCGCCGAGCGCGGCGTCGTCGTCGTGGCTCTGCTGATGGGCGGCGTCGGCGGCCTCGGAGCCCTTGCCCGAATCCTTGCTCATTCGAACCACCTCTGCGGCGTCGGTGAGATGTTGCGCCAGATGTGCTTGGCCTCTTGGTACTCGGCGAGGCCCGCGGGCCCCAGTTCGCGGCCGAAGCCTGACTGCTTCATGCCGCCCCACTCCGCCTGCGGTACGTAAGGGTGGAAGTCGTTGATCCAGACCGTTCCGGCACGCATCCGGGCCGCCACGCGGTGGGCCTTGCCCGAGTCCTGCGACCAGACGGCTCCGGCGAGTCCGTAGACGGTGTCGTTGGCCAGCGAGATCGCTTCCTCCTCGCTCCGGAACCGCTCGACGGTGAGCACCGGGCCGAATGACTCGTCGGTGACCACCGACATGCCGGGGGTGCACTCGTCGAGCACGGTCGGCGGGTAGTAGTAGCCGTCGCGCAGCGCCGCGTCGTCGGGGCGTGCGCCGCCGCAGCGAAGAACCGCGCCCTCGGCGATGCCCGCCGCCACGTACGCCTCGACCTTGTCGCGGTGCGCGGCGGAGATCAAGGGCCCGGTGCGTGCGTTGTCGTCGAAGGGCCCGCCGAGCCGGATCTGCTGCGCGCGCTCGACCACTTCGTCGACGAACCTGTCGTGCAGTCCGTCCTCGACGAGCAGCCGCGCACCGGCCGAACAGACCTGGCCCGAGTGCAGGAAGATCGCCATCAGGGCATAGTCGACCGCGGCCTCGAAGTCGGCGTCGGCGAAGACGATGTTGGGGTTCTTGCCGCCGAGCTCCAGGGCGACCTTCTTCACCGTGGGAGCCGCGGCGGCCATGATGCGCCGTCCGGTGACGAGACCGCCGGTGAACGACACCATGTCGACCCGCGGGTCCTCGCTGAGCGGCGCGCCCGCGGTGGGGCCCGCGCCGAGGATCAGGTTGGCGGCCCCGGCCGGGAGCCCGGCCTCGGTGAGCAGTCGCATCAGGATGATGGCGGTGTGCGGGGTCAGCTCGCTCGGTTTGAGTACGAAGGTGTTGCCCGCGCCGATCGCCGGGGCGACCTTCCAGGCGGTCTGAAGCAGCGGATAGTTCCACGGAGTGATCAGCGCGCAGACCCCGACCGGCTCGTGCACCACCCGGCTGTCCACCTCAGGGCTGCCTGCGTCGACGATCCGGTCGGTGCCGCCCGCCGCCGTCAGGTTGCCGAAGTAGCGGAAACAGTTCGCGATGTCGTCCATGTCGTACTCGCTCTCGACGAGCCGCTTCCCGGTGTCCAGGGATTCGGCGCGGGCGAGTGCGTCCTTGTCGCGTTCGAGCAGATCGGCCACGCGGAGCAGCAGCCGGCCGCGTTCGGCCGCCGGGGTGCCGGGCCAGGGGCCGCGGTCGAAGGCCTCACGCGCCGCGGCGATCGCCGCTGCCGCGTCCTTCGGCCCGGCCTCGTCGACGGTCGCGACCAGGGTGTTGTCCGCTGGGCAGCGGATCTCCCGCACCTGCCCGTCCACGGCAGCGGTCCATTTTCCGCCGATGAACAGCTCAGGCATGACGGCTCCTCGAGGATGGGGTGCGCGGGTGCTCCACGAGGGACGCTAAGGAGCACGGGCCGCGCGCGCACCACAAGAGCCGCTGATCGGGGCAGCGGCGCCACTCCGTTAGCCTGAAGGCACGATGAACCAGCTGATCACGTCATGGGGCGCGTACGACCTCACACGATTCCCCGAGGACCCTCGCGACCCGCTGCGCGCCTGGTCCGCCGCCGACGCCTACCTCCTGCGGCATCTCGCGGGCGAGGCGCAGCCCACGGGCGAGGCGGAGGGCGAGGCGAAGCCCGTCGATCTCTCCGGCACCGTGGCCGTCGTGGGCGACCGCTGGGGCGCGCTGACCACCGCGCTCGCCCAGCACGGGCCCACGCTGATCACCGACTCGTTCCTCGCGCGTGAGGCGACGCGGGCCAATGTGGCGCGCGCCGGTTTCGCGCCGGACGCGGTGCGGCTCTCGACGACAGGCGACGCCCCGCCGAGCCGTATCGACGTACTCCTGGTCCGCGTACCGAAGAGCCTCGCGCTCCTGGAGGACCAGCTGCACCGGCTCGCGCCCGCCCTGCACGCGGGCACGGTCGTCGTCGGTACCGGCATGGTCACCGAGATCCACACCTCGACGCTCGACCTGTTCGAGCGGATCATCGGCCCTACGCGGACGTCGCTCGCCCGGCAGAAGGCGCGGCTCATCTTCAGCACGCCGGATCCGGAGCGCGGAACCGGCTCGAGCCCCTGGCCGCGCAGTTACGTCCTCGACGCCGACTCCGGCGTGGGCGCCGGTCTTACCGTCGTCAACCACGCGGGTGTGTTCTGCGCCGACCGCCTCGACATCGGCACCCGCTTCTTCCTGCGCCATCTGCCGACCGGCAGGGGCCCCGCACACATCGTGGACCTGGGCTGCGGCAACGGCGTGGTCGGCACCGCCGTCGCCGTCGCTGACCCCGAGGCCACGGTCACCTTCATCGACGAGTCGTACCCCGCCGTCGCCTCGGCGGAGGCCACCTTCCGTGCCAACGCCGCCGACTCCACCCGGGCGGAATTCATCGCGGGTGACGCGCTGGCGACCGTCCCCGCGGGGTCGGTGGACCTCGTCCTCAACAACCCGCCCTTCCACACCCACCAGGCGACCTCCGGTGCGACCGCCTGGCGGATGTTCAGCGGAGCACGCGCCGCATTGCGTCCCGGCGGCGAGCTGTGGGTCGTCGGCAACCGCCACCTCGACTATCACGTGAAGCTGCGCAAACTCTTCGGCAACTCCCAAGTCGTGGCCAGTGACCCGAAGTTCGTGGTCCTGCGGGCGGTCAAGCGCAACCGCTGACACCGCATCAGGAGTCACTCAGCAGCTCTGAGAGCTCTCAAAGCCTCAGGCGTCGAAGGCCGTCGCCCGCGTCACCTTCTCCCACGTTCCGATCTCCGCGCGGACCGCGTCGAGGTGGCCGACGACCGCGTCCACCGCGTCGTCACCCAGCGGAAGCCGCAGCGGGGTGTCGTCGGCGTCGAGCGCGGTGATGATCGCGGTGGCGGCCTTCGCCGGGTCGCCGGGCTGGTCGCCGTCGCCGCCCGCGACCATCGTGCGGGTGACGCCCGCCGTCTCCGCGTAGTCCGGGATCTCGACGGAGCCGGCGCTGGTGTTGCCGAACAGGCTCGTCCGGAACGCGCCGGGCTCCACCACCAGGACCTTGATGCCGAGCGGCCCCACCTCCTGGGCCAGCGCCTCAGACATCCCCTCAAGGGCGAACTTCGTGCCGCTGTACGCCGAGAACCCCGCGAAGGACAGCTGCCCGCCCATGCTGCTCATCTGCACGATCGCTCCCGAGCGCCGTGCCCGCATGTGCGGAAGGACGGCGCGGGTCAGCGAGGCCGGGCCGAAGACGTGCACGTCGAACAAGGCGCGCAGGTCGGCGTCCGAGTCCTCCTCCAGGGCGCCTACGTGGCTGCGGCCCGCGTTGTTCACCAGGACGTCGATGCGGCCGTGCCGGTCGGTGATGTCACACACGGCGGCATCGATGCCAGCCGTGTCGGTCACGTCCAGGGTGAGCGCCTCTACCTGGTCGGGGTGGGCGGCGACCAGGTCGTCCAGGGACGCGGCGTCGCGTGCGGTGGCCACGACCACGCCGCCCGCGGCGACGGCCGCCTCGGTGATCGCCCGGCCGAAGCCGCTGGTCGCGCCCGTCACGAGCCATACCTTCGTCATCACGAACTCCCTTGAGGTGTGGGCCGGTTCATCCGCTCCCGGCTATGTGGATCAGCCTGCGGCCGAATCGGGTGGCCCGTCCAAGACCTGACGTGATAGCTGATGGTTATGGACCTACACGGCAGGGACGTACACAGCAGGGATCTTCGCTACTTCGTCGCGGTGGCAGAGGAGTTGCACTTCACGCGGGCGGCCGAGCGGCTCTTCGTCTCGCAGCCCGCGCTGAGCAAGCAGATACGGGCGCTGGAACGGCAGCTGGGCGCGGATCTTTTCGTCCGGGACCACCGCGGCGTGCGGCTCACCGCCGTGGGTGGGGTGCTCCTGCCGTACGCCCGACAGGTCATCTCCGGCTGGCAGGCGGGGGTGGAGTCGGTGGAGCGCGTGAAGACCGAGGAGCGGTCCACGCTCGCTGTGGGCATGAGTACGCGACCGGCTCGTGGCGGACTGCTTCCGGCGGTACGGTCCCGCTTCGGCGAGGCGCATCCGGCCGCCACGATCCGGCTGCGGCAGGTGAGTTGGGAGGACGCTAGCGCAGGACTCGCGGACGGCACGGCGGACGTGGCCTTCATCTGGCTGCCGCTTCCCGACCTGGAGCGCTACGAGTGGGTGGTGGTCGCCGAGGAGGCGCGTCATGTCGCCCTGCCCGAGGGGCACCGCCTCGCGGCCCTGGACGAGGTCGACTTCGCGGATCTCATCGACGAACCCTTCCTCGCCCTGCCGGAGAGCGCGGGCGCGCTGCGGGACTACTGGCTTGCCCTGGACGCCCGCGCGGGTCACCGTCCGCCGCGCATCGGTGCGGAGATCGCGAGCACCGACGAGACGTACGAGGCGCTGGTGGACGGCCGTGGCGTCTGCCTGGTGGCCGCGGGCAACGCACCCCTGATCACACTGGGCGGCGTCGTCACGCGCGCGGTCCGCGGCATCACGCCGAGCCGGTTCGTCCTGGCCTGGCGTACGGGCGACGGCAGCCGCCCGCTGGTGAGCGCGTACATCAAGGCGTGCGGGGAGGCGCTCGGGCGGGCGGACCAGGGGTTCGCGGACGGGCTGAGCGGGAGCTCACCGACGGGCTGAACAGGAGCTCACCGACGCGCTGAGCGGCAGCCCGCAGGCGTATCTCGGCGCAGCCGTTGACCTTGCCTCAACACCCCCTTACCGTTTCGACGTTCGGAGTATCAGATGACGTTCGAAATCACGAACGTCGAACCCGGCTGCTTTCGCATGTCAGGCCCGCATCACAAGGCGGTCCACCGCGGGGTTGCCCGAGCCGTAGGGGACCGGCAGCAGCCCCGTGCCGCCCCGGTCCGCGTACAGCACTTGTTCGAGGCCGCTCACCAGGCGCTGTACGTCGGTCGCGGGACGGACCACGAGCCGTACGAACCTGCTGGAGCTGCCGATCTTGTTGCCGCACTCGCGGACGAGGATGCCGTGCTCCGTGAGGAGCCGGTCCCGCAGGGAAGTGCCGTCGACGCCGTCGGGCAGCCGCACGTACACGAAGTTGCCCTGCGAGGGATAGCTGGCCAGGCCGGGGAGCCGGCCGAGGTGCCAGATCATCTCCTGTCGGTCGTGCCGCACCTGACGCAGGCTCAGTTCATAGGCGTGGCGGTGCTGCTTCAGCATGAACACCACTGTCTCCGCGAAGGAGTTGAGGTTCCACTTCGGCAGCGCGGCACGTACCTTGCCAGCCAGGCCGGGATTGGCGACGAGATAGCCGAAGCGCACACCGTGCAGCCCGAAGTTCTTGCCGAGGCTGCGCAGCACGATGACATTGGGGCGCAGAACCGCCTCGTCGGCGACGCTCGACTCCGGTCCGGCGTCGGCGAATTCGAGGAACGACTCGTCGACGACGACCAGGTCGAGATCCTGCAACGCGTCGAGGAGTGCGAGTACGGAACGGCGCGGAAGCAGGCCTCCGTCCGGGTTGTTGGGGTTGCAGATGACAGCCGTGCGGGAGCCGCGGGCGCGGATGAAGTCGACGTACGCCGCCGGATCGAGCGCGAATCCGTCAGCCTCCGGAAGCAGGAACATGTCGACCCGCTTGCCCGTCTCCCTGGGCTGATCGGTCCACCGCCCGAACGTCGGCACGGGCACGGCGAGCGCGTCGCGCACGAGCAGGTGGTCGATCCAGGTGATGAGCTCGGTCGATCCGTTGCCCATGACGACCGTCTGCGGATTGAGCCCGAGCACGGCGCTGAGCTCGGCCGCGATGGTGTCCGCGCCGCTCGGGTAGTAGGTGAGGATGTCCCGCAGCCGCCCGCCGAGCTCCTCGTACATCTCAGGGGTCGGGAAGTACGGATTGCACGGGATGCAGAAGTCGACGAGCGGCCGTCCGCTGTCCGCCGCCGCCCTGTTCAGCGCGGAGTACGAGGGAGTGTGCGCGGTGGACGCGCGGAAGAGGGCGGTGACGTTGCCCGCGTCTGCCATGGGAGGCCTCCGGGTGGGGGAGGTGGTGTCTCTCGTTCATACGTACGCGGGGGCGGGCTTGCTCAACCGGTGGGGCTTGAGTGGTGGGTGAGGTGCCGCCCGGCGGGCCCGGGGGATGGCTTCTACGATCAGGTCCATGAGCCCGCGCCTGTTGATCTACAGCCGGACGACCGCCTACCGCCACGCGTCGATCCCGGCAGGAGTCGCCGCCCTGTGCGAGCTCGCCGCCGGGGGCGGCTGCTCCGCCGTCGCGACCGAGGATCCGGCCGCCTTCGAGCAGGACCTCTCCGGCTATGCGGCGATCGTCTTCCTCTCCACCAGCGGTGACGTCCTCACCCCTGCCGGGCGGGCGGCGCTGCGGGCACACCGGTCGGCGGGCGGCGGTTTCATGGGTGTCCACGCCGCCGCCTGCACCGAGTACGACTGGCCGTACTACGGCGAGCTCGTCGGCGCGCGCTTCGCCCGCCACCCCGCCTACCAGCACGGCCGCCTGACGGTCGAGGACCACGCGCACCCCGCCACCGAACACCTCGCCGCCGCCTGGGAGTTCACCGACGAGTGGTACGACTTCCGGGCATCACCGCGCGGTGCGGTGCGGGTCCTGGCATCCGCCGACGAGTCCTCGTACGAAGGGGGCGGAATGGGTACAGATCACCCGATGGTGTGGTGCCACGAACACGGCGGCGGCCCGATGTTCTACACGGCGCTCGGCCACGCCGACGAGGCCTACGCGGACCCGGACTTCCGCGCCCACCTCCTGGGCGGTCTGCGGTATGTGACCGGGCTCGGCGGAAGGCGGAAGGCGGAGGCCTGAAGCGGGCATGGGTGAGCCCCCGCCCAGTGCGGCGGGGGCTCATGCCAGGTGCTAGAGGACGCCGGAGGCAGAGATGGCGACCTCGGCCTTGGTGGCGCCGGACTGCGAGCCGAAGCCCTCGATCTTCTTGACGAGCGCCAGGCTCTCCGCGTCCGCGACCTCACCGAAGACCACGTGCTTGCCGTCGAGCCAGCTCGTGACGGCCGTGGTGATGAAGAACTGCGAGCCGTTGGAGTTCGGGCCCGCGTTGGCCATCGAGAGCAGGCCCTCCTTGGTGTGCTTGAGCTGGAAGTTCTCGTCGGGGAACTTGGGACCGTAGATGCTCTTGCCGCCCGTGCCGTTGCCGGCGGTGAAGTCGCCGCCCTGGAGCATGAAGCCCGGGATGACGCGGTGGAACTTCGAGCCCGCGTAACCGAAGCCCTGCTCGCCGGTGGCGAGCGCGCGGAAGTTCTCCGCGGTCTTCGGCACGACGTCGTCGAAGAGGTTGAACGTGATGCGGCCTTCCGGCTGGCCGTCGATGGTGATGTCGAAATAAGCCTTGATTGTCATGGTCCTCATCCTGTCATTGCCCTGTCCCCGGCCGCCAACCGAACCCCCCGGTGAACCTCGCGCAACCCCGGTGACCAGGCATGATGCCATCGGCATTCAGTCCATGGTCAGTCCATGGTCGAGCCGATGGCGGTGCTTCCGGTCGTCAGGAACGTTGTCGATGGCAGGGCGCAGCTCACCTGGCGGGCGCCGTACACCGTGGTGGCGTCCTTGGACCGGAAGGCGGGGGTCGCGACACCGCTGTCCCAGTTGTTGGCGGCCGAGACCGTGCCGGAGCCGAGCTTCGAGATGCGCGAGGTACGTGAGGTGCGCAAGGTGTGTCCTCTCAGGGCCACGGCGCGGCTCAGTGCGCCGAGAAGCTGTGCACCGTGCTCGACCGGTAGGTCTCGCCGGGCCGCAGTACCGTCGAGGGGAACTTCGGCTGGTTGGGGGAGTCCGGGAAGTGCTGCGTCTCCAGGCACAGACCGTCGCCCTGCCGGTAGGTGCGCCGCGAAGGCCCGGTGAGGGTGCCGTCCAGGAAGTTCCCGGAGTAGAACTGCACACCCGGCTCGGTCGTGGCGATCCTCAGGGTGCGCCCCGAATCCGGGTCCCGCAGCGTCGCGAAGGACTCGGGGCGGTTCGTGATGCCCTTGTCCAGGACCCAGTTGTGGTCGAAGCCCTTGGCGGTCACCAGCTGCTCGTGCGAGACACGGATGTCCTCGCCGACCGTCTTCGCGCGCCGGAAGTCGAAGGGCGTGCCCGCCACCTTCGCCAGTTCGCCCGTCGGGATGAGACCGGAGTCCGTGGGCGTGAACCGGGCCGCTGCCAGGGTGAGTTCGTGGTCGTAGATGCCGCCGCTGCCCTCGCCCCCGAGGTTGTAGTACGTGTGGTTCGTCAGGTTCACCACGGTGGCCTTGTCCGTGGTCGCCGCGTAGTCGATGCGCCAGTCGCCACGTGCGGTGAGGGTGTACGTCACCTTCACTCGAAGCGTGCCGGGATAGCCCATCTCGCCGTCGACGCTCACATATCGCAGGACGAGGCCGACGCCCGTGGAGCCGGCGAACGGCTCCACGTCCCACACTCGCGTGTTGAAGCCCTTGGCCCCGCCGTGCAGGCTGTTCTCGCCGTCGTTCACGGAGAGCTGGTGGGTCTTGCCGTCGAGGGTGAAGCGGCCCTTGGCGATGCGGTTGCCGTAGCGGCCGATGAGCGCGCCGAAGAACGTGGTTCCTGCGACGTAAGCCTCGATGGTGTCGTAGCCGAGGGAGACGTTGGTGTACCGGCCGTGCCGGTCGGGTAGTTCGAGGGACTGCACGATGCCGCCGTACGAAAGCACCTTCATCCGGGTGCCGCCGTTGGCCAGGGACCAGCGGTACACCTTGGTGCCGTCGGCCAGCTTGCCGAAGAGTTCCTTGGTGGGCGTCCTGCCGGGACTCGGCGACGCGTACGAGGTGCCGGTGCCGGCAGCGGTGAGGCCGACGGCGGCAGCGGAGGCCAGGACGGTACGTCTGCTCGTTTCCATTTGCGGCTCCAAAGGCAGTTGTGGATTGGGACGGGTCGGACCCCGGCAGGGGCGCGGGGAACTGCGCGATCAGCCCCCCACGGCCTGCGGTTTGATCACCGTGCTTCCTGCGGTCGCGGTCGCCTAACGGCCGACCTTCCGCTTGTTCCATACGTCGAACCCGACCGCCGCGAGCAGCACCAGCCCCTTGATGACCTGCTGGTAGTCGGTGCCGATGTTGACCAGGGACATGCCGTTGTTGAGGACGCCGAGCACCAGGCCGCCGATCACGGCCCCCATCACCGTGCCGACGCCGCCGCTCATCGACGCGCCGCCGATGAACGAGGCCGCAATCGCCTCGAGTTCGAAGTTCAGGCCCGCCTGCGGAGTGCCCGCGTTCAGGCGCGCCGCGTACACACAGCCCGCGAGGGCGGCAAGGACGCCCATGTTGACGAAGATCAGGAAGGTGACGCGCTTGTCCTTGACGCCGGACAGCTTCGCCGCCGCCTTGTTGCCGCCGAGGGCGTAGACGTGGCGTCCGACGACCGCGTTGCGCATCACATAGCCGAGGGCGATGAGCAGGCCGCACATGATGAGCAGCACCACGGGTACGCCGTGGAAGCTCGCGAGGGTCAGGGTGAAGGCGACGACCGCGGCGGAGATCGCCACCAGCTTGGCCACCCACAGGCCCGTCGGCGTCACGTCGAGGTCGTACGCAAGCTGCTGCTTGCGGCTGCGCCACTCGCGGAAGAGCAGGAACACGACCGTCACCAGACCGAGCACAAGGGTCGGGTTGTGGTACTGCGTGTACGGGCCCACCTCGGGGATGAACCCCTTGGCGATGTTCTGGAAGCCCTCGGGGAACGGCGAGAGCGACTGGCCCTCGAGGACGATCTGTGTGAGACCGCGGAAGAGCAGCATCCCGGCAAGGGTCACGATGAACGACGGGATGCCGACGTACGCGATGAAGAAGCCCTGCCACGCTCCCGCGACCGCGCCGATGAGGAGCGAGAGGACGAGTGCGAGCACCCAGGGCATGTCATGTTTGACCATCATCACCGCCGACATGGCGCCGACGAAGGCGACCAACGAGCCGACGGACAGGTCGATATGACCGGCGATGATGACGATCATCATGCCGATGGCCAGGATGAGGATGTAGCCGTTCTGCTGGATCAGGTTGGACACGTTGTTCGGCAGGAGCAGCGTGCCGTCGGTCCAGATCTGGAACAGGATGACGATGAAGGCCAGGGCGACGAGCATGCCGTACTGGCGCATGTTGGAGCGCACGCTCTGCAGGAGCAGATCACGCGCTGACTCCTTGGCGGACGGCGTGGACGAGGTGTCACGTGGTGGCGTGGTCGTGGTGGTCATGGCGGCTGCCTCAGCTTCTGTTCTTGGTCATGTGGCGCATCAGGAGTTCCTGGGTGGCGTCCGCGCGGTCGACCTCGCCGGTCAGCCTGCCTTCGGCCATCGTGTAGATCCGGTCGCACATCCCGAGCAGCTCGGGCAGTTCGGAGGAGATGAAGAGCACCGCCTTGCCCGAGGCCGCCAGCTTGTCGATGACGGTGTAGATCTCGGACTTGGCGCCGATGTCGATGCCGCGCGTCGGCTCGTCGAGGATCAGGACCTCGGGATCGGCGTGGATCCACTTGCTCAGGACGACCTTCTGCTGATTGCCGCCGGAGAGCCGCCCCACCTGCTCGAAGACGGTGGGGGCCTTGATGTTCATCGACTTGCGGTAGCGCTCGGAGACGGAGCGTTCCTGGTGCTCGTCGACGAAGCCGTCCTTGCGCCGCATCCCCGGCAGCGAGGCCAGCGAGATGTTGCGGTTGATGTTGTCGATGAGGTTCAGGCCGTACTGCTTGCGGTCCTCGGTGACGTACGCGATCCCGGCGTCGACCGCCGCGGGCACGGTCTTCGTCATCACCTCGCGCCCGCCGACGGCCACCGTGCCGGATACGTACTGACCGTACGAACGCCCGAAGACGGACATCGCGAGCTCCGTGCGCCCCGCGCCCATCAGGCCCGCGATGCCGACGATCTCGCCGCGCCGCACGGTCAGCGACACGTCGTCGACGACCTTGCGCTGGTGGTCGACCGGGTGCCGCACCGTCCAGCCCTGCACGGACAACGCGAGTGACCCCGCGTCCTCGCCCTCATAGGTCGTGCGGTCGGGGAAGCGGTGGTCGAGATCGCGGCCGACCATGCCGCGGATGATGCGGTCCTCCGCCACCTGCGGTTCGGACTGCGGGGTTTCACGGACCGTCAGGGTTTCGATGGTCTGCCCGTCGCGCAGGATCGTCACCGAGTCGGTGATGGCCCGGATCTCGTTCAGCTTGTGCGAGATGATGATGCAGGCGATGCCCTGATCGCGCAGCTCCAGGATGAGGTCGAGGAGCTTGGCGCTGTCCCCGTCGTTGAGGGCGGCCGTCGGCTCGTCCAGGATGAGCAGCTTCACCTCCTTCGACAGAGCCTTGGCGATCTCCACGAGCTGCTGCTTGCCCACGCCGATGTCGGCCACCGGAGTCTGCGGCTTCTCGCTCAGACCGACCCGCTTGAGCAGCGCGCTCGCTCTGCGCAGCGTGTCGTTCCAGTCGATGAAGCCACGGCTGCTCTGTTCGTTGCCCAGGAAGATGTTCTCGGCGATGGACAGATACGGGACGAGCGCCAGCTCCTGATGGATGATCACGATGCCGTGCTTCTCGCTGGCGCGGATGTCCTTGAAGGCCATTCGCTCGCCCTCGAAGTGGATCTCGCCGTCGTAACTGCCGTGCTCGTGAACGCCGCTGAGGACCTTCATCAGCGTCGACTTGCCCGCGCCGTTCTCGCCGCAGATCGCGTGGATCTCCCCGGGGCCCACGGTCAGATTCACATCGGAGAGCGCCTTGACGCCGGGGAACGTCTTGGTGATGCCGCGCATCTCCAGTATGGGCGCGCTCACTTGAGCTGCCCAGCGTTGAAGTAACCCTCGTCGACCAGGAGTTGGGTGTTGGACTTGTCGACGCTGACCGGGTCGAGGAGGAAGGACGGCACGGTCTTCTTGCCGTTGTTGTAGTCCTTGGTGTTGTTGACCTTCGGCTTCTTGTCGTTCAGGACCGCGTCGCCCATGGACACCGCCTGAGCGGCCAGCTTGCGGGTGTCCTTGAACACCGTCTGCGTCTGCTCGCCGCGGATGATGGACTTCACCGACGCGAGCTCCGCGTCCTGCCCCGTGATCACCGGCAGAGGATCGCTCTTGGAACCGTAACCGGCGCTCTTCAGCGCGGAGATGATCCCGATCGAGATCCCGTCGTACGGCGAAAGGACCGCGTCGACCTTCGCGGAACCGTAGTTCTTGCTGATCAGGTCGTCCATGCGCTTCTGCGCGGTGCCGCCGTCCCAGTCCAGAGTGGTGGCCTGGTTCATCTTCGTCTGCTTGCTACGGACCGTCAGCTGACCGCTCTTGAAATACGGCTCGAGCACCTTCATGGCGCCGTTCCAGAAGTACTTCGTGTTGTTGTCGTTCGGCGAACCCGCGAACAGCTCGATGTTCTTCGTGTCGCCGCCCTTCTCGGGCTTGCCCAGCTTCAGCTTCTTGACGATGTACTGGGCTTGCAGGCGGCCGACGCGCTCGTTGTCGAACGACGCGTAGTAGTCGACGTTCTCGGTGCCGAGGATGAGGCGGTCGTACGAGATCACGGGGATGCCCGCGTCGGCCGCGCGCTGCAGGACCTCGGACAGCGCGGAACCGTCGATCGCGGCCACCACCAGGAGGCTGCGCCCCTTGGTGATCATGTTCTCCAGCTGGGCGATCTGGTTCTCGACCTTGTTGTCGCCGTACTGCAGATCGGTTTTGTATCCGGCCTTCTTGAACTGCTTGGCCATGTTGTTGCCGTCGGCTATCCACCGCTCGGAGGCCTTGGTGGGCATCGCGAGGCCGATGGTGCTGCCCTTGCCCTCGTCCGGCTGGTAGCGGCTGCCGCCCTTGGCCTCCTGGCCACAGGCGGTCAGCGAGCCGAGCAGCACGACGGTGGCCACGGCGGCGGTGAGACGTACTTTTCTGGATATGGATATGCGGGTGCTCATGGGTCAGTCCCCTTCCGGGACGGGGAAGCGCTGGAGTTCACCCGGCAGGCGGGAGCCGAGCGGCGACATCCCGCCGTCCGCTCCGTGCCGGGCGAGCAGGTCGAGGGCGAGACGGCCGCGGCGCACCCGCTCGCGAGCGGTGTCCAGGGTCTGGTCGCGCAGATGGGCACCGTAGGGATAGATGCCTGGGGACTTGCTCAGGCCGAACTTGAGGTAGAGCGGGGCGCCGCGCCGGATCAGCTCGGCCGCCTCGTACATCCGGACGTAGCCGCCGAGGTCGTCGGGCGCCTCGACGTACAGGTCCATCGGGGCGCGGCTCGCCCGGCGGATCTCTGTGAGGTGGTCCAGGGTGAGGTCGGAGGGGATGTTGAGCGAGTCGGCGCCGAGCCGCTCGTAGACCGCGTACGAGGCCGAGTTGACCGGGCCGATGAGCGCCGACACCTTGAACGTGGTGTCGGCGGGCAGCACGCCGGCCACCCGCAGCCGGTGCAGTGTCCACAGCACGCCCTCGTCGGCGACGAGCAGGCAGCGCACCCCCAACTCGGTGGCGCGCACGGCGTCCTCGACGCATCCGGCGAGCGCGTCATGGCCGCGCGAGCGAAGGCCGCCGCCGCCGGAGTCGGTGCGGGTCGCGGCGCCGATGTCCCAGGTGCCGCGCGGCCCGGTGAAGAGGCAGAGCTCGATGTCCCGTTCGGCGCAGGCCTCCACCATCTCGGTGATCTCGTCGTCGGTGAGCATCCAGATGCCGCTGCCCTGGCTGATCCGGTGGATCGGCACATCGAGCCGCGAGCTCTCCTTGAGTACGACGGCGAGCGCCTCAGGTCCCTCCACGGAAGGAATCTCGGTGCGCCAGGTGCCGCCGTCGGGGAACGTGTGCGGTGACGCGTCGGCCGGATCGATGGCGGGCACGGGGTGCCCGATGCGGGCGAGGGCGTCGACGCCGGGGCGGCGAGGTTCTGACGGGCTGGTCACGGGGCTCCCATGGGCTGTGTTCGGTCGGGCCGTGTTCGGTCGGGCCGTGTTCGGTATTTCGTACGCCGGTCGGTTCAGTGGGTGTACGGCGGTACGAGGGGTGTGCGGGCGATGGTCACCACGTACCGCCGTACGTCTCGGGGGCATCTCGGGTCCATCTCAAGGACGAAGCAGCACCTTCCCGGTCTTCGGGTCACCGCCGCCGACCAGCGCGAGAGCCTCGCCGAAGCGCTCCAGGGGGAATTCGTGCGTGATGAGCGGTGCCGGGTCGATGAGCCCGAGCCCGAACGCCCGGACCGCGTACGACCAGGCGGATGACGGCGCGCCGAAGACGCTGCGCACCTCCAGCTGGCTCAGCGAGAGATGCACCGGATCGATGCCGACGGCGCCGGGAGTGAACATGCCGGTGAGCACCACCCGGCCGCCCCTTCGTGCAAGCAGACACGAGGAAGCGGCCGTGCCCGGCGCCCCCGCGGTCTCCACGACCAGGTCGAAACGGCCGTGGTACGCCTCCGCGTCGGCGGGCGTCAGGCTCTCGCTCGCCCCGAACTCGAGGGCCTGCCCGCCGCGTTCGGTCCGTGGGTCGATCACGACGAGCTCACCGGGCGACGAGGCGGCGAGCAGCTGCACCGCGAGCATCCCGAGGGTGCCCGCGCCGACCACCGCGATCCGCTCGCCGGGGCTCGGCCGCCCCGTCCGCACCGCGCCCGCGATGACCGCGGCGGGTTCGATGAGGGCGGCGGCCGCGAGGTCCGCGTCCGGGCGCAGGAGGTGCAAGAGGCGGGCAGGGACGGCCACATGGTCGGCGAAGGCGCCGGGCTCGGTGAACCCGGTCTCCGCGTACCCGCCGCCGCACAGGCTCGTCTCCCCGCACCGGCACTGCTCGCAGGTCCCGCAGGCGCGGAACCCCTCGGCGACGACCTTCCGCCCGGTGAGCGCCGGGTCGACACCGTCCCCGGTGGCCTCGACCGTGCCCGACCACTCGTGCCCGGGAGTCACCGGGTAGCGCACATAAGCGGCGTCCCGGTGACCGTCGTACACCTCGCGGTCGCTCATACAGATCCCGGCGGCGGACACCCGGACCAGGACCTCGTCGGGCCCCGCCTCGGGCCGTGCCCCGACGGTGAGCCGGTGCGAGCCGGGACGGTCGACGACGATCGCGCGCGAGGACGAGTCGCTGCTCACTTCCCGGCCGCCTTGGGGGCGCGCTTCTCCCAGCCCTCGGCCCACAGGTCGAACCGCGCCTGCTGCTGCGGGAACTCGGCCGCCGCGTCCGTGTCGAGCTCGACGCCGAGGCCGGGCGCGTGGGACACCTCGAAGCAGCCTGTCTCGGGATCCACCTGGGGCGCTCCCTTGACCACCTTCTTGATCTCCGCGTCCGCGAAGTCGTTGAAGTGCTCCAGGATCTTGAAGTTGGGCGTGCAGGCGGCGAGTTGGAGCGAGGCCGCGGTGAGCACCGAGCCGCCGACATTGTGCGGCGCGATGAGCGTGTAGTGCGTCTCCGCGGTCGCCGCCAGCTTGCGGGTCTCCAGGATGCCGCCGATGTGGCCGAGGTCCGGCTGGATGATGTCGGCGGCCTGGGACTCGAAGAGCTCGCGGAACTCGATCCGGTCGTGGATGCGCTCACCGGTGGCGATGGGCATGTCCACCTTGGCGGCAACCTTTTCGAGCGCCTTGAGGTTCTCCGGCGGCACCGGCTCCTCGAGCCAGGCAGGCTTGAACGGCGCGAGTTCCTTCGCCAGCCGCACCGCGGTGGACGGGCTGAACCGGCCGTGCATCTCCAGCATCAGCTCGGCGTCGGGCCCGATCGCGTCCCGGACGGCCTCGATGAGCGAGACCGCGTACGACGTGCCCGCCTGGTCGAGCTCGAAGTGACCTGTGCCGAACGGGTCTATCTTCAGGGCGCGGTAGCCCCGCTCGACGACGGCCTGCGCGGCCTTGTGGTACGCCTCCGGGGTGCGCTCGGTGGTGTACCAGCCGTTCGCGTACGCCTTGACCTTGTCGGTCACCTTCCCCCCGAGCAGCTGCCAGACGGGCACGCCGAGGGCCTTGCCCTTGATGTCCCAGCAGGCCATCTCCACGCAGGCGATGCCCGACATGACGATCTCGCCGGCCCGGCCGTAGTCGCCGTACTTCATCCTCCGCACGAGATCCTCGACCGCGAACGGGTCGGACCCCACAATGTGGTTGGCCGCCGCCTCCTGGAGGTAGCCGAGGAGTGCGTCGGTGCGGCCGAGCATGCGGGTCTCGCCGACGCCGGTGAGGCCTTCGTCGGTGTGGACCTGGACGTAGGTGAGATTGCGCCAGGGCGTCCCCACCACGTGCGTGCTGATTCCCGTAATACGCAAGGCAGTTGCCCCTTGGTTGTTCGGTATTTCGTCACACGTTCGAAATGTTGGCGTGACGGTAATCACGCAGGCGGTGGGGTGTCAATGGGTCTCACGAAATGGTCTTGGGCCTTCGGATGACCCGGGGCCGTTGCGCACCGAACGTAGCTGTGTCTAGCCTGTGTTCGTCATATCGATCGTTGACCGAAGTTTCGGACGCAGTTTCCGAAGCGTTTCGGACGCACGGGGTGGGAGGCCGACCATGGGACGACTGGTACCTGCGGTGACGCGAGCGCTGGACATACTGGAGCTGTTCCTGGAGGGCGACGGGACACTGTCCGCCCCCGACGTCACCCGCAGACTCCAGCTGCCCCGCACCACCGTGCACGAACTGCTCACCACCCTTGCCGCCCGCTCGTACCTTGTCCAGATTCCGGACCAGACGGGCCGCTACCGCCTCGGCGTACGTGCCTACCAGCTCGGCAGCAGGTACGCCGAACAGCTCGACCTGGCCGCCGAGGGCCAGCAGGTGGCACGGGAGGTCGCGGAGACCTGCGACGAGACCGTCCATGTGGCGGTCCTTGAGGACACGGACGTCATCTACATCGCCAAGGTGGACTCCACGCACGCCGTCCGCATGGTCTCCGCCGCGGGCCGCAAACTCCCGGCCCACTGCACCTCGGTCGGCAAGATGCTGCTCGCGTCGCTGGCTCCGGCCGAGCTCGAGGCGCGCCTGGGGGGACGGGATCTTGTGGCGATGACCGAGAACAGCATCACGAAGCCGGCCGAGCTGCTCGCCGCGCTCGCCGACGTCCGGGAGCGCGGGATCGCGGCCGAGCATCGCGAGTCCAACCCGGACGTGAGCTGTGTGGCAGCTCCGGTGCGCGACAGCAGCGGCCGCGTCGTCGCGGCGCTCTCCATCTCCGTGCCGATGATCCGCTGGACGGAGCAGCGCGAGATCGAACTCGCCGAGCTTGCCGCCAAGGGCGCGGGCGACCTCTCGGAGCGCCTGGGCCACCGACGCTAGATCGTCGACTCCAGGTCGAGAAGCCGCTGCTTGCGCTCAAGGCCGCCGGCGTAGCCGGTCAGCGAGCCGTCGGCGCCGATGACCCGGTGGCAGGGGCGGACGACGAGCAGGGGGTTGCGCCCGATCGCCGTGCCCAGGGCGCGGACCGCGGCGCGCGAGAGGCCGAGCTGCTCGGCGAGCTTCCCGTACGTCGTCGTCGTGCCGTACGGGAGAGTGTCGAGGGCGTGCCAGACCCGCTGCTGGAAGTCGGTGCCGACGCCGCTCACGTACTCGATGTCGAAGTGCTGACGCGTCCCGTCGAAGTACGCGCGCAGCTGCGCGGCGATCACGGCGAAGGCCTCGTCGTCGCGCACCCAGCCGTCCTGGACGACGGCGCCGCCCTTCTGTTCCGGCGTGGACAGCGAGGCGAGCGCGGTGCCGCCGTGCGCGGTGGCCGACTCCTCACCGACCAGCAGCAGCTCGCCCAGCGGGCTGTCGACGGTCGTGTAGACGGCCTTGGCCTTGACCTTGCTCATCAGATGCTCCCTTTTCCCACTTTTCCCAGGTGACGCCCTCAAGTCTGCGGGGTGCGGGGGCGCACGGCTGGCGGGATTCGGACGTGGCGCTCATGCGGGTGTCACGGCCAGGAGCTGGAGCCCGCGACCCTGCGCACACGGTGCGATGTGCCGAGGTGGAGTCCGAGGTGGTGCCCGACACATCGTTATGCAACTAGTTGCACAATGCGCGGGCGTCCTCTAGAAATGTCCCGACGACACACCGCGTACGGAGGGCCCGCATGAGCCGCTACCCGAACCTGCTGAACCCGCTGGACCTCGGCTTCACCACCCTGCCCAACCGGGTCCTCATGGGATCCATGCACGTGGGCCTGGAAGAGGCGCCGAACGGTTTCGAGCGGATGGCCGAGTTCTACGCGACCCGTGCGCGCGGCGGTGTAGGCCTCATCGTCACCGGTGGCATCGCCCCGAACGAGCTCGGCCGCCCCTGGGACGGTGGCGCCAAGCTCACCACCGAGGCGGAGGCCGAGAAGCACGCGGGCGTCACGGCGGCGGTGCACGCCGCCGGTGGCAAGATCGCCATGCAGATCCTGCACTTCGGGCGTTACGCCTACCACGAGGGCCTCGTCGCGCCGAGCGCGATCAAGGCGCCGATCAGCCCCTTCGTCCCCCGAGCTCTCGAGGACGACGAGGTCGAGCAGACCATCGAGGACTTCGTGCGTGCCGCCGAGCTCGCCAAGCTCGCGGGCTACGACGGAGTCGAAGTCATGGGCTCCGAGGGCTACTTGATCAACGAGTTCATCGCGGCTCCCACCAACCAGCGCGACGACCGCTGGGGCGGCTCCTACGAGAACCGCATCCGCTTCCCCGTCGAGATCGTCCGGCGCATACGCGAGCGCGTCGGCGCGGACTTCATCATCATCTACCGGCTCTCCATGCTGGACCTGATCCCCGGCGGCTCGACCCTCGAAGAGGTCGTCCACCTGGCCAAGGAGATCGAGGCCGCCGGTGCCACGATCATCAACACCGGCATCGGCTGGCACGAGGCGCGCATCCCCACCATCGCGACGTCGGTGCCACGCGGCGCGTACGCCTTCGCCACCAAGAAGGTCATGGGCGAGGTCTCCGTCCCCCTCGTCACCACCAACCGCATCAACACCCCTGAGATCGCCGAGCAGTTGCTCGCCGACGGTGCCGCCGACATGGTGTCCCTTGCACGGCCGCTGCTCGCCGACCCGGACTTCGTCGCCAAGGCGCAGGCCGAGCAGTCCGACGCCATCAACACCTGCATCGGCTGCAACCAGGCCTGCCTCGACCACACCTTCAACCTGAAGATCACCTCCTGCCTGGTGAACCCGCGCGCCTGCCACGAGACGGAGCTCGTCCTCGCGCCGACCCGCACCAAGAAGCGCGTCGCCGTCGTCGGCGCGGGCCCGGCCGGACTCGCCTTCGCGGTGTCGGCCGCCGAGCGCGGCCACGACGTCACGCTCATCGACGCGGCGTCCGAGATCGGCGGCCAGCTCAACGTGGCCCGCAAGATCCCGGGCAAGGAAGAGTTCGACGAGACACTGCGCTACTACCGCACCCAGCTCGAACTGCACGGCGTGGACGTCCAGTTGAACACCCGCGCCACCGCGGAGGGGCTGGCGAAGGCCACGTACGACGAAGTGGTCGTCGCCACCGGAGTCACGCCCCGCACCCCCGAGATCCCCGGCATCGACCACCCCAGCGTGGTCGGCTACCTCGACGTGCTGCGCGACAGCGCGCCCGTGGGGGAGCGCGTCGCCATCATCGGCGCGGGCGGCATCGGCTTCGACGTCGCCGAGTACCTCACCGACAGCGGCGACAAGGCGAGCCTCGACCCGGCGACGTACTTCCGTCAGTGGGGAGTCGACATGGACTACAAGGACCGCGGCGGCCTGACCACGCCCGACCGACCGGCCCCGCCGCGCTCCGTGCACCTCCTGCAGCGCAAGACGTCCAAAGTCGGCCAGGGCCTCGGCAAGACCACGGGCTGGATCCACCGCACCGAGCTGCGCCATCGCGGCGTCACGATGGTCGCGGGCGCGAGCTACGACCTGATCGACGACGCGGGCCTGCATGTCACGGTCGACGGCCGGTCCACGGTCATCCCCGTCGACACGGTCGTCCTCTGCTCCGGCCAGGACCCGCGCCGCGACCTGTACGAGGAGCTGCTTGCCGGCGGGCACAGCGCGCACCTCATCGGGGGCGCCGACGTGGCGGCCGAGCTGGACGCCAAGCGTGCCATCAAACAGGGCACGGAGCTGGCCGCGGCACTGTGAGGTGGGCGCCGCCCGTTCCGGGCGGCCGTACTTAGGATGGCCGCCATGTCACTCCCGCACGCGATCCTCACCGCCCTCCTGGAGAAGCCTTCGTCGGGGCTCGAACTGACCCGCAGGTTCGACAAGTCGATCGGCTACTTCTGGTCGGCGACGCACCAGCAGATCTACCGGGAGCTGGGCAAACTGGAGCGGGACGGGGCCATCCGCGCGCTTGAGCGGCAGCAGGCGACCCGCGGGCAGAAGAAGGAGTACGAGGTCCTGCCCGCGGGCCGCGCAGAGCTGGCCCGCTGGACGGCCGCGAGCCAGGACCCCAAGCCGCTGCGGGACACGCTACTGCTGCGCCTGCGGGCGGCGGCGGTCGTCGGCACGGACGGCATCGAGGCGGATCTGCGCCGCCATCTCGCCCTGCACCGGCAGCAGTTGGCGGAGTATGAGGAGATCGAGAAGCGGGACTTCCCGCCGGGCAAGGACGCGGTGGAGGACCGGCTGCGGCATGTGGTGCTGCGGGCCGGGATCGATCTGGAGACGTTCTGGACGCAGTGGCTGGAGCGGACGCTTGAGGAGCTCGGGGCGCCGGACGCCCGCTGACGGAGGGGCCCGTGAACGACGGCTGCCGCCGGTCCCGACTCGTGTCAGGCCGGCGGCAGCCGCTCTCTTCGTGATCGGCCCTGGATCAGAGCCGGTGCCGCACGTTGCGGCGACGCAGGTACCAGGCACCGCCACCGCCCGCGGCCAAGGCCACGAGGGCCCCGCCCGCGACGAGGGTCTGAGTGCCCCGATCCTCGCTGCCGCCCCCGAGACCACCTTGGACACCCCGCGCGGGCGCGGACGTCGATGAGATGGTCGACGGGGCGCCGACGGTGACGGTCCGGGAACCGGCGGACGAGCCGTCCTGGCAGACCACCGCCACCGTATGGACGCCGGTACTGACGTTCTGCCAGGAGGCGCTGCCGCCGGTCAGCGGCACTTGCCGCCCCTGGGCGAAGCTGGCATTGCCGTCGCTCATCAGCGCGGCATTGCCTCCGTTGGGGCAGGCCGTCGTGGTGGCCGTGACGGTCGATCCGGTGGCGGTCACCGTGATGCCGCCACCCGCGGACGCCGGAGCTGTCAGTGCCAGCGGAAGCGCAGCCGCGGCGGCGATGGTCAGGCCGGAGCGGACGAATATCCGAGTAGTACGCATGAGTCTGCCCTCCGGTGACACGGGAGGCGGTACATCCCATGCGCCGCCGGGGGTCGGGGAGCGCCCGTGCTACCTGACGACGAGCCAACGTGCCATTCGCCGAAGCCGCATGTGGACAGCCACCGGGCAGGTGACGGAATCCTTCGTACGGCCGACACCTGACCCGGCGTCATGGGAGTCAGCCGGTGGTGACCTTCCGTTCGCGGGAGTAGCCGCCCCACGTCCCGTCAGGAAGCTTGGCACGCAGCTTCACGCGGTGTGTGTCGCCGGGCTTCTTGCCCACATAGAAGCTGTGCGTGGCCTTCTTCCGGGGCGCCGTACCGCCGAACACCAGCGAGGTGGCGGTCCTGCCGTCGAGGTGGATCTGGTACTCCGACACCGCGCCGCCGGTGTGCGGAGGCGTCCACGCCAGGTCGATGTAGTACGCCCCGTCGGCGTGGTGGGTCCGCGCGCGGAAGTCCGTCGGTGCCGTGCCGCGCCCGTCGTCCCGGCCTGCCACCGTGGTGATGCGGACGGCGCGGCTCGCGGGCGACGCGTTGTCGGCCGCGTCGAGCGCCTTGACGGTGAAGCGATAGGCGGTGCCCGGCCGCAACCCCGTGACGAGGGTCCGGCGCTCGCTCCCGGCCACGCTGTGGATCTTCGAGGTGCCCTGGTAGATCTCGTACGAGGCCACGCCCTGGTCGTCCGACGACGCACCCCAGGACAGCGTCGCCGCCCGGCTCCCCTCGGCGCTGCCGCTCGGCTTTCCGGGGCGGGACGGCGGCTTGCGGTCCGCGGCGGTCGCGGCGGGCGTGGTCACCGTCAGCTTCTTACTCGCCGGGCTGACGTTCCCCTCGGCGTCGCGCGCCTTGACGGTGAAGGTGTAGGCCGTGGACGGCTTCAGGCCGACGACGTCCACCATGTGCTTGTCACCCGGCAGGTGCTCGACCTTGGCGGCGCCCCGGTACACGTCGTATCCGGTGACTCCGGTGTCGTCCGTGGCCTGGTTCCACATGACGTGGGCGGTGGTGGCGCTGCCCGCTTGGACGGTGACGCCTCTGGGGGCGGCCGGGGGCTGCACATCCTTCGCGTCCTGGCCGCCGCTCCAGGCGCAGGCGGTGAGGGTGCAGGCGGCGGCGGTGACGGCCAGGAGGGCGTGGGGGGTCCGTCGCACGGTCGTGCCTTCCACTCGGGCGGCATTGGTCCGGACCTATTTGACACGGGTGTCGGGTGCACATCAAGAGGGGGGTGTGCACCGTCCGGACCCCGAGCGGTGGCCGGGGCGTACGAGCCGGGACAGATTGGGATGTCTGTCCGTCAGTTCCTCCCTGGGGAAGGCCTTTTCTCGTGCGTACCAGAACGGCGGCGCTCGCCGTGACAGCCGGAGCCGCCCTGCTCGCCCCCGTGACACTGCCCGCAGTGGCGCTCCCTCAGCTGCGTGAGGCACACCCCGAATCGCTGATGGCGAAGGGGAGTCCGGCCGCGCGCGAAGGATGGTCCCGGTCATCGATGGAGGGTTCGGTGCGCGCCGCCGACCTCCTCGCCAAGGCCGGTTCCTGCCGGCAGATCTCCCGCGGCAAGTACCGCACCGACGACGGGGCCCGCGCGAACATCCCCGTCTGCGGCAAGCGCGGAGCCGTCCTCTGGAAGGCGGACATGGACATCGACTGCGACGGCCAGGTGAGCAAGGCCTGCAACCGCCGCACGGACCCGCTGTTCTTCCACGCCACCGCGTTCCAGCAGTCCGACGGCCGCGAGCTGAGCGCGGAGCGGCTCCCGTACATCGTCGTGCCGGGCGCGAGCCGCCGATGGAACCACGCGGCACACGGCATCAAGGCCGGCTCGGTCGCCGCTGTGATCCACCGGGACAAGGTCCTGTACGCCGTCGTCGGCGACACCGGCCCGACCGACCTCATCGGTGAGGCGTCGTACGCGGCCGCGAAGGCGCTCGGCATCCGCGCCGATCCCAGAACGGGTGGCACCGACGACGGTGTCACCTATGTCGTCTTCAAGGGCCCCGCGGCATCGCCCATCGAGAGCCACCGGGCCGCGGTCGCCCGTGGCGACGCGCTGGCCCGGCAGTTCCTCCGCCAGAACTGACCGTCTGGCTTCACACCTTCCGGTAGGAGTACGCCTCCACTGCCGCGGCCTCCACCGCGTCGAGATCGGCGCCCGTCGAGGCGGTCACCAGGGCCGCGACCGCGCCCTCCACGAACGGGGCGTCCACCAGGCGGGCGCCGTCCGGGAGCTCGTCGCCCTCGGCGAGCAGCGCCTTCACGGTGAGGACCGCGCTGCCCAGATCGGTGAGGATCACGACACCCATGCCGCGGTCCACCTGCGCGGCAGCCGCCGCGATGAGGTCCGAGCTGGTGCCGAGGCCGCCGTCATCGGTGCCGCCGGCGGGGGCCACGGGCGCGGTCTCCCCGCCGCCCGCGAGTCCTCTGGCCAGCGCGGCTACGGCTTCGGCGACGGGCCCGCTGTGCGAGACGAGGACGATGCCGACCAGCTTCTCGTCACTCACGACCGGCCTCCGGAGTCTGGGCATCCCCGGTCGGTGCGTCCCCGGTCCGTGCCTCTGCGGTCTGGACTAGCGCGTCGAAGAGGAGAGCCGACGAGGTCGCGCCGGGATCCTGATGCCCGATGCTGCGCTCGCCCAGATAGCTGGCCCGCCCCTTGCGCGCTTGCAGGGGAATCGTGGCGAGGGCACCTTCGTTCGCGGCGTCACGCGCCGCACCGAACGAACCCCCGAGCGCGTCGACCGCGGGGACGAGGGCGTCCAGCATGGTCTTGTCGCCGGGCACGGCGCCACCGAGGGCGCTGACCGCGTCGACGCCCGTGCGCAGTGCGTCGGCGAACTCCTGCTGACCGACTTCGGTGGCGTCACCGAGGGCCTTGCCGGTACGCCGGAGCAACGTCCCGTACAGCGGCCCCGACGCACCCCCCACGGTGGAGATCAACTGCCGCCCGGCCAGGGTGAGTACGGCCCCCGGCGTAGCAGGCGCTTCCTTCTCCAGCACGCCCGCCACGGCGGCGAAGCCACGCTGCAGATTGCTGCCGTGGTCGGCGTCACCGATCGGCGAGTCCAGCTCGGTGAGCCGCTCCGCCTCCCGGTCGACGAGCGCGGCGGTCGAGGTCAGCCACTGTCGGAAGAATGCGGCGTCGAGCACGGAAACTCCTTGCGCGGTAGAACAATTGGGCACGAGCGAGACGACGTCGTACGTCGTGACGGCGGGCAGAGACAGACGGAGGGGGAGGGGATCAGACGCCCCAGCGGAGCCCGGCCGTACGCACCGGGGCGTTCCAGAGTCGAAGCAGCTCCTCGTCGACCTGACACAGGGTCACGGAGGCCCCGGCCATGTCGAGCGAGGTCACGTAGTTGCCGACCAGGGTGTGCGCCACGACGATGCCGCGCTCGGCGAGGACGCGCTGCACCTCGGCATTGAAGCCGTACAGCTCAAGCAGCGGCGTGGCGCCCATCCCGTTGACCAGCACGAGGACGGGATTACGCGGCTGTAGATCCTCGAGTACGACGTCCACGGCGTAGTCCGCGATCTCACTGGACGTCATCATCGGGCGCCGCTCACGTCCGGGCTCGCCATGGATACCGACGCCCAACTCCAGCTCGCCGGGCGGCAGATCAAAGGTGGGGCTGCCCTTGGCAGGAGTGGAACAGGCGCTCAGGGCGACCCCGAAGCTCCGCGCGTTCTCATTCACCTGCCGCGCGATCGACTCGACCCGCTCAAGGGGCATCCCCTCGTCGGCCGCCGCGCCCGCGATCTTCTCGACGTAGAGCGTCGCGCCGGTGCCGCGCCGCCCGGCCGTGTACAGACTGTCGGTGACGGCCACATCGTCGTTGACGAGCACCTTGGCGACCTGGATGCCCTCGTCCTCGGCGAGTTCGGCGGCCATGTCGAAGTTGAGGACGTCCCCCGTGTAGTTCTTCACGACGAACAGCACCCCCGCCCCACTGTCGACCGCGGCGGCGGCCCGCACCATCTGATCCGGCACGGGCGAGGTGAACACCTCACCGGGACAGGCGGCCGACAGCATCCCCGGCCCCACGAACCCACCGTGCAGCGGCTCATGCCCGGACCCACCACCGGAGACGAGGGCGACCTTCCCGGCGACGGGCGCGTCGCTGCGTACGATCACGCGATTCTCCACGTCGACCGTCAACTCGGGATGCGCGGCCGCCATGCCCCGCAACGCGTCCGCGACGACTGTCTCCGCCACGTTGATCAACATCTTCATGGATACCTCCTGGTGAGATTGACAGTAAGCCTCTGGGCTGTGTCTTTGCGGGTCAAGCCAGGTGAGGTCATTATCGAGCGAACGGCGCCAGGTGGCGCGGGCTGCGGTCGAACTGTTCGGCTATGAAGTTCTTCCGCCGTCTGCGCGGACCAGGGGCCAACTGACCGAGAACGACACCGTGTTGATGCTCCGTCCGCCAGGGGTGGGCGTACTCGCCCCCGTCACCCGGCAGTGCCCGCCTTGGTCCCCCACACGTACACCTGGTCCCCGACACGCAGCAGGTCCCACAGCGCCTTCGCGTCTCGCAGTGCGAGGTTTATGCAGCCCGCGGAGCCGCCGCCGTCGAAGAGGGGCTCGTAGCGGCCGTGGAGGGCCTGGCCCCCGTCGAAGAACTGGGCGTAGGGCATGGGCGCGTTGTCGTAGAGCGTGGATTTGTGGTCGATGTGACGCCAGTAGATGCGGTGCCAGCCGTTGCGGGTCTCCTGGCTGTCACGTCCACTGCGGATGGGTATGGGACCGAAGCGGACCGCCTTGTTCACCTGGACCCAGAGCAGCTGCCGGGTCAGGTCGACACAGGTCACGCGGAAGGAGCGGACCGGACAGTGCCCTGCGGCGTTCGGGTTCGGGCGGGCCTGTACGGCGACCAAGGTGCGGTACGTGGCGAGGTTCGCGTACCCGTCGGCCGGACGGAGGCCCTGCTTGGCCTGGAAGGCGCGGATGGCGTCGCAGTCGGCCGGGGACTGGACGCCGTCGACGGGGCGCTTCAGGGCTTGTTCCAGAGGACGTTGGTAGGGGCCGGTGGGCGCGGTGCAGGGGGCAGGAGCGGCCTCTGCCACGGCGGCACCGGCGGGCAGCAGGGCGGTCAGACAGGCCAGGGTCAGCAGGACGCGCATGGGCTCTCCCGGGAACGGCGCACGATCGGAGCGGCCCGGCCAGCATGAGCGAGCCACCGGCCCGGCCGCTCGTGGGGAGCGGCCGAACCAGTGACGGCGACCGTGGCGGCTACTTCCCGCCCTTGCCCGGTTCACCGCGTCGGTTGGTGAGGCTGACGGTGACGCCGTTGTCGGCGTTCTTCTTGGTGAGGACGTACGGCCCGGTCACCGGCTTGGCCGGAGCCGCGTAGCCCTCGGGCACGGCCGTCTCGCGCAGGTAGTACGCGCCGAGCGGCAGGTCGTCGTACACGCAGGCGCCCCGGTCGTCGGTGGAGCAGCCCGCGCCGACGCGGGTGTCGTGGCTCGTGCCCGAGGTCTGCAGCCCGCGGACGCGGTTGGTCTCGCGCCACAGCTCGAACACGGCGCCCGCAAGCGGCTTGTGGGTCTTGGCATCGGTCTTCTTGACGCGGATCGAACCGGTCGCCCCCGGTTCGGCGGTGTTACGCGCTGTCAGCTCGACGCCCTTGGAGGCGTTGGCAGCGGTCAGGCTCAGCGGCCCGAAGACGTTCGGGTCGGGCAGGACGTATCCGTCGGGGGCACCCGTCTCGCGCCAGTAGTACGTGCCGAGGTCGACCTCGCGCCGACACCGGCCAGTGGCCCCGGTCGTGCAGTCGGCGCCGACCTTCTCGTCCGGCGTCGCGCCGCCGGTCTGCAGTCCCGCGGTGCCGTTGGCCTCGCGCCACAGTTCGAACTGGGCGCCGGGCAGCGCGGCACCGGTGACGCTGTCGGTCTTGCGCACCCGCACTTCGCCGGTGACCGAGTTGGGCTTGCCGCAGGCGGGCAGATCGCCGTTGAAGGGGTAGGCGTGGATCTCCTGGCCCCCGCCGGTTCCGGCGGCGCTGGTGTGGGTGAGCGAACCGGTCGTGAAGAGGCGGCCGTTGATGCCGGTCATGGACGCCGTGGTCATCGAGCTCTGCTCGCCGACCAGAACGCTGCCCTGGAACTGGCCGGTGCCCCGCAGGTCCACGGTGGTGGCGTCGGGGAAGTTCCACAGCAGCCGGTCGCGGTAGGCGTTGAGTGCGTCGCTGTCGCTGATGCCGCCGCTGTAGGTGTTGATGGTGCGGTTGGCCCCGACGATGTTGACCAGGATCGTGGCGTCGTCGGGGATGTTCTCGAAGTTGAGCCCTTGCTGGACATCCTTGCTGTTCCCGACGAGGTCGAAGTCGACGTTGAACACCTGCAGCGCCGAGGTGCCGTCCCCGGTGAAGGTGGTCTGGTCGGGTGTGTACACGGCGGTGCCGGTGGCCGGCCGCTGGGTGCCGTCGACGCGGGCGTAGCACTGGCTGGCGGCGGTGAGCTGGTCGCGCAGCGGGCGATACGGGGCGACGGCGTCGGCATCCTCGGTCACGGTGCCCTCGATGGTGCCGCTGACGCTGCCCGCGTGCCGCACTACGCCGCCCTCGGCCAACAGCCGCTCGCCGGAGGCGACGCCGATGTCGCCGCCGGCGGTCAGGAAGTCCGCCCCGTCCTCGGGCGGCACACGGGAGCCGACACCGGCGATCCCGACGTTGTAGACCGCGCTGGCCCCCTCCTCCTTGTCCTGGTCGAACCGGTCGAGAGCGACGACCCGCCCCTCCGCCTCGGCGGCCCTGCCGCGCACCAGGAAATCGTCACCCACGAAGACGTTGATGCCGTTGTCGCGGCCCGCGTAGTCGCCGTTGTCGATGGCGGGATACGGCTCAGGGCAGTCGCCGGGGACACACGGGCCAAGGCCACCCGGGAGGGGGTCGGCGTGCGCGGGCGCACCCGCGCCCACCACCAGGGCCGGGGCCATGGCCCCCAGGAGCGCTAGGGAGAGGCCCGCACCGCGCCCTCGGTTGAGCGCGTGGCCGAAGCGTCTGCTGGAAAATGGGTTCATGACACTAACGTGCGCTCCGGCATGTTGTGCCGGTCGGCGACACGACCCGAAGCCGCGCGCAGTGCCCCCAACGGGCGAGTAGTCAGACGCGTCCGTGCGCACCGGCATCCCGAGCTCACGGCGAACAGGTGCCGGTGGACCTCGGCCCTTCTCGCGCTTGCTCGACCACCAGGTTCACACGTAGTCTGTATTTGCCTAATAGGTTTAGGCAAATGCTTAATGGTCTCTAGCGAATCTGGGGGAGGGTATGGCACGCGTAGGACTGACCACGGAACGCCTGACCCGGTCGGGCGCCGAGCTGGCCGATGAAGTCGGCTTCGACCAGGTGACCGTCTCGGAGCTCGCGAGGCGGTTCGACGTCAAGGTCGCGAGCCTGTACTCGCACGTCAAGAACTCCCACGACCTCAAGACCAAGATCGCCCTGCTTGCCCTGGCGGAACTCGCCGACCGGGGCTCCGCCGCCCTGGCCGGGCGGGCCGGGAAGGATGCCCTGACCGCCTTCGCGAACGTCTACCGCGACTACGCCAGGGAGCACCCCGGCCGCTATGCCGCCGCCCAGCTGAGGCTCGACCCGGAGACGGCAGCAGCCAGCGCGGGCGGCAGACACGCGCAGATGACGCGGGCGATCCTGCGTGGCTATGACCTGACCGAGCCCGACCAGACCCATGCCGTTCGACTCCTGGGCAGCGTCTTTCACGGCTACATCAGCCTGGAGCTGGGCGGCGGCTTCAGCCACAGCGCGCCCGACACGCAGGAAACCTGGACACGAACCCTGGACGCCCTGGACGCCCTCCTGCGGAACTGGCCCGCTCCATGAAGCCCCCACCCCCATCCACCCATCGCAAGGTTGAGTCCATGCACACCGAGCACGACTGGATCACCACACCCATCACCGAGGACCTCCTGCGCGGCGCCCTCGAACTCGAGCACACCGAGCACGGCATATTGCCGCACCGGCTGCCGTCCTGGGCCCGCGCACAGTGTGCCGACGGGCAACTGGCCATGGCGGAGTCCCAGCCCTCCGGCGTACGGCTCGTCCTCCGTACGCGGGCCACCGTCCTTGAACTGGACACGCTGCCCACCAAGCGGGTCTATGCAGGTGCCCCGCCCCGCCCCGACGGCGTGTACGACCTGCTCGTCGACGGACGCCTGGCCGACCAAGCGCGAGTGACCGGTGGCAACACCCTGACCATCGACATGACCGCGGGGACCGCGGAGACCCGGTCGGGCCCGGCAGGCACCGTCCGCTTCACCGATCTGCCCGACGACATCAAGGACGTCGAGATCTGGCTGCCGCACAACGAGACCACCGAACTCGTCGCCCTGCGCACCGACGCCCCCGTCGAACCGGTGCCGGACCAGGGCCGCAAGGTGTGGCTGCACCACGGCAGTTCGATCAGCCACGGCTCCGACGCCGCAAGCCCCACGACCACCTGGCCCGCGCTCGCCGCCTCCCTGGGCGGCGTGGAACTGGTCAACCTGGGCTTCGGGGGCAGCGCCCTGCTCGACCCGTTCACGGCCAGGACCATGCGGGACACACCCGCGGATCTGATCAGCGTCAAGATCGGCATCAACCTGGTCAACGCCGATCTGATGCGCCTGCGCGCCTTCGGCCCGGCGGTGCACGGCTTCCTCGACACGATCCGCGAGGGCCACCCGGCCACGCCGCTCCTTGTCGTCTCGCCCACCTTCTGCCTGATCCACGAGGACACCCCTGGCCCGGCCGTCCCGGATTTCAGTCTCGTCGGCGAAGGCAAGCTCCAGTTCCTGGCCGCGGGCGATCCGGCGGAACGCGCGAGCGGGAAGCTGACGCTCAATGTCATCCGGGACGAGCTGGCCCGGATCGTGGCGCAGCGGGCTGCCGACGACCCGAACCTGTACTACCTGGACGGCCGTGAGCTCTACGGAGAGACCGACTTCGCCGAGTTGCCGCTGCCCGACCAGATCCATCCGGACGCCGCCACCCACCGCCGTATCGGTGAACGCTTCGCGGCCCTGGCCTTCGCTCCTGACGGCCCGTTCACTACGCCGTGAAGAAGTCGCCGAGCGCGCGGGCGATCCGGCCCGGGGCGTTCTCCGTGGGGATGTGTCCCGCCTGAGCCGGCGCATCGACGCGGCACGGGTCCTCCTCGAACGGACCGACCTGCCGGTGGAGGCCGTCGCCACCCGGGTCGGACTCGCATCGGCGGTCGACCTGCGCCGCCGTTTCCGCCGCGCACCTGGGCACTACACCCGGCGCCTACCGGCGGACCTTCGGAGAAACCTGACCCCGCCGCCTACTTGTCCCGTTCCACCGGCGGTACCGCCGGTGCGGGCGCGGTGCTCGCGCGTACGACGAGCCGCGGTTCCACGGACTCGGGCTCGGGTGCGGCGTCCGGGTCGGCGATGTGGCGCATCAGGTGGGACACGGCCAGGGCCCCCATGTCGGCGAACGACTGGGCCACGGTCGTGAGTGACGGCGAGCAGTACTCGGACAGCGCGATGTCGTCGACGCCGACGACGGAGATGTCGTCGGGCACGCGCCTGCCCAGTTCGTGCAGTGCCCTGATCACCCCGAAAGCCATCTCGTCGCTCGCGACGAACACCGCGGTCACCTCTGGGATCCGGCCCAGGATCAGGCCGTTGCGATAGCCCGACGCGGGCGACCAATCGCCCTTCAGGACGGGCGGGACGTCTCTGCCCGCCGCCTCGAGGGTCTCGCGCCAGCCCCGCAAGCGGCTTGCCGCGTCGAGCCATTCGCCGGGTCCCGCGACATGCCAGACCGTCTCGTGTCCGAGCTCGAGCAGGTGGTTCGTGGCGAGGCGCGCCGCCTGCGCCTGATCCACCGCGACGACCTCGGAAGCCGACGTACGGGAGCCGTCGATGGTGATGGTGGGGAGCGAGCGCGTGAGCTGCTCCATCTTCCGGCTCACATGGATGAGGGGGATGGCCAGGATGACCCCTTCCACGCCCTGGTCCGCGAGACGGGACAGCGCGTCCTCCACGGACTGTGTGTCCAGAGAGGCGGTGGAGGCGGTGCTCACGGTGTATCCGGCGGCACGCGCCGCCGTCTCGATGCCGAATGTGACGGTCGTACGTGAGTAGAACGTCGTCTGCAGGGTGACGACGCCGATCGTCCTGCTCCGCCCCGACGAAAGCCGCTGCGCGGCGGCGTTCATGCGGTAGTCGAGCTGGTCGACCGCGGCGAGCACCTTGGCGCGCGTCTTCTCCCGCACGTTGGGATGAGCGGACAGTACGCGGGAGACCGTCTGGGCGGAAACCCCCGCGACTCGGGCGACGTCAGCCATGCCGGGCGGCCGAGCGGCGCTCTCGCCACTGTTCTCTGTCTCCATGTGGGCCTCTCTCACGTTTTCTCCGCCGGATGATATCGGCCTCAAGCCCATGACGTGAGGGTGAGTGGCCCCCAAGGCGGAGCCCTCAAGGCGGCTATTGGCATCGCTAACATTCTCTGCCATAGTTTCGGCCATCGGTGCGAGGGGCGGGGCCTGGGACGGCCCGCCCGCGTCTTCGATCTCGTAGCACCGCACCTTCGATCTCGCAGCAGGCCCCGCCCCTCGGCGTCAGGGTCTGACCCTGCCCACGTACACAAGGAGTGGCCGTGAAGAGGACCCGTACGCGCACGGCGGTAGCAGCCGGAGCCGTCACACTCACGCTGGTGCTCGGCGGATGCTCATCGTCCGGTTCGGAGTCCGCCGGTGGCGGCGGTGACGGTGACGGAACAGGGTCGCTGAAGTTCTGGGGCTGGTCGCCCGGGTACGCGGACGCGGTCAAGGCGTTCAACAAGGCGCACCCCGATATCAAGGTCGAGTACCAGGAAGTGCAGCCCGGCGCCAAGGGCGGCTACCAGAAGATGCTCAACGCGGTGCAGGCGGGCAACGCCCCCTGTCTGGCTCAGGTCGGCTACGAGACCCTGCCGAGCTTCGCCGCGCAGGGTGCCTTGACGGACGTGTCGAAGTTCGCGAACGGCGACAAGGGCGACTTCCAGAAGGCGGCCTGGAGCTCGGTCTCGCTGGGCGACGCGGTCTACGGATCACCCGTGGACACCGGGCCGATGGCCCTGTTCTACAACAAGAAGGTCTACGACGAGCTGCACCTCAAGCCGCCGAAGACCTGGGACGAGTACAAGTCCCAGGCCAAGAAGATCCACGCCTCCGACCCCAAGCGCTATGTCTCGTCGCCCTATCTGAACTACGACTACGCGGGCCTGTCCTGGCAGGCGGGCGCCAGCTGGTTCGGCATCGACGGCGACGCGTGGAAGGTGGGGCTCGGCTCCGCGGCCAACCAGAAGGTCGCGGGTTACTGGCAGGGCCTGGTCGATGACGGCCTGATCAGCAAGGCCCCCATGTACGACCAGTCCTGGTACACCGGAATTGGCAGCGGTAACATCGCGTCCGTCGTGGGCGCCGTCTGGCAGGCCGGTGTCATCAAGGGCGGCGCCAAGGACGGCTCGGGCGACTGGGCGGTGGCGCCGATGCCGCAGTGGAAGGCGGGCGACACCGCGGTCGGCAACGCGGGCGGCTCGGCCACTGCCGTCCTCAAGGGCTGCAAGTCCAGCAAGGCCGCGTGGACCTTCGCCCACTGGCTCAGCACCGACCGCAAGGCCTACGCGGGACTGGTCGACAAGGCGTCCCTCTACCCGGCGGCCACCGCCCTGCTCGACCTGCCCCAACTCAAGGCGAAGGACGAGTACTTCGGCGGTCAGAAGATCTACGACGTCTTCGCGAAGGCGGCCCCCGAGGTCAACTCCGACTGGACCTGGGGCCCTGTCATGACCAAGACCTCCGCCGACCTGGACGACGCGCTCAGCACGGCCTGGGCGGGCAAGGGCACGTTGAAGGACGCCCTGCGCACCACCCAGGACAAGACGGTGGGCGAACTCAAGAACCAGGGCCTGAAGGTGACCGAGTAGGGCGGCAGGCCGGATGCCTCAGGTGCCGACCGTCGACACTCCGCCGGTCGGCGCCTCGCCCCGCACCAACCAGGGCGGCCGGTAGGGGGACCCGGCCGCCCCAGGCGACGACGAACCGGAAGAGAACCGTGACCACGACAGCCAGAGCGGCGGGCACCGCCGCACCGCCGGGGAACACCCCCCGGAACACCTCGCCACCGCCACGGCGGCGCAGGCGGGAGACGGCGCTCAGCAAGCGCACGCTGCTGCTGTTCGGCGGGCCCTTCTTCGTCCTCTTCGCGGCGATGTACATCGCGCCCATCGTCTACGCCGCCGGGAGCAGCCTCTTCGTCGTCAAGCGCTCCGGCCTCGGACTGACCGCGCCGACCAAGGAGTTCGACCCCCTCCACAACTTCGCGCAGGCCTTCGGCGACCACGACTTCCTGGCCGCGCTGGGGCGCGTGGGCCTGTTCGCCGTGGTCCAGGTGCCCCTGATGCTGGGTCTCGCGCTGGGTCTCGCGCTGCTCATCGACGCCAAGTCCGCGCGCGGCAAGGGCTTCTTCCGCCTCGGCGCCTTCCTGCCCTATGCGATCCCCGGCGTCAGCGCGGCCCTGGTGTGGTCGTTCATGTACTCCTCCGAGTCCAGCCCCATCAACCACCTCCTCGAGCCGCTCGGCATCCAGATCCCGTTCTTCTCCAGCGGCTCGGTCCTGTGGTCCGTGGCGAACATCGTCACGTGGAGCTGGACCGGCTACAACATGATCATCATCTACAGCGCACTCCAGACGATCCCCGGCGAGGTGCTCGAGGCCGCGAAGATGGACGGGGCGTCCGCCCTGCGGATCGCCTGGCACATCAAGATCCCCGCCGTACGCAGCTCCCTCGTCCTGACCTCCGTGTTCTCCATCATCGGATCGGCGCAGCTGTACAACGAACCCACCGTGCTCCAGCCCATCTCCGGCGGCTCCATCTCCTCGATGTTCACGCCGATCATGTCCGCGCAGTCCGCGGTGGCGGCGGGCAACTACCACTACGCGGCGGCCCAGTCGGTCATCCTGGCCCTCGCCGTCGGGGCGCTGTCCTTCACCTTCTTCAAGCTGACCAACAGAGGTGACAAGGCATGAGCGTCCTGACCCGCGGCGCGAGCGCGGCCGGAGCCAAGCGGGAGACCACCACCGCGAGCCGGGCCGTCGTCCTCTCGCTGCTGCTGATCTCCACTGTCTACTTCCTCTTCCCCCTCTGGTGGCTCCTTGTCTCCGTCACCAAGCCCTTCGGAAAGCAGTTCAGCGGCAATGGCCTCTGGTTCGACGGCTTCGGGCTCCTGGACAATCTCAGCAGGCTGACCGCGCAGAGCGACGGGATCTTCTGGCGCTGGATGCTCAACAGCGTGCTGTACTGCGGGATCGGCGCCCTGGCAGGAACGCTGCTTTCCGCCATGGCCGGCTATCTGCTCGCCAAGTACGAATTCCGGGGCAAGGGCGCCCTGTTCGGGGCTGTCCTCGCCGCCGTACTCGTACCGAAGATCCTCTTCACGCTGCCGCTGTATCTGATGTTCTCCGAGGTCGGCCTGATCAACAACCCGCTCGCCGTGCTGCTCCCCAGCATCGTCAGCCCGTTCGGCGTGTACCTGGCGCGCATCTTCGCGGCTCAATCCGTGCCGGACGAGGTGATCGAGGCCGGGCGGCTCGACGGGGCGAGCGAGTTCCGGGTCTTCCGCACCGTCGCCCTGCCGATGATGCTCCCCGCCCTGGTGACGATCTTCCTCTTCCAGTTCGTCGAGATCTGGAACAACTACCTGCTGCCCGCCATGGTCCTGGGCGACGACCGGCTCCAGCCCGTGACGGTCGGGCTCGTCGGCTGGAACGCCAGCCACGGGGTGGCCGTCCCGGCCTCCCTCGTCGTCATCGGATCCCTCGTGTCCGTGGTCCCGCTGATCATCGCCTTCCTCGCCCTGCAACGCTTCTGGCGCACGGGCATGACCGCCGGAGCAGTCAAGTGAACCGCACCGCCCCCGATTCCCTGCTGACGTATCCGGACGGCGCTCTGCTGCGCGACGGCACGCCGCACCGCATACTCGCCGGCACCCTGCACTACTTCCGCGTCCACCCCGACCAGTGGCGCGATCGCCTGGAACGCCTGGCGAGCATGGGGCTCAACACCGTGGACACCTATGTCGCCTGGAACTTCCACGAGCGGCACCAGGGCGAGCCGGACTTCGAGGGTCGGCGCGACATCGAGCGCTTCATCCGCCTCGCGGGCCGGACGGGACTCGACGTGATCGTCCGCCCCGGCCCCTACATCTGTGCCGAGTGGGACAACGGCGGCCTGCCCGCCTGGCTCACCGATCGCCCCGGTATGCGGTTGCGCTCGTCGTACGCGCCCTATCTCGCTGAGGTCGCCCGCTGGTTCGACGTACTCGTGCCGAAAATCGCGGCGCTGCAGGCGGTCCACGGCGGGCCTGTCGTCGCCGTCCAGGTGGAGAACGAGTACGGCAGTTATGGAGACGATCACGCGTACGTCCGCTGGATCCACGAAGGGCTGACATCCCGCGGCATCACCGAACTGCTCTACACCGCGGACGGCCCCACCGAGTTGATGCTCGACGGCGGTACGCTCCCCGGTGTCCTCGCCACCGCCACCTTCGGCGCGCGCGCCGACCAGGCGGCCGGCCTGCTGCGCTCACGGAGAGAGCGGGAGCCGTTCATCTGCGCCGAGTTCTGGAACGGCTGGTTCGACCACTGGGGCGAGAAGCACCACACACGGTCGGCCACGAGCGCGGCCGAGACCCTCGCCGACATCATCGACCACGACGGCTCGGTCAGCCTGTACCCGGCACACGGCGGCACCAACTTCGGCCTGTGGGCCGGCGCGAACCACAGCGAAGGCGCCCTCCAACCGACCGTCACCAGCTACGACTCGCACGCGCCCATCGCGGAGCACGGCGAGCTGACGCCGAAGTTCTTCGCACTGCGGGACTGCTTGCGCTCCGTCTCCGATGCGGCCGTCCTGGAGCGGCCCCTGCCTCCCGACCCGAAGCTGCTGAAGCCGCAGGTGCTTCCGGTCACGCGAGGCTCGGGCCTGCTGGACGCGCTCGTCACGACGACCGAGGCGGTTCCGGCCGCCGATCCACTGAGTTTCGGCGAGTTGGGGCAGGCCTCGGGCCTGGTCCTGTACCGGGCGCACCCGCTGCTGCCCCATGGGCCGATCGAGCTGACGATCTCCGGACTGCACGATCGTGCCCAGGTGTTCGTCGACGGGACGCCGGCCGGAGTGATCGACCGGGAATCGGGTTCGCTCGGCCTGAAGGGCGCGGGGGAGCGCATCAGGCTCGACATCCTGGTCGAGAACCAGGGCCGCATCAATTACGGTCCCTTGCTCGGACAGGGAAAAGGGATTCTCGGTGGCGTACGGCTCGAACGACGGCTTGTGCACGGCTGGAGCATGTACCGGCTGCCCCTCGACGAATGGTCGGCAGACGATATCGGCCGAGCAGTCGCTGTCGCAGCCGCGGCACCGGAAGGCGGCTCGGGATTCGCGACCGCCACCTTCAGCGTGGACGACCGCGCGGACACTTTCTTGTCCCTGCCGGGCTTCGGCAAGGGATTCGCCTGGGTCAACGGATCTCTGCTCGGGCGCTATTGGGAGATCGGCCCCCAGCAGACGCTTTATGTGCCGGCACCGCTGCTTGTCAGGGGCGAGAATCTCGTCACGGTCCTTGAACTGACACGCTTCGGCGTCCAGGTCGAACTTCGTGACAGTCCTGAACTGGGGCCGACGGAAGAATACGTCGAGACATTCTCCTAGCGTTCGGCCCAAGCAGCGGCAGAGGCAGCGGCAGCGGAAGACGCCGAAGCTGCCGTAATCCGTTCTCATCTCATTCCCTGGAGTTGTTCCCCATGTCCAACACAGCTTCGTCCCGCACGGCCGTCGAGATCGCCTCACAGCCCGACAGCTGGTCGCGAGCCGCGGAATCCGTCGGCTTGTTCTCCGATGTCCTGCCGCGCCGTGGGGAACGTGTCGCGGTGATCGGCTGCGGAACCTCGTGGTTCATGGCCATGGCTTACGCGGAGTTGCGCGAGCGCGGTGGTCACGGCGAGACCGACGCGTTCGCCGCCTCGGAGTTTCCGCACGGGCGTACCTATGACCGCGTACTGGCGATCAGCCGGTCGGGGACGACGACGGAGGTCCTCGACCTCCTCGCGCGGCTGAAGGGCTCGACGCCCACCGGTGCGATCACCGCGGATGCGCGGACACCCGTCATGCGCGTGGCCGATGGGGTCGCCGTGCTCGACTTCGCCGACGAACAGTCAGTGGTGCAGACCCGGTTCGCCACCACCACCCTGGCGCTGCTGCGTGCGCATCTGGAGGCGGAGGGGGCGCTCCCCGCCGGAGTCCGCCCGATCGGCGACGCGGTGGCCGACGCACGTCAGGCGACCACCGCCGAGCTCAGCGCGGAGGTGTGCGGTGCTGAGCAGTTCTCCTTCTTGGGTACGGGCTGGACGTACGGTCTCGCCCTCGAGGCGGGGCTGAAGATGCGCGAGGCCGCGGGAGCGTGGACGGAGGGCTACCCCGCCATGGAGTACCGGCACGGGCCGATCAGTATCACCGGCCCCGGCCGCGTGGCCTGGGTGTTCGGGGCCGTGCCGCAGGGCCTCGGCGACGACGTCGCACGGGTCGGCGGCACCTTCGTCGCCGGTTCCGGGGACACGATCGGGGACCTGGACCCGCTGGCCGACCTCATCCTGGCCCAGCGGCTCGCCGTCCAGCTCGCGGAAGCACGCGGCTACGACCCGGACCGGCCCCGCAACCTCACACGCTCCGTCATCCTCGAAGACGACCGTGCCTGACCGCCGCAACGTGGAAGAAGCCCATGCCTCTCTCGAGCACTGACGGCATCGTCGGCCCGGCGTACTCCCGCGCTTCGGGCGTGGGGGGCGGAGGGGGCGTAGGGGCGTTCAATGTAGTCCAGATCGAACACGCCGAGGCGATAGTCGCCGGAGCCGAGAACGCCGGACTGCCCGTCATCCTCCAGATCAGCGAGAACACCGCCCGCTACCACGGCGCACTCGCACCGATCGGGCTGGCGTCCCTCGCACTTGCCCGGTCGGCCCGCGTCCCGGTGGCGGTCCATCTCGACCACGCGGAATCGGCCGACCTGGTCCATGAAGCCGTCGAGCTCGGCTTCACCTCCGTCATGTTCGACGCGGCCAGACTGCCCTATGACGAGAACGTGACCGCCACCCGGCAGATCACGGACCACTGCCACCGCACGGACGTGTGGGTCGAGGCCGAACTCGGCGAGGTCGGCGGCAAGGACGGCGCACACGCTCCTGGCGTACGCACCGACCCGGACGAAGCCGCGGCGTTCGTCGCGGCGACCGGCGTGGACGCTCTCGCGGTCGCTGTCGGCAGCTCACACGCGATGCTCACCCGCGACGCCGTCCTCGACTTCGAACTCATCACCCGCCTGCGGGCCGGCGTCGGCGTGCCGCTCGTCCTGCACGGCTCCTCCGGAGTCTCAGACGCGGATCTGACCAAGGCGGTCGCGGCCGGGATGACCAAGGTCAACGTGTCCACGCACCTCAACAAGACCTTCACCCGGGCCGTCAGGGACTACCTCGACGCCCACCCCGACACCGCCGACCCCCGCAAGTACCTCGGTCCCGCACGCGCCGCCGTCGCGGCGGAGGTGTCCCGCCTGCTGCGTGTCCTCGCGGCCGACTGATCCCGCTTCAGGGGCCGATGACGGGCGGTGAGCGGAACCGCGCGGACGTCGCGCTCGTCCCAGAGGTACCGCAGGAGGCACGGGACTCAGAGGGGGCGAGGTGTATGGCGAGGTGGAAGAGGTGGGCGGCTGTGGTGGCCGCCGCCTGTGCGGTGGTGGCGGTGGCTGCCGTGGTCACCGTGTCCGCCGTCTCGGGCGGCGACACGGACGGCGTGCCTCCGGCCGGACCGAAGAACGGCTCCCCGACGGCATCGACGGACCGGCCGCAGGACGCCGGGAGCGGAGCCACGAAGGACGACGATCCGGGGTCGGCCTCGACGTACTGGACGGAGGAGCGCAGGCGCCATGCGTCCCCGGGGCAGATGCCCGATCCGCAGGAACCGTAGAAGGAAACCGGCGGGAGCGACCGGAGAACGTGGAAGGCACGGCGCCATGAACCACGGCGCCGTGCCCTGTTCTGCGTCAGTGCTGGTCAGCGGCGGTCAGTGCTTGGACACGTCGTTGTACACGTTGATCGCTCCGTCGCCGTGGTTCGACGACCAGCCGTGGTCGTCGTCCCACTGGTCGTCCGGCACATTGGGGTCGTTGTCGTCGATGTGGGACATCGCGCCGACGATGTAGCCACCGCCGCCGCTGTTCATGTCGTCGAGCCAGGGGCCTCCGCTCGATCCCTGCCCCATGTCGCAGACCATCTGCAGCCGCTCGTCCCAGAACCAGACGCTGGCGTCCTCGGTGTCGCCCTGGCAGTAGTACAGCTCGTCGCCCGGGAACGAACGGCCGTTGCCCGCGGCCGGGTAGCCGAGGAACGTGACATCGCTGAAGTCCTGGCCGTGGCCGAAGCGGTAGCCCTGGGCGCCGGTGAAGTCCTGGAGGTTTCCGTTGGCCGTCTGCGGGGTGACCTCCACCGCGGCGAGGTCACTCTGGAAGTCTTCGTCGTCCTGCCAGCCCTTGGTCGTGTTGGTGTAGGTGGCCTCCCACAGGCCGTGCGGCGCCGCGCCCCCGTCGTCGTCCGGGGCGAACGCCATCCGGTTGACGTCGTAGTACGCGTCCGCGCCGTCGCCGCCCGGGTGAACACAATGCCCCGCGGTCCACAGGGTGTTGTGGTTGTCGGCGGTGATGACGCTCGCGGTGCACTGCATGTCAGCGCCGTTGTTGTTGACGAAGAAGAGGCGTCCGGTGGTGAGCGCGGGCGCCGATCCTGCCTTGCCCCAGCGCTCGGCCTTGTTGAGTGACATCGCGGACAGGTCGCCGCCCGGCGCACTCGACGCGCTCCGGGTCTTCGGCGCGGTGGGCGGCGCGGACTGCGGGGCGAGTTGTTCGGTGGCTGCCTTCGCGGCGTCGTCCTGTACGCGCGCGGACTGCTCGGCGCTCAGCTTCGGGAGCGGAACCGAGGTGGCCTTCGCCATGCGCTCGGACGTCCAGTACGCCGAGGCGTCCTTCCCGGACGACCGGGACGACCCGGACGACGCGGTTGCGCCCGCCCCCGCGGACGCGGCCGTGCTGCTGTCGGCTGAACTAGCTTTGGATTCCCCCGCGTTGGCCGCCTGTATCGGCAGGCCGAGTGTCACTACGGCGAGTGCGATGCCGGTGAGACCGACGCGGAATGCTCTGCGGCCGGATGTGTTCACCTGTGTTCCCCCTAGGTGGCCGGTTCATGAATGTGTCGACCGAAAAACGGGCACAGCGCGGGACACCGCACACCTCACATCGCCTTGCAGTCATGGCAAAGCCATGACAAGACATGCATCGAAGCCCCCGTCATGCCGGACCCAGCTTGGGAGGGGGCTTGGACGTAGATCCACGTGTGTGGCACGAGTTGTCCGAAAGTTCGAAGCATCCGGCTGAGAACGATGGGCTGAGTGGGAGCGGTGTGCGCGACTGCGGTGGGAGGGGTGAGCAATGCGGTACGAGGTCGGCACAAGGGGAGATCGGAGTTCCGGCGAGGCCCTCGTCAGCCCGCTCGGAGCAGGCCGTACCTCACCGCTCCCAAGCTCTGCGTACGACACCACGAGGATCTTCGCGAACCCTCCAGCGGCTGCCGATGACCATGGTGGCCCTGCGTCGGGTGTCGTACGGGGCCCAGCCGGGGTCGCCGGTGCGGGCGAACCGGATCCAGGCGGCGTGCATACGGGGTGCCAGACTGGAGGGTGGGTTCCCGGGGCCGAGCAGCGCGTCGGGTCCGCGCAGCGGCGCGGGGCCGAGGCCGAAGACGAAGGGGAGTTCCACCGTGTGCGTGGCGCCGAGCTGTCCGTCGAGGGCGGGGGAGCGCCAGTCGAACAGGTAGCTGTAGGTGGTGCCGGATGACCGGTCGGCGTGCGCCCCGGCCAGAGCCCAGCTCCCCGCGCCGAACAGGGCGTCGCCCATGACGGCGGAGCGCAGTCGGCCCGGCGTGGCGCCGGGGTGTGCCGTGCGGTAGGTCTCGATGAGCAGGTCGGGTTCGGGGTGGGAGAGCTCCGCGGCGGTCCTGACGTCCGCCATGGTCGAGGCGGCGTACGCGCCGGAGGGGACGAGGTAGAGGTTGCCCTCCTCGGTGTTGGTGCCGATCAGGAGATCGATGTCGGCGGCGCTGCCGCTGTCGTTGCCGATGTCGCTCCCGGCGGCGATGGCGTCGGCGGGCTGTCGGTCCGCGACCAGGCTGAAAGGACTGAGCCCGATCAGTGGGTCGTACGCGGTTGTGGTGTGCAGATCGATCCCTCCGAGTCGGGACGCGGCCTCCACCAGACGCGCGTCGGGGACGCCGTCGAAAGCCTCGGCGTGCGGCGCGATGCCCAGTGCCGCTGCCGCCGCCTTCGTCACGCGCGCGGCCTGTTCGGGCGAGAAGGCACCGAGGCCGCTGCCGCTCTGGACGATGGCGCGCCGGACGAGACCCCTGCTCTCCGGCGCGGCGATGACGGCACCTGTGAGGGTGGCGCCCGCGGACTGGCCGAAGAGGGTGACCTGGTCGGGGTCGCCGCCGAACGCGGCGATGTTCTCCCGTACCCAGCGCAGGGCGGCGAGTACGTCGAGGAGTCCACGGTTGCGCGGAGATCCGGGGAGATCGAGGAACCCCGCGATGCCGAGGCGGTAGTTGAGGGTCACCAGGACGACACCGTCGCGCGCGAAGGCGGTGCCGTCGTACAGGCTCGCCCTCGTCGATCCCGCCACGAAGCCTCCGCCGTGTACGAACACCATGACCGGCAGGGCGGTTTCCTCGCGGACGGGGGAGGGGGTGAGGGCGTGGTCGGGGGTCCACACGTCGAGAGTGAGGTAGTCGTCCCCGCGGACCCAACCCGGCCCGAAGTAGGGCGACATGTCGATCGCCCCCAGGTTCCGTTCGGCCTGTGGCACGGTCGGCCCCGCCGTCGTCGCGTCCCGGACGCCGCTCCACGGGGCGTGCGGCCGAGGTGCTGCGAAGCGTCCGGTGCGGATAGGGGGCTCGGCGTACGGGATGCGGTGGAAGACCGCGACGCCCTCGTGCCGGGCACCGGCCACCACGCCCTGCGCGGTGGTCACTTCGGGAGCCTTGGTGCGGTTCTCGGTACTCATGCCGCCGTCACCTGTCCCCGGCCGGAGTGGCAGGGGAATGCCGGGTGAAAGGAGCCCACCCCTTGATGGCGAACGCGCCGCCCGCGCGCTCGACCTCAGCGGCGCTGTGGCCTCCCAGATGTGCGGGAACGACAAGGGCGTTGTGGTCGGCGGCCCAGCCGAGGACCCGTCGGCGGGTGGCGCGGGCGCCCGCGGCGTCCTCGCAGAAGCAGCTGTTGTGGTCCGGATCGACGAGCTGAACGGGGCTGTGCAGCAGGTCGCCGACGAAGACCGCGCGGTCGGTGCCGCTGGTGAGGGTGAGGACGCTGGATCCGGGGGTGTGTCCGGGGGCGGGGTCGAGGCGCAGGTTGGCGTCGATGCGGTGGCCTCCCTCCCACAGATGGACCTGGCCCGCCCGGTGGACGGGGGCGACGCTGTCCTCGAAGACGTTCTGGTTGCCGCGGCCGAGCAGGGGCTTGTGGCCGTTCTCCGGGTTCCAGAAGTCGTAGTCGTCCTTGGGTATCAAGTAGGTGGCGTTCGGGAAGGTGGGGACCCAGTCCCTGCCGTCCAGGTAGGTGTTCCAGCCGACGTGGTCCACGTGCAGATGCGTGTTGATCACCACATCGACGTCCTCCGGGGTGACGCCGACGCGTGCCAGGTCGGCCAGGAAGTCGGTGCGCAAGTGGCTCCACACAGGGGAGTACGGGCGCTCCTTGTGGTTGCCGACCCCCGTGTCGACGATGACGGTCTTCCCTTCGCTGCGCAGGACCCAGCTCTGGATCGCGGAATTGACGATGTTCGTGCGCGAGTCGAGGAAGTCCGGGGCGTGCCAGGCGGCGTTGGCACGCCAGGCGTCTTCCTCGACGGTCGGGAGGAATGCGCCGGGCGTCATGCCGGCAGGGCCGTAGTACTCGATGACACGGGTGACGGTGACGTCGCCGAGTTCGATCTGGTCCATCGGGTGCTCCATGGTCGGGAGGCTGGCTGCGGACAACCACCACCGTCGCCGTGTCCGCGAAGGTCAGCCAGACCCGCCGATGCCTACCCCGCTGCTGCCTATCCCGGACAGGGGCAGGCTGCCGAGCACGCGCCGATGCAGACTTGAGGGCATGAGAGAACGCGGCCCGCTCGGCGACTTCCTGTACGCGCGACGCTCCCGGCTTCGCCCCGCGGACGTCGGCCTGAAGGACTACGGCGACCGGCGGCGCGTGGCAGGGCTCCGCAGGGAGGAGCTCGCGCTGCTCGCCGGGGTCAGCGCGTCGTACTACACGCGGCTTGAGCAGGGCCAGTCGGTCGGGGCGTCCCCGGAGATCCTGGACGCCGTCGCCCGTGCGCTCTGCCTCGGCGAGGCGGAACGCCGGCATCTGCACGACCTCGCCGACGCGGGCAGGAGGCGTACCCCGGTCCGCCGCCCGAAGCCCGAGCGGGTGGGGGTCTCCACGCTCCATCTGCTGAGCACCCTGGAGAGTGTTCCGGCACTGGTCAGCGGCCGTCGTACCGACGTACTCGCATGGAACAGGCTCGGCCACGCACTGTTCGCGGCGCATACGAGCCCCAGCGGTCCGGAGCGGGCGGCGGAGCGCCCCAACCTGGCCAGGATGCTCTTCCTCGACCCTCACACCCGCGAGCTGTACGCCGACTGGCAGACGAAGGCCGAGGCCGTCGTCGAGAATCTGCGGATGGTCGCGGGACGCTACCCCGACGACACGCTGCTGACCTCGCTCATCGGTGAACTCACGGTCAAGAGCTCGGAGTTCGCGGCCATGTGGACCGACCACCGGGTGCAGCCGTGCGCTTTCGCCAGCTACGAGATGCGCCACCCCTTGGTCGGCACGCTCACCGTGACCCAGCAGAGCCTCCGCCTCCCGCCGGAGGAGGATCAGCACCTGGTCCTGGCCGTCACGGAGCCCGGCTCACCGTCACAGGAAGCGATAGCCCTCCTCGGCCAGGCCACTACTGCCTACGCCTCCGCTCCGGCCGCCAGCTCCGCGCCCGCACACCCGCGTTCCTGAAGTGCGCGAAGGGCCGCGACAAGGAGAGGGTGGAGCCCGGAGAGGCACATCACTCGACGCGGAGGCGCCCCACCGGGTACATCGGGGGCGGCTGGTTCCCGAGCTGCTCGACGCCGGTCATCAGGTGCGGTGTCTCGCCCGCTCGCCCGGCAAACTGCGTGACTACCCGTGGGCCGGGCGGGCCGAAGTGGTGATGTGACCGAGCAGGCCTGCCGGGTGGCGGCCGAGACCGGGGCGGCACGGTTGCACATCGCGGGGGGAGTGAGCCGGTACGCGCTGCGGCGCGAGGAGCGGTTGCGGGCCGCGCTGTCCGGTACCGGATGCGAGCTCGTCGTCCATGACGCCGTCGTCACGGCCGTCGCGCCGGGGGAGCTGCTCCCGTCGGGGCGCGACCACTACGCCGTGTTCACCCCGTACTTCCGGCGCTGGACGGCAGCGGGCGTACGAGAGGTGCTGCCGGCTCCGCGCACGGTACCGGTCGCCGGCGTGGCGTCGGAACCACTGCTGCCGCGTGCGGAGATCACCGGCGTCTCGCCGGGCGTGGACACCGGTGGCGAGAGCGCGGGGCGGCGCGGGATGCGGGCCTGGCTGTCCGGCGGCGTCGCGGGGTACGAGGACGGTCACGACGACATCGCGCGTGAAGCCACATCGCGTCTCTCGCCCCACCTCCACTTCGGCACCCTGTCGGCGGCCGAAGCCATCCACAGGGCGTCCCGCGAGGGCTCATCGGGGGCGGAGGCGTTCGTACGGCAGCTGGCCTGGCGGGACTTCCACCACCAGGTCCTCGCGGCCCCGCCCGGCCGCGGCCGCCGAGGACTACCGCTCGCGCGGTGACCGGTGGCGCTCGGACGAGAAGGAGGCCGCCACCTGGCGTGCCGGGCGCACCGGCTACCCCTTCGTGGACGCCGCGATGCGGCAGCTCCGCCATGAGGGCTGGATGCACAATCGGGGGCGCATGGTGGTGGCGAGCTCCCGGGCGGCGGCTACGTACGCCGCTGGCTGCCCGCTTCGAACAGGCCCGCGGAGCCTGCGAGCGGCCGGGCGGGGCGGAGGGCTGACATTTTTGCTACTCATGAGTAAGGTCGCGGGTCGAGGAACGGAGTTGTCATGACCCGCACGTTCACTGTGTCCCGGAGCATCCTGGTCGAGGCGTCACCCCTTTCGGTCTACGAGCAGGTCAGCAGGCCAGGCCTGATGGGACGCTGGAGCCCCGAGAACCTGGGGGCGACCGTCCCCGGCGGCGAAACGCCGGCCCGTGTCGGCCTGGTCTTCGACGGTCACAACAAGCGCGGCGCGTTCCGCTGGACCACCCGCTGCACGGTGACCGAGGCCGATCCGGGCCGCCGCTTCGCCTTCCGCGTGCACGCCATCGGGCTGAAGCGCCCCCGGATGAAGGCCCCGATCGCCACCTGGGAGTACCGGTTCGAGGACAGCGACGGTGCGACCGAGGTGACCGAGACCTGGACGGACGACCGGCGTTCCTGGCCCACCTTCGTGGCCAACACCTTCGACCGGGTGGCCACCGGCGGTCACACCTTCGCCGCCTTCCAGGTCCGCAACATCGACAAGACGCTGCGGAACCTCAAGCAGGAGTTCGAGAACGGGCGGGAGCACCAGTCCCGGGACCGATGATCGGAGCGCGCGCCCGTCCACCAAGCCGACATGCCCCGCCAGTTCCAGCCGCGCGCGAACCAGTAGCGCCCGCCGTGCTGCCTGCGGGTGAAGACTTGCAGCGCCTCGGGGTCGTACCAGCCGCGCCGGGTGACGTACCCGAGCATCATGAGGGACCGTAGACGCCGCGGGACCCACGGCGTCTACGGTCCGATTCGCACTGCCCGCGGCGACGCGATGGATGCATCGCACACCCTCTCGCGCACCGGCCCGCACAGCCGCCCGCGGAAGTGGCCCCTACGGCGCGTCGAGGTCGAGTTCGCGGACCACCGTCATGTCGTCGAAGGGGAGGAGCAGTTCGCCGATGATCTGGTGGGGCTCGCTGCCCCTTCCGGCGACCAGCACGATGTCGCCCGGCTGTGCGGCGGACAGTGCGTACGAGATCGCAGCGCGGCGGTCGGCCTCCCGGTGGAAGGGCGTTCCGGTGGCGGCGAGACCGGGAACGGTCTGGTCCAGGATCCTCTCGGGGTCCTCGCCGCGCGGGTTGTCCGACGTGAGGACGCACAGATCGGAGTGGCGTCCCGCGATCTCGCCCATCAGGGCGCGCTTGGTGGTGTCACGGTCGCCACCGCAGCCGAACACGGTGATCACCGCCGCTGCCGCGAAACCGCGGATCGTGGCGAGGACCTTCTCCAGGGAGTCGGGGGAGTGCGCGTAGTCGACGATCACGTCGACACCCCGCGCGGTGGTGAAGCGCTCGAGCCGGCCCGGAGTCGGCGGCATCCGGTCCAAGGCCTCGACGAGCGCGGGGAGTTCATGGCCGAGCAGATGGCAGGCCGCGAGGGTGGCAAGGGCGTTGGACACCGAGAAGCGTCCCGGTATCGGGATTGCGGCAGGATACTTGCGGCCGTCGTGGTGGAGCGTGAAGCGGGTGCCCGCCGCGTCCACGACCAGGTCGCTCGCCCGGTAGTCGGCGGGTGCGTCCAGGCCGTACGTGGTCACCGCACCCGGCATCAGGGCCAGGATCTCGGCGCTGACGGGATCGTCCGCGTTGACCACCGCGCGGTCGCAGAGCCCACCGAACAGGCGCAGTTTGGCGTCCTTGTAGTGCTCCATGGTCCCGTGGTCGTCCAGGTGGTCCTGGGTGAGATTGGTGAACACGCCGATGGCGACAGGGACATGGTCGAGGCGGCGCTGCAACAGGCCCATGGACGTGGCTTCGAGCACCACGCTGCTCGTGTCCCGGTCGCGCATGTGGCCGAGGAGGTACTGGAGGTCCGGCGACTCAGGGGTGCTCAGGACCGATCTCGGCATCGGGATCGGCTCCGTGCCTATCCGGCTCCCCGAGGTGCCGATCACCCCCGCCTTCGTGCCGTCCGCCAGCCGGAGAGCGGACTCGATCATGTACGAGACGGAGGTCTTGCCGTTCGTGCCCGTGACCGCCACGATGTCCATCGCGCGTCCTGGCTCGCCGTAGTACCGGGAGGCGGCGAGCGAGGCGGCCGCTCGTGCGTCGGCCACCCGCACCACGCACACCTGCCCGGCGGATACCGTGGCCGGCGGCGCGCCGTCCTCGACGATGACAGCCCCCGCCCCCCGTTCCAGTGCCCGCCCGATGCCGCCGGGCCCGCCCTCCTCTTGGCCGGGTACGGCGACGTACAGCGATCCGGATGTCACTTGCCCGGCGTCGAAGAAGATGCCCGTGGTGACCGGGACTTCCGGGTCACCGTGCAGAACGTGGTGGTCGTGTCCGTCGAGCAGTGCGCTGAGCTTCACAACAGTCCCCTCGAAGGCGGCTTGCGGCATACCGCGTACGCCCGGCCTGGCAGGCAAGGGCGACGGCACACCGGAATCCGCGGTGATACGCGTATGGGCGAGCGGGCCCCGCAGGGGGATATCTGCGTGCGGGCCGAAGGGCCAGGACGGCCGAGGAACGCTACCTGTGCGCCGCACGGCCGGTTGCACAGAACCGGATGGGCCGTGGAGGGCCGCAGACAGGTGGCCGGGCGGAGCAGGGACCTGCCCGACACGGCTTCAGTGTAAGGCCGCGCGGGTCCGACGCCGACGGAACGGATCCTCTCCAGCGCCGCGGATGCCCCGAGGCGCTGCGGCGGATACCCCGAAGCCTATTGACGCGGACGCGTCACTCGGTATGGTCTAGTCCAACGGCAGGAGTCATTCCGGATAGCTGCAGCTCCGGTGCGTCGGTGTGCACGCCGACGGATTCTGCCGCGTCATTCTTCGCGTTTCGTCTCGCTCGCGCTTCCTAGCACTTCCGCGCACTTCCTCGCGTTCCTGCGCGCCTCTTACTCCTGCACGTCGGCACCCCTCTGTACCCCTGCACCCCTCTGCACCCCTGCACGTCCAAGAGGCGACTCCTCGTACCCTCCCCCCACCACGCGACGGGCGGCCGTGCACGCGCACGCGTCGGCCCGCCGAAGGAGTGATCCCATGCGTCCTCGTGTCCTCGCCGCGCTGACCGCGACCGCGTCCGCCGCCGCACTCGCCCTCCTGACCCTCGCGCCCAACGCCTCCGCCGAGAAGGCGGACAAGGCGGATGCCGCGGCTGAATTCATCGTCAGCGAGGCCCAGTTCAACCAGATGTTCCCGAACCGGAACTCCTTCTACACCTACAGCGGCCTCACCGACGCACTCAGCGCCTACCCCGAGTTCAGTGAGACGGGCAGCGACACCGTGCAGAAGCAGGAGGCCGCGGCCTTCCTGGCGAACGTCAGCCACGAGACCGGCGGCCTGGTCCATGTGGTCGAGCAGAACACGGCCAACTACCCGCACTACTGCGACAGTTCCCAGCCCTACGGCTGCCCGGCGGGCAACGACAAGTACTACGGCCGCGGCCCGATCCAGCTCAGCTGGAACTTCAACTACAAGGCGGCGGGCGACGCCCTGTCGATCGACCTCCTGAACAACCCGGACCTCGTGCAGAACGATGCCGCCGTGGCGTGGAAGACCGGCCTCTGGTACTGGAACACCCAGAACGGCCCGGGGACCATGACGCCGCACAACGCCATGGTCAACAGCGCGGGGTTCGGCGAGACGATCCGCAGCATCAACGGAAGCCTGGAATGCGACGGGAAGAACCCTGAGCAGGTGCAGAGCCGGATCAACAACTACACCCAGTTCACCGAGATCCTCGGCGTCCCCACAGGCGACAAGCTCAGCTGCTGAGGCGGCCCTGCCTCGTCGTCACCCGCTGCCTCGCCCGCTGTCTCGCCTGCACGGAGCAGGCGAGACAGCGGGCGATTTTCGGCCAAGGTTAGTGCAGCGCTCAACCGTCGACCAGGAGGGGCTGGTTGGGCCAGGTGGTGATCAATAGCCTGGGACACATTGCCTGTGACCGACCAAGGAGCCATATGTCCACTGCGCAGCACGTCCCCGACATCCTCTCGCCCGAGTTCGCCGAGAACCCCTACCCGGCCTACCAGGTGATGCGGGAGAGCGCCCCGCTCTTCTGGCACGAGGCGACGCAGAGCTGGATCATCTCGCGGTACGAGGACGTGGAGCGCGTATTCAAGGACAAGAGCTCGCAGTTCACCACCGACAACTACGACTGGCAGATCGAGCCCGTACACGGCAAGACGATTCTCCAGCTCAGCGGCCGTGAGCACGCCGTGCGGCGCGCGCTCGTCGCGCCCGCCTTCCGCGGCAGCGATCTCCAGGAGAAGTTCCTGCCGGTCATCGAGCGCAACTCCCGTGAGCTCATCGACACCTTCCGGCACACCGGTGCCGTGGACCTGGTCGGGGGCTACGCCACCCGCTTCCCCGTCAACGTGATCGCCGACATGCTCGGCCTGGACAAGGCCGAGCACGCGCGTTTCCACGGCTGGTACACCACCGTCATAGCCTTCCTCGGCAACCTCGAGGCCGACGCCGAGATCGCCGCGGCCGGTGAACGGACCCGGGTGGAGTTCGCCGAATACATGATCCCGATCATCCAGGAGCGCCGCGACCACCTCGGAGACGACCTGCTGTCCACGCTGTGCGCCGCCGAGGTCGACGGCGTACGCATGAGTGACGAGGACATCAAGGCCTTCTGCAGCCTGCTGCTCGCGGCGGGCGGCGAGACCACCGACAAGGCGATCGCCAGCATCTTCGCCAATCTTCTGACGCATCCCGAGCAGCTCGAGGCCGTCCGGCAGGACCGCAGCCTGATCGCCCGTGCCTTCGCCGAGACCCTGCGCTGCACGCCGCCCGTCCACATGATCATGCGGCAGACGGCGACCGAGGTGGAGCTCACCGGTGGCACCGTCCCCGCCGGCGCCACCGTCACCTGCCTGATCGGCTCGGCCAACCGCGACGAGCAGCGCTACGCGGAGCCGGACCGCTTCGACATCTTCCGGGACGACCTGACCACGACCACCGCGTTCTCCGCCGCCGCCGACCATCTCTCCTTCGCGCTCGGCAGGCACTTCTGCGTGGGCGCGCTGCTCGCCAAGGCCGAAGTGGAGATCGGCGTCGGCCAGCTCCTCGACGCGATGCCCGACGCGCGGCTCGCGGAGGGCTTCGAGCCCGTCGAGCAGGGGGTGTTCACCCGGGGGCCGCGGTCCTTGCCGGTGGAATTCACTCCCGTCACCGCCTGACCCGACCGGGGCGCCGCCCCAGGGCGGCGCCCCGGTCGGGTCAGTGCGACGCGGGTGTGAACTCCACCGGCAGTGCCGAGAGACCGCGCATCCAGATGGACGGACGCCAGGTCAACTCCTGCGGCTCCACCGCGAGGACGAGGTCGGGCAGCCGCTCCAGGAGCGTCTCGACCGCGGTCCTCGCGATGACATCGGCAAGGAGGGGCGCGGGGTAGGGGCAGCGGTGCTCGCCGTGACTGAACGACAGATGCGCGGAGTTCTCCGGGCCGACGTGCGACTCGGGCCAGATCTGCGGGTCGGTGTTGGCCGCGGCGAGGCCGAGCACCAGACAGTCGCCCGCCCGGATCTGCCGCCCGCCGAGCTGGGTGTCGCGCACCGCCCAGCGACCGATGAAGTTCTGCGTCGGGGTGTCGAGCCACAGCACCTCGTTGAGCGCCTCGCCCACGCTCAGCCGTCCGCCGGAGACGTTCAGCGCGAACCGCTCGTCGGTCAGCATCAGCCGCAGGGTGTTGCAGATCCAGTTGGCCGTCGGCTGCTGGGCGGCGGCGATGATGGAGATCAGGTCCTGGACGATCTCCTCGTCGGTGAGGCCCGCCGGATGCTGCAACATGCGTGAGGTGACGTCCGCTCCGGGCTTCTCCCGCTTCTCCTTGACCAGGAGCTGGATGCGCTCCCCGACGCGCGTGTACGCCGCCACCGGGTCGTCGCCCTCCGCCGCGTCGAGCGAGATCCGCAGGTCGTCCACGAGGTGCTGCGTATCCTCACCCGTGTGCGGCATACCGCACATCTGCACCGCGGCCCGCATGGGCAGCGCGTGCGCGAACGCGCTCATCAGCTCCGCCTGGCCGCTGCCCGCGAACTCGGCGATCAGCCGGTCGGCGATACGGCCGCTGTCCCTGGCGAGTTCGAACTGGTCGACCCCCTCGAGGGCCTCCGTGATCACCCCGGCCCGCCGCTGGTGCTCCGCGCCCTCGGTGAACAGGACCGAAGGCTGGTAGCCGACGAAGGGCATCAGCGGCCAGTCGGCGGGAATGTTCTCCCACTGGTTCCAGCGGCGCGAGTCACGGGCGAACAGCTCGTCGTGGCCGGTCACATAGCTGACTTCGGAGTAGCCGAGGACCAGCCACGCCGGCACGTCCCCGTCGAGGAGGACCGGCGCGACCGCACCGTGCTCACTGCGCAGGCTGCGGTAGAGCTGGGCGGGCGTCTGCTGGTACTCCAGACCGCCCAGGCGTACGCCGTCCACGCGTGCGGGGCACCCCGGAGGCGGGGCGCTCTGCTCGGAAGGGGATCCGGTCTGCTCGGTCACTGTGTCATCTCCTGGGCCAGGGCCAGTTCGTAGAGGTGGTCCACGAGGGTGATCAGGACGTCCTTGCCCGACGATCTCACCCGGGCGTCGCAGTCGATCAGGGGCACATGGCCGGGCAGCGCGAGCGCCTGCCGGATCTCATCGAGCGAGTGCGCGGACGTGTCGTCGTCGAACCGGTTGACCGCCACCACGAAGGGCGTCTTGTGGTGCTCGAGCCGGTCGATGGCGTACCAGGAGTCGTCCATGCGCCGCGTGTCGACCAGGACGACCGCGCCGAGCGTGCCGGAGAAGAGCCGGTCCCACAGGAACCAGAAGCGTTCCTGGCCGGGTGCGCCGAACAGATAGAGCACCACGCGCTCGTTGAGACTGATCCGGCCGAAGTCGAACGCCACCGTCGTGGTGGTCTTGGCGGCCACGTCGGCCGTCTCGTCGACGCCGACGCCGGCCTGCGTCATCACCTCTTCGGTGTTCAGCGGACGAATCTCGCTGACCGACCGGACAAGGGTGGTCTTGCCGACCCCGAATCCGCCCACGACGACGATCTTCAAGCCGGTCTCGGCAGTGTCGGACAGGGGCGTACGGGAAGGCAGCTCAGAGATTGCGGAGCCCATGGAGCACCTCCTTGAGAAGGTCGGAATCGGGGATCGACGCGGCCGAGCCGGTCGCGCGGGGATGGCGGGCGGTGATCCGGCTCATCGCGAGCAGGTCGCCGAGCAGAATCCGCACCACCGTGATCGGCAGCTTCATCTCGGCGGCGATCTCCACCACGGCCGTCGGATGCCGGCACATTTCGAGGATGCGTACGTGCTCCGACTGCATCCCCGCAGTCGGCTCGCACTCGCTCACCACCAGCGTGACCAGGTCGAACGAATCGTCGTCGGCGCGGCTGCGGCCGCCGGTGACCGTGTAGAGCCGGTCGGGGTCACCGATGTCCACAGGTTTGCGCGGCGTCACGAGGAGCCGCTGCCCTGGTCCTGATCGCGCGGCTCGGCGCGCAAGTGCTCCCCGATCTGCTCGACCAGTTCGGTCATCTGATGGCCCACCACTCCGGGGTCGGCGTTCTCGTCCGCCACGACCGCCAGGTGGGCTCCCTCGCCCGCCTCGACGATGAAGAGCAGCCCGCCGTGGAATTCGGTCATGGAGTGCCGGACACCGCCGGTTCCGTCGCCGAACTCCACGGAGGCGCCCTGGGCAAGGGCCTGGATGCCGGAACAGATCGCCGACAGCTGGTCGGCCTGGTCGAGCGTCAGATGCTCGCTCCAGCACAGCTTCAGGCCGTCCCTGGAGAGCACCAGAGCGTGCCGTGTACCGGGCGTGCGCTTCAGAAGGCTCTGCAGGAGCCAGGTCAGGCTGTTGTCAGTGGTCTGCATGGTAGGTGGGGCGAGATGTGCCGGGTGTGTCCGGTCACCGGCCCGTGCCTCCAATCTCACGATCTTGAGCGGGGGAAGGGGGCGCCAGATCCCGGGCGCCGTGCGGGAGGCTTCGGTCTACTCGCCGTACGGCGGCCGTGACTCGGTGGGACGGTCGGGCTCCGCGGGCGATCCGGGCACGTCGCTCCCGGCCGACCGCCGCCCGCGGTGGAACGCGCCGAAGCGGGAACCGGCGTCACGCGGCAACGGCTCCGCATCGCCGGAGGGCGCCGCGTCAGCCGCGGCGGACGCGGCATCGGACGCGGCCCTGCGCTGCTGCCGCTCACGGTCCGCCTCGGCCATGGTGCGGCCGGGGGCGCGCACGGGCAGGCCGTTCGGCGTGGCGGTGGCGGGACGTTCCTGCACGGTCTTGGCGGCGACGTCCGGGGCCGCCGGGGCCTCTTCAGCGGTGGCGGCGGTCTCCGCGGCCACGGGTGGGGTCTCCGCGGTCACCGGTGCCGTCTCCGCGGTCACGGGTGCGATCTCTGCGTCCACCGGTGCGGGCGCCGCCGCGACCAGCGTGGGCTTCGGCTCGGGACTGCGGAGCACGGGCTGCCGTGGAGCGGGATCGCGCTGCTGGGCCAGGAGCTGCGGAGGCAGGAGTACCACGACGCCCGTGCCGCCCCGTGAGGACGGACGGAAGTTGACACTCATGGCGTACTTGGCCGCGAGCCGCCCGACCACCGCGAGACCGAGTCGGGTGCCCTGTAGGGACGCCAGGTCCGTCATGCGCCCGGAGACCGACTCCTCCGCACGGCGCATCGCCGCGTCGGCCATCTTCAGGCCGCTGTCCTCGATCGTCACGACGACCCCGGCGGCGCGCTCCTCCACATAGACGTGCACCTCGTCGATGGGCGGGGAGAAGTTCGCCGCGTTGTCCATGAGTTCGGCGAGGAGGTGCATGACGCCCTCCGCCGCGAACCCGGCGATCGCCACGGTCGACGAACAGTGCAGCCGCACCCGCTGATACGCGGAGATCCGGCCGACGGCACCCCGCAGGATGCTCTCCATGACGATCGGCTTGTTCCACGCGCGACTGGACCGGCCACCCATCAGAAGGGCCAACCGGTCCGTCATCAAGCCGAGTTGGGACGTGCTGTGGTCGAGGCGCAACAGATCACCGAAGACCTCGACGCCGTGCCGCTCCTGCATGTCCCGCAGATCGGCGAGCATACTCACGGACTTGGCCTGCACCCGGCTCAGCGCCTTGGCGGATGCGGCCTGCGCGGCAGCGGCACGCCGCTCGCTGAATGCGAGTTCCCGTACGAACGACTCCGCGGGCAGCCGCAGCAGAGGATTCCGCGGCCATTCGAGACCGGCGAGAACGGTGTCCGCGGATGCCCCCTCGCGCAGCTGCTCGACAGCCGCGGGCAGCGTCGCCGCCCTCAGTTGCTCCAATTCCGCCGTGGCCTGGGCGAGTTGGCCCTGTGCCGTGTCGCGCTCGGCCCCGGCTGTGGCGGCTTCCCGTACCGACTCCTCGACGACCGAGGCGAACAGCTGGACGACCTGGCGCAGTTGGGGGTCCGACGGCGGCGCCGTCCGGGCGAGGGTCTCGTTCGTACCCGCCCCGTCCCGCAGCCGTTTGACGACGGTCGGGAGCGTGACGTTCACCAGATGCGCGGACTCGGCGCCCTGGCGTGCCAGCGACGCGTTGAGTGCATCGGCGTTGGCGTGGTCCGCCGCCGCTGTCCTGCGGACCCGCCCGACATGCATGGAGCCCGCCACGAGGGCGATGGCCAGGCACAGCCAACCGGCCACGACCGAAGCCACCGTCCAGCCACGGGCGTTGTCCGGTGCCGCGAAGGACGCGGCGGCACCGGCCGCGCCGGTCACCACAAGCACCACCAGCGGCACGGCAGACGCGGGGCGCTGCGCCTTGGCTATTCGGTGTGGGCTGGGAGGAGCAGGCACGGGCATTCAGCGGTCCCTCGGTCCTTGAGTGCAGGGAGACAACGAGCCGACCGAAACGCATCGGGATGCGCGTCGGTCGTGGGCAGGCCTGGAGAGAACACCAAGGGGACGACGATCTTCCGGACCCTACATCGCGCCATGCTAGTCATCCCGCGGAGCGTGAATGCCGGGGAGGGGGAACCGGTCGTTCAGGAGAGCTCCTTCGTCGTGATCTCGCCCCTGGAACGTGACTCCGTGGTAGGGGAGCCGTGGTCCGTCGGTCAGTCGACCAAAGCCCTCTCGGCGACCGCGAACGCCTCCAGGCCCGGAGTCGCGACGAGGTCGGCGACGCAGGCCGCGGAACCGCCGACGTACGTACTCACGAGGTCGACGTCACCGGCCACGCACCAGGCACGGTCATCGGGCCACCACAGGTCGGGGATCTCGGGTGTCACCCCGTGGAGGTCCGGCGACGCGGGCGAGTCGGCGTCGTCGAGGGGGCCGGAGAGCAGGATCTCGTCGCGGCCGGGTGTGTGGAACACCGGCGTGCCGTCCCAGTCGTAGTGGCCGTAGCCCTCCCACAGTCCGTACCAGCAGCGGTCGGGGGTGCGGGTGTGCCGGGACAGCACGGAGATCAGTGTGCGGGCCACGTCCGCGGGGGTCGGGCCCTCGTGCGGGTGCTCGTCCCAGACGCCGGGGACGGCCGGGGGATCGTCATTGCGGTATTGAAGGGGGTCCTTGACGCCGATCAGTTCGTGCCAGCGTGTCAGGGCGGACACCGACCGGCCGTACACGGCGGCGACTTGATCCCATCGCACCGGCTCCGTACCGAGCAGGGCAGGGTGCACGATGCGTGCGTACGCGTCGAAGCCGGGGGCGCCCACGCCCGCCACCGTGCCGAACCGGGCCTCGCCGCGCGGGCGTTGCTCCAGCCAGCGGGCAGGCGCGAGGTCGTGCCGCTCGACGCGGAGACGGCCGTAGACGGACGGGGGCGGGTACTGGTGGACGCGGCGCATGACCTCAGTGTCGCCGATTGAGCCGGGCCGCTTGTCCTGGACTCCGCGGACCTGCGTCTGCGTCCCCCTGAGCCGCGGTGCCGTGTGCGGCGAGGCACGCCTGTGGCCCCTGTTTGGGTGGCATCGGGCCGGGAACCCGGGGCGCCATGGACACCAGAATGCTGGATCAGGAGTGGATGCGCAGGGCCGCCTGCGCCGACGAGGACCCCGAGCTGTTCTTCCCTGTCGGGCACGCCGGCCCCGCGATCGAGGAGCAGGCGGAGGCCAAGGCCGTCTGCGACCGCTGTCCTGTGACGCGCGAATGCCTGGCCTACGCGGTCGCGTCGGGGCAGATCACCGGGGTGTGGGGCGGCGAAGGCGAGGACGAGCGCGCGCCGCTCCACCGAGCGGAGAGCCGGGCGCAGCGGCGGCGGCAACGGCAGCGGCGAAGGGTGCCGGAGCGCAAACGCTGAACGGCGCCCGCGCCCCGCCGGCTCAGCCGGAGGGCTCGTCCGGTACCGGCTGGTCGGGACGGACGCCACCCGAGTGCGGTGCGCCGCGCCTGCCGGTGCCCGCCTCGTCCGTGTCGGGTACGTCGTCGTCGGCATCCGGGGCGTTGCCGTTCGTGGCAGCGTCGTCGTCCGGATCCCAGTGGTCCTCCTCGTCCGACGCCTGCTGGTCGGGCGGGTCCCTCGGTACGGGCGTGTCGTCCTCGCCCCGGGTCTCGGGCTGCTCCTCGCTCACGGTCTTCCCTCCAGTCCTTCGTTGCCTTGTCGCGTCCGGATACGCGGATACGCGGATACGCAGACACGCGGCTTCCGGTGCGGAGCGCGGCTACCCGCCGTCGCCGCCGCGACACCTCGTACCTGCCACGGTGTACCGGCGGCGGCGCATCGGCCACAGGAGCGGGGCCGGTTCCCCGGCCCCGGAATCGGCACCGCCACTCGGGTGACGGCTGTCAAGGGCGCCAATACAGCGCGGGGTCAGGGTGGTTGACGAACCCGAGGTCGCGGTAGAGGGGTTCACCCTCGTGGGAGGCGTACAGGTCCACGCGGGTCACCTCACGCTCGCGGAACCAGCCGAGCAGACCCCGCATGATCGCGCGGCTGTGACCGCGCCGCCGGTGGGCCGGGTCGGTGACCACGCCGATCACGAGTCCGACCCGGCCGTTGCGCAGATGCGGTCCCGGCAGCCGTTGCTCGACCGTTCCGATGCCACACGCGGCGAGGCCGCTGTCACCGTCCACGACGAGAATCCGCACGGCTGCCGCGGTCGACTGGGGCAACTGGTCCTTCAGGAATACGGCCAGGGCGTCCTGCCAGCTGTCGTCTCCCGATGGCGGGTTGAAGTATTCGTCGCCGCGATGCTCGAAGAGCAGCGCCCGCAGGCGTACGAGCTCCGCGATGTCGGCCTGCGTCGCCTGCCGTATGTCGGTCTGGATTCCGGTGCGTTGTGGCATGTCGATCAGCCTGATGTAATGGTCTTATGCACCTCAACCCTTACGGTGAGGATATCGTGAACCTGGCCGCGGCCCTGGCCAACCGGCGGCCCGTGACCGCCGGGGAACTCGCGGACCGCTGCCGCGCCGCGGGGCTCGTCATCGAGCGCCCGGTCGTGGCAGAGGACCTCGGCCGCGCCCTGGACACCCTGGACGCCTGGGAGAAGGTCGTAGATGCCACCGATGAGGAGGAGCGCGCCGAGCTGCTCAACGGGATGCTGGCGGCGGCCACTTCCCACCCCCGCCTCACCGACCACGCGGGCAGCGGCTGGCATCTGCACTACCGCGACGACCGGCTGCCGCTCGGCGCCCTGCTGTCCTCGCTGATCTCTGTCGGCACTGCCCTGCACCTTGCGGGGAAGGGCATGCACCGGCTCCGGCGGTGCGCCGTGGGCGAGTGCGCCACGATCTTCGCCGACACCTCCCGCACCGGGCGGCAGCGCTACTGCTCCCAGCGGTGCGCCAACCGCGACGCGGTACGCCGGCACCGTGCGCGCTCCACGGGCCGAGACGACTGAATCCGGCCCCGAACGCGGGTTCCGGGCCCTGTTTTCCGGCCGGACTTCTGGTATTCACTCCTGGGATCGATCTCCGTCCGCACGCTCGCGTTCGCTGTAGCTTCCCGACCCAGGAGTTCCCGTGGCCCTCGTACGCCGTCCGTTCAGAGCCGCCGTGAAGGTGTCGGTGGTCGCCGCCGCCGCGACGGGGCTCCTCGCCCCTGGTGCAGTCGTCGACCGGTACGGGGACACGGCGGCAGCCTCCTCGCCAACTGCCGCTGTCCCTCCACCGATCGCCGGCTGGCAGCACGAACGCCTCGCCTCCGGTGCCGATCTGTACCAGGGGAGGATCTCTGGCCGCCCCGGCACCGACCACTGGACGGTCACCGTGCGTGCGAACGGCGCCCACCTCAGCGGTGAGCAGGACGCGGAGGCGCTCGCGCAGCGGCTGCGCGGCGCGGGGTTCGGTGCACGTGCCGAGCGCGTCGAATGGCCGAGGGGCTCGGACCGCAGCGGGCTCGTCGGGGTGCGGGTCCGAGTGGGGGAGTTCGACGCGCGGACCGAAGCCGACGCCCAGCGGCAGGCACTCGCCGCCGCCGGGTTCGACGCGGTCAGCGAGTGGACGGGTGCCGATGGCGTGCCCGGCACCGGAGTGGCGCAGGTCAAGGTGGCGATCGTCGACCCGAAGCGCTACCACGGAGCGATGAAGGGCATGTACGGAACGGGCGTCGCAGGCCGCGAGAAGGTCAGCGACATGGCCGTACGTGACGGTGCTCTCCTCGGTATCAATGCGGGCTTCTTCGTCATGGAGGGCAAGGACGGTGTGCCGGGCGCGTCGGCGGGCATCGCCGCGTACGACGGGGAGCTGCAGAGCGCGGCGACCGACGGCCGGATCGCGGCGGTGCTGCGCGGTAACGGCCTGCGTCCGGAGTTCAAGAAGCTCAGCACGGAGCTCCGGGTCCGCGCGGGCGGGGCGTCCGCCACTGTCGACGGCATCAACCGTGTGCCGGGTCTGATCCGCAACTGCGGCGGTGTCGGCGGCGATTCCCCGACCGAGCGGCCCCAGCACGATGTGACCTGCACCGACCCCGACGAGATCGTCGAGTTCACCGACGAGCTCGGCGCGAGGACCCCGGCCGGTGACGGGGTGGAGGCGGTTCTCGACGCGGCCGGACGTGTCCAGGAGGTGCGTCCGCGCGGCGGCGCCGTGCCCCAGGGCGGCAGCGTCCTCGCGGGCATCGGCGAGGGCGCGTCCTGGCTGCGTACGCATGTGAAGCAGGGGAGCGGGGCGCAGGTCCGGCAGCGGATCCTGGACGAGCGCGGCCGTGAGCTGAAGCTCGGCTCGCGGGACGGCATCGTCAATGGCGGCCCTGAGCTGGTGCGCGACGGCAAGGTCGCGGTGAACTACGCCGCCGACGGCATCGAGCGGACGGGCGACCGCTCCTTCGCGTACACCTGGGGCATCAAGCGCAACCCGCGCATGTTCCTGGGCGTCGACCGGCAGGGCCGCATGTTCCTGGTCGCCGCGGACGGCCGTCAGCCCGGCTCCAGCGACGGATTCGGTCTCGGCGAAGGGGCGGAGCTGATGAAGTCGCTCGGCGCGGTGCGTGCCATGGCGCTGGACGGCGGCGGTTCGGTCGCCATGGCGGTGAAGGGCAAGGTGATCAATGCGCCGTCGGACGGCACTGAGCGCGCGGTGGGCGACGCGTTGCTCCTCACGCGCTGACGGTTACGCACTGTTACGAGCCCTACGGGCTGTGACGGCCGAGAACCGGGGCCGCTTCGTAGGAAGGGGCGGTCACGAGATATCTTGATGTCGAGCAATGTTGCAGACGTGGAGCGGAGCACCCGGTGACTGACTCGACCATCATTTACACCCACACTGACGAGGCCCCTGCCCTCGCGACGTATTCGTTCCTGCCGGTGGTCGAGGCCTATGCCTCGACGGCCGGGGTCACTGTGGAGAGCCGTGACATCTCCCTGGCGGGGCGCATCATCGCGCTCTTCCCCGAGTTCCTCGAGGAGAGCCAGCGTATCGATGACGCCCTCGCCGAGCTCGGCGAGCTGGCCAAGACGCCCGGCGCGAACATCATCAAGCTGCCGAACGTCTCGGCGTCGATCCCGCAGCTGAAGGCGGCCGTCGCCGAGCTTCAGGCGCAGGGCTACGCGCTGCCGGACTACCCGGACGACCCGAAGACGGACGCCGAGAAGGACATCGGCGCCCGTTACGACAAGGTCAAGGGCAGCGCCGTCAACCCGGTCCTGCGCGAGGGCAACTCCGACCGCCGCGCCCCGGCCTCGGTCAAGAACTACGCCAAGGCGCACCCGCACCGCATGGGCGCCTGGACGGCCGACTCGAAGACGAACGTCGCCACCATGGGTGTCGACGACTTCCGCTCCACCGAGAAGTCCGCGACCATCGCCGACGCCGGCTCGCTGCGCATCGAGTTCACGGGCGAGGACGGCAGCACGAAGGTCCTGCGCGAGTCCGTACCGGTCCTCGCGGGCGAGGTCGTGGACGCGGCCGTCCTGCACGTGGCCGCGCTGCGTGAGTTCCTCACCGCGCAGATCGCCCAGGCCAAGGTCGATGGCGTGCTGTTCTCGGTGCACCTGAAGGCCACGATGATGAAGGTCTCCGACCCGATCATCTTCGGTCACGTCGTGCGCGCCTTCTTCCCGAAGACGTTCGCCGCGTACGGCGAGACGCTCGCCGCGGCGGGTCTGACCCCGAACGACGGTCTCGGCGGCATCCTCAACGGCCTCGACGCGCTGCCCGACGGCGCGCAGATCAAGGCGTCCTTCGAGGCGGAGCTCGCCGAGGGCCCCGAGCTCGCGATGGTCGACTCCGACAAGGGCATCACCAACCTGCACGTGCCGTCGGATGTCATCGTCGACGCGTCCATGCCCGCGATGATCCGTACGTCCGGCCACATGTGGGGCCCGGACGGCGGGGAGCACGACACCCTGGCAGTCCTGCCCGACTCCAGCTACTCCGGCGTGTACCAGGTCGTCATCGACGACTGCCGTGCCAACGGCGCCTTCGACCCGGCGACGATGGGCTCGGTGCCCAACGTCGGCCTCATGGCGCAGAAGGCCGAGGAGTACGGCAGCCACGACAAGACCTTCGAGCTCGCCGCCCCCGGCACGGTGCGCGTGGTCGACGAGGCCGGCAATGTCGTCCTCGAGCAGCCCGTCGCCACCGGTGACATCTTCCGGATGTGCCAGGCCAAGGACGCCCCGATCCGCGACTGGGTCAAGCTGGCCGTCAACCGCGCCCGCGCGACCGGCTCGCCGGCCGTGTTCTGGCTCGACGAGACCCGCGCACACGACGCGCAGCTCATCGAGAAGGTCAAGGCGTACCTGCCCGAGCACGACACCGACGGTCTGCAGATCGAGATCATGTCGCCGGTGGACGCGACGGCGTTCTCCCTGGAGCGCATCCGCCGCGGCGAGGACACCATCTCGGTCACCGGCAACGTGCTGCGTGACTACCTGACGGATCTCTTCCCGATCCTCGAGCTCGGCACCAGCGCCAAGATGCTCTCCATCGTTCCCCTCATGAACGGCGGCGGCCTCTTCGAGACGGGCGCGGGCGGCTCCGCCCCCAAGCACGTCCAGCAGCTGGTCCGCGAGAACTACCTGCGCTGGGACAGCCTGGGTGAGTTCCTCGCCCTCGCGTCCAGCTTCGAGCACCTCGCGCAGACCACGGACAACGCGAGCGCCCAGGTGCTCGCCGACACCCTGGACCGCGCGACGGCGACGTTCCTCGAGAAGGACAAGTCGCCGACCCGCCGCGTCGGCGGCATCGACAACCGCGGCAGCCACTTCTACCTGGCCATGTACTGGGCCCAGGAGCTGGCCACGCAGACCGCGGACGCCCAGCTCGCCGAGTCGTTTGCCCCGCTGGCCAAGACCCTGGCCGAGCAGGAGCAGACGATCGTCGACGAACTGATCGCGGTCCAGGGCTCGCCCGCCGACATCGGCGGCTACTACCAGCCCGACTCGGCGAAGGCGGCGTCCGTGATGCGCCCGTCGGCCACGCTGAACAAGGCGCTCGGCCTCCTCGGCTGAGTGAACTCCGGCTGATACAGCTCCGCCCCGGCAGCGACATCGCTGCCGGGGCGGAGCTGTATCAGCGCCCGGCGGGCGGGTGCCGCGGCCATTCCCTATTTCTGAAACGCGTTCTACTGTGTGCGCCGTCAGTCCGAGCCCAGTCAAGTCCGAGCCCAGTGAGCCAGCGGAAGCAGGAGGGGTCGTGCACCTCGAATACACGCCTGAGCAGCGGCAGTTGCGCACCGAGCTGCGTACGTACTTCGCCGAGCTGGTGCCCGACAACCCCTACGCCCGGTATGCCGACCCCGCCGCGCAGAAGCAGTTCTACCGGGAGACCATTCGCAGGCTCGGCGGTGACGGCTGGCTCGGTGTCGGCTGGCCCGAGGAGTACGGCGGGCGCGGGCTCTCGCCCATGGAGCAGTTCATCTTCTTCGACGAGGCGGCACAGGCGGGTGTGCCGCTGCCGCTGATGGCCCTGAACACCGTCGGGCCGACCCTGATGCAGTTCGGCACCGACGAGCAGAAGGCGTTCTTCCTCCCGAAGATCCTCTCCGGAGAACTCGACTTCGCGATCGGCTACAGCGAGCCGGACGCGGGCACCGACCTCGCGGCGCTCAAGACGAAGGCGGTCAGGGAGGGCGACGAGTATGTCGTCAACGGCCAGAAGATCTGGACCACCAACGGCGACACGGCCGACTGGGTCTGGCTCGCCGTCCGCACCGACCCGGACGCCCCGCCCCACAAGGGCATCACCATGCTCCTCGTACCGACGAGCGACCCCGGCTACTCCTGCACCATCATCAACACCCTCGCCTCGCACGACACCACGGCAAGCTATTACGACAACATCCGCGTCCCCGTCTCGCGCCGCGTGGGCGAGGAGAACAAGGGCTGGCGGCTCATCACCAACCAGCTCAACCACGAACGCGTCACGCTCGCCGCGCACGGCACGATGGCCATCCGCGCCTTCCACAACGTGCAGCGCTGGGCCGCCGACACCAAGCTCGCCGACGGCCGCCGCGTCATCGACCTCGGCTGGGTCCGCCAGCGCCTGGCCAGGACCCACACAAAACTGGACGCGATGAAACTCCTCAACTGGCAGATGGTGAACGCCGTCCAGGAGGGCACGCTCACCCCGCAGGACGCGTCCGCCGTCAAGGTCTACGGCTCCGAGGCGCGCAGGGACGCGTACGCCTGGCTCATGGAGGTGGTCGGATCGGCCGGTTCACTCAAGGAGGGCTCCGCGGGCGCCGTCCTCCACGGCGAGCTGGAGCGCGGCTACCGAAGTGCCGTCATCTTCACCTTCGGCGGCGGCAACAACGAGATCCAGCGCGAGATCATCTCCTGGATCGGGCTCGGGATGCCGAGGGTGCGGCGCTGAGGCTGTCAGGCTCCGTCTCCGCTTCCGGAGCCACCCCCACCTGCCACTGGAGCGCGCTGCGCCAACCCCGGGGTGCTCAAGGCGGGTTGAGGCCTGCCGGACCCGGCGGCGTAGCCTGCGATCAGGAGGTGGTTGTATGCGCGAGGCATTCTCATCGGGGCACCCGGCGTCGGAGCACCCGGTGGCGGCCGACCCGGGGCTTTTCGGGCCCTCGTCGGTGACCTGGCAGATGCACGGCGACCCGATGATGTGGGTCGCCGGGATCCGCGCCCTGTATCTGCAGGCCCTGCACCCCCGCGCGGTCCGCGGCGTCATGCAGAACTCGGACTTCCGTAGGGATGCCTGGGGCCGCCTCATGCGTACCGCCAACTTCGTGGGCACCATCACGTACGGCACGACCGAGGTCGCCGAGCACGCGGGCGCACGCGTGCGGAAGATCCATACGATGCTCAAGGCCACCGACCCGGACACGGGGGAGCGGTACGGCGTCGACGAGCCCGAGCTGCTGCTCTGGGTGCACTGCGCCGAGATCGACTCCTATCTGCACGTCGCACGCAGGTCGGGATTCCGTCTCACCGACGAGCTCGCCGATCGGTACGTCGACGAACACCGGGAGAGCGCCCGGCTCGTCGGACTCGACCCCGCCGATGTACCGGCTTCGACCGCCGAACTCGCCGCGTACTTCGAGCGGGTGCGGCCCGAGCTGGCCGCCGGGCCCGAGGCGCGCGACGTCGACGACTTCCTCCAACGCCCGCCGACCCACGCCCTGTTGGTCCCGGCACGTGCCCTGTTGTGGCGGCGCGTGGCGAATCTGGCGTACGCCTCGTTGCCGCCGTACGCCCACGCGCTGTACGGCCGGACGGCCCCGCCACCCGCCACCGTGACCCGGCGGCTCGTCACCACCGGCACCATCCTGCGCACCGTCCCCGCGCGGCTACGCTGGCAACTTCCGCCGAAGCACATTCTGCGCGCCATCGCCAGACTCGGCCCCGGCACCCGGCCTGCCCCGTACAAACTCGACAGTCGGGCAGCCATACTGGACGAGCCGGGGAGGGCGAAGCGAGGCAACGGGGGCGACGGCGGGAGATGGCGGACACCAGGCTGATCCAGGGCCGGTACAGGCTGCTGGACCTGATCGGGCGCGGCGGCATGGGCGAGGTGTGGCGGGCGCGCGACGAGTCTCTCGGGCGCAGGGTCGCCGTGAAGTGCCTCAAGCCGATGGGGCCCCAGCACGACCAGTCGTTCACGCGCGTGCTGCGTGAACGCTTCCGTCGCGAGGCCCGCGTCGCCGCGGCGCTGCAACATCGCGGCGTCACCGTCGTCCATGACTTCGGGGAGCACGACGGCGTCCTCTATCTGGTCATGGAGCTCCTTGAGGGCCGCAACCTCAGCCAGCTCCTCGAGGACAACAAACAGCATCCGCTGCCCGTCGCCGACGTCGTGGAGATCGCCGACCAGGTCGCCGCCGCACTCGCGTACACCCATGAACAGGGCATCGTGCACCGGGACCTGAAGCCCGCGAACATCATGCGGCTCACGGACGGCACGGTGAAGATCTGCGACTTCGGGATCGCGCGCCTCGGTCACGACATCGGCTTCACCTCGCGCCTCACCGGCACGGGCATCGCCATGGGCACGCCCCACTACATGTCGCCCGAGCAGATCAGCGGCACCCAGGTCGACGAGCGCAGCGACCTCTATTCCTTCGGGTGCGTCCTGTACGAGATCGCCACCGGCGCGCCCCCCTTCGATCTGGAGGACGCCTGGGCGGTGCTCGTCGGCCACCGCGACACGGCGCCCGAGCCGCCGCGCAGCCACCGCGACGAACTGCCCGAGTACTTCGAGAAGATCGTGCTCGACCTGCTCGCCAAGGAACCGGACGAGCGGCCTCGTGACGCGCGCGAGCTGGGGCGCCGCATCCTCTCAGGACGCAACGTGCCCACGTACGTGCCGACCGTCGTCACCCCGCCCGTGCGCCGCCCCGAGCCGGGAGCCTCGCGCGAGCCGCGGCTGCCGTCCTGGACGCGCGGCATGACGACAGGACACAAGGCGAACGGCGCGTCCGAGCTGCGGACGACCCCGCCCGACGCGGCGGCAGGACTGACCGGCGAGTGGATCCCGCGCGCCGACGCGCGCCGCACCGCCACCGCGCGCCGCCCCGAACGGCCCACGCCGTCACCGGAGGTGGTCGCCACGCTGCTCAGCCGCCACAACGCGGGCCTGAGCCTGGGGCGCCTCGGCCGCTGGGCCGAGGCGGGCGAGGTGCACCGCGCGGTGGCCGCCGAGCGGGAGCATGCACTCGGCCCCGACCACCCCGACACCCTCGCCAGCCGCTACGAAGTGGGCTTCACGCTCAGCCGCACCGGGCGGGCGGCGGACGCGCTGCGGGAGTACGGACGCGTCGCTCAGGGCAGGGAGCGTTCCCTCGGCCCCGAGCATCAGGACACGCTCGCCGCCCGGCAGGAAATGGCGTACGTCATGGGGCAGTTGGGGCGGCACTTCGAGGCGCACCAGATGTACACATCGGTACTCGCGGTGCGGGAGCGGACAGCGGGCCCCGACCACCCCGACACCCTGCGCTGCCGCCACAACCTGGCGTACAACCTCAGCAGGCTCGGCCGCCTCGAGGACTCCTATCAGCTGGCCAGCGAGGTCGCGACCGCCCGTGCGCGGGTCCTCGGTGTCACGCACCCCGACACGCTCGTGACCCGCTACGAAGTCGCCTATGCCCTAGGGCAGTTGGGCCGCTGGCCCGAGGCGCTCCAGACCTACCGCGAGGTCGCCGACGCGCGGGTGCGGGCGCTCGGCTCCGACCACCCCGACACGCTCGCCGCCCGCTACGAGGTCGGGATCAGCCTCGGCAGGCTCGGCCGCAGCGGTGAGGCGCTCGAGCTGTACCGCGACCTGATCGACGACCGCACCCGCGTGAACGGCCCCGCCGACCCCGAGACCCTCCGCGCCCGGCACGGACTCGGCGTCAACCTCGGCCGGCAGGCACGCTGGGAGGAAGCCCTCGCCGAGGCCCGTGACGTCTGCGCGATCCGCGAACGCGTCCTCGGCGGCGACCACCCCGACACCCTGGTCAGCCGCCGCGAAGTGGCCGTCGGCCTCGGCTGGCTCGGCCGCTGGGCCGACGCCCTGACCGAGTACCGCAGGGTCGCTGCCGCACGTGAGCAGGTACTTGGCGCCGACCATCCCGACGCTCTCGCCAGCCGCAATGACGAGGCGCACTGCCTGGAGCAGCTGGGCCGTGGGACGGAAGCGGTGGAGCTGTACCGCCGGGTTGCCGCGTTGCGCCAGCGGCGGGCCTCCGGCGGGCCTTGACTCGCGGGGTGCGTCAAGCGGTGCCGTTGCGCTGGGGCGGGTGGTCGTCCGCGGGCTTGTTGTGGCTGGTCGCGCAGTTCCCCGCGCCCCTTCGGGGCGCTCCACGTGCTACCAAGGGCTATGCCTCCTCGCGATCGATACGACGCCGTCATCGTCGGCGGTGGTCACAACGGACTCGTCGCCGCCGCCTATCTCGCCCGCGCCGGACGCTCCGTCCTGCTCCTTGAGCGGCTCTCCGGCACCGGTGGCGCCGCCGTCTCCAGCCGGCCCTTCGCGGGCGTCGACGCCCGGCTCTCCCGCTACTCGTACCTGGTCAGCCTGCTGCCCCGGAAGATCGTCAGGGACCTCGACCTGGACTTCCGGGTACGCACCCGCACTGTCTCCTCCTACACCCCGACCGAGCGCGAAGGGCGGCCGACCGGGCTGCTCGTCGGCGGCGGCGAAGCGCGCACCAGGGACGCCTTCGCGCGGCTCACCGGCGGTCAGCGGGAGTACGAGGCATGGCGGGAGTTCTACGCCCTGACGGGCGAGGTCGCCCGTCAGGTGTTCCCCACCCTCACCGAACCCCTGCCCACCCGCGACGCACTGCGGGAGCGGGTCGGCGACGACACCGCCTGGCGGGTCCTCTTCGACGAGCCCATCGGTGCCGCGATCGAGGAGCGGTTCGCCGACGATCTGGTGCGGGGCGTGGTGCTCACCGACGCCCTCATCGGGACGTTCGCCGACGCCCACGACCCGACCCTGCGCCAGAACCGCTGCTTCCTCTACCACGTCATCGGCGGCGGCACCGGCGACTGGAACGTGCCCGTCGGCGGCATGGGCGCCCTCACCGGCGCCCTGGCGGCAGCGGCGCGCGCGGCGGGCGCCGAACTCGCCACCGGCCACGAGGTCACCCGGATCGAGTCGGACGGACAGAGCGCCGAGGTCACGTACCGCACGCCCGAGCGCGAAGCCACGGTCGCCGCCCGGCACGTCCTGGTCAACGCGTCCCCGCAGGAGCTCGCCACCCTCGTCGGCGACACGCCGCCCACCCCGGCCGAAGGCGCCCAGCTCAAGGTCAACATGCTGCTCGAACGGCTGCCGAGACTGCGCGACACCTCGGTCGACCCGCACGAGGCCTTCGCGGGGACCTTCCACATCGGGGAGGGGTACGGGGAGCTGGCGACGGCGTACGCCCAGGCCGATGGCGGTGAACTGCCCGCCGCGCCGCCGTCCGAGATCTACTGCCACTCCCTCACCGATCCCAGCATCCTCGCCCCCGATCTCGTGGAGCGCGGTTTTCACACCCTCACCCTCTTCGGGCTGCACACGCCCGCCCGCCTCTTCGCCCACGACAACGACGCCGTACGGGCCGAACTCCTGAAGTCGACCCTCGCGCAGCTGGACGCCCACCTGGCCGAACCGCTCGCCGACTGCCTGGCCACCGACGCCGAAGGCCGCCCCTGCATCGAGGCGAAGACTCCGCTCGACCTGGAACGCGACCTGCGCCTGCCCGGCGGCAACATCTTCCACCGCGACCTCGCCTTCCCCTACGCCCAGGACGGCACGGGCCGCTGGGGCGTGGAGACGCGGCACGCGAACGTCCTGCTGTGCGGGGCGGGCGCCGTGCGCGGCGGCGGGGTCAGCGGAATCCCGGGGCACAACGCCGCGATGGCCGCTCTGGAGGAGTAGGGCGCCCTCAGTCGGCCGAAGGCTCCCAGCCCACCGCCGCGATGCGCGCCGCGTCGGCAGGGCGTACCTCGTCGAAGGCGGTGCGGTCGCCGTCCTCGACGCGCAGCCCGTCGGCGTACGCGCCGCGCCCGACGTACAGCTGGTCCGTCGCGTACCGCCAGCGCAGCCGCACCCGGTCGCCGCGCCAGGGGGCGAGATCCGCGGTCAGCCGGTGCCAGACGCGCCCCGACCAGCCCGTGGCCGTGCCGTCGGGGTGCTGCTGAGGGGCCGAGCTCAGGTGCTCCGTCGTGAACGGCACCGGCTGCCAGGTCGTGCCGTCGTCGCGCGAGGCCTCGAGGCGCAGCTGGTCCGAACCCGGCTCGGTGTCCCACCACAGCGAGCACCGCAGCCTCGCCCGGTCCGTGGTGAGTGTGAGCGGCGGCAGCGTCAGGGTGGCCGATGCCGCGTTCGCCATGCCGGAGAACCACGCGGTGCGTCCGTGAGCGGGGCGTACGGCGACGGCGCGGGCCATACGGTTCGCGGTCGCCACCCTGGGCGCCGATCCTGAGCGCCAACTGCGCACCGGGTGGACGGAGTTGCCCAGGACGACGAGGAACGAGTCGGTCGTCGGATCGAGGACGAGGGAGGTGCCGGTGAAGCCCGTGTGGCCCGCCGTGCGCGGCGTCGCCATCGCTCCCATGTACCAGTGCTGGTAGAGCTCGAAGCCCAGGCCGTGCTCGTCGCCGGGGAACGCGGTGTTGAAGTCGGTGAACATCAGCTTCACGGACTCGGCGGAGAGGATGCGGGAGCGGCCGTAGGCCCCTCCGTTGAGCAGCGTACGGCCGAGGATCGCCAGGTCCCAGGCGCAGGAGAAGACGCCCGCGTGACCGGCGACGCCGCCGAAGGCGAAGGCGTTCTCGTCGTGCACCTCGCCCCACACGAGGCCGCGGTCGAGCCCCGACCAGGGCAGCCGCGCGTCCTCGGTGGCGGCGATCTTCGGCTGCCAGGCGGCGGGCGGGTTGTAGCGAGTGCGGTGCATCCCGAGTGGAGCAGTGATCTCGTCGTGGAGCAGTGCATCCAACTGACGACCCGTGATCTCTTCCAGGACCAGCTGGAGCGAGATCAGATTCAGGTCCGAGTAGAGGTACTTGGTGCCCGGCGGGTTGAGGGGAGCCTCGTTCCAGATGAGGCGTAACCGGCCCTCTCTCGAGGGCTCTTTATAGAGAGGGATCCAGGCGCGGAACCCCGAGGTGTGGGTGAGGAGCTGCCGGACGGTGATGTCCTGCTTCCCCGCGCCGCCGAAATCCGGGAGATACGAGGCGACCTTCGCCTCCAGCTCAAGACCGCCCCGCTCGATCTGCTGCACCGCGAGCAGCGAGGTGAACAGCTTCGAGACCGAGGCGAGATCGAAGACCGTGTCCTTGGCCATGGCGATCTGCCGGTCGGCGGGGAACTCGACGCCCGTGTCGGTCTTCTCGTCGTACGCCGAGTAGCGCACCGCCTTGCCGATGGGCTGATGCAGCGCGACCGTGCCGCCACGCCCCGCGAGCAGCACCGCGCCCGCGTACCAGGGGTGCTTCGGGGAGGGGCCGAGGAACTGCTCGGCGTCGGCGACCAGTTGCCGCAGGTGCCCGGCGAGCAGCCCGGCGCGCTCAGGGCTGCCGGGCCGCAGTGTCGGCCGTCCGGAGCCGGTGGCCGCCTCTGTCACGGCCGCGGCGGGCCCCGCGGGGAACGGCACGAGTGCCAGCGCCCCGCCCAACGCGGCGAGCCCCGCGCCCAGTTGGCGTCGGCTGAGCCCGCCGCCCGGTCTGTCCGCCGCCGCCCCGCTGTCCTCGGCCATGACCGTGCCCCCTCCTGGAGCTCTCCTGAAAACTCTTCTGCACTGAAACTATCTTTCGGGACCTCAAGAGACTGGTGAAACTTTCATGTCAGGTTCGGGGCGTGTCAACCGGCTCCACCGTGCAAGTATCTGACACGGCATCAGAAAATCTCTTCCGTCGTCCGGACGGCTGCGGCATCCTGCGGCCATGCAGACAGAGCTGAGCAAGAAACTGGGAGTCGAGCACGCCATTTTCGGTTTCACACCCTTCCCCGCGGTGGCGGCCGCCATCACCAGAGCGGGCGGATTCGGTGTCCTTGGCGCGGTCCGCTACACGGCGCCCGACGAACTGGCCAGGGACCTGGACTGGATGCAGGAAAACGTCGACGGCCTGCCCTACGGACTCGATGTCGTCATGCCCGCGAAGAAGGTCGAGGGGGTGAGCGAGGCCGATGTCGACGCGATGATCCCCGAAGGACACCGGCAGTTCGTCACCGACACCCTCGCCAAGCACGGCGTACCCGAACTCGCGGAAGGAGAGGCGTCCGGCTGGCGCATCACCGGATGGATGGAGCAGGTCGCCCGCAACCAGCTCGACGTCGCCTTCGACTACCCGATCAAGCTCCTTGCCAACGCGCTCGGTTCACCTCCGGCCGACGTCATCCAGCGCGCCCACGACCAGGACGTACTCGTCGCCGCCCTCGCGGGCAGTGCCCGGCACGCACGCAAGCACGCGGAGGCGGGCATCGACATCGTCGTCGCGCAGGGCTACGAGGCCGGCGGCCACACCGGTGAGATCGCGTCCATGGTCCTGACGCCGGAAGCCGTGGAGGCTGTCGCGCCGCTGCCCGTGCTTTCGGCGGGCGGCATCGGCAGCGGCGAGCAGATCGCTGCCGCGTTCGCGCTCGGTGCGCAGGGCGTGTGGCTGGGCTCGCTCTGGCTCACGACGACGGAGGCGGATCTCCACTCGCGTGCGCTCACGCAGAAGCTCCTGGAAGCCGGGTCCGGCGACACGGTCCGCTCCCGTGCCCTGACGGGCAAGCCCGCACGCCAGTTGCGCACCGAATGGACGGACGCCTGGGACGACCCGGACGGACCCGGCACGCTGCCCATGCCGCTGCAGGGACTCCTGGTCGCCGAAGCCGTGTCGCGCATTCAGAAGTACGAGGTCCAGCCGCTGCTCGGCACGCCCGTCGGGCAGATCGTCGGCCGGATGAACAGCGAACGCAGCGTCCAGGCCGTCTTCGACGACCTGACCCGCGGTTTCGAGCGGGCCATCGACCGCGTGAACCGTGTCGCAGGACGCGACTGACGAGACGGAGGAGAGGTTCATATGAGCAGCACGTCGAGCAGCACACCCCCCAACGGCTTCTGGGCGCAGGCCGAAGCGGACCCGGACCGCACGGTCCTGATCGCGCCCGACGGCGAGGAGTGGACCGCGCGGCGCCTGCACGCCGCGAGCAACCAGCTCGTCCACGGGCTGCGCGCCGCGGGCCTCGAACGCGGCGACGCCTTCGCCGTCGTGCTGCCCAACAGCGTCGAGTTCCTCACCGCGTACCTCGCGGCCTCCCAGGCCGGGCTCTATCTCGTCCCGGTCAACCACCACCTGGTCGGCCCCGAGATCGCCTGGATCGTCGCCGACTCGGGCGCGAAGGTGCTCATCGCGCACGAGCGGTTCGCGCAGGCGGCGACCGCGGCGGCCGACGAGGCGAAGCTCCCGGCCACGCACCGTTACTCCGTCGGCGACATGCCCGGTTTCCGCCCGTACGCCGAACTCCTCGCCGGACAACCGCAGTCGGCGCCAAGTGACCGCACCCTCGGCTGGGTCATGAACTACACCTCCGGTACGACGGGACGCCCACGCGGCATCCGGCGCCCGCTCTCCGGCAAGCTCCCCGAGGAGTCGTACCTCGGCGGCTTCCTCGGCATCTTCGGTGTGAAGCCCTTCGACGGCAACGTGCACCTCGTCTGCTCGCCGCTCTACCACACCGCCGTACTCCAATTCGCGGGCGCGGCCCTGCACATCGGCCACCCCCTGGTCCTGATGGACAAGTGGACGCCCGAGGAGATGCTCCGCCTCATCGACGCCTACAAGTGCACGCACACCCACATGGTGCCGACCCAGTTCCACCGCCTCCTCGCACTGCCGGACACGACGAAGGCGGCGTACGACGTGTCGTCGATGCGCCACGCCATCCATGGCGCCGCGCCCTGCCCCGACCACGTCAAACGGGCGATGATCGAGTGGTGGGGCGAGTGCGTCGAGGAGTACTACGCGGCCAGTGAGGGCGGCGGCGCCTTCGCCACCGCGCAGGACTGGCTGAAGCGGCCCGGCACCGTCGGCAAAGCCTGGCCCATCAGCGAACTGGCGGTCTTCGACGACGACGGCAATCAGCTGCCGCCCGGCGAACTCGGCACCGTCTACATGAAGATGAGCACCGGCGGATTCTCCTACCACAAGGACGAGTCCAAGACGAAGAAGAACCGCATCGGTGACTTCTTCACGGTCGGCGACCTCGGCGTGCTCGACGAGGACGGCTATCTCTACCTCCGCGACCGCAAGATCGACATGATCATCTCGGGCGGTGTCAACATCTACCCCGCCGAGATCGAGTCCGCGCTGCTCACCCACCCCGCCGTCGCGGACGCCGCCGCGTTCGGCATCCCGCACGACGAGTGGGGCGAGCAGGTCAAGGCGGTCGTGGAGGTGGCGGAGGGACGCACGGCGGGTGCCGCGCTCGCCGCCGACATCCTGGACCACTGCGAGCAGCAACTAGCGGGCTACAAACGCCCGAAGAGCGTCGACTTCATCGAGATCATGCCGCGAGACCCGAACGGCAAGCTCTACAAGCGACGCTTGCGGGAGCCGTACTGGGAGGGCAGGGAGCGCGCGCTCTGATCCGGTCCCCGCCAGGGGCGCGGGGAACTGCGCGCTCAGCCCCCACCGGCCGAAGGTGAAAGACGAGACAGGGCCACCCCACGTCGAGCAGGACGCGGGGGGCCCTGTGCCAGTTGACGAGGCGCGCGGCCTCAGCGCTGGCGAACCTTCACCACCTTCAGCCCCGGATCACGCAAAATATCCCTCTCGCAGAACCGCGAGGTGACCCAGCGCTCACCGGAGTACAACCGCGTCTGATCGCGGTAATGAGGCGAGTTCGGGTTCGACGACTGCGAGTACGTGAGAAGCGTCCGCGCCTCCGGGCAACGCCCCTCGCCCCAGCCGACCGCCTGGATATGACTCGATCCGTGCGCCACTTCGGTGTACCCGCCGCCCTTCGCGTCCCAGACGGGCTCGACCTTGTTCCACACGCCGATCGACTCCGTGCCGCCATGGACCGGCAGCCGCTCCGAACCGCGTACGACGAACTGATTCTTGCCAAGCGTCGCGTCAAGGGCGATGCCCGCCCCGTTGAACTCGGTCACCGCGTCGGCGAGCGCCGACGCGAAGCCCGGCGCGCCGGTGTTGAGGGTGTTCGGGGTGCGCACCGGGTCGGCGGCGGAGAACGGCACCTTCCACAACTGCGCGTTCGGCACGGCGACGACCAGCTTGCGCCAGAACCGGTCGAAGAGCAGCGCACCCCTGCTGTCCGTGTTCATGCTGTGGTCCCAGCCCTTGAGGGCATCGCAAGCCTTGCCTACGTCAACGGCCTTGCCGTCAGAGCCGGTTGCGGTGCCACCCGGCAGTGCCGCACACGCACGCGCCGCGTCATCGGCGGCCAGGTCGCCCGCCGGGGCACGGTTCGCGAACTGCTGCTTCTGGAGATCCTTGACCGTAAGGCCGCCGTTGCCCGCCATCGCCGAGACATCCTCGATGGCACCGCGCGTACGCATGGAGCGCTGCGTACCGATCGTGCCGAAGACCCGCTCGTAGCCCGTGATCGGCCGGTCCGCGTTGGTGAGCCAGGCGCTGTCGTTGGAGTTCTCGGCGTACGGGGCGTCCTTCAGGGTCGGCATTTTCGATGGGCCGAAGATGCCGGGCTGGAGGGCGTCCTTGTCCGAGCCGAGCGCGCAGTCGCCGCGCGAGCCGTCGAGCACGGCCACACCTGACGCCGGATAGGTCACCTTGCCCAGATCGGTGGAGCAGCGCTTCGCCAGGTCGTCGGTGATGCGGGGAAGGACCTGTGACTGACTGAGCAGCGAGTGGCCCTTGCGGTCGGCGGCGACGGTGTTGACCCAGGGAAGACCCTGGGTGTCGCGCAGCGCCTTCAGAATGCCGTCCGTGGAGCGGGCCTTGCCGAAGCCGAGGTCGGTGTCGCTGCCGCGCAGGTTCGTGGCGTTGGGGTCGTTCAGGGCGAACGCGGTCTTGGCCGACCAGGGCAGCGGGAGCTGGGCGCCGAGGCCGGTGACGACCGGGCCGTAGCGGGTCCACCACTGACTGCGGGTCACCGGAGCGCCGTCCTTGACCGGCACCTCGACCGTCCGCTTCGTCATCTTCTCCGGCTTGCCGTCCACCAGATAGGTGGTCGGGTCGGCGGGGTCCAGGGTGAGTTGATGCAGATTGAGGGTGACGCCGGTCGCCACTGTGTGGCTCCACGCCACATCGCCGTTGAAGCCGATGTTGACGACGCTCGTGCCGAGCAGTGAGCCGCCCGAGACGTTCAGCTCGCCGGGGATGGTCTGCTGCGACTGCCAGAAGCGGCGACCGCCCTGCCAGGGGTAGTGCGGATTGCCGAGCAGCAGCCCCTTGCCGTTCGCGGTGGTCTTCCCGCTGAACGCGACGGCGTTGGAGCCCATGACGGCCTCGTCGGCCGAGAAGAGCCTCCGTGCCGCCTTCGCCGTGCGCTCGGGGTCGGGGTCGGCGCCGGGGGCACGGTCCTGCGCCGTCGCACCGGGCGGCTGCGCGGCGGTGATGCCGTCTATGCCGCGTCCCTGGCCGCCGAGTACCTGGACGGCGAAGCCCTGCCGGGCCACGTCCAGGGAAGTGATGGGCCGCAGCCACTTGGCGCCCTCGCAGGCCGGGTCGGTGACGCGGTTCTGCTTCAGCCAGGCGTTGTAGCCCGCGGCGAAGCCGTGCATCAGCTGCTTCGACGTGGAGCTCGGCCCTGCCGGGGCGGGCTGATCGAGGAGCTTCTCGACCGTGTGCGTGTCGCGGACACCGCCGAAGTAGAGGTCGCTGGAGAGGTTCGTGGTCGCAGAGGAGAGTGAGCCGTCGGGCTTGCCGTCAGGGCCGAAGTAACGTGACCGTTCCCCGCGCACGGTCACATATCCCTCGGCGAGGGTGCACACCTGGTCGGCGGCCTGTGCCCAGCCGGTGCCGAAGCCGAGGTTCTTGTGGTCCTTGGCGAGGATGTGCGGAATGCCGTACTGGGTATAGCGGACGGTCGCGGACAGGCCGCCGCTCGATGGGCGGGCGCCCTGCGCCGCTGCCGCGCCGGTGGACGACGGCAGAAAAGCTGTGGCGGTCAACAGGCTGATGACGAGGGCTGTCAGGCGTCTGGTACGGGTCCGGATACGGGTACGCATGGTGCCTCCCAACTGAAGTGAGGGAAGGGGCGGTTGAGCGTACCAACCGGTATGTCAGTTGATCGAGAGGCGGAACGGGCCTTGTTCGTGCCGCGTCCGGAGCCTTGACCGCCGTGGCGCGTGCGGCACAGGATCACGCCATGACGGGTGTACGCAGCAATACGGTCGACGGGGTCCTTCGGCGGAGCGCGCGGCGCGTGCCGGGGCGAGTGGCTCTGCGCTACGGCGAGCGGCTCTGGACGTACGCCGAACTCGACACGGCCGTGTCGCGAGCGGCCCAGGTGCTGCGCGGCGCGGGCCTCGGCGCGGGCGCCCGGGTCGGCGCCTATGGGCACAACTCCGATGCCTATCTGATCGGCTTCCTGGCCTGCTCGCGGGCGGGCCTCGTCCATGTGCCGGTCAACCAGAACCTCGTCGGCGACGACTTGGCGTACATCGTGGGCCAGTCCGGCAGTTCCCTGGTCCTCGCCGACCCGGACCTCGCCGGGCGCCTTCCCGATGATGTCCGCGTGCTCGCCCTGCGCGACGCGGACGACTCGCTGCTCGCGCGCCTCGCGACCGCATCGCCGTACGACGGGGAGGAGCCGGAGGCGGACGGCTTGGCTCAGTTGCTGTACACCTCAGGCACCACCGCCCTCCCGAGGGGCGCGATGCTGAGCCACCGTGCCCTCGTGCACGAGTACGTCAGCGCGATCACCGCGCTCGACCTCAAGGAGACGGACAAGCCCGTCCACTCCCTGCCGCTCTACCACTCGGCGCAGATGCATGTCTTCCTGCTGCCGTACCTGGCCGTGGGCGCCGAGAACACGATCATCGACGCGCCCGACGCCGAGCGGATCTTCGACCTCGTGGAGGCGGGCCGTGCCGACAGCCTCTTCGCGCCGCCCACCGTATGGATCGGCCTCTCGAACCACCCCGGCTTCGCCACCCGCGACCTGGGCGCCTTGCGCAAGGCCTACTACGGGGCTTCGATCATGCCGGTCCCCGTCCTGGAGCGGCTGCGCGAACGGCTGCCGTCGCTCGGTTTCTACAACTGCTTCGGGCAGAGCGAGATCGGCCCGCTGGCCACGGTCCTCGGGCCCGACGAGCACGAGGGGCGGATGGACTCCTGCGGGCGCCCGGTCCTCTTCGTCGAGGCACGGGTCGTCGATGAGCGTGGCGCCGAGGTGCCCGACGGCACACAGGGCGAAGTCGTCTACCGCTCGCCGCAGCTGTGCGAGGGCTACTGGGACAAGCCCGAGGAGACCAAGGAGGCCTTCCGCGACGGCTGGTTCCACTCCGGGGACCTCGCCGTGCGGGACGAGGAGGGCTACTTCACCGTCGTCGACCGGGTGAAGGACGTCATCAACTCCGGAGGCGTCCTCGTCGCGTCCCGCCAGGTCGAGGACGCGCTCTACACCCACGAGCGGGTCGCGGAGACCGCCGTCATCGGCCTGCCGGACGAGCGCTGGATCGAGGCGGTCACCGCAGTCGTCGTACGCAACGGAGACGTCACCGAAGCCGAACTCATCGATCACGCACGCGAGAAGCTCGCCCACTTCAAGGCGCCCAAACGGGTCCTGTTCGTGGACGAGCTGCCGCGCAACGCGAGCGGGAAGATCCTCAAGCGGGAGCTGCGGGACCGCTTCAGCGCTCCGTAGCCCTACGGGGCCCTACGGAGCGCTACGGATTTCTCAGATCCACGATCCGCTTGAACTTCCCCACCGACCGCTCGATCGTCTCCGGATCGACGATCTCGACCGCCACCGAGACGCCGATGCCGTCCTTCACCGCCGAGGCGATCTCCCGGGCCGCCGCATCGCGCCGCTCGGGCGTCGTGTCCGCGCGGGACTCCGCCCGGACCGTCAGCGCGTCCATGCGGCCCTCGCGGGTCAGGCGCAGCTGGAAGTACGGGGCGATGCCCGCAGTCCGCAGCACGATCTCCTCGACCTGTGTGGGGAAGAGGTTCACGCCGCGCAGGATCACCATGTCGTCCGTGCGGCCCGTGACCTTCTCCATCCGGCGGAAGGTCCGTGCGGTGCCGGGCAGGAGGCGGGTCAGGTCCCGGGTGCGGTAGCGGATGACGGGCATGGCTTCCTTCGTCAGGGACGTGAAGACCAGTTCGCCGCGCTCGCCGTCCGGCAGGACCTCGCCGGTGATCGGGTCCACCACCTCCGGATAGAAGTGGTCCTCCCAGATGTGCAGACCGTCCTTGGTCTCCACGCACTCCTGGGCGACGCCGGGGCCGATCACCTCGGAGAGCCCGTATATGTCGACCGCGTCGATCGCGAACCGCTCCTCGATCTCGCGCCGCATCTCCTCCGTCCACGGCTCGGCACCGAAGATGCCGACCTTGAGGGACGTCGTGCGCGGGTCGACGCCCTGGCGCTCGAACTCCTCCAGGAGCGTGAGCATGTACGACGGAGTCACCATGATGATCTCGGGGCGGAAGTCCTGGATCAGCTGGACCTGGCGCGCCGTCATGCCGCCGGACGCGGGAATCACCGTGCAGCCGAGCCGCTCGGCTCCGTAGTGCGCGCCGAGGCCGCCGGTGAACAGGCCGTATCCGTACGCCACATGGACCTTGTCCCCGGGACGGCCGCCCGCGGCGCGGATCGAGCGGGCGACGACGTCCGCCCACATCGACAGGTCCTGCTCGGTGTAGCCGACGACCGTGGGCCGCCCCGTGGTGCCGCTGGACGCGTGCAGGCGCCGCACCTCGGACTGCTCGACCGCGAACATCCCGAAGGGGTAGTTGTCGCGCAGGTCCGTCTTGGCCGTGAACGGGAAGCGGGCCAGGTCGGCGAGCGTACGGCAGTCGTCGGGGCGCAGACCCGCCTTGTCGAACGCGGCCCGGTAGAAGGGCACGTTCTCGTACGCGTGCAGCAAGGTGTCCTGAAGTCGCTCGAGCTGCAGCACCTCGAGCTCTTCGCGCCCGAGGCGCTCCGCCGCGTCCAGCATGGCCGTCATATGGGGGTTCTCCCGTCCCAAACGGGCGACCGATCATTCGGTCGTGGATCTTCTGTCGAGCTCAGTAATCCAGCCCTGGGGGCGGCCGTCAAGAGATCACGCACGGCCGCTTTGAGCTGGGGCGCCGCTACGGCGGAACGGCATTGTCCGGGTGCGGTGCGGGATGTGATGATCACCCCCATGCCGACATTCACCGCATACGACGGGACCGGGCTCGCCTACCACGAGAAGGGGGAGGGCGAGCCGCTGCTCTGCCTGCCGGGCGGCCCCATGCGCGCCTCCGCCTACTTCGGCGATCTCGGCGGCCTGACGGCACACCGCCGTCTGATCCTGCTCGACCTGCGCGGCACGGGCGACTCCGCGGTGCCGGCCGACCCGGCGACGTACCGCTGCGACCGGCTCGTGGACGACGTCGAGGCGCTGCGCGAGCACCTGGGCCTCGACGAGATCGACCTGCTCGGCCATTCGGCGGCGGGCAACATCGCCACGCTGTACGCGGCACGCCATCCGAAGCGGATCCGCCGCCTCGTCCTGATCACCCCGGCCACCCAGTCGCTGGGCCTCGCCCCGGGCGCCCGGGATCACCGTGAGGCCGCCCTCGCCCACAAGGACGAGCCCTGGTATCCGGCCGCCGAGGCCGCCCTTGACGAGATCGAGGCCGGACGCAGCCCCTTCGAGGTGTGGGACGCCATCGTGCCGCTGGCCTACGGGCGCTGGGACGCTGCGGCGCGGGCCCACCAGGCGGCGAGCGCGCGGGAGAAGAACGCCGAGGCCGCCGGTGTGTTCTACGGAGAGGGTGCGTTCGACCCGGCCGCCACGCGTGCCGCCCTGGCCGGACTTACGGCTCCGGTGCTTGTCCTCGCGGGTGAGTACGACGGGGTTCCGAACCCCGCTCACGCGCAGGAGTTCGCCGGCTTCTTCCCGGGCGGCGTGCGCCAAGTGCAGCCGGGCGGCGGGCACTTTCCGTGGCTGGACGATCCGGAGTGGTTCGCGCGGCGTGTGGCAGGGTTCCTTGCGCAGGACTAGGGCTATGACCGGGGCTAGGGCTACCAGAGGAGTCACTGTGCGTTGTACCTCGTCCGCGGGGCGTCTGTTCACTGCTGGGGCCGTGAGTGTGGCTCTGCTGGCCGGGAGCGGGGGCGTTGCCGCTGCCGCCGCCGGTCCGGCGCAGCGGTCCGAGGTCGCTTCGTCCTTCGACTCTGCGGGGTCGTACACCCGGCTCCATTCGCTGGCCGATCTCGCCGCACAGCGCCTGGCCACGGCTGATCTTGTCGCCGCCGCGAAGTACGGCACGGACAGCCCCATCGACGACCCAGCCCGGGAGAAGCAGGTTCTTGACGATGTCGCGCGACAGGCGCGGGAGTTGGGTGCCGATCCCGAGGCGACCGTACGGATCTTCCGGGACCAGATCGAGGCCAACAAGGTGGTGCAGCGGGAGCTGCACCGGCGGTGGGACGCGGATCCTTCGCAGGCGCCTGGGCCGGAGGAGCGGCCTGATCTTGCGGAGGTCCGCAAGGAGATCAATCGGGTGAACGGGGAGTTGGTTCGGGGGATCGCGGGCTCGCCGTCCGCGCGGACATCGCCGTCTTGCCGTGGGCTTCTGACTGTGGCGGGCGTACGGGTGCGGGGTGAGCGGCAGCTTGACGTGTTGCACACCGTGGCTCTGGGACGGGCCCTTCCGTCTGTCTGCTCTGGCTGACGGCTTTTCCGGACCGCCGCTTCGCGACGGATTTTTTCCCGCCCGCCCCCGATTACCCCGCGAAATCAGCCCCCCGCAGCCACCGCCTTCGCCCACCGGTAGTCTGCTTTGCCGCTCGGTGAGCGCTGGATGTCGTCAGTGATGACCAGGGCTCGGGGGATCTTGTAACCGGCCAGCCGCGTGCGGCAGTGGGTCTGGATGGCTTCGAGGTCCAAGGGGGCCACACCGTCACGGAGTTGGACGACCGCGGCCACGCGATTGCCCCAGCGCTCGTCGGGGACTCCGGCGACCAGCGCGTCGTACACATCCGGATGGGACTTCAGCGCCTGCTCGACCTCCTCCGGATACACCTTCTCGCCGCCGGTGTTGATGCACTGCGAGCCACGTCCGAGGACGGTGACGATGCCCTGCTCGTCGACGGTGGCCATGTCGCCGAGCAGTACCCAGCGCTCGTCGCCCTTCTGGAAGAAGGTCTCGGCGGTCTTCGCCGGGTCGTTGTAGTAGCCGAGCGGCACATGGCCGCGCTGGGCCAGGCGGCCCGGCTCGCCCACCGGCACCGGCTCGTGGGTGACCAGATCCACCACCTGCGTACGTTCGTTGACTTCCAGGCGGAAACCCTTCTCCGGGCCCGAGTCGTCCGTCGCTTTACCGTTGGATCCGGACTCCGACGAGCCGAAGTTGTTCAGGAGCAGGACGTTGGGGGCCAGCTCCTGGAACTGGGCACGTACCGTCTCCGACATGATCGCCCCGGATGACGAGACGCTGAACAGCGAGGAGAGATCGGTGCCCTTGAGTGGGCCGCGCAAGGCGTCTATGAGGGGCCTCAGCATGGCGTCGCCCACCAGCGACACACTGGAGACCTTCTCCCGCTCGATGGTGCGGAGCACCTCTTCGGGGACGTACTTGCGGTGAATGGCCACCCGCTGGCCGTAGTTGAAGGCGATGAACGATGTCAGCGTCGATGTGCCATGCATCAGCGGGGGAGCCGGGAAGAACGTGAGGCCGGCTCCGCCCGCCGCGACGCGTTCTGCCAGTTCCTCGGGCCGCTTCACCGGCTCGCCCGTGGGCTCGCCGCCGAAGAGTCCGGCGAAGAACAGGTCCTCCTGGCGCCACATGACGCCCTTGGGCATACCGGTGGTGCCGCCGGTGTAGATGATGAACAGGTCGTCGGCCGAGCGTGCCGCGAATCCGCGCTCCGGCGAACCCGCCGCATCCGCCTCGGCGAAGCCGACTACGTCGAGCTCGGGGGCGTCGGCGGGCGGAGCCCCCACCCGCACCAGATGCCGCAGCTTCTCCGCCCGCGGCAGCGTGGCCGCGACCCGCTCGGTGAACTCCGCGTCGAAGACGAGCGCGGAGAGGTCCGCGTCCCGGTAGAGGTAGGCCAACTCCTCTTCCACATAGCGGTAGTTGACGTTGACCGGCACGAGGCGTGCCTTGAGGCAGGCGAGCACGGTCTGGAGGTACTCGACGCCGTTGTAGAGGTGGAGCCCCAGATGTTCGCCGGGCTCGAGACCGCTGTCGATCAGATGGTGTGCGATGCGGTTGGCGGCCCGGTCGAGCTCGGCGTACGTCAGCCTGCGTTCCGCCCCGGTGCCGGGGTGATCGATGTACACGAGCGCCTCGCGGTCGGGGACCACGTCGACGACCGACTCGAACAGGTCGGCAAGGTTGTACTCCACCGCTCCTCCTGACCCCGGCGTCATCTCTTCTGGCGGTCATCAGAGCAGAGGCGCCCACAAGTGGGAAGGGTGCTCGTTCAAGAAATCTGACTGACTGTCAGAAAACTATTGAACTGACTCCCCGCCTACTGCAACCTGTTCCAGGTCCGAAGCCGACAGCAGGCGGTCAGGGAGGGAGCACGGCTATGGGTGGGACAGAACATCTCGCTGTGCAGCGCGAAGGCGCCACACTGATACTCACGCTCAACCGGCCGGAGGCGAAGAACGCGCTCTCGCTGCCGATGCTGGTGGGCCTCTACGACGGATGGCTGGCCGCCGACGAGGACGACGCGATCCGCTCCGTCGTACTCACCGGCGCGGGCGGCGCGTTCTGCGCCGGAATGGACCTCAAGGCCCTCGCGGGCAAGGGGATGGACGGTGAGCAGTACCGAGACCGCATGAAAGCCGACCCCGATCTGCACTGGAAGGCCATGCTGCGCCACCACCGCCCCCGCAAACCCGTCATCGCGGCGGTCGAGGGGTACTGCGTCGCGGGCGGCACGGAGATCCTCCAGGGCACGGACATCCGCGTCGCGGGCGAGTCCGCGACGTTCGGCCTCTTCGAGGTCAAGCGCGGGCTGTTCCCGATCGGCGGCTCGACGGTGCGACTTCCGCGGCAGATTCCTCGTACGCACGCCTTGGAGATGCTGCTCACCGGGCGTCCCTACTCGGCTGCCGAGGCGGCCTCGATCGGGCTCGTCGGGCATGTCGTCCCGGATGGCACCGCGCTGGAGAAGGCTCTTGCCATCGCCGAGCAGATCAACGCGTGTGGGCCGCTGGCCGTCGAGGCGGTGAAGGCGTCCGTGTACGAGGCCGCGGAGATGTCCGAGGCGGACGGCCTGGCGGCTGAGCTGAAGCGGGGGTGGCCGATCTTCGACACCGCCGATGCGAAGGAGGGCTCCAGAGCCTTTGCGGAGAAACGGGCCCCGGTGTTCCGGCGCGCGTAGGTCGTTCTCCGACTGCGGGGCCGTCGTGGCCGGTCGCGCCCACGCGGCGGAGCCGCATATCGATACAGCCCCGCGCCCCTGACGGGGCGCCCCCCGCCGCTCCCATCGCTTGGAAACGGAGTTCTGCTCATGGCATCCGCTCCCTCACCCGAAGTGCTTCGTGCCCCACTGGTTGTCGAGTTTCCCTTCACCCGTTCGCTCGGGCCCGTGCAGAGTGCCTTTCTCACCGGGCTGCGTGAGCGCACCGTTCTCGGGGTGAAGACGCAGGACGGGCGGACGCTCGTGCCGCCCGTCGAGTACGACCCCGTGACCGCCGACGAGATACGTGACCTGGTCGAGGTCGCGGCCACCGGCACCGTCACCACCTGGGCCTGGAACCACGAGCCCCGCAGGGGGCAGCCCCTGGACACCCCCTTCGCCTGGGTCCTGGTGAAGCTCGACGGCGCCGACACCGCCCTGCTGCACGCCCTGGACGCGCCGGGGCCCGACGCGGTCAGCAGCGGGATGCGCGTCCGGATCCGGTGGGCCGAGGAACGCGCCGGCGCCATCACCGACATCGCCTGCTTCGAGGCGTACGACGAGGAGGGAGGGGGCGGTGAAGTCAGGTCGCACGACGGTGAGTTCAGCGAACCCGTCACCGGCATCGTCGCCCCCGCGCGCCTCGACTACACCTACTCACCCGGCGGCGCACAGACCCGCTACATCAACGCGCTCTCCGGCCAGAAGATCGTCGGCGAGCGCTGCCCCTCCTGCCACAAGGTCTACGTCCCGCCCCGCGGCGCCTGCCCCACCTGCGGTGTCGCCACGACCGACGCGGTCGAGGTCGGGCCGCGCGGCACCGTCACCACCTACTGCATCGTCAACATCAAGGCGAAGAACCTCGACATCGAAGTGCCCTACGTCTACGCGCACATCGCCCTCGACGGCGCCGACCTCGCCCTGCACGCGCGCATCGCGGGCATCCCCTACGACCAGGTGCGGATGGGGTTGCGCGTCGAACCGGTGTGGGCCGACGACGCCCGCTTCCCCGATCACTACCGGCCCACGGGCGAGCCGGACGCCGACTACGACACGTACAAGGAGATGGTGTAGATGCCGTCCGGGAAGACGTCCAGGAAGGCCTCCGTGATGCGGCCCGTCAGGGACATCGCCATCGTGGCCTTCGGGCAGACCGACCATCTGCGCTCATCCGACGAGCTCTCCGAGGTGGAGATGCTCATGCCGGTCCTGCACCAAGTCCTCGACGCCACCGGGCTGAAGACGAGTGACATCGGCTTCACCTGCTCCGGCTCGTCGGACTATCTCGCGGGGCGCGCCTTCTCCTTCACCATGGCGCTCGACGGGGTGGGCGCCTGGCCGCCGATCTCCGAGTCGCACGTCGAGATGGACGGCGCCTGGGCGCTGTACGAGGCGTGGACGAAGCTGCTCACCGGAGAGGCCGACACCGCGCTCGTGTACGCGTACGGCAAATCGTCGCCGGGGTCGGTACGTGACGTACTGACCCGGCAGCTCGACCCGTACTACGTGGCGCCCCTGTGGCCGGACTCGGTCGCCCTCGCCGCCCTCCAGGCGCAGGCCCTCATCGACGCGGGGGACGCTGACGAGCCCGCGCTCGCCGGGGTCGCGTCGCGCAGCCGTCGGGACGCGTCCGCGAACTCCCACGCGCAGCTGAGGGGTTCGGTGCCGCAGGGCGACTACGTCGTACGTCCGCTCCGTACCGGCGACTGCCCGCCCGTCGGGGACGGGGCCGCCGCCGTCATCCTCGCGGCGGGGGAGCGGGCCCGTGAACTGTGCGAGCGGCCCGCGTGGATCCGTGGCATCGACCACCGCATCGAGGCGCACAGCCTCGGCGTGCGCGACCTCACGGACTCGCCGTCGAGCCGCCTGGCCGCCGAGCGGGCCGGCGCCTTCGAACGGCCCGTGGACACCGCCGAGTTGCACGCGCCGTTCACCTCCCAGGAGGTCGTCCTGCGCAAGGCGCTGAAGCTGGGCGAGAGTGTCGCGGTGAACCCGTCCGGGGGCGCGCTCGCCGCGAACCCCGTCATGGCCGCCGGTCTGATCCGGCTCGGTGAGGCCGCCGCCCGCATCCACCGGGGCGAGTCGGACCGGGCGCTCGCCCATGCCACATCCGGTCCCTGCCTCCAGCAGAACCTGGTCGCCGTCCTCGAAGGAGAGTCGTGATGAGTGGGGTGGGCAAGGTGGGCAAGGAGCCCGTGGCCGTCGTCGGCATCGGGCAGACCAAGCATGTCGCCGCGCGGCGGGATGTCTCCATCGCGGGGCTCGTCCGGGAGGCCGCCCAACGGGCACTCGCGGACGCCGAGTTGACGTGGGCCGACATCGACGCCGTCGTCATCGGCAAGGCCCCCGACTTCTTCGAGGGCCTGATGATGCCCGAGCTGTACCTCGCCGACGCACTCGGCGCGGTCGGCAAACCGATGCTGCGCGTCCACACGGCTGGCTCCGTCGGCGGCTCCACGGCACTGGTCGCGTCGAACCTGGTCGCGGGCCGCGTACACGGCACCGTGCTGACCCTCGCCTTCGAAAAACAGTCGGAATCCAACGCCATGTGGGGGCTGTCCCTCCCCATCCCCTTCCAGCAGCCGCTCCTCGCGGGCGCGGGCGGCTTCTTCGCCCCGCACGTGCGCGCGTACATGCGGCGCACCGGCGCCCCCGACACGGTCGGCTCGCTCGTCGCGTACAAGGACCGGCGCAACGCCCTGAAGAACCCCTACGCCCACCTGCACGAGAAGGGCATCACCCTGGAGAAGGTCCAGGCAGCGCCCATGCTGTGGGACCCGATCCGCTACTCCGAGACCTGCCCGTCGTCCGACGGGGCCTGCGCGATGATCCTCACCGACCGTGCGGGCGCGGCCCGTTCGCCCCGGCCGCCCGCCTGGATGCACGGCGGCGCGATGCGCAGCGAGCCGACTCTCTTCGCGGGCAAGGACTTCGTATCGCCGCAGGCGGGCAAGGACTGCGCGGCCGACGTCTACCGGCAGGCGGGCGTCACGGACCCGCGGCGCGACATCGACGCCGTCGAGATGTACGTGCCGTTCTCCTGGTACGAGCCGATGTGGCTGGAGAACCTGGGCTTCGCCGAGGAGGGCGAGGGCTGGAAACTGACCGAATCGGGCGTCACGGAGCTGGACGGCGATCTGCCCGTCAACATGTCGGGCGGCGTTCTGTCGACCAATCCCATCGGTGCATCGGGCATGATCCGCTTTGCCGAAGCGGCACTTCAGGTGCGCGGCCAGGCGGGCGAGCACCAGATCGACGGGGCCCGCAGAGTGCTCGGGCACGCCTACGGAGGCGGCTCGCAGTTCTTCTCCATGTGGCTCGTCGGCACGGACCGGCCCACGACGTGAGGGGCCCGTCACGCCGGACAGGACGCCGTCCTCCTTCCGCGGCCTGTCCGGCACCCGAACCGAAAGCTAGGCTGTCGGCCGGACGACGCATCGGGAGGAGCACGGACGTGGCCGAAAGCACCATTCAGCAGCATCCGCTCGCAGGTCAGCAGCGCCCGCTCACGGGCTGGGACAAGCCGGAGCTCGACCTCAGTACCGCGGACTGGCGATCCAGCAGCGAGGGGCGGGGTGATGTGGAGATCGCCTTCGTCGAGGGTTTCATCGCGATGCGCAACGCAGGCCGTCCCGAGAGCCCGTCCCTGATCTTCACCCCGGCCGAATGGGGAGCCTTCGTGCACGGCGCGCGCGCCGGGGAGTTCGATCTGACGTAGGCCGTGCGGGGCGTTGTGGACCCTCGTCTCCGGCTGTCGCGACTGTCGGCGGCCTCCGCCGTGCTGACCTGGTGACTTCGGACTCCGTGCCGGGCCCGCCTCCTGAGCGAGGCCGGTCCCGGAAGCGGATCCTGTCGACCTTGGCCTTGCGCCGGAGACGAGGAAGCCATGAGTGCCGACACGCCTGTTGGATCCGTTGGACCCGTTGAACCTGTTGTGGTCGCCGTCGACGGGTCGGCCGGGAGCGATCACGCCCTGGAGTGGGCGCTGACCGCCGCGCGGCTGCGCGGTGTGCCGCTGCGGATCGTGCATGTGCGGCAGTACGCGATGCCGCTGGCCGACGGGCCACGTATGCCGACCATCGACCACCGCCGCGACGCAGACCCGGTCATCGACCGTGCGCGCCGGGCCATGGAAAGGCGGCCTGAGCTGCCTCCGCTGGCCTTCGATGTCGTGGAGGGCACGCCGGGGCGGGACATTCCACGGCTCGGGGACGTGGCGCGGCTGCTGGTCGTCGGGTCGCGGGGGAGGGGCGGGTTCACCAGCCTGCTGCTCGGGTCGCAGGGTCTCGCGTGTGCGCGGGAAGCGGCGTGCCCCGTGGTGGTGGTCCGGCCGGGCGATGAGCCCGAGGCGGGCGGCGAACCGTGCGTGGTGCTCGGCCTCGACGCGCTCTCCCCGCACGATGAAACGATCGGCTTCGCCTTCGCGGAAGCGGCTCTGCGGGGCGCGCTGCTCCGGGTCGTCTGCGCCTATCCCGGGCCCGTCCTCGTCTACACGGCCACCGGCGACTTCGTGACATCGGCGGAAGCGGACGCGGCGACATCGGCGGAGTACACGGAGCTCGCCGGCCAGCGGCTCGCGCCCTTCCAGGAGCGGTATCCGAACGTGAATGTCGAGCGGGAGGTCCTCCCGGGGGACGCTGCGGCCCTCCTCGTGGACGCCTCGCGGGACGCGGAGCTCGTGGTGGTGGGGCGGCATCAGAGCCGAATGCCGCTGGGGAGGCTGGTGGGGTCGGTGACCAATGCGGTGCTGTTGCATGCGAGGGGCGCGGTGGCCGTGGTGCCCCGTGAGTCCCGGTAGCCGTCGCCCTCGCGTGTCGTCGCCGTCGCCTGCGACAGCACCGGGGGCGTGCCCTCACTTCAGGACCACGCAGCCCTGGCCCTCCAGCCTCCGCAGCAGCTCCGCCGGTACGGAGACCGCGTTCCAGCGCAGGTCCAGCTTCTCCAGGGCGGGCAACGCGGCGATCCAGTCGGGCAGCTCCCGCAGGCGGTTCGCCCGCAGGTCGAGTCTGCGGAGCCGGGGGAGGCCGCGCAGCGCCTGGGGCACGGCAGTGAACTCGTTCTCACGCAGTTCAAGTTCGCGCAGCTCACTGAGGTGGCCGACCGAGGCGGGGAGTGACGTGAGGTGATTGCCGCGCAGCCACAGCTCGCGCAGGGCCGTCAAGTCGCCCAGAGACGCCGGGAGTTCCGCGAGGCGATTGCGCTGGGCGCGCAGTTCCACCAGTGACCGTAGGGAACCCAGCGCGTCCGGCAGCGCTGTCAGCTGATTCTCACCCACGTTCAGATACGTCAGACGCTTCAGGCGGCCCAAGGACTCCGGCAGCGACGTGAGGTGATTGTCGTGGAGGTAGAGGAAGCGGCTCAGGGCGCTCAGGTCGCCGAGTTCGGGCGGGACCGACGTCAGGCGATTGTGGCCGAGATCCAGTGTGTGCAGCGCCTTCAAGGTGCCGATCCGGGCGGGGACGCTGGTCAGCGCGTTGTCGGGCAGGAGCAGGACCTCCAGGTACGGGCGCTGCCACACCTCATCCGGGATCTCGCTCAGGCCGCCGTGCCAGTAGTTGAGTACGTTCTCCACGCCGATCCTCACAGGGGGTTCTCTTCGTCCGGAGTGGATGAACCTAGCCAATCGCACCGCTGTCGCCGAATCGGCTCCCTGCGGGCCCCGCGGGCGTAATCTGAAGTGCCTGAAGGCCAAGGTGTGCGCCGCGGGAAGCGCCCGGCGCACCACCGTGGCAGGGGGTGTCCCATGGTGCAGCACAACACGCACGGCAGGCGGACCCTCTTCGAGCGCGAAGGTGAACTCGCGGCAGTCGACGAGGCCCTGAGTGAACTGTGCGGTCTCTCGCGCGATGGCAGCGAACCCCCGGACCGGTCCCGGGGCGCGCTCATCGCCTTCGCCGGGCGCGCCGGGCTCGGCAAGACCTCCCTCCTCGCCGAGGCACGCCGACGAGCATCGGCCAAGGGCTGCACCGTCGCGTCGGCGCGCGGCGGTGACCAGGAGCAGCGCGTCGCCTTCCACGTCGCCCGGCAACTGGTGCAGCCCCTGCTCGCCTCCGTCCCGGACGCCGAACTGCGGGCTTCGCTGGGCAGTTGGTACGCCATCGTCGGCCCCGCCCTCGGGCTCTGCACCGCCCAGGACGGCGCCCCGCCCGACCCGCAGGGCCTGCGCGACGGGCTCGACTGGGTGCTCACCCATCTCGCCGTGCAGCGCGCCCCGTTGGTGGTCGTCGTCGACGACGCGCACTGGGCCGACGCCGAATCGCTGGGCTGGCTCTCCGCGTTCGCGCCGCGCGCGGAGGCCCTGCCGCTGCTCCTCGTCGTCGCCTACCGGCCTGAGGAACTGCCGGACCACGCCGAGGAGTTCAGAGGCCTGCCCGGACGGGCGGGCCAGCGGCCCATCGGACTCGAACCGCTCAGCGCCACCGCCGTCGCCCACCTCGTACGCGAATCGCTCGGCGCCCGCGCCGACGACGCGTTCTGCCGCGAATGCTGGGCGGTCACCGCGGGCAACCCGTTCGAAGCGGTCGAGCTCACCGCGAAGGTGCACGACCGCGGGCTCGTGCCCGACGAGGCGGGCGCGCATCTGCTTCGCGACCTCGCGGCAGCCGTGAAGGGCAGCGGCCTCGTCGCCCGTCTGGAGCGTCTGGGCACCTCCACCGTCCGGTTCGCCTGGGCCTGCGCCGTCCTCGGCATCGCCATCCCCCAAACGCTCGCCGCCGCCGTCGCGGGCATCGGTGAGCGGGAGGCCGCCGACTGTGCCGACCGGCTGCGCCGCGCCCGCGTCCTCACCGGCGCCGACATCCTCGAGTTCGTGCACCCGCTGATCGCCACCGCCGTCTACCGCGCGATCCCCGCCGGTGTACGCGTCGCCCTGCACGGGCAGGCGGCCTGGTCCGTCGTCAACGCGGGGCTCGGCGCTTCCGCCGCCGCCCGGCATCTTCTCGAAGTCCATCCCGACGGCGACACCTGGGTGGTGCAGCAACTGCGGGCCGCCGCCCGCGAGACCGTCCGCGCGGGTGCCCCCGACGCCGCCCGCCGCTATCTCGCCCGCGCCCTGCGCGAACCGCCGCCCTGGGAGGACCGCGCCGCCGTCCTCTACGAACTGGGCTGCGCCTCGCTCCTGACGGAACCGGCGACGACCGTCAACCATCTGCGCGCCGCCCTCGAAGAGCCCATCACCGACCCCGCCCTGCGCCAGGGCATCGTCTACCGCCTCTCCCAGGTTCTCGCGCACGCCGACCGTCTTGGCGAAGCCTCCGACACCCTCGCCCGCGAGATCCGTGTGACCACCGAGCCACGGGTACGGATCCGGATGCAGGCCGAGCAGTTCATGTGGGACGCCTTCCGTGCCGACGAGCCGGACTCACCCGCCCGTTCACGGCGCCTGGCCCGCCTCGCCGACCGGCTGCCGGGCCGCGATCTCACCGAGCGGTACATCATCGGCCTGCGCGCCTGGGACGCGACGCTGCGCGCCGAACCCGCCGGGACCGCCGTCCGGCACGCCGAGCGCGCCCTGGTCGGCGGGCTCGGCTGGGCGGAGAACGACCGGGGCTTCGAGGTCCCCGTGCTCGTCGCGCTCACCTTCCTGTACGCCGACCGGCCAGGACGGGCCGAGGAGCTCTTCGCCGCCGGGATCGCCGACTTCGAACGCCAGGGCTGGCGCGGCGCCCATCTGTCGTTCGCGTACACCCTTCTCGCCTACGTACGCTTCCGCCGCGGTCGTCTCGCCGAAGCCGAGGACTTCGTGCGCGCGGGACTGCGGATCGCCGAACGCGTGGGTCCCGGCACGCCCGCCCACTGGTACGCCGTCGGCATCCTCATCGAGATCCTGCTGGCCAGGGGCCGCGTGCCCGAGGCCACCAGGACCGCGGAGGAGTACGGCTTCGGGGCGCCGTTCCCCGCCGCCGTCGTCTTCCCCGACGCGCAGGCCGTGCACGGCGAACTGCTCCTGGCCCGCGGCCTCACCAAGGACGCGGCGGCCGAACTCGCCGCCGCGGGACGCCGCCTCGACCCTCGCGGAATGCGCAACCCCGCCTGGTGCCCCTGGCAGCTCCACCTCGCGCTCGCCGAGGCCTACGACGCCCCGGAGCGCGCACTCGCCACCGCGTACGACGCGGTCAGGCGCGCCCGCAGGTTCGCCACCGCTTCGGCGGTCGGGCAGGCGCTGCGGATCACCGCCGACGTCGCGTCGGGCTCCGCGCGCGTCAAGCTCCTCGAGGAGTCCGTCAGCCACCTGGAGCGGTCGCCGGCGGCGTACGAACTCGCCTGCGCGCTGGTCGCTCTCGGCGCCGAGCTGCGCCGTGCGGGACGCCCCAAGGACGCCGCCGACCCCCTCTACCGCGGGCTCGACGCGGCCGTTCAATGCGGCGCCGACGGCCTTGTCGAGCGGGCCCGCGACGAGCTGGCGGCAGCGGGCCTGCGCCCCCGCCTGCTGCACAGCACCGAGACGGACGCGCTCACCGGGCGCGAGCGCACCGCCGCCCTGCTCACCGTCCGCGGCGAGTCCGCCGCCCGCGTCGCCGAGGAACTGCACACCGACGAGCCGACCGTCGTACGGCTGCTCTCCGCCGTGTACCGGAAAGTCGGAACGGATCACTCAGGTCTCGCGGCGGCGCTCGGCGCCCCATCACCCCCACCACCCCCGCTGACCTCGCACTGAACACCAGCCCACCCGCCGAGCACACGGCAAGGACCGGCGTCGCCCCCGCGCCGATCCCGCGCCGATCCCGCGTCGCCCCCGCGCCGACAAGCACCGCGGGACACGTACCATTGGCGGATGTCCTTCCTCCGCCGCCGCAGCGCCGCCACTCCCGCCGGCCCGGACTTCGATGTCCTCGCCATGGACCCGGGTGACTGGCCCGGCAACCTCGGTGCGGGCCTGCTGCCCGCGCCCGACGGCAGCTGTCAGGGTGTCTTCCTGCGCTACGACCTCTTCGGCGGCCGCGGCCCCGCGATGATCATCGGCAATCTGCCCGAGGGCTCCCCGGCGCGCGACACCGCCGACGACGAGGTCCCCTTCGAGGTGGCCCAGCTGCTGCTCGCCCTCGAGAACGAGGAGGAGGTCACAGTCACCTCTACCGAGGACATGCCGGTGATGCAGGGCGACAACCTCCTCATCGTGCGCCGCCTCAAGCTCTCCGAGAGCCGTATCTCCTGCGTGCAGTTCGACCGCAGCGACGGCGTCCTCGTCACCATCGCCGCCTGGGACCGGCCGATCACCGACGATCTGTACGCCCTCCTGAAGCCGCTGCCCGCGGAGCTCTTCCAGCAGAGCTGAAGCACCCGGGACGACCGCCACCCGCTCACCCACCCTTCTGTCGGAGGGTGGGTTTTGTCATGCGCCTTGCCAGGCCAGTCATCGGACTTTTAACGTAACCGGTCATGACTCCTGGGATCACACGAAGGACCACCATGAGGTCCGCTGTCGGCGGAGCGGTCGCCCTGGCAGCGGGTGGAAGCGCGCTCGCCGGTACCGCGTCCGCAGTGGAGGGCGAACAGAGCAGACGTGACACATCCGATGAATCCACGTCCGATGCGTCAACGCTCTGGTACGCGACGCCCGCCGCCGACTGGGAGCGCGAAGCCCTCCCCATCGGCAATGGCGCACTGGGCGCCATGGTCTTCGGCACCCTCGCCTCCGAACGGCTCCAGTTCAACGAGAAGACCCTGTGGACCGGCGGCCCCGGCTCCCGTGAGGGCTACGACTTCGGAAACTGGCGCGAGGCAAGACCCGACGCCCTCGACGCGGTACGTGAGGAGCTCGACGGCAAGGGCAAGCTCGACCCCGACACCGTCGCGGGTAAACTGGGCCAGGCCCGGCGCGGCTACGGCGCCCACCAGACCTTCGGTGATCTGCACCTCGACGTCCCCGGCGCTCCGGACGCACCCGATGCCACGTACCGCCGCTCCCTCGACCTCCGCCAGGCCCTCGCGACCGTCACGTACACCCACCAACAGGTCCGCCACGACCGGGAGTTCTTCGCCTCGTACCCCGACGGTGTGCTCGTCGGCCGCCTCTCCGCGGACCGCCCCGCGAGCGTCAGCTGCACCCTGCGCCACACCTCACCCCGTGCCGACTTCACCGCGAAGGCAGCAGGCGACCGCATCGTCGTACGTGGTGAACTCGCCGACAACGGCCTGAAGTTCGAGGCCCAGCTGCGTGTCGTGCACCAAGGTGGCACGCGCACGGCGAACGCGGACGGCAGCATCACCGTCACCGGCGCCGACCACGTCTGGTTCGCGCTCGCCGCGGGCACCGACTACGCCGACACCTACCCCGACTACCGCGGCGACGACCCGCACGCCACCGTCACCCGCACCGTCGACAAGGCCATCGCCGAGGGGCACGGCACACTCCGCGCCCGCCATCTCCGCGACCACGGCGACCTCTTCGGCCGCGTGGCCCTCGACATCGGTCAGTCCACACCGGCCGATGTCCCGACCGACCAACTGCTCAAGGGATACGGGGGAGGCGCGAGCGCGGCCGACCGTGCTCTCGAAGCGCTCTTCTTCCAGTACGGGCGCTACCTCCTCATCGCCTCGTCCCGGGCCGGATCGCTGCCCGCCAACCTCCAGGGCGTATGGAACAACAGCACCACCCCGCCCTGGTCCGCCGACTACCACACCAACATCAACCTCCAGATGAACTACTGGCTCGCCGAGGCCGCCAACCTCGCCGAGACCACCGCCCCGTACGACCGCTTCGTCGAGGCGCTGCGCGCACCTGGACGACGTACGGCAAAGGAGATGTTCGGGTCACGGGGCTGGGTGGTCCACAACGAGACCAACCCCTACGGCTTCACCGGAGTGCACGACTGGTCGACCGCGTTCTGGTTCCCCGAGGCGGCCGCCTGGCTCACCGCACAGCTCTACGAGCACTACCGCTTCGGTGGCTCCACGGACTATCTGCGCTCCACCGCCTATCCGGCGATGAAGGAAGCCGCCGAGTTCTGGCTCGACAACCTCCGCACCGACCCGCGCGACGGCACCCTCGTCGTCACCCCCAGCTACTCGCCCGAGCACGGCGACTTCACCGCGGGCGACTCCATGGCCCAGCAGATCGTCCACGATCTGCTCACCAACACCCTTGAAGCCGCCCGCATCCTGGGTGACTCGGCGGCCTTCCGCGCCGAACTCGAGAAGACACTCGGCAAGCTCGATCCCGGCCTGCGCGTCGGCTCCTGGGGGCAACTCCAGGAGTGGAAGGCGGACCTGGACGACAAGACCGACGACCACCGGCACGTCTCGCACCTCTACGCCCTGCACCCTGGGCGCCAGATCAAGCCGGGCGACAAGTGGGCCGACGCCGCGAAGGTCTCCCTCACAGCGCGCGGCGACGGCGGCACCGGCTGGTCCAAGGCGTGGAAGGTCAACTTCTGGGCGCGTCTGCGCGACGGCGACCACGCGCACAAGATGCTGAGCGAGCAGCTCAAGTCATCGACGCTGCCCAACCTCTGGGACACCCACCCGCCGTTCCAGATCGACGGCAACTTCGGGGCGACATCGGGTGTCGTGGAGATGCTGCTTCAGAGTCAGTACGACGTCATCGAGGTGCTGCCCGCGCTGCCCGCGAGCTGGCCCGACGGGTCGGTGCGCGGACTGCGGGCGCGGGGCGGGGCGCGGCTCGACATCGACTGGTCGGGCGGGCGCGCCACGCGCATCGTCCTCACGGCGACGCGGACGCGTGAACTCACCGTGCGCAGCCACCTGTTGAAGGGCGGGGAGAAGACCTTCAGAGCGCGGGCCGGTCAGCGGTACGTCTTCGACTGAGCCCCCTGCAAGCCCCGTGCCGCCGCACACATGTCAGGGCCGGGCCTGCCCCCACGCAGACCCGGCCCTGACAGTCTTCGGCGGCTCTAGGAGCCCGACGGCACCACCCGCACGTCCGCCGCCCGCACATACGCCACGCGGTGCCCGAACTGGACCTCGTAGTACGTGTCCTTGCCGCGCACCACCTTGTGCGGCGCCGTGTCGAACGTCGGCGCGTAGAAGTACTCGCCGGGCACCTTGCCGCCGGTCGCGTACTTCTGGCCGGCGAGGAGCTTGTACGGCAGCGGCGTGACCGGCTGCACGGGCACGCCCGCCGGGTACGCCTCCTTCTCCGGGTAGGCCCGCCCGTACACCGGGATCTCCTTCGCGTCGCCCTTCGGCGTCACGACGAGCCCCGACGCGTCGACGGCGGTCGGCTGCTTCGCCGGGTTCTTGAACCAGGCCTTCTGGCCCAGATACCAGACGGCCGTCCAGTCACCCTGGCGGTCGGCGACCGCGTACTGCTGGCCGGTGGACAGGCGCGCGCCGGTGTCGTTCACGCCGATCGTCGAATCGCCGCCGCCGGGGCGCAGGCCGATGTCCTTGATGAGCGGCGCGTCGTCACGCGGCTCGGTGTGGACGCGCACCGCGGCCGAACCGTGCGGGGTGCACTTGTCACCAGGCTTGACGCAGCCCGTGTACTCCGGCCGGTTCTTGGCGTACTCGGGTGCCACCGTCACCAGACCGCCGTTCGGCCCCGCCGTGCGCTTGAACGGCTTGCCCATCAGCGTGAAGTAGTGCTGCCAGTCCCAGTAGGGGCCGGGGTCGGTGTGCATGCCCGCGATCGTCGACGGCAGCGTGCCGGGGACGTTGTCGTGGCCGATGATGTGCTGGCGGTCCAGCGGGATGCGGTACTTCTTGGAGAGGTACTTCACCAGGCGCGCCGACGAGCGGTACATCGCCTCGGTGTACCAGGTGTCGGGAGCCGTCAGGAAACCCTCGTGCTCCAGGCCGATCGACTTCGAGTTCACGTACCAGTTGCCCGCGTGCCAGGCGACGTCCTTGGCCTTCACGTGCTGGGCGATGTGGCCGTCGGTGGAGCGCAGGGTGTACTGCCAGGACACGTACGTGGGGTCCTGCACCAGCTTGAGGACGCCTTCCCAGCGGCCCTCGGTGTCATGGATGACGATGGAGTCGATGCGCTGGGTCTTGGGGCGGTCCGACAGGTCGTGATTGCCGTAGTCGTCGTTGCCCTGCGGGTCCTTGAACTCCTCGTACGGCGCCGGAATCCACTCGCAGGACACGGTGGAAGGGCACTCGGTCTCGCCCGTGGGGGCCTTCCGGAGCCCCATGCTCCGCACCTGCGCGGGTTCCGGCTCCAGGCCACTGACCGCCCCGAGGGCCACGTGCTGCCCGGAGTCCGTGGTGCGCGACTGCCCGTCGTGGATGACGGCGAAGACGTCGTTCGCATAGGTCGCCGCCGTGGCCTGGTCGTCCGCGCCGGAGAAGCGGGCGATCGCGCCGTACCAGTCGGCCGGGTCGTCGCTCAGCGGCTTCCCGAGCTTCCTCTGCGCGGCGGCGAGCAGGGCGGCCCCGCCGCGTACGTTGGCCGCCGGGTCGGTGCGAAGGCGCTCCGCGGACTGGCCGCTGAGCTCGGCGGCGCGCGGCAACGTCTTGAGCCGGGCGGGGAGTTGGGAGTCCTTGGGCAGCGCGGCCTTCGGGGCGAGCACGCCGCGCGAGTCGTCGCCGCGCGGGTCCTCCTTGCCCTCGCTGTGGTGCGGGGCAGCGGCGATGGCGGTACGTGCGTCGGTGAGGTGCATCGGGCCGTAGCCGCCGGTGACGCTCGGCGCACCGCCGTGGGCATCCCAGCGGGACTGGAGGTACGAGACACCGAGCAGCACGCTCTGCGGCACCTTGTACTCAGCGGCGGCGGCCGTGAAGGCACCTTGCAGCCGTACGGAAGACGCCTGGTCGGGCGCGTCCGACGGGGGCGGTGACGGGGCGGCGCCGAGCAGCGGAAGCAGCAGACCGGCGGAGACAAGGGCGCCCGCGGCCCTGACGGCACGTCTGTGCGCGGCAGGGGTGCGGGCGGTGGCGGATCCTCGCAATGCAGCCTCCTGGGACGATGAAGCGTGATGGGGCGTGCGGGGCCGGGCGTGCGTCAGTGGTACCGGCTCTCCGACGATCCGTCAATCATGCCCAGGAATAAGGATTTCCCATGTCAGGGCCGGTCCCCGGCGGGTTTCGCCACGGAAGGCCCCACGGCCTGCGACGCGTCACTGGAATGGACCAATGCGTTCTCGGCCAGTGCGACAGGGATCAGGCGAAGCGACGTACGAAGTCCAGCGAAGTGTCCGCGACCTCCTGCCAGCGGCTGTCGATCGTCAGTGCGTGGTCACGGCCGGCCATCTCGGTGATCTCGGTGACGCTGGAGTTCTGCTTCTGCTTCTTGTACGCCCCGTTGGCGAGCGCCCACGGGATGGCGTGGTCCTTCTCGCCGGAGATGATCAGGAGCGGGCCGCGCCGGGGGTTGCGGTAGTCGACCCTCATGTCCGTCCGGGGGTTGATGTTGGCCGCGGCTGCCTGGAAGAGCGGCGCGCAGGGGGCGGGGACGGCGAATTGCCTGTAGATCTCCTTGGCCTCCTGCTCGGTGACGGCGTTGGCGTAGGCGTAGCGGAACTGCTCATACGTCAGCGGTAGCGCGCGCTTCCGGTTGGCCGGGTTGCTGATCACGGGGCGCAGGGTGCGCAGGGTCGAGACGGGCAGCGCCAGGATGCCGCGGTACGGCACGGGGTCGATCGCCACCGACACGGTGGAGAGACCGCGGCCCGCGAGGATCTGCGTGAGCAGCCCCCCGACGGAGTGCCCGATGATGGCCGGCTTGCGCTCCAGGCCGTCGATCAGACCCGCCAGATGGTCGGCGATCCGCCCGACGGTCTTGCCCGCGAAGACCTCGGGGCGCTGCCTGGCCTCGGTCACCGTGTCCGGATCGTCGGGCCAGGACAGGGCGACGGGGACGTAACCGGCTGCCTCGAAATGGGCCGTCCACGCGTCCCAGCTGCTGGGCAGCATCCACAGGCCGTGCACGAACACGACCGGAACACGATCGGGGGCGGCGTTGGCCCGCTCGATCTGCTGTGCGTCGTTGGGGGGCATAACCTGAATTTACGGTCGCAAGTCCCGCCGGGGTATAGGGCAGTTGACGGTATGGCCGGTGCTGCACGGTGCCCCGTCCGGTCTACGCGGGCCTGTCTACGCGGACCCGCGCTCTCCCCGCTCTCTCTCCCCGCGCTCGTCAGCGCGCCGCGCCCCCCAGGACCCGGTCCACCTGTCGCGGCGACAAGGCGTGCTCGACCGCGAGAATCCCCGCCCCGATCGCCGCCGCGTTCTCGCCGGTGCGGCTCGGCTCGATCCGCAGCACATGGGTGGCCAGCGGATGCGAGCGGCGGTACACCGCTTCCCGTACGCCCGCGAGGAGTTGGTCGTGGACGGCGGCCAGCGCCCCGCCGACCACCACCGTGTCGGGATTGAAGAAGTTCACCAGGCCCGCGAGTACCTCGCCCACCGCTCGGCCCGCCTCGCGCACCATGCGTACGGCATCGCGGTTGCCCGACTTCACCAGGCGTACGACATCGCTGCCCGAGGTCGCTTCGAGGCCGAGCCCGGAGAGCTTGCGCGCGATCGCCGCGCCGCCCGCCACCGCCTCCAGACAGCCGGAGTTGCCGCACCGGCAGGGGTCCTCGATGTCACCGACCCGGATGTGCCCGATGTCGCCCGCGCTGCCCTGCGCGCCCCGGTGCAGACGGCCGTCCGCGACGATGCCGCAGCCGATGCCCGTGCCCACTTTGATGTACAGCAGATAGCGCGTGTCGGGGAAGGCGCGGCGCTGCTCGGCGAGCGCCATCACGTTCACGTCGTTGTCGACGAGGGCCCGTGCGCCGAACCGCTCGGCGAAGAACTCCGGGATGGGGTAGTGGTGCCAGCCCGGCATGATCGGCGGATCCACCGGGCGGCCCGTCGAGAACTCCACCGGACCAGGCACCCCGACCCCGATGGACTGCAGTGACGCCGGGTCGCGCCCGGCCTCGTCGAGCAGGGCGTGCAGCGTCCGCTCGACATGGCCGAGCACTTCCTGCGGGCCGTCCGCGATGGAGAGCGGGTCCTCGCGCAGGGCGAGCATCTCGCCGCCGATGTCGAGGAGGGCGACCCGGCAGTGCGAGGCCCCCAAGTCGACGCCCGCCACCGCGTGTTCGCGCGTGCGGAGCCGTAGGCGGCGCGGTGGGCGTCCTCCCGTGGACCCGCCGTCCGCGTCCTCCGTGAGGAAGCCGTGGGCGATCAGCGCGTCCACCCGCTGCGACACCGTGGAGCGTGCGAGACCTGTCACCCGTGCGATGTCGGCGCGGGTCTCCGCGGCCCCCGTGCGGAGCAGGGCGAGGACCTCGCCGGGCGACGACGGCAGGGAAACGGGGTGATCCGGCGCTCCAGACATGTCAGCCACCATAGGGACGACTTCCGCTGCTCACAAGGCCGATGGTGTTCGCTGATCGACCTAAGTCGCCGTCAACTGCCTTGCAAAGAAAGCTGCTTGAGCCCTTGACAGGTCAAAGTTCCCTCATCACATTGCTCCACAGACCGCTGCCGAAGGAGCCGAGGGTGCAGGCGATGCAGGCGACGCAACAGATGTTGGCGATGCGCGGGGTGTCCAAGAGCTTTCTCGGAGTGCGTGTGCTGCACGACGTATCGCTCGATCTCGCCGCGGGCGAGGTGCACGCACTTGTCGGTGAGAACGGCGCGGGCAAGTCCACCTTGATGAAGGTCCTCGCGGGTGAACACGTCCCGGACGAGGGCAGCATCGTGCTCGACGGAACAGAGCATTCCTTCGGCCATCCCGCGCAGGCCCAAGCCGCCGGGATCGGCATCATCCACCAGGAGTTCGCGCTGCTCGCGCACCGCACGGTCGCCGAGAACGTCTTTCTGGGACGCGAGCCGACCCGCTACGGCCTCGTCGACCGCCGAGCCATGGAGGCGCGCACGGCCGAACTCCTCGCCGAGGTAGGCGTATCAGGCATCACGCCACGGACGTACATCCGCGATCTGTCCGTCGCACGCCAGCAGACCGTCGAGATCGTCAAGGCGCTCGCATCGGACGTCCGTGTCCTGGTCATGGACGAGCCGACCGCACCGCTCGCCGACCACGAGGCGGGCCTCCTGCACGACCTCGTGCGCCGCCTCGCGGGCCGCGGCCTCGGCATCCTGTACATCTCGCACCGGCTGCGCGAGGTCTTCCAACTCTCGCAGCGGATCACGGTGTTGAAGGACGGCCGACACGTGACGACGGTGCGCACGGCCGACACGGACACCGATCACGTCGTACGAGCCATGGTGGGCCGGGAGTTGAGCGCCTACTACCCGCCGCGCGCACGCCCCGACGACATCGGCTCGGTGCGCCTGACGGTCACCGGCGGCGGCAACGACCGGCTCCGCGACATCGACCTGACGCTGCGCGCGGGCGAGATCACCGGCATCGCGGGCCTTGAGGGATCCGGTCGTACGTCCCTGGCGCGGGCCCTGTTCGGAGCGGCGCCGTTCACCCGCGGAGTGATGGCGGTGGGCGCGGACGTCCTGCGGCCCACCAGCCCGCGGCAGGCCATCCGCGCCGGGATCGCTCTGGTGACCGAGGACCGAAAGGCCGAGGGGCTCGCCCTGCGCCAGTCGGTGCGCGACAACGCACTGCTCGTGACGCGCGCGGTCCCGGACCGCGGGGGACCGCCCGCCGCAGGCGAACTCACCGCACTCCTCGAACGGGTGCGGTTGCAGGCGCGCGGAGAGGACCAGCAGGCCCAGTACCTCTCCGGCGGCAACCAGCAGAAGGTCGTCATCGCCAAGTGGCTGGCCGCACGACCCCGCATCCTGCTCTTCGACGAGCCGACCCGAGGCGTCGACGTGGGCGCCAAGGCCGCCATCCACACCCTCGTCCGTGAACTCGCCCACGAGGGCATCGCCGTCCTGATCGTCTCCTCCGAACTGCCCGAACTCATCGGCATGAGCGACCGGATCCTCGTCATGGCCGAAGGCCGCATCGCCGGTGAACTGCCGGCGGGGGCGGCCGAGGAGGACGTGATGCGGCTCGCCACGAGTGCCGCGCCCGGAGAGGAGCCCGCCGCGTGAGCGGTACAACCGGCACCACCGTCGCCCCACTCCCCGTTGCGAAGACCCGCGCCCCGAGCCGCAGCAGGCTCACCGACCCAGCCGTCGGCGTCTGGCTCGCCGCCGGGGCCGTCACCGCGCTCGGCTGGATCGTCGTCGCCGCACGCGGCGGCGACTTCCTCACGCTCTCGAACGTGGTCGGCATCCTGCAGAACTGCGTCGCCCTCGGCCTGGTCGCCGTCGGCCAGACCGCCGTCATCCTCACCGGCTCCCTCGACCTGTCGGTGGCCTACCTCATCAGCCTCGGCACGCTCGTCGCCGCCACCACCATGGAGGACGGCAACGTCGTCACGGCAGTGCTCGCCGTCCTCGCACTCTCGGCGGCCGTGGGACTCGCCAACGGCCTGATCGTCACCGGGCTCAAGGTCAACGCCTTCATCGCGACGCTCGGCACCGCGTTCATCCTGCGCGGCTGGATCGAGGACAACTACACGGGCCCTGCGGGCAAGGTACCCGCCTCCTTCCAGCATCTGGGCTACGACCGGATGGGCCCGGTCCCCGTCTCGATCTTCCTTCTCGCCGCCGTCGCCGCCGTGATGTGGCTGATCACCCGCAGGACCCGCTTCGGCCACCACCTGTACGCCACCGGCGGCGACGAACACGCGGCCCGCCTCTCCGGCGTCCGCACCCGGCGCACGATCATCGCCGCCCACGTCCTGTGCTCGCTCTGCGTGGGCGCCGCCGCGCTCTTCCTCGCCTCACGGCTCGGCGCGGGCGCCCCCTGGGCCGGTACCGAGGCCCGCTACGACCTGGAGTCGATCGCCGCCGTCGTGCTCGGCGGGACCGTACTCGCAGGCGGGCGCGGGGGAGTGGCGGGCACCCTCGGCGGGGTCCTCGTGCTCGCCGTGCTCGACTCCGTCTTCAACCAGCTCGGCGTCGACCCGTTCTTCAAGAACGTCGTACGCGGCGTCGTCATCATCGCCGCCGTCGCGATCTACGCCCGGCGCGGCAGCAGGAGGTCCGCATGAGCGTCAGTACGGCAACCGTCGCGCCCTACAAGCGAGTTGTCCGTTCCCTCGGTACCGGCGCCCCTGTCTATGCCCTGCTCATCGTCCTGCTCGTCGCCCTCGCCGCCACCGACCCGGGCTTCTACGAACCCGACCGCTTCCTCGCCTTCGTCAAGCGTGCGGCGCCGCTCGTGATCCTCGCCGCCGGGCAGTATCTCGTCATCGTCTGCGGCGAGTTCGACCTGTCCGTGGGGGCGATCGTCACCGCGGGGGTCGTCGCGGCGGCCGAGGTCTACGGCTCGTTCCCCGACGCTTCCTGGCCGCTCATCACCGCGGGCCTGCTGCTCGCGGGGGCGGTCGCCGGGCTCGTCAGCGGGCTCATCACCACCCTGCTGAGAGTGCCCTCGTTCATCACCACGCTCGGCATGATGCTGATCCTGGAGGGCGCCGTCTTCTTCTGGACGGGCGGCTCCCCGCACGGACAACTCTCCGAAGGCTTCCGGCAGATGGGGCGCGGCACCGCCATGGGCTGGCTGCCCTGGGCGGTCCTCGCCTGCCTGGTCGCGGGCCTGGTCGCCGTCCTCCTGATGCGCTCCGACTTCGGCCGTACGCTGATCGCGACCGGGGACAGTGAACGCGCCGCGGCTCTCGCGGGAGTCCGTGTACACCGCGCCCGCATCATCGCCTTCGTCCTGTCCGGTGCGGCGGCGGCGCTGGCCGCCGTCCTCGTCGGCGGCTTCTCCGGGGTCTCCGCGCAGGCGGGCCGCGGCTACGAGTTCGAGGCCATCACCGCCGTGGTCCTCGGCGGGGTCGTGCTCGGCGGCGGCCGGGGCAGTGTCGTCGCCGCGATGGCAGGAGCCTTCTCACTCCAGGCCCTGTTCACGCTGCTCAATCTGCAGGGCGTATCGGGCGCCTTGGAGTCCACCGTCCAGGGCGTCATCGTCATCGCCGCGGTCGGGCTCGGGGCCGCCGACTGGTCCCGGCTGCGCCGTCGTCGTACCCACTCCTCGGGAGGCAGACCCTCGTGATGCACAGCCCTCTGAACCATCCGCACCGCGGCCACGCGCACCTGATCCGCAGGCGCGCGCTCGTGCCCGCCGCCGCACTCCTCGCAGGCGCCCTGCTCGCCTCCTGCTCCAGCGACACACCGCCCGAATCGCCCGCGGGCGCCTCGCAGAGCGCCGGGTCCGACGACGGCGGTGACAAGCCGTCCAAGTTCTTCGAACAGGCCGAGTACGACCGCCAGTTGGAGCTCGGCAAGGAGACGCCGCAGGGCCCGGCGGACAAGCCCTGGGAGCAGATGCTCCAGCCGAAGATGACCGACACCGCCCAGTACAAGAAGAAGGGCTCCGGCGGCACCCACCTCTGCTTCTCCAACGCCGGTGTCTTCAACCCCTGGCGCCAGGTCGGCCTGAAGAACATGAAGGCCGAGGTGAAGCTCCACAAGGAGATCAGCGACTTCACCGTCCTTGACGCCCAGGGCAAGGACGACAAGCAGATCTCCGACATCCAGGAGCTCGCGGGCAACAAGGACTGCGACGCGCTCATCGTCTCCCCGAACACCACCGCCACCCTCACGCCCGCCGTGCAGGAGGCCTGCGGCAAGCTTCCCGTCATCGTCTTCGACCGGGGCGTGGAGACGGACTGCGCGGTCACCTTCGTCAACCCCATCGGCGGCTACGGCTACGGCGCGGTCGCCGCCGACTTCCTCGTCGACAAGGTCAAGCCCAAGGGCAAGATCCTCGCCCTGCGCATCTCACCCGGCGTGGACGTCCTGGAGACCCGCTGGTCCGCGGCGAAACTGGCCTTCGACAAGAGTCAACTGGACGTCGTGGACGCCAAGTTCACCGACGGTGACCCCGCCAAGACCAAGTCGATCGTCTCCGACGCGATCTCCCGGCACGGCTCCATCGACGGCGTCTGGATGGACTCCGGTGCCACGGCCGTCGCCGCCGTCGAGGCCTTCGAGGACGCGGGCGTCGACGTCCCGCCGATCACCGGAGAGGACCAGCAGGACTTCCTCCAGGCGTGGAAGGACAAGAAGCTCACCGCGATCGCCCCCACGTATCCGACCTTCCAGTGGCGTACGCCGGTCATCGCGGCCCTGCGCATTCTGGACGGAATGCAGGTACCCAAGGAGTGGAAGCTGCCGCAGCCCACGGTCACGCAGGACAACCTGGACGAGTACCTCAAGGAGGGTATGCCTCCGCTGCACTACGCGATGTGCGGCTGCCAGCAGATGCCGGGCTTCCCGGGCGACTGGGGAGGCAAGAAGTGACGTACACCGCCTGGCAGTTGGGCGCCAACCCGTGGATCTGGCACTCGCCGGTCACCACCGACGCACTCGCCGGAACACTGCCCCGCCTCGCGGGGTGGGGCTTCGACTGCGTGGAGCTGCCCCTGGAGCAGCCCGACGACTGGGAGCCCGCCGCGGCCGTCAAGCTCCTCGACGCCACGGGTCTGACGCCCGCGGCCGTCGTCGCCGTCATGCCCGAGGGACGGAACCTGGTTCGCGCGGACCAGGACACCGTCCGCGCCACCCAGGACTACCTCCGCCGCTGCGTCGACGCGGCCCACGCGATCGGCGCCCCCGTGGTCGCGGGTCCCGTGTACGCGGCGGTCGGCCGCACCTGGCGGATGGACCGGGCCGCGCGGACAGCGGCGTACGCGGAGTGGCGCGAGCACATCGCGCCGGTCGTCGAGTACGCGGCACGCGCAGGTGTCCGCATCGCGGTCGAGCCCCTCAACCGCTACGAGACGAGCCTCTTCAACACGGTCGCCCAGACCCTTGAGGGCCTCGAAGGCCTGCCCGAGGAGTCGATCGGCATCGCCCTGGACACGTACCACCAGAACATCGAGGAACACTCCCTTCCGGAAGCGGTCCGTGCGGCGGCCGACCGCATCGCCCACGTCCAGGTGTGCGCCAACGACCGCGGCGCCCCCGGCACCGACCACCTCGACTGGCCCGGCTTCCTGCGTGCCCTGGGCGAATCCGGCTACCGGGGGACGCTCTGCATCGAGTCCTTCACGGCCCACAACGACGCCATCGCCGTCGCGGCTTCCGTGTGGCGCCCCCTCGCGCCCACCCAGGACACGCTCGCGACGGACGGGCTCGGCTTTCTTCGCCGAACCGTGGCCGCCCTCTGACACCCACCCTCTGGCATCCGGCAATCCCGCACGTCCGTCCGTCCTTCCCAGCAGAGAGGACCACCCATGGACTGTCATGTGCGTGACATAAGAGCGCGTGACGCGAAAGGCCTACGAAGAACGGTGATCGCCTTCGTCGCGGCGCTGCTGCTCGCGGTCGGGTTCCTGCCCGCCACGTCGAGCGCCGCCGACAAGGCCCCCGCCTTCCGCGCGCTGCTCTTCACCAAGGCCGTCGGCTATGTCCACGACTCCATCCCGGCCGGAATCCAGATGGTCAAGGAGCAGGCCGCCGCGAACAACTTCGAGGTCGTCCAGACCGACGACTCGACGGTCTTCGACGACGCGAAGCTCAAGGACTTCGACGTCATCATCATGCTGCAGAACTCCGGCATGGTCTGGGACACCGACGCCCAGCGCGAGGCCATGCAGAAGTACGTGCGCGGCGGCAAGGGAGTCGTCGCCCTGCACAACACCCTCGACATGGGCATCGAGGACCAGTTCCCCTGGTGGGACGACACCGTCAACGGCGGCGCCCACATGCCCGCCCACTCGCCCGGCGTCCTGAAGGGCACGGCCAAGGTCGCCGACCAGGTCCACCCCTCCACCAAGGGCCTCCCGCAGCGCTGGGAGCGCCCCGAGGAGTGGTACAACTTCGACAAGAATCCCCGCGGCGACGTCCACGTCCTGGTCTCCGCCGACGAGACGACGTACGACCCGGGCGGCTCCAAGATGGGCGCCGACCACCCCATCTCCTGGTGCCGCAACGCCGAGGGCGGCAAGGTGTGGGCGACCGCCATGGGCCACGACAAGGCCTCCTACAGTGAAACCGCCTTCCGCGACCACGTCCTCGGCGGCATCAAGTGGGCCGCCGGCAACCAGCCGGGCGACTGCGGCGGCACGGTCTGGTCCGGCTACGAGAAGACCGCGCTCGACGACAACACCGCCGACCCGATGGAGCTCGACGTCGCCAAGGACGGCCGCGTCTTCTACATCCAGCGCAGCGGCGAGGTGAAGATCTTCGACCCGAAGACCCACTCCACCTCCACCGCGGGCAGGCTCGACGTCTACGCAGGCGGCGAGGACGGCCTCGTCGGCATGGAACTCGACCCCAAGTTCGCCGACAACCGCTGGATCTACCTCTACTACGCGCCGTCGAGCGCCAAGGACGACGTCAACCGCCTCTCCCGCTTCACGGTCAAGAAGGACAACACCCTCGACCTGGCGAGCGAGAAGAAGCTCATCGACGTCCCCGCCTACCGCGACCGCACCTTCCCCGAGCCAGGACACACCGGCGGCGCTGTCGAGTTCGGCCCGAACGGCACCCTCTATCTCGGCGTCGGCGACGACACCCCGCCCAACCTCGACCCCAACTGGCAGGGCTACGCCCCGCTCGACTGGCGCCCCGGCAAGCAGATGCTGGACGCCGCTCGCACCGCGGGCAACACCAACGATCTGCGCGGCAAGATCCTGCGTATCAAGCCCAAGGACTCCGGCGGCTACACCATCCCCAAGGGCAACCTCTTCGCCCAGGGCACGGCCAAGACCCGCCCCGAGATCTACGCCATGGGCTTCCGCAACCCCTTCCGCTTCACCGTCGACCCCAAGACGGGCTACGTGCACGCCTCCGACTACGGCCCCGACCGCGGCGCTCCCGAGACCAACCGCGGCCCCGAAGGCCTGGTCGAGTACAACGTCATCAAGAAGGCGGGCAACTTCGGCTGGCCGTTCTGCCACGGCAACAACCAGGCGTACGCCCCCTACAACCCCGACACCCAGGAAGTCGGCGCCAAGTTCGACTGTGCCAAGCCCACCAATCCCTCGCCGAACAACACCGGCCTGAAGGACCTGCCGACGATCCAGCAGCCCGAGATCTGGTACGGCTACGGCGCGTCCAAGGAGTTCCCTGAGATGGGCGCGGGCGGCTCGGCCCCGATGAGCGGTCCCGTCTACCACTACGACGCCAAGAACCCCTCCAAGACCAAGTTCCCCGCCTATTTCGAAGGTGCGAGCTTCTTCTACGAGTGGGCACGCGACTCGGTCAAGGAGATCCGCTTCGACAAGGACGAGAAGCTTCTGAAGATCAACGACTTCCTGAAGTCGGCGAAGTTCGCCAAGCCCATGGACATGACCTTCGGGCCCGACGGCTCGCTGTACGTCCTGGAGTGGGGCAGCGAGTTCGGCGGCGGCAACAACGACTCCGGGCTCTACCGCATCGACTACGCCCAGGGGCAGCGCACCCCGCTCGCCGAGGCCAAGGCGTCCGCCACCAACGGCCCCGTCCCGCTGAAGGTCGACTTCTCCAGCGAGGGAAGCAAGGACCCGGACGGCGATCCGCTCACCTTCGCCTGGGACTTCAACGGCGACGGGACATACGACTCCACCGAGGCCAACCCCTCCCACACCTACGACACCAAGGGAGACTTCAACGCCCAGCTGAAGGTCACCGACTCCACCGGCAAGTCCGGCTACGCCAACGTCCCCGTCACGGCGGGCAACACGGCACCCAAGGTGAAGATCGAGACCCCGGTCGACGGCAAGCTGATCCAGTTCGGCGACAAGATCCCCTACAAGGTCACCGTCACCGACCCCGAGGACGGCACGATCGACTGCTCCAAGGTCACCGTCAACCCGGCCCTCGGCCACGACGACCACGAGCACCCCACCACCGACATCCCCGGCTGCGAAGGCACCGTGGATACCGGTGACCTGGGCGGCCACCCGGAGGGCGCCGACCTCACGTACGTCCTCAACGCCAAGTACACCGACAAGGGCGGCGACGGCGTCAGCGCCCTGACCGGCTACGGCCGCTCCGTCATGCACCCCAAGCACAAGCAGGCCGAGTACCACGACGACCAGTCGGGAACCCGCATCGTCTCCCAGGAGGGCGCCGAGAACGGCAAGCGGATCGGCGACATCAGCAACGGCGACTGGATCGCGTACAGCCCGATGAGTGTCGAAGGCGTCAGCAAGGTCGGCTACAAGCTGTCATCGCCGTACGGCGTCGGCTCCATCGAACTGCGCGCGGACGCCCCGGACGGCAAGCTGCTCGCCACGACTCCCGTCCCCGACACCGGGGGCTGGGACACCTATCAGGCCACACCAGACGTGCCGGTCGAAGCGCTGGCGGGCACGCACAAGCTGTATGTGGTCTTCAAGTCGACGCAGGACAATTCCTTTGACGTAGACGCGGTGCAGTTCACCACGTCATAGTCACCCGGAAGTCGCCGGGGGCATACAAAAGTCCGCAGTGCGCCACTCTCCACGGCGCACTGCGGACTTCATCCCCGTCAGCGAGTACCAACCGCCGCACGCACGGCCCTGCGGGCCAGCTGGCAGTCGTCGTGCAACCGCCGCAGCAGCAGCCGTTGTTCCTCACCGGACGGCGCGGCACCGGGGTGGGCCGGGCCCGGTGCCACCGGGGTCGTGTCGTGCATCGAGCGCTGCACGGCCATTTCGTACGTACGGATCTCTCGGGTGAGCACCAGCATCAGATTGACCAGGAACGCGTCACGCGCCGCCGGTCCCTGCTCCTGCGCCAGCTGACTGATCTCGCGCCGCGCCACCGGTGCGTCACCGAGCACCGCCCACAGCGTCGCCAGGTCATAGCCCGGCAGATACCAGCCCGCGTGCTCCCAGTCCACGAACACCGGGCCTGCGGGCGAGAGCAGGATGTTCGACAGCAGGGCGTCGCCATGGCAGAACTGCCAGGTGCCCTGCGGCCCTGCCGAGTGCGCGATGCCGTGCAGAAGCTTCTGCAGGTCGCCCATGTCCCGGTCGGTGAGCAGGCCAAGATCATGGAAGCGGGAGATCCGCTTGCCGTAGTCCATGGGCCTGCCGAACAGATCCTGTGGCGGACGCCAACGGTTGAGGTGGCGGATCGCGTTGAGCGCCAACCGCACGTCCGCGCGCGGCGGCGGTACCGCGGGATGGCGGGACAGTGCCGCGACGCGGCCCTGCATCCGCTCGATCACCAGCGTGCAGTCCTCCGGGTCCGCGGCGATCAACCGCGGGGCCCGGACCGGAGGACGGTGCCGGACGAACGAGCGGTAGGCCGCTATCTCGTGCCGGATACGCTCGGTCCACACCGGCGAGTGGTCGAGCAGACATTTGGCGATCGCGGTGCTGCGTCCTGTCGTTCCCACGAGCAGTACGGTGCGTCCGCTGCGGCGGAGCACCTGTACGGGATTGAACTCCGGACAGATGCGGTGCACCGAGGCGATCGCGGTGCGCAGTTGCGCCCCCTGGGGGCCGGACAAGTCGAGTCTCCCGCTGAGCGGTTGCGTCCCGGGCCCCGGAACGCGTCGCGGCCGGCCGGCGCCGAGCGACCCGGCCGCCGGGTGCGCGGGCTCCAGATAGGGGCCGCTGCCGGGCTGTCGGCTGTGCAGCGGCCGTGGCGGGGCGGACACGGAGGACGATGCTGTGTACATGGGCGATACAGATCCCTTCGTGTGCCTGCGAATTGCGACGCCTCCCTTCCCCGGCCGTCTTGGAACACCCTGGGGAATGTCCCGCGGTGGGCCGGGTCGGGGTGGCGCATTCCTACCTGACACCCGGTGTCCCCTGGCACACCATGTGGCGCACCCTGGCGAACCCTGGCGAATAGTCGCTCAGCAACTGACAGAGGGTTACTGTCAACTCAGCCGAGAACCTGGGGGCTTGACGTGAACGGACAACCCAACACCCGCCTGTCGGACCTGTTCGGCCTGGCAGGCTGGTCAAAGGGGGAGCTCGCGAGACTGGTGAACCGGCAGGCGGCGGCCATGGGCCACCCGCAGCTGGCCACCGACACCTCGCGGGTCCGGCGTTGGATCGACGTGGGAGAGATCCCCCGCGATCCCGTGCCCCGGGTGTTGGCGGCTCTGTTCACCGAGCGTCTCGGCCGTGTCGTGACCATTGAGGATCTTGGCCTGGTCCGGCACGGGCGCGTAGGGAAGCGACGTGGCGACGGTGGTGTGGAGCACCCCGACGGCATGCCGTGGGCGCCCGAGCGGACAGCTGCGGTCCTCACCGAATTCACGGGAATGGACCTCATGCTCAACCGACGCGGCTTGGTGGGCGCGGGTGCCGCGCTCGCCGCCGGCTCCGCACTGACCGGCGCCATGCACGACTGGCTGCACACCGATCCGGCCCTCGCTGCCGACGCCCCCCGTACCGACCATCCCCTGCACGCCGACCCCGCTGGGTTCGACCGCTATGAGGCCGCCCCCATCGGGTCGCAGGAGATCGAGGAACTGGAGCGTTCCGTCGAGGTGTTCCGAGCCTGGGACGCGGCCCGCGGCGGCGGGCTGCAGCGCAAGGCTGTGGTGGGACAGCTCAACGAAGTGGGCGGCATGCTCGCCTACCGACACCCCGACCATCTCCAGCGACGCCTGTGGGGCGTCGCTGCCAATCTCGCCGTCCTCGCGGGCTGGATGTCGCACGACGTCGGCCTCGAGCCCACGGCACAGAAGTACTTCGTGATCGCCGCGCACGCGGCCCGCGAGGGCGGCGACCGGCCGCGTGCCGGTGAGGCCCTGTCCCGGGCAGCGCGCCAGATGGTGCATCTGGGGCGGCCCGACGACGCACTCGACCTGATGAAGCTCGCCAAGTCGGGCTCGGGCGAGGAAGTCCTGCCGCGCACACAGGCCATGCTCTACACCATCGAGGCCTGGGCACAGGCGTCGATGGGCAAGGGCCAGGCGATGCGCCGCACGCTCGGCATCGCGGAGGACCTCTTCGTGTCCGACAACGGAGACGTGCCACCGCCCAGTTGGATGCAGATGTTCGACGAGGCGGACATGCACGGTATGCAGGCCCTGGCCTTCCGCACCCTCGCCGATCACGACGCGTCCGCCGCCAACACCGCCCAGCGCCATGCGAAGGAGGCGATCGAACTGCGGTCCAAGGGCCACGACCGGTCGCAGATCTTCGACTACATCTCCCTGGCGTCGGCATGTTTCATCGCCGACGACCCGGAACAGGCCGATCGATACGCACGGTTGGCGCTGATCTCGATGGGGTCGAACTCCTCGCACCGCACCTGGGACCGACTGCGCGAGATGTACCGCCTGACGGCTCAGTACTCGGGCTATCCGAAGATCCAGGACCTGCGTGAGGAGATCAGGCTGGCGCTGCCGAGGGCGGCGGCCAAGACCGGGGGTGGCGGCTGGGCCCGGACGTAGCCGGGGAGCGGATCAGGGGTTGATCCGCGCGATCAGCAGACAGGCGTCGTCCTCACGCGGGGCCACGCCGAACTCTTCGACGACCGTCCGTACGCAGTCCTGCGCGCCGCGCGTGTCCATGAAGCGTGGTGCGAGCGAGAGCAGTCGGCTCGTAGCCGCGCCCCTGGCACGCCGGGGCACCAGGCCGTCGGTGTGCAGCAACAGCATGTCGCCGGGCTCCAGTTGCTCATCGGCCTGCCCGTACGTGGCTCCGGACGTCGCTCCGAGGATCACACCCTCTGGCGGCGTGAGCGCGCGCCCCGTCCCGTCGCGGAACAGCAGCGGGGCGGGGTGTCCGGCCTGCGCCCAGGTGAGGGTGCGGGTCGCCGGGGTGTACTGGCAGCAGACGGCGCTGCCGAGTGCCGGTTGGGCGGTGGTGTCCAGTAACTGATTGAGCCAGCCCATCAGTTGGCCCGGCCGCACTCCTGCCATCGCCATGCCGCGGACCGCGCCGAGGAGCATCGACATGCCGGATGTGACAGTGACGCCATGTCCCGTGAGGTCGCCGACGCTCAGCAGGAACTGGCCGTCGGGCAGCTCCATCGCGTCGTACCAGTCGCCGCCGATGAGTGCGCTCGTCGAGGACGGGAGATAGTGCGCGGCGAGGTCGAGCGCCGCGGGTCCACCGTGCGGGAACCGCAGGGAGCCGCGCCACGGCGGCAGCACAGCCTCCTGCAGTTCGACCGCGAGCCGGTGCTCTGTCTGCGCGATGTGCCGCTGGTGCTGCAACGAGTCACGGGTCTCGCGCACCACTCGCTGGCTGCGGCGCAGCTCGCTGACGTCCCGCAGGACCGCCCACATCGAGGCGGTGCTGCCGTCAGCGGCGAGCACGGGCTCGCCCATCATGTGCACCTGTCGTACGCCCCCGTCGGGGCGCACGATACGGAACTCGCCGTCGATCGGCTTTCCGTCGATCAGGCAGTCCGTGACCATCGCCGTCAGCATCGGCTGGTCGTCGACGTGCACCAGGGAGGGCAGTTCGTCCAGGGAGAGCGGGGGAGCGCCGGGGTCCCGACCGAGGATCTGATAGAGCTCGCCGGACCAACTCGCCTCGTCGCTCAGGAGGTTCCACTCCGCGCTGCCGACCCGGCTGAGCAGCGAGCCGTGCTGCGGTTCGAGTGGCGTCGCGGGCACGGCCGGAGCCGCGGGCTTCACGGCCGGTTGCACGGGGCCGTCCCGCAGCTGCGCGAGATGGTCGTCCAGGTCGTTGAGCTGATGGACCGCCAAGTCGCAGAGGGCACGCTGCCAGCGGCCCTGCGGGTCGCCGCGGTCGGTCACGGCATCCCGCCGCACGGCGTCGACCTCGCCACGGAGCCGGCGCGTCTGCGTGATCAGCGCTTCGACCGAGCCGGGCTCGGGCGGCTGGGGGGCAGGGCGGTCCGCGAAGACATGGGACGGCATGAGGTGCTCCGTTGAGGATGCGGTGCGACCAAACGGGGGGAAGGACCGCTAATGACTTTCGCACAGCCGGGGGTGGCTCGTAAGGGATTTGGCAACACACGGTGCGGTGGTGCTTCTGGCATATGACTATGTCCTTCGGAATGCCGCCGTCCGCAAGACGGCGTCCGGATCACCCGCGCAGGTAGCGGATGACGGCCAGGACACGGCGATTGTGGTCATGCGACGCGGGCAATCCCAGCTTGTCGAAGACGGCGGCCACATGCTTCTCGACGGTGCCCGCGGAGACGACGAGGCTCTGCGCGATCGCCGCGTTCGACCGGCCCTCGGCCATCAGCGAGAGCACCTCGCGCTCCCGCTCGGTGAGGGGCGCGAGCTCCTGCGCGCGGTGACCGGCCCCGGCCAGCTGCGTGACGACCTCGGGGTCGAGAGCGGTGCCGCCCGCAGCCACCCGTGCAAGGGCGTCCGTGAATTCGGCGACGTTCGCGACCCGGTCCTTGAGCAGATAGCCGACGCCCGCCGACCCCGCGGCGAGCAGCCGCGTGGCGTACTTCGTCTCCACGTACTGGGAGAAGAGCAGCACTCCCGTGCCGGGATGGTCGCGACGGATGTCGATCGCCGCGCGCAGCCCCTCGTCGGTGTGGGTCGGCGGCATCCGGATGTCGGTCACCGTGACGTCCGGACGGTGCTCGGCGACCGCGGCGCGCAACGCGTCCGCGTCTGCCACGGACGCACAGATCTCATGCCCACGCTCCGAGAGCATCTGGCCCAGCAACTCCCGCAGTACGGCGGCATCCTCAGCGATCACGACGCGCATGGCGGCATGTTCTCACGCATGCAGCGGCAGCTCGACCGTGACCGCCGTCGGTCCGCCGTCAGGGCTTGCGACCTGCATCCGCCCGTCGACCGTCCGCACCCGCTGCACGAGTCCCGTCAGACCGCTCCCGCCACCGGCATCCGCGCCACCGCGCCCGTCATCGCTGACCTGGAGAAGGAGACGGCCGTCCAACTGAGCCACCGTGATGGCGGCCCGCCCCGCACCACTGTGCTTGATGACGTTCGCCAGCAGTTCGGCGGCGCAGAAGTACGCGATGGTCTCGATCGCCGGGGTCGGCCGCTCCGGTATGTCCGTCACCAGATCGACGGGGATCGTGCTGCGTGCCGTGAGCGTGGCGAGCGCGTCCGGCAGCCCGTCGTCGAGGACCGGGGGATGGATGCCGCGGGCCAGATCACGCAGTTCGGTGAGCGCCTCGGTGGCGTTCTCATGTGCTCCGTCGACGAGTTGGCGGATACGGGCGACATCCAACGGAGCGCCGCCTTGGCCGTCGGCCTGGCCACTGCCTTCGCCCTCGTCGAGCCGCTGTCTGATCATGTCGAGGCTCATCGCCACGGCGACGAGGCGCACCTGGGCTCCGTCGTGCAGATCACGTTCGACCCGGCGGAGCAGCGCCACCGAATCGTCCACGGCGAGCGCCCGTGTCTCCTCCAAGTCCCGCACACGGTCGTCCAGTTGACCCGGCCCGAGCAGGGCGGCGATCAGCCAGCGATCGGCCTCCGCCACCAGCCGGGTCACCCAGGGCGCGCACAGCAGGGTGCCGACACCGATGGCGACCGCGAGGAAGGTGCCGGTGAACGCGTCCGCATCAAGGCCGCCGAAGGGGAACGGCGTGAGGACCGACATGCCCTCGGTGTCACCGGGCTCGGGTTGCTGCCCGAACACCGCCCACCGCAGCGGCGCCGTGAGGTTGACAAGACCCGTGACCCACCAGAGAACGGCGTACGCCCCGAGGCAGCCGACCGGCAGTTTCGTCAGGACATAGGCCGCCGACCGCCATCCGGTCCCGTCCCACAGTCTGGCGTCGAGGCGGCTGACGAACCGGCCGACCGGACGAAGCGGCGGCGGCGCGGCGGTCCGATCCCCCAGAAGCAGCGCGGCGAGCCGGCGGTGGACGCTGCCGAGCGCGCGGGACAGCTGGAGCCCCGCGATGAGCAGCAGCGCGCCGACCACGACCAGCACCACCGACACCGTGAACCCCGCCCCCAGGGCGAGCGTCACCGCGAGGAGCACCCCGCCCACGAGGCCGAGCGGGAACGCGATGAAGCAGTACGCCACTTCGGCCCACGCCCGCCGGGTGAACGGGGCGCGCACCACGGCTCGCGCCAAGCCGCGCGCCCCTGCCACGCCGACCACTGTCCCGGGGCGCTCCGGCGCGCTGGTGGTGGTGGCGGTGGTGGCAGATGTCGGGCGTGTGACGTGCATGTCGTCCAGTGTCCTGTCAGGCGTCACGGCGGGCCAGCGAGCGCCACCCCGCGCCGAGGACGAGGGCTGCGTAGAGACACATCACGGCGAAGCCCGTCCAGGGCGAGAGGACGTCGGCGACGGGCTTGGAGACGGCGAGGGAGTTCCCCGCGATGCGTCGAGACTCAACGCGTCCACGGCGACGGTGGGTCCATACCGCTTGGTGAGACCTCGGGTCTCGATCATCACATCTCCCGCAACAGACCTGGTGGAGTCGGACAACCTCACGTTAGATCTGTGGCAGGGCCCGTCGGAACGTGGCTTTCCTCCGTCTGTGCTGGGGGTTTACCCCCAGAGGCCGCACACCTCAGCGCGCGTCCAGGTCCACATCAAGGACGTCCGTCTCCGTCCAGAACTCACTGCCCTCGGCCAGGTCCTACTTGACCGCACCTCCACCGCCTACGACGTGCTGGAACGCCTCTTCGCCAGCCAGGCCGACTTCGACCCGGCCAAGGAGACCCGCGAGTTCAAGCTCCTGGCGTCCGACTACGCGGTGGCCGTCTTCGGCGCCGAGTTCGCCCGCGTCGTGCACGAGGAGGCGCCGGGCATCCGGCTGCGTTTCACCCAGACCCCGCCCACGGTCACCGACGACACCGCCACGCTGCTCAGCGCCACCGACGGGCTGCTCATGCCGCACGGCGTCATCAGCGACTTCCCCGCCACCGACCTCTACGGCGACCGCTGGGTCTTCCTCGTCGCGGGCGACCACCCCGGCGTGGGCGAACAGCTCACCCGGCAGGACCTGGCCCGGCTGCCGTGGGTCACCTACCAGCGCACCTACGACGCCCCGGCCCGTACGACAGCTCGGCATGATCGGCATCGACCCCCGGGTCGAGGTGTCGCTGAGCGTCTCTCCCGGCCCACGCACGGGCGCGGGCCGGGAGAGACGGCGGGGCGGATGTCAGCCGCAGTGCTCGCTCTTCTCCTGCTCCGTCATGGGGCGGGTGTGCTGCGTCTTGGTGCTCGGCGCGTCCGGCTTGGGTCCGGTCGCGTCGAAGGGCGCGTACCAGATGTAGTGGCCGTGGAACTTGTCAGGGAAGTGCAACTCGTAGGTTCCCGTGACGCGTTGCAGCTGTGACTCGCGCGTCACCCAGCCGACCTCGCCGGGGCGGACATCGACGTTGGTGGTGTCGGTCTCGGTGTGCGAGCTCTCCCAGGTGTGCCCGTACGAGGTCTCGATGCTCACCTTGAAGACCTCGGCGAAGCCGTACTCCGCGCTGAGCGAGACGCCGACGCTGTTGGACTCGCCGGTCGTGTCGGCCCAGGAGATGCTGGAACGCTGCAGGTCCGACGTGCAGTTGAAGGCGCTGTCGCCCACCTGGTGCGCCTCGCCCATCGAATCGGATCCGGGGCCGTCGGGGTGGAAGACGCACGAGTCGGTGCCGTTGTCGCACTTGTCGAGCAACTCGCGGATGGTGGGGGGCTCTTCGTCGGCCTGCGCGGCGGGCGCGAGCGCCATGCCGCCCGCGGTGGCCATCGCCGCGAGCAGGACGGTCAGTCGGGTACGGGTGATCATGTGTGATCTCCAGTGGGGGGAAGGTGGATCTTGTGGGGGGTACGGCGTGTGCGCCGGAGCACGGCGGTGCTCTAGCTGAAGCCGATGGACTGGGTGCGGTCGTTCATCATCTGGCCGACGTCGGCGGTGTTCTCGGCGAAGGGACCGTCGCGGTCACCGCCCAGGTTGGGCTCCGGGTAGAGCCAGATCGCGCAGTTGCCCCAGGGCTGAACCGAGGAGATCCGGTTCTTCCAGTCGTCGCCGAGGTCGTACTGCCAGTTGACCCAGCCGTCCTTCTCGCACAGCTCGGGACCGCTGATGGTGAGCGTGTCACCGGCGAAGCCGGGGTCGGTGAAGAATGTTCCCTGGACGACGTCCCCGGCCGCTCCGACGTCGGCCTTCGTCGCGGGCGCTGACATCTTCGCGCGGAACCCCGGTGATGTGACGGCGGCCCCAGGGGTGGCCGGGGCGTCGGTGACGCGTCCGTCGGTGGCACGGTCGACGGCCTCGGTGAACGTGCCGAAGCAGCGCTGCTGCCCGGACGGTGCGTCAAGGACGCAGTGGCGAGCCGCGGGTTCGTCGGCCCCGGCGGGCTGCGCCGACAGGGTGCAGACGAGGCCGGTGGTGACGGCGAGCGCGGCCCCGGCTAAGCGGCTGCGGTGCGTTGTCCGTATCGCCATACGGATACCTCCTTCTTTGGCGTGGGCACTTCACCTCCCTGTCTAGTGGGTCTGGTCCGAACCTGTCGATGGAATCCTGAATTCCGTTGCTCATAAGGGACGTTGGGGCGACTCGGGCGGCGCGGGACCCCGCTTCGGGCACGCGTAAGGGGAAACGGGCATGTGCGGAGAACTCGGCTCGGCGCAGGCGCGGCCGTGCTGTTTCCAACATCGACCCGATCAGGAGTCCTGATGTCCACGGGGTCAGATGGGTTCAGACGGGTTCAGATGGGGTGGGAGAGGTCAAACGATGTCGCCGTGCTCGCCCACCGCGATCCGGGCCAGCTTCGTCAGCATCATGCCGTTGCGGACCGCGACGATGTAGTCCACAGGGAGCCCGTGCATTCGGACGCCGGGGCCGCGAAGGGGGTGCCAGTCGAGGGTGACGAGGGTGTTCTCGCCCCAGGGGACCAGTTTCATGGCGATGCGGGCCGCGCCGAAGGGGTTCGCCTTGGCTTCCAGCTCCAGGCGCCGCTGAGGTTCGCAGATGCGGACGACGCAGGTGTCCTCGAGGGCCAGGGGGCCGAGGCCGACGCGGACCCGCAGGCGCGCACCCACCTCCGGCCAGTGCGTGTCCGCGGCCAGGACCTGCTGGGTTCCTGTGACCCACTCTCCGTAGCGATAGCCGTCGGACAGCAAGTCCCACACCTCGGACGGCGAACTCAGGATCAGGCGGCGGTTCCGGGCCATGTCATCAAGGGTGCGGGAGCCGGGACGAAGCCGCACCTCGGGGCCGCGTCTCCGCTCCTCGCAAGGGGTACACCGCACCGCCGACGCAGGCCGTTGACAGTGTGTCAGGGTGGTAGCCCTCCGACCTTTGGGAGCACCACACCATGACCGACCCGGCTGAAGCGGCCCGCCGCACCCTGGACCTGACCTCCGTGGTGAAGTCCGTGGGACTCGAGGACCTCTACCAGGACCTGCACCGCCATCCGGAACTGGCTTTCCAGGAGCATCGCACGGCGGGGCTGCTCGCCGAACGGCTGCGCACCGCCGGGTACGCCGTGACCAGCAGGGTCGGCCGGACCGGCGTGGTGGGCGTCCTGGAGAACGGGGAAGGGCCGGTGGTGTGGCTGCGCGGCGACATGGACGCGCTCCCTGTCGCCGAGACCACGGGCCTGCCCTACGCGTCCACGGTCGACGGCGTCATGCACGCATGCGGCCACGACGTGCACGTCACCTGGCTCGCCGGTGCGGCTCAGGCGCTCGCGGCGACGCGGGACGCGTGGTCAGGGACGCTGGTGGTGATCGGACAGCCTGCCGAGGAGGGCGGTGGCGGCGCGGCTGCGATGGTCGCCGACGGCCTGCACGACCGTTTCCCCCGGCCGGACGCCGTCTTCGGACAGCATGTCGCACCGGGGCCCGCGGGCCTCTACTCGCACACTCCCGGGCTGATCATGTCGGCGGCCGACGACGTCCACATCACGGTGCCCGGAGTCGGCGGGCACGGTTCACGCCCGGAGGCGACCGTCGACCCGGTGGTGGCGGGCGCGCACATCGTCACGCGGCTCCAGACCGTCGTCTCGCGTGAGGTGGCCGCGGCGGAATCCGTGGTCCTGACGGTCGGAGAGTTCCACGCGGGGCGGCGCCCCAACATCATTCCCCCGGAGGCGCGTCTCGCGCTGAATCTGCGCACCCAGAGTCCGAAGGTGCGCGAACGTGTCCTTGCCGCCATCCGGCGCATCGTCGAGGGCGAATGCCTGGCCGCGGGCTGCCCGGCGCCCGCCGAGGTGACCATGGACGCGGGCTATCCCGCGACGGTCAACGACGCGTCGCTCGACGAGCAGATCGCCGCCGTGCACCGCGAGGTCTTCGGCGCGCAGGCCGTGTTCGACTTCGGCCCGGCGATGGGCAGCGAGGACTTCTCGCTCCTCGTGCCCGCCGGGGTGCCGTACGACTTCTGGTTCGTGACGTCCACTCCCGCGGAGGTCTGGCAGGCGGCACCGGGCGACGAACTCGGCGAGAAGCTCGACGCGGTGCCCAGCAACCACAGCCCGCTCTTCGCGCCGGACCTGTCCGTACTCGTGCCGGGCGTGCAAGCGCTGGCGGCCGCGGCCCTGAGCCAGTTCGCGTAGGCCTGCGGGGGCGCACGCTCAGCGGAAGCTGACGTTCTGGGCGAGTGTGAGCCGGCCGGAGTAGTTGATGGTGTTGGTGGCCGGGCGCATATAGGCACGCCAGGAGTCGGAGCCTGACTCGCGCCCGCCGCCGGTCTCCTTCTCACCGCCGAAGGCGCCGCCGATCTCCGCGCCCGATGTGCCGATGTTGACGTTGGCGATGCCGCAGTCAGAGCCCTCCGCGGAGAGGAAGAGCTCGGCCTCCTGCTGATCGCGGGTGAAGATGCTGGACGAGAGGCCCTGCGGGACGTCGTTGTGCAGGGCGATGGCCTCGTCGAGGGTGCCGTACGTCAGGACGTAAAGGATCGGGGCGAAGGTCTCTTCGCGTACGACATCGCTCTGGCCGTCGACCCGGACGATGACGGGTTCGACGTACGCGGCCCGCGGCGACGCGTCGGCGAGACGCCGGTTGCCGCCCGCCAGGATCTTGCCGCCGAGGGCCTGCACGCGGGTGAGGGCGTCCTGCATGGCGTCGAGGGCCTCGGCGGAGATGAGCGGCCCGACGAGGGTGGTCTCGTCGAAGGGGTTGCCGATGGGCAGCTTCTGGTAGGCGGCTGTCAGGTGTGCGATGAGGGTGTCGGCGATGTCGCGGTGGACGATGAGGCGGCGCAGCGTCGTACAGCGCTGTCCGGCGGTGCCTGCCGCGGCGAAGACGACGCCCTGGACGGCGAGTTCGAGGTCGGCGGACGGGGTGACGACCGCGGCGTTGTTGCCGCCGAGTTCCAGCAGGCTGCGGCCGAAGCGGGCGGCGACGCGGGGGCCGACATCGCGGCCCATGCGGGTCGAGCCCGTGGCGCTGACGAGCGCGACGCGGGGATCGTCGACGAGCTGCTCGCCGACGGCACGGTCACCGAGCAGCAACCGGTGTACGTCGCGGGGCGCGCCGACCTCCTCAGCGGCCTGGGCCAGGAGCCGGTCGCAGGCCAGGGAGATCAGCGGGGTCAGCTCGGACGGCTTCCAGATCACGGTGTCACCGCAGGCGAGCGCGACGGCGGTGTTCCAGGACCACACGGCGGCGGGGAAGTTGAACGCGGAGATCACACCGACCACGCCGAGCGGGTGCCAGGTCTCGGCGAGGCGATGGCCGGGGCGCTCGGAGGCGATGGTGCGGCCGTAGAGCTGGCGGGAAAGGCCCACGGCGAAGTCACAGATGTCGATCATCTCCTGGACCTCGCCGAGGGCCTCGGAGCGGATCTTGCCCGCTTCGATGGTGATCAGGTCGGCCAGGTCGCTCTGGTGCTCACGCAGCAACTCCCCGAGGCGGCGCACGAGTTCACCACGGCGTGGCGCGGGAGTGGTGCGCCAGGTGAGGAACGCGGCGCGGGAGGCGGTGAGGGCTTCCTCCGTGTCGGCGGCCGTCGCGGCCCTCAGGCCGAAGAGGTCTTCGCCGGTGACAGGGGTGCGGGCCTGGATGTCGCTGCCCTCTTCCACGGCCACGCCGACGCGCTCAAGGGCGGTGCGGGCCCGCTCGCGCAGTTCCTCGGTGGTGGGAAGGACGGTGTTCGCCATGGTGCTCCCTCGGATCGGGCGGAGTGGGGTGGGGTGGGCTGGCGTGGGCGATCGCGCCATCCCGTCACGTGCGTCAGTCGAGCCCGTCGGCCAGGCCCAGCTCGCCGGCGGCCTCGGCGATCGACTGGTTCTGCTGCTGTTCATAGAGGGTGAAGGGATCCAGGACAGGCCGGCCGATGGCGGCGGACAGCCAGTCACTGTCGTATGCGGCGCCCGCCTGCTCGTTGTCGCGTGAGCCCTCGCCGGTGAGGTTGGACTGGAAGATCCCGGCGGCGGAGCGTGGCAGGAAGTCCTCGTACACGATGGGCTCGGCCCGCAGCCAGCCCTGTGCCGTCAGTTCGGCGACGTTCGTTGGCGGCCGACTGCCGTCGCGGGTTCGGTCCGACACCACGTGATAGGTGAAGAATCCCAACTCCCGTGCAGCCAGATCGCGTTCGGTGGCGGCGAACCGCTTCGCCCACAGGGCGCGCACGAGTTCACCCCGGTCCACGTCGTCCGGCTCGGCGGCCGTGTGCCGGTCGACAAGGGTGAGCAAGTGATCGTAGAGGGCGCGGCCTTCGCGGGTGAGGGCGATGCCCCGCGCCTCGACCTCGCCGAACCGCACGCGCAGCGCCCCGCTGATCACGTCGCCGTCCGGGGTGCGAAGGGCCCGGGATTCGGCGAGCGCGCGGAAGGAGGTCTGGCGCAGCAGGACATCGGGGCCGCTCCACCTCGGCGGGCCCTGGATGGTGTCGATCATTTCGATGCCGCGTTCGGTCATGCGGCGGTAGAGCTCGTCGATGTCCAGGACGCGTGGAGTGAGGTGGTTGATGTGTGTGCTGCGTACGCCGCCGATGTCCGCGGCCACCGCGGAGACCCGCTCCAGGGTCTCGTACCACGCCTTGTCCACCGGATCTGTCGACAACTCAAAGGTCTGGACGGCCAGTTGGAGGAATCGCTCGGTCTCCTCTTCGGGCAGCTCCTCCTCACTCTCCGCGCGGTCGGCGAGGGCGAGCAGTTCCGGCGAGAAGAGGCGGCGTCCTGCGAGGAAGATCTCCAGGCGGGCGCGCAGGTCTTCGTCGAAGAACCGTGGGTCAGCAGGGGTGAGCATCGAGGTGAAGACGCGGAACGGGTTGCGCGCGAGCTCGTCGCCGTCGATGGGCCGGAAGGCCGTCGACACGACGGGAACCGCGCTCGCGGCGGCTTCGCGCAGGTCGTAGAAGCCGACAGGACGCATACCCAGGGCGCCGAAGACGCGGGCGACCTGCCGCATCTCCTGTGGCGTCCCGACCCGGATCGCACCGTGGCGCTCCGCGGTCACCCGGCTGATGGAGCCCAGGCGTTCGGCGTCGGCACCCTGGGAGTGCAGGACGTCCTCGTTGACCTCGCGGGAGACATCCACAAGGGTGGTGTAGGTCGGAACCTCCCGTCCGTACATGTCGGAGAGCCGCGCGGCGAAGGCGGCGCGCAGCTGCCACTGGCTGATCATCGCAAGTGCTGCCTTTCGGTCGGTTCGGTCGGACCGGGCGGATTCACACCACGTGGGCTTCGGGACGGATCTGCGCCCCGGCCGTGAAGCGGTCGGCGCCCAGGGGAGAGACGTCGACGCATGGGGTGCGGTTCAGACACAGGTCGCGCACTATCTCGCCGACAGCAGGGGCTTGCAGGAAGCCATGGCCGGAGAACCCGGTCGCGTACAGGAAGTTGCCCACTTCGCCCGAGCGGCCGATCAGTGCGTTGTGATCCGGCGTGACTTCATAGAGCCCGGCCCAGCCGCCGTTCGTCTCCATGTCCGCCAAGGCGGGTGCCCGGTGGCGGGCGGCCTCGCGGAAGAGCTCGAGCCATTCCAGGGTCCACGTGGTGTCGAAACCGTCGGCCTGGCCGGGGTCGGCCAGGCCGAACAGCAGTCCGTCGTCGCTGTTGTGGAAGTACGCCGTCGAGGAGAAGTCGATGGTGAAGGGGATACGGGGGGCGGGCGGGGAGAGCGGTGCGGTGAACGCGAGTTGGCGGCGCACCGGGCGGACGGGGAGATGGACACCGGCCATGTCGCCGATCCCGGCCGACCACGCTCCGGCCGCGCAGACGACCGTGGCGCAGGTGATCGCGCCGTGGTCGGTGTGCACGGCGGTGACCCTGTCGCCGAGGGTGTCGATGCCGGTGACCGCGGTGTGGGTGGCGAAGGTGACGCCGCTACGGGCCGCTGCCCGCGCGTAGCCCTGGACCACCAGGGCGGGCCGGGCGTGGCCGTCGGCGGGGGAGTGGGCGGCGGCCACCAGGCCGTCGGTGCTGACGTAGGGACACAGTTCGTGCGCCTCGCGCGGACCGATCATGCGGCTGGGGACGCCGAGGCCGTTCTGGACGCGGATGCTGTTCTCGAACTCCGCCGCCTGCTGCTCGGTGGTGAGGAGGAACAGGTAGCCGACCGTGTCCAGGCGGATGTCGGCGCCGGGGCGATGGGGAAAGTCCTGGTAGGCGCGCAGACTCCGGTTGCCGAGTTCGATGTTGAGGGGGTCGGAGAACTGCGCACGGACACCGCCGATCGGTTTGCCCGAGCTGCCGCGGCCCAGGTCGCCGCGTTCGACCACGACGATGTTCCGGACCCCGGCCTCGGCCAGGTGGAACGCGGTGCTCGTGCCCATCACGCCACCACCGATGATCACGACATCCGCGGTCGGCGGGACGGTGCGGAAGGAGGGGGAGGGAGAAGAGCGGAAGGCGGAGGAGGACGACAAGAGGCCGATCCCTTCCAGAGGCCGATGCCGGGGATCCTGGGGGCAGTTCATCCGGGGGCGCGGCTCGGTCTGTCAGTGAGGGTGACGCCGGTCAGCTATCTGTGCGTCATGGTGCAGCAACCTGACCATTGACGTCCATGAACAGGTGGTGCGCCAGAGCTATTGGCTGAACTCTCACTCGCAGGCGCCGCCGGACGGCCCGCACCCTCCCGGAGCGACCAGGCCGGTCAGGGCAGTGGGCCGCCGCGGGCGGTGATCCACAGGTCGTACCACTCCTCGTGGGTGAGATCAGGAGCGCGGTGTACGGCGTCGCGGCAGGCAAGGATGCGCTCGGGCCGACTGGTGCCGACGACCGGCGCGATACGGGCCGGATGGCGCTGGAGCCACCACAGAAGGATCGTCTCCGGTGTCGTCTGCTTGCGCTTGGCGAGGTCGGACACGAGCTGTGCGGCCGGTGACGCCTGGCGGCCGGTGAAGCGGCCCTGGGCAAGGGAGCCCCAGGCCTGTAGCTGGAGCTTGTTGGCCTGGCAGTACTCGATCGTCCCGTGCGGGAAGCCGTTGCCGGTCGCGGCCGGAGTGTTCACGAGGACTCCGGCCTCGACCCAGTCCCGGCTGCCCAGGCTCATCTCGAGCTGGTTGGCGACCAGGGGAACGTCGAGATGCGCCTGTAGGTGTGCGATCTGGGCGGCGCTCATGTTCGACACGCCGAAGCTGCGCACCAGGCCCTGCCCGTGGAGGGAAGCGAGTGCCTTCGCGATCTCTTCGGGGCCGGTCAACGGGTCGGGCCTGTGCAGGAGCAGCACGTCGATCACATCGGTACGGAGCCGGGTGAGGCTCTCCTCGACGCGCTGGACGATGCTCGGACCCCGTAGGTCGTACAGACCGGGGCGTTCGCCGTCGGCGAGCCGGATGCCGCACTTCGTCTGCAGGACGATACGGCTCCGCAATTCTGGTGCCCTGGCGAGCAGTTCGCCGAAGACCGCCTCGGACTTGCCGTGCCGGTAGATGTCGGCGTGGTCGAACACCGTGATGCCGATGGCAAGGGCGGCTTCGACGGCGGACTCCGCGTGAGCGATGTCCGATGCGGCATACGGCGTGGTGTCCCACGTACCGCCGAGTCCCATGCACCCGTACAGCGGATGCGTGGAGCGCACGTCGGTCTGCGATGTCATGTATCTCCCTCCGTGATGAACCCGTCCATCGTCGCTCAGCCTCTCAGCGAATCGGCCAGCATTTCGGCGATGGCGAGCACCGGCAGCTGGGTGTTGGCCGCCGGGGCCGTCGGCAGGATGGAAGCGTCGACCACGCGCAGGTTCGACACACCGCGCACCCGGGCCTCCCCGTCGACCACGGCGAGGGGATCGTCCGGCGTGCCCATGGCGCAGGTACCGACGGGGTGCCAGTACGTGCCCACCCGGTCGCGGAGTTCCTGGTCCGAGAGATCTTGCGCGGGGTGCCCGTCGGCGGCAGGACCCGCCAGGGATTTCAGCGCTGCCGAAGCGGCAAGCTCCTGGACGATCTCCAGGCCCGAACGGATGGCGGCGACGTCGTGGCCCGCCGGATCGGAGAGGAACGCGGGGTCGATGTCCAGGGCATCGGCGTGATCGGCCGATCGCAGCCGGACCCGGCCGCGGGACGCCGGTTTCATGAGGAGGGCGGAGATGCCCGCCTCGTACTCACCGGGCGGCAGCCTGCCGAACAACGGCGGTCCCGCCGTGGGGTTGATGTGCAGGTCCCAGGATCCGTCGGGGCAGAGCGCGCTCGCCGCCCTGATCAGCATCCGGCTGACGTACAGGTCGCCGGAGGCTTGCTTGGCGGCCAGACTCGTGTTGAGGTCGGCCGTCGGGGTCAGCGGCACGAAGATGCCGGGCTGGTCGACCAGTTGGGCCCCGACTCCGGGCAGGTCGATCTCGGTCCTGATGCCGGTCTCCCTCAGCTGGGAGGCGGGGCCGATCCCGCTGCGCATCAGTACGGCGGGCGATCCGAAGGTGCCGCAGGCCACCACGTACGTGTCGGCGTGGACGGTCTCACGCTGCCCGTCCACGACGATGTCGACGCCGCGCACCCGTCCTGCGCGGACGGCCGCCCGGTCCACGGAGGCGCCGCTGATGATCGAGAGGTTCGGCCGGGACCGGACCTCCGCGTCCAGGTAGGCGAAAGCGGCATTCCAGCGGAGGCCGTCGACGGAGTTGAGCAACGGGGTCCCATACCCGGGACCGCCGTCCGGAGAGGCCATGTCCACCTCCTGGTAGCCGAGTTCCCTGGCAGCCGCCAGGGCCGCACGGCTCCAGAGAGAGAACTCGCCGTCAGGCACCGCCCGCAGCCCCATCTGCTCCACCGCGGCCCGGCGGAACCGCTCCATCGCGGGTGCCGTCCACATCGGGCCGCCCGCCCGCGACCATTCGGCGTGGTCGCTCGCGGACCCCCACGTGTTCCAGCAGCCGTTGATGCATGACGAGCCGCCGAGAATGCGCGCGCGGATGCGGTGGACGGCGGCGTGCCGCTCCCATACGTCGTCACGCGGCAGGGCGCGGGCATTCAACACCTTCTGCGGCCACGCCTGTTGGTGCGGGCCGTAGTCCTTGCCCGCCTCAAGGAGGCAGACCGTTCGCCCCGGGTCCTCACTCAGGCGGGCGGCGAGCACGCAGCCCGCCACACCACCGCCGAGGATGGCGATGTCGTATCCGGTCGTGAGTGATGTGCTTCTCATCGTGCCAACTCGGCGTTCACAGCGAGGAGTTGGGTACGGTCGATCACGTCGGTTCTGGTCGCGGGCACGGTGCAGGCGTAGGCACCGGCGATCGCGCCGTAGCGGCCGCACTGTGGGGGTGACTCGCCGGCCAGCCAGCCGAAGAGGTAGCCCGACGCGAAGGCGTCACCGGCGCCGTTGGAGTCCACGACCGGCGCGGGGGGAGTGACGGCCGGGATATGGGTGAGCTCACCGCCGACAAGGAGGTACGCCCCCTCGGCTCCCGCCGTGGCGACGACCGCCTCCGCCTTGCCCCGCGCGGCGATCCCTCGCATGGTCTTCTCCGGGGCCGACAGGGCGGCGGTCGACAGGAAGACGAGATCGGCCTCGTAGGCGAAGGCCTCGTGGTAGGTGTCTTCGCCGTCCCAGTTGTGCAGGTCGGTCGAGACGGTCACGCCCGCCGCGCGCAGCGTGGGCAGGGCGAAGGCGCAGGGATAGGTGAGGGAGACATGGGCGTGTCGGCTCACATCGGCCAGGGCCCGCACCGTCGTGGGCGGCAGCCGGTCCGCATCCCGCGAACGGCTGTTGTCGTACAGCGAAAGGCGCCGCCCGTCGGGGCCGACGAGGTTCACCGCACGCTTGGTGCCGCCGGGCTGGAGGACTTCCGTGAGCGCGATGCCCCGGTCGCGGTGCAGCGCGCGGACCAGGTCACCCGCGTGATCGTCGCCGATCAGGTCGATGTGATGGGTACGCAGACCCAGCGCCTGCACCCCCATCGCGACGAAGTCGCCGGTCTGCCCGGCCCGCATCTCGATCGAGGGCACCATGTAGCTGTCGGCGAACGGAAGCGGCAGCTCGGGGACGTACACAATCGAGTCCACGCCGGCACCGCCGAGGACGAGGACGTCAGTTTCAGTGGGCACAGGCGCTCCTCTGGCCGCTCTGGCCGCTCTGGTTGTTCGGCTTGCTCTGGTCGCGGAGTCGGATCGCCGCCCCGCGGCGGCGGATCGCGTGCGGGCTGTCGGTGGGAGCGGGTCCAGGGCCTCCATGTCGTGGAGCAGGCGCAGCAGCTCGGCGCTGATCGACTCTGAGCCGCCGGTGGTGCGCGGAGCCCGGCCGCGGGCGATCGGCTTGCCGTTCTGCTCGATCAGCCTGAGCTTCCGCGCGGTCCGGTTGACGTCGCGGACGGTGTCCTGTTCGTCGAAGTACTCGAACATCGTGGAGAAGTAGATGGTGACCCGGTTCTCCTGCGCGAAGCGCAAGAGGTCCGCCACCTCGTCCACGTTCTGCGCGGTACCGGTCCGGCTTGAGAGTGTCCAGGGAGACGTTCATGGTGTCGACGTACGGCACGATCGCGTCGATGCGCTTGGCGAAGCGGATGCCGTTGCTGGTGATCTCCACCGCCATGCCGAGGGACTTGGCGTACTGGACGATCTCGTCGATGTGCGGGTGCAGGACGGGTTCGCCGCCGGTGAAGTCCACATAGCGCACGCCGATTTCATGGAGCTGGTCCAGGATCTCGCGGGCTGGGTCCGGCGTGAGCTCCTCGTACCCCTTGAACTTGTCGTCCTGCCAGACGTTGCAGTAGCCGCAGAGCGAGTTGCGGCGAGAGGTGATGTAGAAGCGGGCCGACCGCAGCGCACTGGGCGGGGCTGTGGTCACAGGTGCTGGGGTCGCTGTCACGGCCGTCAGTCAAACACGTCCACTGATCGCGATGGAAGCGTTTGTGCAATCTTTCAGTCATCTTGCGGTTAAGGAGCTGCCTCGGCTCGTGTGGTGCTTGGTGATTCCGTTGCGCAGGAGTGCTGGTCGGGCGGATGTGTCTGCGTTCGGGGCGTTGTCGATGCGCCAACTCGTGTCACCTGTCGTGCAGTTCACGGCGCGAGGGCAGGGTTGACCCTTCAACGGGCGGCGCCCTAGGGTCCGATCGCAATTACTTGCTGCAATTCGGCAAGAGCGTCCGGTTGGTCGTCATGCACGGTGCCCGGCGCGAGATAAGTGCACCCGCGCTCGCGTCGGCACCGGCACCGGCACCCCCAACCCTCCCCCCACAGCTCCCCCCCAACTCCCCCCACTCCTCAAGGAGGACTTCGATGCACGGCCGTATATCGAGATCCCGCAGGATCGTTGCCCTGACCGCGGCCCTGGCGGCGGGCACAGCGGGCAGCCTCTACATCGGAGCGCAGCAGCGGACGGAGGCGGCTCCTGCCCCGGCGAAGGATGCTCCCGCCTCGTCGAAGGCGGCGCCCGCCGGTGGGAAGGACGTCACGGCGGTGATGTTCGAGTGGAACTTCGACTCCATCGCGAAGGCTTGTACGGACACGCTCGGACCGGCCGGGTACGGCTACGTACAGACCTCACCCCCACAGGAGCGGCTGAACGGAGCTTCCTGGTGGACCGCCTACCAGCCCGTCAGCTACAAGATCTCCTCGCGCCTCGGTGACCGTGACTCCTTCAAGAGCATGGTGGACACCTGCCACGACGCGGGAGTCAAGGTCGTCGCCGACTCGGTGATCAATCACATGACGAACGCCCAGGGCACAGGCTCGGGCGGCACCGAGTTCACCAAGTACAACTACCCGGGTGTCTATGCCAACCAGGACATGGACGACTGCCAGCGGGAGGTCAAGGACTACACCAAGCGCGAGGAGAGCCAGAACTGTGAGCTCGGCGGCCTGGCCGACCTGGACACCGGCGAGGAGCATGTCCGCAAGACCATCGCCGGATACCTCAACGACCTCCTCGGCCTGGGTGTCGACGGATTCCGCATCGACGCGGCCAAGCACATGCCCGAGGACGACCTGAAGGCGATCAAATCGCAGCTCAGCGACCCCGGCGTCTACTGGAAGCAGGAGACGCTGCCCGGTCCGGGTGAAGAGGTCCAGCCCAGCGAGTACCTCGGCACCGGGGACGTCCAGGAGTTCAACTATGCCTACGCCCTGAAGGGAGCGTTCGAAGGCGGCAGCCTGGCTGGGCTCAAGAACATCGCGGACGGCAAGCTGCCCTCCGCGTCGGCCGGGGTCTTCGTCGCCAATCACGACACCGAACGGCAGGGCAACGTCCTCACGTACAAGCAGGGTGCTCCCTACACCCTGGCCCACGTCTTCATGCTGGCCTTCCCCTACGGCTCCCCGGACGTCCACTCCGGCTACGCCTTCTCCAGCAAGGACGACGGCCCGCCGAACGACAGCAAGGCCGACTGCTCCACCGACGCGTGGGTGTGCCAGCACGCCCAGAAGAAGATCGCGAGCATGGTCGCCTTCCGCAACACGGCGGGCGACGCCGAGCTCACCGACTGGTGGGACAACGGCGGCGGCGCCGTCGCCTTCGGCCGGGGTGAGAAGGCCTTCGTCGCCATCAACGCGGGGGACGGCGAACTCAAGCAGACCTTCCAGACCTCGCTGCCGGCCGGTGAGTACTGCGACGTGCAGTCCGACAAGCCCGTCACGGTGAACGCCAGTGGCCAGGTGGAGGCCGCCGTCGCTGCGAAGAGCGCGCTGGCCCTGCACGTGAACGCCAAGAGCTGTACCAGCAGCGGCAACTGACCTGACGTCAGTCTTCGCATCTCCATCCGATTGTCCGGCGCATGTGGTGTGTTCCGCACGCGCCGGGCAACCGCCGTTCCCGCAGCCCCGTAGACCCCCGCAGATCCCCGCAGATCCCCAAGGAGTGGAAACCCGTGACACGCGCACGCTTAAGATCGGTCGCCGCGCTGGCCCTCGTACCCCTGGTGGGGCGCCACCGGCACGGTCGAGCTCTCCGCTGACGTGGACGGCGGCGAACTGAACCGGGTCGTCTTCGCCGCGCAGGCGGGCGACGGACCCTGGCAGGTGGTCGGCTCCGCCGACCACGCCCCGTACAAGGTCACCCAGGAGCTCGAACCGGGTCTGCCCGAGGGCACCGAGCTGCGCTACAAGGCGGTGGTCGTGGACAGCCGTGGCCATACCGCACTCAGAGGCGGCGTTCACGGTCGACGCCCGTGACCGGGACCGGATCCCCGAAGCCCGGCGGGCCCGCCAGCTCCTGGCCACCCAACGCGCCACCGACGGGTCACTGCTCGGCGCCACCGGCGTGGGCTGAGGAGCACCTGAGGGGAGCCCGCTCAGCTATTCAGGGGGAGGCGAACGCGGACACCAGGTCGCGGGCGCCTTCCCCCACCCCCCGGATCGGGATGCCGCGGGTCGCGACCAGCTCCGACAGGAGACCGCTGGTCAGGCAGGCGTTCCGCGGCCGGGACGCATAGCGGCTGCGAGCCTTCGGGACGGGGATCACCAGGTCGCCCTGGATGCCCAGGGCTCGGGCGATCACCGTGGCCCACTCGGCGCGGGTGACCCGGTCGGGGCCGCCCAGGTGGAGCACCGGGGGGAGCGGTTCCCCGGTGGTGAGGAGCGCGGCCACCACCTCGGCCACGTCGTCGACATGCACCGGCGTCGTCCAGTGGTCGTCGGGGGCCTCGACCGGCTGGCCGTCGCGCAGCCGGTGGGCGCACGCGGCGAAGAAGTTGAGCCACTTGCCCGCGTCCACGGGCTCGTGTCCGTACACGAGGCTGACGCGCAGCGCGACGGCGTCGGCGGCCTCGGCGAGCAGCAGTTCCTCGGCGTGGCGCTTGGCGCGGCCGTAGGCGTTCGCCGGGGAGACGGGGGTGTGCTCGGCGTTGTCCGGTGAGCTGCCGTCGAAGACGTTGTCGGTCGAGATCATGATCACCCTTGAACTCCCGCCCACTCGGGCAAAGTTGGCTACCACGGCGGAGTGGGCGGCGTCCGCTTCCGCGGCGTTCGCCTCGCACCAGGTGACGTCCGAGGGGCCGTGCACCAGGACGATCCGCCGCGGGCGCAGCTGTGCCACGAGACCGTCGCAGGCCTCCGGATCGGTGGCGTCGAGGGCGCTCCAGCGGGCCCCGTACCGCTCCGGGGCATCCACTGGACGCCCGCGCGAGACGAGCGTCACCGTGTCGCCCGTCGCGACGAGGCGGCGGGCGATCCCGGTCCCGACGAATCCACTGCCGACGATGAGCGTACGAACCCCCGTCATCCCGTGGCCTGCCCCGAAAGCGCCATGCTCCGGGACGCGAGCAGGCGGCCCGCGCCGATCAGGCCGTGGTCGTCGTCGGCCGCGCCGAGCGCGACCATGGCGTCGATCCGGTCCGGGGTGAGGCCGAAGCAGCCCTGGCGCACCAACTCCTCGACCAGGAGCTGCCGGTAGCGCTCGCCGACGGCAAGGGCGAAGCCGCCCACCACGATGTAGCGGCACACCCCTACCGAGGTGAAGACGGCACACACCGCCTGGGCGAGGTGCACCAGGGCGGCCCGCAGGACGCCGGTGGAGAAGGGGTCACCCTCGGTCAGCGCCTTGGCAAGCGGCGGATTCTCTATGCGCCCGGCGTGCCCCGCGCACAGCGCCGCGAGGCGGGACCCGGCGAAGCCGACGGGGTCGGCGACCGCCGCGCGGCGTGCCGCGGCGAGAACACCGCGGCCGGAGGCGATGGCGCCCAGATGCCCGCGTCCTCCGCAGTCGCAGAGCGGCGCGTCGGGCGAGGGATCGCAGACCCAGTGGCCGAGTTCACCGCCGTGCCCCGCGGCGTCGAGGAGGACGTCGCCGTCCCGGAAGACCTTGTTCCCGATGCCCGAGCTGACGGTCAGCAGACAGAACGGCTCCGGCTCCGTGGCCGCGTAACGCCACGCCGCCGCCGTGAGGTCGTTGACGACGACGGCCGGTGTGCCGAGCCGCTGGGTGAGCAGGCCGCCGAGCGGCAGCGGGTCGCCGCGCCGCCCCCACACCGTCGGCGCGGCGAGTACCAGGCCGTCCGCCGTGATGGGCCCGGCGAAGGCGACCCCGACGGGGCGCGGCGCCAGGTCGGCCGTGTGCCGGGTGACCTCGCGCACGATCTGCTCGACCACCCGCTCCTGCAGTACGGACACGGGGGCGTCCGGATCCTGGGCCATGCCGTCGACGGGCAGCCTGCGGACGCGGGTGACCTCTCCGGTGGCGGGGGAGTAACTCCCCACCCGGAGTGTGGTTCCGCCCACGTCGACGACCGTGAACGCGGGCTCAGTGGTCGGCATCGGCATGGTCGTGGTCGTGGTCGTGGCCACGGAGTTCCTCCTCGAAGACCAGCAGGTGCAGGTCGGCGGCGCGGTCGTTGAGCAGCCCGTGCTCGCCGTAGGGGCGGTTGACGACGACGTCTCCCGGGCCGACCCGGAACTCCTCGCCGTCCCGGTACATCAAGCCGCTTCCGGTGAGCACGATGTACGTCTCATGGTCGGCGCCATGCCGGTGGCGGCCGATGGAGGTGCCGGGCGGGAGCACGGCCAGATCGATGAACTCCGCGCCAGGAGCGCCCGGTCGGCGGGAGAACACGCGGTGCGCCAGGATCGTGCCGAGTCCGCCGTGGTCGTGCTCCTTGCCCGACAGGAGCTCTCGGATGTTCGGTACGCGCGTTTCGGCGTCCGGTACACGTCCGGTCATCGTGCCGCTCCTTTCGCGGCCCGGGAGGCCAGTGCGTCGAGGGCCGCCCGCAGGGTCTCCTCCGGGATGTCCTCCAGGTCGTCGACGAAGGCCGCCTTGCCGATGCTGGTGGGAACCACCAGATGGAGCCTGCGGCCCCGGCGCTGCCAGGAGGCCCGCAGGGCCTGCGTCATCTGGTCGGGCGTGCAGGTCGACGCGTCGTACACAGGAAGCCCGATCCGTTCGATGAGCGTGATGACGCGCTCGCAGGTCTCCGTGTCGGCGAGGCCGAGCAGCCGTGCCAGGTGCGCGGAGAGCGCCATGTCGACGGCGACCGCCTCACCGTGTTCCAGGCGATGGCCTCCCGCCGTTTCGATCACGGGACTGAAGGTGTGGCCGAAGTCCACCAGGCGCGCGAGATCGTGCTCCCGCAGATTGGGGCAGAGCTCCTCCATCATCAGCCGCATGGAGGTGCGCAGGACGTAGGTCTCAAGCTCCGCGTTCGCCCGGTGGCCGGGGCGTCGGAAGACGTCCGGGTGCCGCTCCAGGGCCCGGAACAGATCGCCGTCGAGTATCACCGCCATCTTCACGATCTCGGCGAGGCCGCAGCGGATCTCGCGGGCGGGCAGGGTGTCGAGGAGCTCCGGGTCGTTCAGCGAGGCGTGGGCGGGGTGATAGGCGCCGAACATGTTCTTCGTGTGCAGGCCGTTGACCCCGGTCTTGACGCCGACACCGACGTCCACCTGGCCCACCAGTGTGGTGTTGACCTTGATGTACCGGATGCCGCGCGCGTACATGGAGGCGGCGAAACCGACGATGTCCGCGACGATGCCACCCCCCACCGCGAGCATCACGCCATGCCGGTCGAGCCCGGCGGCCTTGGCCGTGGCGCACACCTTCTCGGCGGAGACGAGTGATTTGTTGTGCTCCCCGGAGGGGATGGGGTGGACGCTCCAGTGGTCCGGATCCAGGTGTGCGCCGAGGTACGCGCGCAGTTGCCGTCCATAGAGGCGGTCCACCGTGGGGCCGACGAAGGCCACCACGCGGCGCCCCTCCAGGTAGCGGGCAAGGAGCGGATTATCCGGGGAGAAGACCCCGTCGGTGACGTCGACCCGGTAGTCGGTGCCGTCCGGTGCGTGCAGGTCGAAGCCTCCGGCGTCCTCACGGACGCCCTCGGCCCCGGCAAGTACCTGGCTCGCCATCTCTCTCCCCGATCTTCGTTCGGTTCTCTGTGCGGTGTGGTTCCAGATCCGCGAATACGCGGGCGATCGTCTGTACGAGGGGCGACTGCGGCAGCTCTTCGAGCGGGACCGGGCGGCCCCGCTGATCCGCCACCGGGAGCCGCCAGTTGGGGTGCACCGTGGCGGTGCCTGGAAGGTTCTGCGGGCGCAGGTCACCGGTCGCGTCCGGCAGCCAGACGCCGAGCATCAGGGCCGGGGTGAGCCGCAGGAACCGGTGCAGGGCCGCCACCTCGCCGTCGGGCGACGGCAGCAGGCCGAGGCGCTCGAGCTCGGTCAGCCAGCCGTCGCGCTCGGCGGCTGCCTCCGCCTTCTCCTCCGCCGCCGGGCGGGTCAACAGGCCGAGCCGCTCCCGGAGTTCCACATGCTCCCCGGTGAGCCAGGCCGCGGTGCTCGGCAGATCGTGGGTGGTCAGCGTGGCCAGACAGGTCGTGCGCCACTGCTCGGGCGGCAACGGGCCGTGCCGGCCCTCGCTGCCGCCGAGATACTCGAAGCGCTGTACGGAGGTGCCGATGACGCCGCGTGCGGCGAGCCGCTCGCGTACCCCTTCCTCGACCGTGCCCAGGTCCTCGCCGATCACCATCGCGCCCGCGCGGTGCGCCTCAAGGGCGAGGACTCCCAGCATGGCGTCACCGTCGTAGCGGACGTACGTCCCCTCGGACGGCGGGCGCCCCTCGGGAACCCACCACAGCCGGAACAGGCCCATCACATGGTCGACCCGCAGTGCTCCCGCGTGCCGCAGGCCCGCGCGCAGCAGCTCGGCGAAGGGCCGGTAGCCCTCGGCGGCGAGGGCGTCGGGACGCCAGGGCGGCTGACCCCAGTCCTGGCCGTGCGGGTTGAAGTCGTCCGGCGGCGCGCCGACGCTCATCCCGGCGGCCAGGCAGTGCCGCAGCGCCCAGGCGTCGGCGCCGTCGGGCGAGACCCCGACCGCCAGGTCGTGGACGAGGCCGATCTCCATGCCCGCGGTCTTCGCCGCCGACTGCGCGGCGGCGAGCTGCTCGTCGGTGATCCACGCGAGCCAGCGGTGGAACGCGAAGCGTTCGGCGAGCTCCGCACGGGCGCGCGCCACGGCAGGGGAGTTCGGATCGCGCAGCTCGACGGGCCAGGACCGCCATGTGCCGCCGTGCACCTCGGCCAGGGCGCACCAGGTGGCGAAGTCGACGAGCCCCTGACCCTCGCGTCCGGCGAAGGCCTCGAAGGCCGCCGCGCGGCCGGGGGAGAGCTGAACCTCGTGCACGGCACCCAGGGCCTGGTGCTTGAGGGCCCGGACGGCTTCGCGGTCGATGAGTGAACTGCCGCTCAGAACAGCTTCGTTGAGTGCACGGGCGCGGGCGGCCAGGGCATCCACGCGGGCGCGCGGCGCTGGGCCGAGGTACGCGTACTCCGGCACCGCCTCCACCCGTACATGCATCGGGTCGGGGAAGCGGCGCGAGCTCGGACGGTACGGCGACGGGTCGGGCAGCGGCCCCGGAGTAGCGGCGTGCAGGGGGCCGAGCTGGACGAAACCGGCTCCCAGGGCGCGCCCCGACCAGGCGGCGAGATCGGCGAGGTCGGTCAGGTCGCCCATGCCCCATGAGCGGCGCGAGAGGACGGAGTAGAGCTGGACGAGGAAGCCCCAGGTGCGGCGCTCGGGCAGGGCGAGGCGGTCGGGGACCGCGAGCAGTGGGGTGCGGGCGCTCCGGTGTGCTGTGCGCATGTGCAGGGTGTGTCGGCCGGGCGGCAGAGGCGTGTCCGGGGTCGTCAGGCCGCCGCCCTCCAACTCAACCTGGACGTCCCCTTCCAGAGGGAGCGTCAGGCCGCCGCTGTGGGCGCGGGTCACGACACAGGGAGGCAGCAGCCGCCCGGACAGCTCGCGCCGGTGGGCGTCAAGGGCGTCGCGCGCCGCACGCTCGGTGGAGGCGTCCACCCCGCAGGCGGTGAGAACGGCGACGAGAGTGTCGGGGGAGACCGGGACGCGACGGCCCCGGTCGGTGGTGTAGCCAGTGGCCACACCGTGGGCGCGCGCGAGTTCGACGAGGGCGTCGGTCATGGGCGGGCCCCGGCGTCATCGGCGTGGCGGGGAGGGCGGGAAGCGGGCTCGAAGAGTCGCTCCAGGACGGCCGCGACCCCGTCGTCGTCGTTGCCGGGAGCCGTCTCGTCGGCCATCGCGCGCAGCTCGGGGTGCGCGTTGCCGACGGCCACGCCGTGGCCCGCCCAGGCGAGCAGCGGGATGTCATTGGGCATGTCGCCGAAGGCGATGGTGTCCGCGGCCGTGAACCCCAGGAGCCTCGCGGCCCGTTCGACCCCCGAGCCCTTGGTGACACCGGGCGGAAGGACCTCCACCATGCCCTTCACCGAGTGCACCACGGAGACCTCGTCACCGAACAACTCGCGCACGGTGGCGGTCAGTTCATCCTCGGGCACCAGGGGGTGATGCAGTACCAGCTTGTCGATGGGCGAGGCCCACAGCTGAGCCCGGTCGGTCGTGACGTCCCAGCCGTGCCGGACACGCTCGCCGAAACCGGGTGTGACCTTGAACCGGCTCTCGGGCGGAGCCGTGACGACACCGAGTTCGAGGACGCCGAGCGCCGCCTCGACCCGGTCGACCACCCGGCGGGCCAGGTCACGGTCGAGCGAGGCGGAGTCGAGCAGACGGTCGGCGGCGGCGTCGTACAGCTGGGCGCCCTGCCCGCAGACGGCAAGGCCCTGATAGCCGAGCGCGGCCAGGAACTCCTTGCAGGCCGTGGCGGGGCGTCCGGTGACGACCAGATGATGCGCGCCCGCCCCCTCGACCAGGGCGAGGGCCCGGCGCGTGCGCTCGGAGACGGACAAGTCGCTGCGGAGCAGGGTGCCGTCCAGGTCGGTGGCGACGACACGGAAGGGCGGCTCCGTGACCGGGACGGTGTCCCAGGTGACCCGCCCCGAGCGCAGCGTCAGCATCATCACGAGCTCACGGCCGACCGGCGGCCCGTCGAGGCGCCCCCGGAAGACTCCCGCGCCGACCGGCCCGACCTGCCCGAGCGGAACGAACGAGGCACCACTGCCCGACGGCACGGCCTCGTCGGATGCCAGGGCCTCGGCGGCGGACTCCAGCGCCACCGCGCCCGGCGCTTCCGTGGCACGGCCCGTGCCCGCCACGACCTCGACCCGCTCCACCCCGGGGTGGACGTAGGTGACGGTCAGGGCGCCGTCGGGTGAGCGTGCCACCCGGCAGCGGTCATGGACCCGGTCCTTCAGGTCCTGGCGGTCCGCGGCGTGAGCCACTTCCGAGCAGCGGGCGAAGTCCGCACGCCCGTGGGCGGCATCGAAGAGGCGCTCGTACGCGGCCCCGTCCAGCGTGGCGACACGGCCGTAGGCCGCCAGGTCGCCCAGTTCGGCGGCGGTGCGCGCGATGAGGTCACGGTGCTCGGACCAGGCCGCGTCGGGCAGTTGACCGAACCAGCCGTACCGGATGGCCTCCTCCGCGGGGAACGGCCGCCTCTCTCCCCGCAGCAGGGCTTCGAACGCCGCGAGGTGTTGCCCGGCGCTGCGTGACCAGGTGAACTCCCGTGCCGTGCCGCGGGCGTTGGCGGACAGACGGGCGTAGGTGCCGGGGTCCTGCCGGAACACCGCGGCGGCCTCACGGATGCGCTCGGCGAGGTCCCGCGCGAGCCCCGGATCGTCGTCGCGGAACGAACCGCGAACGGAGAAGCCGGTCGCTGCCGGGTCCGCGAGCGGCAGTGTGTGCCGGAAGTGCCCGGTGACCTGCTGGGCCGTGGCGACCGGCACCGCCCCGCACGCCATGGCCTCCGCCTGGGCGATCAGGAAGCCGTCCAGCTCGAACTTGGACGGGTAGACACAGAAGTCGGCGCAGGAGGCATGTGCGAAGAGCGTGTCCTCGTCGGCGAGCCGCCAGTCCAGATGGACCTGGTCCGGATGGCGGTCGGCGATCTCCTGGAAGTACGCGTTGGCCGAGCCCGTCGGCTCCTGACCGCCCCGGCCGGTCGAGCAGCGGATGACGAAGCTGATCTCGGGATCGGTGGCGATGACTTCCTCGACGGCCCGCATCAGCTCCAGCTGCCCCTTGTGATGCACCGCGTAGCGAGCCGCGTGGTAGAAGACGGGCCGCGCGGGGTCGAGCCCGAGCGAGCGGAGGATCTGCTCCCGGTCGACGTCGCCCGGATCCCGCGCCAGCCAGCTGTCCGCGATGCCGCAGCCGCCCAGGAGCAGCTTGTGGGCCTGTTCGCGCAGCTGTCCGGCGATCGGCAGGGTGTGGAACAGCGTTTCCATCGGGGTGTCGCGGAAGGTGCTGTAGTACGCGCGCTGACCGGGTGACACGAAGTCGACGAGGTCGGCGTGCGCGGCGATCAGCGGGAAGAGGCCGACATGATCCGGGCCGTACTCGGCATGCATCCTGGTGCCGGCAAGCGCCCGGGACATCACGGCGGTGGCACTGTCCTCGGTGAGCGGGGGAGCGTCGAGCGCGTCGAGATCCACCTGGTCGCGGACACCGAACAGGTCGAGCAGGCGCTCCACCTGGGGCCGGTAGATCTTCTGCGTGACCGGGGCGTTGGCCGCCACGGTGACGGCGGTCCGCAGCAGTGGATCGGCGGCGAGCACCGGGGGCAGCAGAGAGTGGTAGTACGGCTCGAAGCCGTGCACCACGGCGGGTTCACCGGCGGCGCACTCGTCGATGAAGCGCAGCGCGTCCACCTGGAAGACCAGCGGTTTGAAGTGGGACAGGTCCCGCCCTTCCGTGCTCGGCGGCGGGTAGAGGCGGTCAGGGAGCAGATCCAGATACGCGTTGGACAGGAAGTAGACGTCCACACCGTCGAGCCGGAGCCGGTGCGCGCGCGTGGTCAGTTCAAGGGTGATCTCGTCCGGATGGTCCGGCCACACCTTGGGGTCGAGGACCAGTGGCACCGCGTGCTCGCGGCGGTAGTCCACCTCCTCGATCTCGAAGCTGTCCCGCAGCGTGTCCACGAGGCCGTGTGCCGGGGTGATGACGGAGACGCGGTGGCCGCGCGCCGCGTAGGCGCGCGACAGATTCCATACGAGCGGCGAGAGCCCGCCGCGCATCAGCCGGCTGTCGAAGCCGCCGCATTCGAAGGAGACCTGGATGATGTGCACGATTACCGTTCCCTCACTGTGCGACCCGGTGGCACCCGGTGGCTCTGCGCGACCTGCTGGACCGTGCCGTCCTCAAGGACCACCGCCGATGCGATGTCGGAGCCCGGCGGGACCGCGGCGCCGGGCAGGACGACGCTGTGCCGCACCCGTGCGCCCGCCCCGATCCGTACGCCGGGAAAGAGCACGCTGTCCTCGACCAGGCCGTCGTTGACCAGGTCGGCCGGAACCACCGAGTGACGCACCCCGGGCCCTTCGCCCACCCGTGCGCGCGGCACCTCCGGTGCGAGGGTCCACGGCATCCGCTCGACGGGAAGACCGTGAAGACCGTGAAGGCCGTGAAGGCCGTGAAGGCCGTGAAGACCGGGCGCCGGTGCCGCGGCCAGGGCGAGATGTGCGCGGTGGTACCGCTCGACGGTGCCGATGTCCTCCCAGTGGCCAGCGACCTCGTATCCGCGGATGTCCTCACCGGCCGCGAGCATCGCCGGGATCACGTCCCTGCTGATGTCGTGCTGCCAGTCCGTGCCGTCGAGGAGCTCCAGATGGCGCCGAAGGACACGGGCGTCGAAGACGCAGAACGCCGCGAAGACCAGGTCGCTCGTGGGGGCTTCCGGCTTCTCGACGAACGCCGTCAGATGCCCTTCGGCGTCGAAGTCGACCATGCCGAACAGATGCACCCAGCGCGGCTCGATGCGCTGGTACGCAAGGGTCAGGGCCGCACCCGACGCCAGGTGCCCCTCGATCAGCGGCCCGTAGTCGAAGCGGTACACGTGGTCGGCGTGCAGGACCAGGACGTGATCGGCGCCGTCCCCGAAGACGTACTCGCTCTTGCGGATCAGGGCATCGGCCGTGCCGCGTTCCAACGGCCAGGTCCGGTCGGGCAGTTCGGTGGGAAGACCCCGTCCGGCCCGCTGGTACGCACGGTCGTACGGGCCGAAGCGCACGCGGAAGTCCGGCGCCGTGTTCCACACCCCGTGCAGGTCGTCCATCAGCTGCCGCTCCTCGTGCTGGGAGAGCAGCAGGACCTCACCGAGACCCGAGGCCCGCGCGTTGGCCAGGCTGAAGTCGATCAGACGGCACGCGCCGCCGTACGGCACGAGCGGCTTGAGCCGTCCCGCGCCGAGCGCCCCCATGCGTCTGCCCTCGCCGCCCGCGAGGAGCACGGTCCGCACCACGCCCGCCTCAGCCATGCCGCACCTCGTCCCAGGTCACACGCCCAGAGGACAGGGTCAGGAGTAGCCGGGCGCCGGGGTGCTCCGATGCCGGTCCCTCGAACTCTCCGGCGGCGGTGGGTGTCAGTGGCCGTACGTCGGGCAGCGCACGGGCCGATCCGTTCCGCGGGGTGGGTACGACAAGCTCGACGCGCTCGGCGTGCGGAAGGCGGTAGCCGATCCGCCCGTCCGCGAGGGGCACGCAGCGGGTGCGCAGGCGTGCCACCTCCGCTTCGGGCAGGGCATCCGGGACGCGTTCCGCCACGCGCTCACAGGTGACGAAGTCGGCCCGTTCCCACGCGGCGCGGAAGATGCGCCGTGCGGCGTCGCCGTCCAGCGGTGCACACCGTTCGTACGCCGCGATGTCGCCGTGCTCGACCGCAGCGCCCGTGGTGAGCGCGTCGTCGGGCAGAAGGTCCAGCCAGCCGTGGTGCAGGGCCCGTTCGGTGTCGAGGCCGACCGGCTCACCGCGCCACAGACGGGTGAAGGCCGCAAGGTGCAGGTCCGCGCAGTGTTCCCAGGTGAAGACGCGCGCGACGGCGGCGGCCCGCCGCGCCAACTCCCGGTAGCGGGAAGGGTCTTCGGTCCACAGTGTCACCGCTTCCCTGATCCGGTCGGTGAGCGCGGAGGTGAGCAGTTCGTCGTCCTCGGCGAACGACCGGTTCACCGCGAAGCCGGTCGTGGTGTCCGGTCCTTCCGCGTGCCGGAAGTGGGCCATTCCCCGCTGGTCCGTGGCGATGGGAACCGCGCCGACCGCCATCGCCTCGCCCTGCGCGATGAGGAAGGTGTCCATCTCGAACTTGGAAGGGAAGAGGCAGAAGTCCGCGGCGGCGGCGTAGGCGAACACCCGCCGCTCTTCCACGCGTTCCCACTCCAGGTGCAGCCGCCCCGCGTGCCTGCGGGCGACCTCGTGGAAGTAGGGATCGTCGATGCCGTCGCCGGAGATGCACCGCACGACGAAGTTGGCCGCGAGCCCGTCGGTCAGTACGCGGTCCACGGCGCGCAGCAGTTCCACCTGGCCCTTGTGGTGCACCGCGTAGCGCGCGTTGTGGAAGAACATGGGCAGCGCGGGGTCGAGGCCGAGACCGCCGAGCACCTTCTCCCGGTCGACGTCCGCGGGATCCCAGCCGAGCCACTCGTCGGAGATCGCGCAGCCGCCCACGAACATCTTGTGCGCGTTGCGCCGCACGACCCCGGCGATCGGCAGCCGGGCGAAGAGCTGCTCGAAGGGGGTGTCCCGGAAGGACGCGTAGAAATCCAGCTGGCCTTCGGAGAGAAAGTCGATCAAGTCGGCGTGTTCGGCGGTCAGTTCGTAGATCGGCACGTGGTCCGGCGGGTAGTCGTAGTGCAGATGCGTGAGCTGCTGGTACTGGCGGATCACCTCGGGAGGGGCGCCAGCATCGCCGACGGGGTCCGGGGCGGGCAGCTCGACGTCCACGCCGAGTACGTCGAACAGCCGCCGCACCTCGGGTGCGTACACCTTCTTGGTGATCGGCATATTGCTCTGCACATTGCTGACGACCAGCTTCGACGGGTCGTCGCGCAGCGCGGCGGGCAACAGGTAGTGGTAGTACGGCTCATGGGTGTGGACCAGGGCCTTCTCGTCGCCGAACCAACTGCGCAGGAACCGCACGCTGTCCGCCTGGAAGACGAGAGGCTTGAAGAACACCAGGTCCCGCCCCTTGGCGGAGTACGGCGGATAGAAGGTGTCCGGCAGCTGGTTCAGATACGCGTCGGCGAGGAAGTACAGATCGACGCCGTCGAGCCGGATGCGGTGGGCGGTGGTGCGCAGCTCGAGGGAAACCTCGGCAGGGAAGCCCCGCCACACCTGCGGATCGAGGACGATCGGCAGGGTGTGGACGTCGTCGTACGGCAGGTCCTCGACCTCGTACCGCTCCCGCAGGTCGTCGAGCCTGCCGTGTGCCGGGGTGACGATGGAGACCCGGTGACCGCGCGCGGCGAAGGCGCGGGAGAGGTTCCACAGGTACACCGAGGTGCCGCCCTGGAGGAAGGTGTGGTCGAAGCCGCAGCACTCGAAGTACGTCTCGACGATGTGCAGGCGCGGGTCGGTCGGTTCGGTCACGGTCACGTCCTCGCAGAGGTCGAAGCAGCGGACGAAGCGGCGGTCGAAAGGGCCGGGGTGCGTGCGTCGCCGAGCGCGAGTGCGTGGCGCAGGTCGATCGCGGCGTGGTACGGGCGTGCGTGGGCGCAGTTGTAGGCGAGCTCATGGAGAAGCCGCCGCAGATAGAGCAGGCGCCGCAGCGGGCTTTCGGCGGTCGGGCCGAGCAGCAGCCGCAGGGCGCGCTCGCGCCACACGTCGGCCGTGTGGAACACCTGGCGCAGTACGGCCCGGTCAGCGGGCGCCCACCCGGGGGCGCCGTCCAGCGCCCCGCGCATCGTCTCCAGCGAGTCGACGCCGAGGCGCCGTGCGCTCTCGTACGCCGCTTCGTCGGCCGCGAAGTACTCGAGGGCACGCTGGACGGCGACGAGGTCCTGAAGCGGCGACTGCGCGGCCCACCCCGGTTCGTCGGGGCCGAGCGCGGGTGTGGAGAGGTCGATGACGTTCATCCGCCAGGTGCCTTCGGCACCGGGATCGGGGCCGCACAGCAGATGGGACAGATGCAGATCGCCGTGACAGGGACCGGCACCCAGGACGACGCCCGCCCGGTCGAACACCACGCGAAGTGCGGCGAGTTCGGCATCCAGAGCGGCGAAGGAAGCCTTCCGTGAGGCCGCGGGCAGGGCCACATCGGCCTCCGCCAGTGTGCGGACCCGGCCGGAGGCACGCGCCAGCGCCTCGTCGACGGGGTACTCCACGGGGACCTGACGGCCGAGGCGGGCGGCCAGGTCGCGGTGGAAGGCGTGCAGGAAGTCACCCGCCGCGCGGAGCCGCCGCTCCAGCGGAAGGAGATGCGACCGCACCACATCGGCGGGCGGTCCCTCGGCCTCGGCGAGCCGTGGCCACAGCGACCGCAGGTTCTCCCGCAGCGGTACGTCGACGCCGTCGCCCGGCGCGTAGCGGTAGATCACCCCCAGTGGGTGCCGGGTGCCCGTGGCGGGATCCGTGTAGGTGTAGTCGCCGGCCCATTCGGGGGTGTGCCCGGTGCCGCTCATGCGCCGCAGCAACTCCGGTTCGCGGACGCCCCCGTCGAGCCTGCGGTACGTCTTGTGGATGTGCGGAACGCCGCCGATGTCCATGAGGGACAGGGCGTTGGACGACCAGCCCTGCTCGAAGGGCAGCCTGCGCACCTCCCGGACCGCACCGCCCGCCCCGCGAAACCGCACGGTGCCGCCGCGTGCCGTGGGCAGCTGCCCGCCGGAGAAGGCCCGGGTCACCACGGCGGCGTTGAACTCCTCGGTGCCGAGCGCCTCTTCGACGCCCCGCGGTCCACTCACCCCGAGCGTGGCCCGCGCGCTCCGGGGCCGTACGGGGATGAAGAACCGCTGCCCGGCCGCGGGTCCTCCGACCGCGGCGACCACGAGGAGAAGCGCGGCGGAGCCGAGCACGGCATGGTCGACGCGTTCGTACCGCTCGGCCCTGCGCCCGTCCTCGGACATCCAGGGTGCGGTGCGCAGCAGTGGCTCGAGATCGTCATTGCGGATCATGCGGCGTCTCAACTCCCGGTCATTTCGAATGTGTTGATGCCGCGCCGCCACACCGCGAGGGCGAGAAGCACGGCCCCTGCCGTCACCACGGGCAGCCACATCACCAGGCCGGGCCTGCCGGTCAGCAGATAGGCGGCCGGCACATAGGAGGTGAAGGCGAACGGCAGCACCCAGGTGAGCAGCGCGCGCAGCGAGGAGTGGTAGATGTCCAGCGGGTAGGCGGCGAACTCCGACACCTGGCTCGCCGCGTACATGGCGGGCAGGCTCGTCACGGTCCAGAAGGACAGCGAGGCGAAGAACAGCTTCACGGCGGTGTGGATCAGCGCCCCGCACAGGACGAGGAGCGGCGTGAGCGCCCACTGGGTCGCGGTCAGGTCCAGATCGAGCTCGGAGCCCGCCCAGCCGACGAGCACCGCGCCGACGATCAGTTCACCCAGGCCGTCCGGGTGGAAGAAGCGCTCGGAGAGCAGCGAGAACAGCGGGTTCACCGGCCGGATCAGATAGCGGTAGAACTCGCCGCGCTGCACCAGCTTGCGGCTCAGTTCCCACAGCTGGTCGGTGAAGAGATGGTCGAGGCCGCGCGGCAGCAGGGAGAAGCCGAGCAGGAAGAGCACTTCGTGGTACGACCAGCCGCCCACCGCGGGGACCTGGCGGAAGACCAGGCCCACCACGGCCGTCTGGATGCCGACCCGCACCAGGAACGCCCCGGCGCCGAGCAGGAAGTCGAGGCGGTAGGCGGCGAGGCGGTGCAGGCCGACGCCGCCGAGGAACCAGGAGAGACGGAGGTAGCGCAGTGCGGTGCGAGTCATCCGCCGAGCACCTCGAGACGGCCGATGGCGGCCCGCCACAGCACCGCGGACAGGAGGGCGAGACCGGCGACCCAGCCCAGTTGCTGGGCCAGTACGCCCGCGGCCCCGGCCACACCCTCGTACCGGCCGAGCAGCAGGGTCAGCGGCCCGTCGACCATCCCCCGGAAGGGCAGCGCCAGGGCGACGGCCGCCAGCGGCCCCGGCATCAGCGCGATCGGCACCAGCTGACCGGCGAAGAAGGCGACCACGCTCTGCTTCACCATCCGCACCCCCCAGGTGTTGGTGGTGAGGAATCCGGTCATGCCGGTCAGCAGATTCACGCAGAAGGCGATGAGCACCGAGAGGACGGTGGAGACGGTGAACAGCGCGGCGTCCCCTGGGCGGGGCGCCGTCAGCGGCACCAGGAGCGAGAAGAGGAGCAGGACGGGGACGCCGACGAGGAGGGCGTTGGCCGCGACGACCGGCAGACAGGCGGCGAACCGCATCAGGGGATAGCTGACGGGGCGCACCAGCATCACCGCGACATCGCCGCGATAGACCTCTGCGGCCACCTCGTCGTCGACGCGGTTGCTGTGAAGGACCTGAAGCACCTGTGCCACCAGCAGATACGTGGTGATGCCCGCTGTCGTGAACCCGCCGGGTCCAGCGCCGTTCGAGTCCGCGTACACGGCCCGCCACAGGAAGACGGTGACCGCGGCGCCCGCCGCGGCGGTCACTCCGGTGACGAAGAACATCGAGCGGTACTGGAGGAGCGACTGGAGGCCGCCGGTGGCGAACGGCACGTAGCGGCGGGCTCTCGTGGCCACGCTCATGCGGCACCGCTCCCGACGCTCGCGGTGACCTGGTCTTCGCCTTGGCCAGCGCCTTGGTCACCGCGCCCGTAGATCCGCCGCAGTACGTCCTCCAGGTCCGGCTCGGGGGCGTAGCAGTCGGTGAGGTCGAATCGGTCAAGGAGAAAGGCGAGCACCTGCCGCGAGGAGAAGAGCTCCACCGGGTAGTCGACCCGGATCCGCCCGCCGTCACCCTCGCTCGCGCGCACGCCGGGAAGGCCGCGCTCGATCTGTTCCAGAGCGGCCCGCGAGGGAAGCGGGTCACGGTGGTCGAAGGTGACGCAGCGCCGGTCGGCGGTGCGCAGAAGGTCCTGGATGGTGCCCTGGTGGACCACCCGGCCGCGGTCGACGACCAGGGCGCTGTCGCAGATCGCCGCGATGTCGGAGATGTCGTGGCTGGTGAGCACCACGGTGGTGCCGAGCTCACGGTTGGCGCGGTTGACCAGGACCCGTACCGCTTCCTTGAGGACCATGTCGAGGCCGATGGTCGGCTCGTCCCAGAAGACGACGGCCGGATCGTGCAACAGGCTCGCCGCGATCTCCGCGCGCATCCGCTGGCCGAGGCTCAACTGCCGTACGGGCGTGGTGCCCAGGGCATCGATGTCGAGAAGCTCTCGGTAGAGGCGGAGGTTGCGGCGGTAGACCGGCTCGGGAATGTCGTAGATCCGGCGCAGGATGCGGAACGAGTCGGGCACCGACAGGTCCCACCACAGCTGGCTGCGCTGGCCGAAGACGACGCCGATGGAGCGGGCGTTGAGCTGCCGTTTGCGGTAGGGCTCGATCCCGGCGACCAGACAGCGCCCCGATGTGGGCGTCATGATGCCGGTCAGCATCTTGATCGTGGTGGACTTCCCGGCTCCATTGGCGCCGATGTACGCGGTCTTGGACCCGGCGGGGATCTTGAAGGAGACCCCGTCCACGGCCCGTACGATCCGGTGTTCGCGGGTGAAGAGGGTGGCGAGGGAGCCGAGGAGCCCGGGTTTCCGTTCGGTGATGCGGAATTCCTTGGTCAGATTCTCCGCGACGATCACGTGCTCGGCGTTCTCCGCGTTCTCAGTGATGCTGCTCACGAAGTCACCTGCTCGATGGCCTTCTCTAGAATCTTGACCCCTTCGTCCAGGAGCGCCTCGTCCAGCGTGAACGGCGGGGCGAGCCGGATGATGTGACCGCCGATCGCGGTCCGGAGGCCCAGGTCGAGGGCGGCGCTGTAGACGGCGCGCGCGATCTCGGGTGCCGGGGTGCGGCTCTGCCGGTCGGTGACGAACTCGAGGCCGAAAAGCAGTCCGAGCCCGCGTACGTCACCGAGGTGCTCGAAGCGCGCGTGCAGCGCACGGAGTCTTTCGTCGAGCAACTCACCTAGCAGGCGCACCCGTTCGGCAAGACCGTCGCGTTCGACGACTTCGAGTGTGGCGCGGGCGGCGGCGATGCCGAGGGGGTTGCTCGCATACGTGGAGGCGTACGAACCGGCCCCCGCGGCGGCCGGAGAGCGCAGCAGCTCCGCACGTCCGGCGAGCACCGCGAACGGGAAGCCGTTCGCCATGCCCTTGGACATCACCACCAAGTCGGCCTCCACGCCGAGCAGTTCGGTCGCGAGGAAGGAGCCGGTTCGGCCGCCCCCGGTCAGCACCTCGTCGGCGACGAGCAGGACGCCGTTCTCGTGGCACGCCTCCGCGATCTGCTCCCAGTAGCCGGGTGGCGGGACGATCACACCGGCGGCGCCGAGCACCGGCTCGAAGACGAGCGCCGAGACGTTCGGCTTCTCCGCGATGTGCTTGCGCACGAGCGAGGCGCAACGCACCCCGCACGAGGGGTACTCCAGGTCGAGCGGGCAGCGGTAGCAGTACGGGGAGTAGCCGAGGACGCTGTTTCCGGCGAAGGCCTGGTTGCCGATGTCCCAGTGCACCAGCATCCGGGCGCCCATCGTCTTGCCGTGGAAGCCGTGACGCAGCGCCCCGATGCGGTTCCGGCCCGGAGGAGCGGTCGCCTGCACCACGCGCAGCGCGGCCTCGACGGCCTCGGCGCCGGTGGAGAAGAACGCGTACGTGTCGAGGTGGCCGGGCAGCGACCTGGCCAGCAGATCGAGGAGTTGGTCCCGGCCATCGGTCGCGGCGTCGTGCACGTTCCAGAGCCGGGAGGCCTGTGCGGTGAGCGCGTCGACGACCTCGGGATGGCAGTGGCCGAGCGACTGGGTGAGGGTGCCCGCGGCGAAGTCGAGGTATTCGTTGCCGTCCAGGTCCGTAAGGACGGAGCCCTGGCCGTGGGCGAAGACGCGCCGGCCGATGGCTGTTTCCTCCGAGGCGCCGGGTGCCAGATGCGGAGCTTCCCTGTCGAGCTGTGCGCGCTGCCGGTGACCTGTCACTGCCGCCCCCCCAGTCGTTGTCCGAACTGCGATGCCAACTGCGCCGTCAGGTACCGCAGTTGGGCGGTGGGACCGGCGATGCGGGACTGAGTCAAACAAGCCGTCGCAAGCTTGGCAAGAGATTTCAGAAAATTTCAGCCACGTCTTGCGATGCCATGGCGCGCTCTGGTTGAGTCGAAGGGCCGCTTCGAGTGCGAGGAGGGACCTGTGAGAGCACATCCCCTTGCCGCCCCGCTGTACGGGTGGCTTTCTTGAAGGCTCTGGTCCTGGCGGGCGGAACGGGCAGCAGACTGCGGCCCTTCACCTTCACCAGTGCCAAGCAGCTGCTGCCCATCGCGAACAAACCCGTGCTCTTCTACGGCTTGGAAGCCATCGCCGAGGCGGGCATCCAGGAGACCGCCATCGTCGTCGGCCGTCATGGAGCAGAGATCCGCGAGGCCGTCGCCGACGGCTCGGCCTTCGGCCTTCGGGTGACCTATCTGCACCAGGAACGACCGCTGGGCCTGGCCCACGCGGTGCTGATCGCCCGGGAGTTCCTCGGCGACGACGACTTCCTCCTCTACCTCGGTGACAACTACCTCCAGGAAGGCCTCACCGGATTCGTCGAGCGGGCCGTGGCACACCCCGACGCCGCTCGGCTGCTGCTCACCCCGGTGGCCGACCCCACGTCGTTCGGCGTCGCCGAGCTCGACGGGCGGGGCCGTGTCCTGCGCCTGGAGGAGAAACCGGACCGGCCACGCAGCGACCTCGCCCTCATCGGCGTGTACGTCTTCAGCGCGGCGGTCCACGAAGCGGTGCGGGCGATCACGCCGTCCGCCCGTGGTGAACTGGAGATCACCGATGCCGTGCAGTGGATGATCGGCCGCGGTATGCGCGTGGGCGCCGAGACCACATCGCGCCCGTGGCGGGACACCGGCAGTGTCGACGACCTCCTGGAGGTGAACCGTCAGGTGCTGGACGGCATGGAGGGCGGGATCGACGGCAAGGTCGATCCAGCCAGCACGCTCATCGGCCGGGTACGGGTGGCCGAGGGGGCCGTCGTCCGGGGTTCACGCGTGGTGGGCCCCGTGGTGATCGGCGCGGGCACCGTCGTCAGCAACTCCCGTATCGGCCCTTACACGTCCATCGCCGAGGACTGCCGCGTCGAGGACAGCGCCATCGAGTACTCGGTGCTGTTGCGCGGCGCGGCCGTCGAGGGCGCCTCCCGCATCGAGGCATCGCTCATCGGCCGGGGCGCTGTCGTGTCCCCCGCGCCGCGGCTGCACGGAGCCCACCGGCTCGTCATCGGCGACCACAGCAGAGTGCAGCTGACTCCATGAACGCCACAGGTGAGATGAGCCCATGAACGCAAGCATCCTTGTCACCGGCGGCGCGGGCTTCATCGGTTCCGCCTATGTCCGTACGCTGCTCGGCCCCGAAGGACCGTCCGGCCTCACCGGCGGCGCGGGCGCGGTGACCGTCCTGGACAACCTGACCTACGCGGGAAGCCTCACCCGCCTCGAAGCGGTGCGCGGCCACCCCGATTTCACCTTCGTGCACGGCAGCGTCTGCGACGCGGATCTGGTCGGCACGCTGGTGGCCGGCCACCAGCAGATCGTGCACTTCGCGGCGGAGTCCCACGTGGACCGCTCCATCGAGGACGGCTCCGGCTTCACCCGCACCAATGTGCTCGGCACCCAGACGCTGCTCGACGCCGCGCTCCGGCACGGGGTGCGCACCTTCCTCCAGGTCTCCACGGACGAGGTGTACGGCTCCATCCCGCACGGCGCCGCGACCGAGGAGTCCCCGCTGCGGCCCAACTCCCCGTACGCGGCGTCGAAGGCCGCCGCCGATCTGATCGCCCTGGCCCACCACCGTACGCACGGCCTCGATGTCAGAGTCACCCGCTGCTCCAACAACTTCGGCCCCCATCAGCACCCGGAGAAGGTCATCCCCCGTTTTCTGGCCGCCCTGCTGAGCGGTGAGAGCGTGCCGGTCTACGGCGACGGGCTTCAGGTGCGGGACTGGCTGCACATCGAGGACCATGTCCGTGGCCTGGAACTGGTCCGCACCGCGGGGCGGCCCGGCGAGATCTACAACATCGGCGGCGGTACGTCACTGACCAACCTGGAACTGACCCGCCGACTGCTCACCCTGTGCGGGGCCGACCCCGGACGCATCGCCCACGTCACCGACCGCAAGGGGCACGATCGCCGGTACGCGGTGGACCACACCAAGATCAGCGCTGAGCTCGGTTACCGTCCGGGCGCCGACTTCGAGACGAGCCTCGCCGACACCGCCCGGTGGTACCGGCACAACCGCTCGTGGTGGCAGCCGCTGCTCGCGGCCCGATAGACCGGACCCGGCGCCGTCCGTCCCGCTTCAGGCGGAGCGGCTGCCCTGCGTCTGCCGTCCGGAGGCGGTCGATTCGCGCACCACGAGCTCCGGCATGAAGACGAACTCGCTGTGGGGGGCGGGCGTCCCGCCGATCTCCTCGAGCAGCGTACGGACCGAGGCCTGGCCCATCGCCTGGACCGGCTGGCGGATGGTGGTCAGCGGGGGATCGGTGAACGCGATGAGCGGGGAGTCGTCGTAGCCGACGACCGAGATGTCCCGCGGCACCTCCAAGTCCCGTTCCCTGGCGGCACGGACCGCGCCGAGCGCCATCATGTCGCTGGCGCACACGATCGCCGTACAGCCGCGGCCGATCAAGGTGCCCGCCGCGGCCTGCCCGCCCTCCAAGGTGTAGAGGGAGTGCTCGATCAGCTGCTCGGAGTCCTCGGCCGACATCCCGAGGCGTTCCCGCATACCGATCTGGAAGCCCTCGATCTTGCGAAGGACGGGCACAAAGCGCTTGGGGCCGACGGCGAGGCCGATGCGCGTATGCCCGAGAGAGGCGAGATGAGTGACGGCCAGGCGCGCCGCGGCCCGGTCGTCCGTGGAGATGAAAGGTGCCTGCACCTTCGAGGAGAAGCCGTTGACCAGGACGTAGGGCACGCCCTTGCCCCGCAGGACTTCGTAGCGCTCCATGTCGGCGGTGGTGTCGGCATGCAGCCCTGAGACGAAGATGATCCCGGAGACGCCGCGGTCCACCAGCATGTCGGTGAGCTCGTCCTCGGTGGAGCCGCCGGGGGTCTGGGTGGCGAGAACGGGTGTGTAGCCCTGGCGGGTCAGGGCCTGCGCGATGACCTGGGCGAGCGCGGGGAAGATCGGGTTGTCGAGCTCGGGCGTGATCAGGCCGATCAGACCGGCACTGCTGCGGTGGCGCAGTCGCGTGGGGCGCTCGAAGCCGAGCACGTCGAGCGCGGCCAGGACGGATTCGCGGGTGGTCGCCGCCACACCGGGCTTGCCGTTGAGTACGCGGCTCACCGTGGCTTCGCTGACCCCTGCCTGTGCTGCGATGTCGACGAGCCGTGCGGTCATGGCTGGACTGTACCGGTCATCCACCGGATTGCCCACTGACTGCGGAAACTTGCAGAAAGGACCATCTCTGCAAGACGCTTGCAGGACTGTCATGGGAGACGTGCTGCCATGGGAGGCCTGCTGACATGGGGGACCTGACACGGGGTGCCTGGCGGGGCAGGGGCCCCACCAGAGGCGTGTCAAGCGCCGTGACGGCAACTGTAAGGACACGCAGCGGTAACGATCAGCAGGCCTTGCAGAAAATTCCCGCAAGGTCTTTCGGGCGCTTTTCAATCCTGTTACGTTCCCTGGCAACCCGGCGCCGCGTCCAGTGCGGCTCGTAGGAGGCACCCCTGGGCGGGGTTCCGCCTCCCCTTGTCTCGGGTTCAGTTGAAGGAGTTCACATGCGGCGTGGCATAGGGGCCACCGCGCTGGTCGCGGCCCTGACCTTGACGGCGGCAGCGTGCGGTGGTGACGACAGCGACAGTGGCAGCAAGGGTTCGGGCAAGCTCTCCGGAACCGTCACTTTCTGGGACACCTCGAACGATGCGGAGAAGGGGACCTACGAGAAGCTGGCCAAGGGCTTCGAGAAGCTCCACCCGGACGTCAAGGTCAACTACGTGAGCGTCGCGTTCGGCGAGGCCAACGCCAAGTTCAAGAACGCCGCGGGCGGCAACTCTGGCGCCCCCGACGTGATGCGCACCGAGGTCGCCTGGGTCGCGGACTTCGCCAACCTCGGTTACCTCGCCCCGCTCGAGGGCACCCCCGCGCTCGACAAGGCGGACGACTTCCTCCCGCAGGCCGCGGCGAGCACCAAGTTCAAGGGCAAGACCTACGCCGCCCCGCAGACCATCGACACCCTGGCGCTCTTCTACAACAAGAAGATGCTCAAGGATGCCGGTGTCGAGGCGCCCAAGAGCATCGACGAGGTGAAGAGCGCCGCGAAGAAGATCAAGTCGAAGTCCGGCAAGACCGGCCTCTACCTGCGCGGCGACGACCCGTACTACTACCTCCCGTACCTCTACGGAGAGGGCGGCGACCTCCTCGACACCAAGAACAAGAAGATCACCGCCGATGACGCCGAGGGCGCGGCCGCGTTCGGTGTCATGAAGGACCTGGTCGACTCCAAGGCGGCGACCACCGACGCGAGCGACGGCTACAACAACCAGCTGAACGCCTTCAAGGACGGCGACGTCGCGATGGCGATCGACGGTCCTTGGTCCATCGAGGGCGCCCTGAAGGGCAAGGAGTTCAAGAGCGACAAGAGCAACCTCGGCATCGCTCCGGTCCCCGCCGGCAGCAAGCGGCAGGCGTCCCCGCAGGGCGGCTGGAACCTCGCGGCCTACGCGGGCTCCAAGAACCTCGACGCGAGCTACGAGTTCATCAAGTACATGAGCTCGGCGAAGATCCAGCAGCAGACCACCGAGAAGCTGAGCCTGCTGCCGACCCGCACCTCCGTGTACGACGTCAAGTCCGTCAAGGACAACCAGATGGTGCAGTTCTTCAAGCCGGCCGTGGACAAGTCCGTGGAGCGGCCGTGGATTCCCCAGGCCAACGCCCTCTTCGAGCCGATCCGGCTGCAGATGGAGAAGGTGCTCAGCGGCAAGACCTCGCCCGAGGACGGGGCGAAGGGTGTCGGCGACGCCTACCGCAAGCTGCTGAAGGACTACAAGTAAATGGCTGTTGACAGCAGCCAGTCGCTGGCCGAGGCCGCGGACGCCCACAGCGTCCGCGGCCGCGGCCAGCGGACCGGCAAGACCCCCGGACGGCTGCGCAGGGCGCTGTCCACCCACTGGTACGCCTGGGCCATGGTCGCCCCCGTGGTGGCCGTGATCGGCGTGATCATCGGCTACCCGCTGGTGCGCGGCCTCTATCTGTCGACGACCGACGCCAACGAGGCGAACGTCGAGCGCACCATCGGTGTCAACCACATCCCGGCGACGTACAAGTCCGTCGGCCTGGACAACTACACCGCGGTCTTCTCCGACGGCGTCTTCTGGGACCGGCTGACCTGGACCGTCATCTGGACCGTCTCCTGTGTCGCGCTGTCCTTCGGGATCGGCCTGCTCCTCGCGAACATGCTCAACCGCAAGCTGGCGGGGCGCTCCTTCTACCGGATGGCGCTGATCCTGCCCTGGGCGGTACCCGCTTTCGTCTCCGTCTTCACCTGGCGGCTGATCTTCAACGAGAAGAACGGCATCCTCAACAAGATCCTGGCCGGCGGTGGAATCGACGCGATCCCGTGGCTCAACGACCCCACCTGGGCCAAGCTCTCGGTGATCACCGTCAACGTCTGGCTCGGCGTCCCGTTCATGCTGGTCGCCATGCTCGGCGGGCTCCAGTCCATCCCCGGCGAGCTGTACGAGGCCGCCGAGATGGACGGCGCGAGCGCCTGGCAGCGCTTCCGGCACATCACCCTGCCGGGCCTGCGGTCCGTCAGCAGCACAGTGATCCTGATCAGCGGCATCTGGACGTTCAACATGTTCCCGGTGATCTTCCTGCTCACGCGGGGCGGTCCCGGAGACGCCACCGAGATCCTGGTGACGTACGCCTATCGGCTCTCGTTCGTGGTCAGCCCCCGTGACTTCGCGGGATCCGCGGCCTGGGGCGTCATCATTCTGCTGCTCCTTTCGCTCTTCGCGGTGGTCTACCGCCGCGCGCTCCGCAAGCAGGGAGAAGTGTGGTGACCACCATGACCAACGGGAAGACCTCGTCCAAGAACCGGCCGAAGGCGAAGGTCGAGAACCGGCCGAAGGCGAAGGTCAGGGAGCGCGGCGAACGCGGGCCGCTCGCCTCGGTCGCGCTCCACCTGGCTCTGCTGATCGCCTCCGCCATCGCGGTGCTTCCGCCGCTGTGGCTGCTCATCACCTCGTTCAAGCCGACGAGTGAGGCGTTCTCCACCACCCTGGTCAAGGACTTCACGTTCGGCAATTACGACCACGTCGTCAACGACACCGAGTTCCTGAGCTGGCTCGGCAACTCCCTGTTCGTCGTGGGACTGACCACCGTGATCGGCGTCTTCATCTCCGCGACCACCGGATACGCCGTCAGCCGCTTCAGGTTCCCCGGTATGCGCCCGCTCATGTGGCTCCTGCTCATCACCCAGATGTTCCCCGTCGCGGTGCTCATCGTGCCGCTCTACAACCTCCTCGCCAGTCTGGGCCTGCTGAATCAGCCCATCGGTCTGGTCGTCACCTATCTGACGATCGCCGTGCCGTTCTGCGCCTGGATGATGAAGGGGTACTTCGACACCATCCCGGTGGAGATCGACGAAGCCGGGCGCGTTGACGGGCTCAACCCGTTCGGCACCTTCTGGCGGCTCATCGTGCCGCTGGCCAAGCCCGGCCTGGCCGTCACCGGCTTCTACGCCTTCATCACCGGGTGGGCCGAAGTCGCCTACGCCTCCGCCTTCATGACCGGCGAGGAGAACCTCACCCTGGCGGGCGGCCTGCAGACCTTCGTCAATCAGTACACCAGCGACTGGGGTTCGCTGACGGCCGCTGCCGTGATCGTCGCGGTACCCGCCGCGGTGATCTTCGGCTTCGCCCAGCGCCACCTCGTCTCCGGCCTGACGGCCGGCGCGACGAAGTCCTGACGCGGCACGCACCCCCTCCGTAACCCCCCACGTCCTCGACCTCTCGATCTCAGGGAAGACATGACCCAGCATCTCGCTGCCCCTGCGGCCCCCGCCTCCGGCACCCATACGGACTGGTGGCGCGGCGCGGTGATCTATCAGGTCTATCCGCGCAGCTTCGCCGACGGCAACGGTGACGGAATGGGCGACCTGGAAGGCATCCGTGGCCGCCTTCCCTACCTCAGGGACCTCGGCGTCGACGCCGTCTGGCTCAGCCCCTTCTACTCATCGCCGCAGACCGACGCCGGTTACGACGTCGCCGACTACCGCGCCATCGACCCGATGTTCGGCAGTCTCCTCGACGCCGACGCACTGCTGCGCGACGCCCATGACCTGGGCCTGCGCATCATCGTCGACCTGGTGCCCAACCACTCGTCCGACCAGCACGACTGGTTCCAGCGTGCCCTGCGCGAGGGAGCGGGATCGCCTCTGCGGGAGCGCTATCACTTCCGGCCCGGCAAGGGCGCGGATGGTGAACTCCCGCCCAACGACTGGGAGTCCATCTTCGGGGGCCCGGCCTGGACCCGGACGCCGGACGGCGAGTGGTACCTCCACCTCTTCGCCCCCGAGCAGCCGGACTTCAACTGGGAACACCCCGCCGTCCACGACGAGTTCCGCTCGATCCTGCGCTTCTGGCTCGACATGGGCGTCGACGGCTTCCGCGTCGACGTGGCCCACGGTCTGGTCAAGGCCGACGGGCTGCCCGACATCGGCCGGCACGATCAGCTCAAACTGCTCGGCAACGACACCATGCCGTTCTTCGACCAGGACGGTGTGCACGAGATCTACCGCAGCTGGCGGAAGGTCCTGGCGGAGTACGCGGGCGACCGCATACTCGTCGCCGAGGCGTGGACGCCCACGGTCGAGCGCGCCGCCGCGTACGTGCGCGCGGACGAGATGCACCAGGCCTTCAACTTCCAGTATCTGGGCACTCATTGGGATGCCGCGGAGCTCCGCGCGGTCATCGATGTCTCGCTGACCGCGATGCGGCCCGTCGGCGCCCCCGCGACCTGGGTGCTCTCCAACCACGACGTCACCCGCCACGCGACGCGGTTCGCCAACCCGCCGGGGCTCGGCACCCAGTTGCGCAGCGCCGGTGACCGCGAGCTCGGCCTGCGGCGCGCTCGCGCCGCGACCCTGCTGATGCTCGCCCTGCCCGGTTCCGCCTACCTCTACCAAGGGGAGGAACTCGGCCTGCCGGACGTCACGGACCTGCCCGACGAGGTGCGCCAGGATCCCTCGTTCATCCGGGCGAGCGGCCAGGACGGCTTCCGCGACGGCTGCCGGGTGCCCATCCCGTGGACCACCGAGGGATCCAGCTACGGATTCGGTACGGGCGGCAGCTGGCTGCCGCAGCCCTCCGACTGGGGCGGGTTCAGCGTCGAGGCGCAGACCGGTGACCCCATGTCGACGCTCGAGCTGTACCGTCGCGCGCTCGATGTGCGTCGTACGCAGCCGGGGCTCGGCGCGGGTGACGCGCTGGAGTGGTTCGATGCCCCGGACGGCGTCCTCGCCTTCCGCCGCGAGGGCTTCGTGTGCACCGCGAACACCACCGGTGCGGCGGTGCGGATCCCGGCTCCCGGCCGGATCCTGCTCGCCAACGCCGACGTGGAGACCGTGGACGGCAAGGTGTGGCTGCCGGCCGACACCACTGTCTGGTGGGCGGTGTGACCTTCTCCCTGCCGCGGTCCTCCGATCCGGGGGACCGCGGCGCCCCACGCCTCGCGGACATCGCGGTCCAGGCCGGGGTCAGCGAGGCCACCGCGAGCCGGGTGCTCAACGGAAAGCCGGGTGTGGCGACCGGCACCCGGCGCCGGGTGCTCGCGGCCCTGGACGTCCTGGGTTACGAGCGTCCGATGCGGCTCAAGCGGCACAGCGCGGGCCTGGTCGGGCTTGTCATCCCCGAGCTCAGCAACCCGATCTTCCCCGCCTTCGCCCAGGTCGTCGAGCAGGTCCTGTCCGGACACGGCTACACCCCGATGCTGTGCACGCAGATGCCGGACGGCGCCACCGAGGACGAGCTGGTCGAGCAGCTGGAGGCGCGCCGGGTCAGCGGCATCGTCTTTCTCTCGGGGCTGCACGCCGATACCACGGCAGACCCCACGCGATACCTCGAACTGGCAGGGCGTGGCGTGCCGTTCGTCCTGATCAACGGCTATAACGAGCACATCCCCGTGTCCTTCGTCTCGCCGGACGACGGTGCGGCGGCGCGGATGGCTGTACGCCACCTCGTCGACCTGGGGCACGAACGGATCGGCCTGGCCATAGGTCCGACCCGCTACGTCCCCTCGCTGCGGAAGGCGGAGGGGTTCACGGCGGCGCTGCACGGTCTGCTCGGCCTGGCACAGGGGGAGGCCGAGCGGCTCGTGCAGCGCACGCTGTTCACCGTCGAGGGCGGGCACGCGGCGGCCAGCGCACTCCTCGACCAGGGGTGTACGGCGATGGTCTGCGGCAGCGACATGATGGCGCTCGGTGCTGTCAGGGCGGCGCGGCAGCGAGGCCTTTCGGTGCCGGGGGACATCTCTGTGGTCGGTTTCGACGACTCGCCCCTGATCGCGTTCACGGACCCGCCGCTCACCACGGTGCGCCAGCCGGTCCAGGCGATGGCGAGCGCCGCGGTGGGCGCCCTGCTCGAGGAGATACACGGAAGCCCCGTGCAGAACACGGAGTTCGTCTTCCAGCCCGAGCTGGTGGTGCGCGGCTCCACGGCGCGGCCACGACGCTGAGCTCCGGTCCGAACAGCCGGGCGCGTGGGGCCCGTTGTGCGGGTCCCCCGGCTGCTCGGACCGGAGTTGTCGTTGAACGTAACACCGTCGCAACCTCTTGCGAAAGGTTTTGCGGCGCATGAGGTCAAGAGATGTCAGGTGTAGGACGAGAGTGTGTCCGAAGGGTTGACCGGGGTTCATGGGGGTCGTACGGTCTCGACCGAAAACGGCGTTGAAATCTTTCTGCAACATCCTTCAACGGCCTTATGGGCACGGCGCGTTGCCGGACAAGGTCACACCTCACTCATGACTCATGCAGGAGGCCCTCATGGCTGGCCGAAAGACCAGAGCCCGCAGACCCGTCGCAACCGCACTCGCCCTCATGGCGGGAGCCGCGGGCAGCGTCGTCGCCGGAGCCCCGCAGGCGCAGGCCGCCCCGCCCGGCGGCAAGGATGTCACCGCCGTCCTCTTCGAGTGGAAGTTCGACTCGGTGGCCAAGGCGTGCACGCAGGAACTGGGCCCGGACGGCTACGGCTACGTACAGGTCTCGCCGCCCCAGGAGCGCATCCAGGGTGAGGCCTGGTGGTCCGCGTACCAGCCCGTCAGCTACAAGATCGGTACGCGACTCGGTGACCGGGGCGCGTTCCAGAACATGGTCAACACCTGCCATTCGGCCGGCGTGAAGGTGGTCGCCGACGCGGTGATCAACCACATGACGAACGCGTCGGGCACCGGCTCCGCGGGCTCCGGATTCACCAAGTACAACTACCCGGGCACGTACTCGGCCGCCGACATGGACAACTGCCAGGCGAGCATCAGCAATTACCAGGACCGCTGGAACATCCAGAACTGTGAACTGGGCGGCCTCGCCGACCTCGACACCGGTGAGGAGTACGTCCGGGGGCGGATCGCGGGCTACCTGAACGACCTGCTCTCGCTCGGCGTCGACGGCTTCCGGATCGACGCGGCCAAGCACATCGCCGAGGACGACCTGAAGAACATCAAGTCCCGGCTCACCAACCCCGGCGTCTACTGGAAGCAGGAGACGATCTACGGGGCGGGGGAGGCGGTCTCCCCGAGCGAGTACACCGGAACCGGTGACGCCCAGGAGTTCCGCTACGGCTGGGACCTGAAGCGCGTCTTCAACAACGAGAAGCTCGCCTACCTGAAGAACTTCGGTGAGGGCTGGGGATACATGCCCAGCGGCACCTCCGCGGTCTTCGTCGCCAACCACGACACCGAGCGCCACGGCCAGACCCTCAGCTACAAGGACGGCGCCAACTACACCCTCGCGCACGTCTTCATGCTGGCCCTGCCCTACGGCGCACCGGATGTGCACTCCGGCTACGAGTTCACCAACAACGACGCCGGATCGCCCAACGGTGGCCAGGTGAACGCCTGCTACAGCGACGGCTGGAAGTGCCAGCACGCCTGGCCCGAGATCAGGAGCATGGTCAAGTTCCGCAACACGGCAAGCGGCACGGCGATGACCAACTGGTGGGACAACGGCAATAACGCCATCGCGTTCGGCCGCGGCGACAAGGCGTACGTGGTGATCAACCACGAGGGCTCCTCGGTCAGCCGGACCTTCCAGACGTCCCTCGCCGCGGGCAGCTACTGCGACGTCCAGAGCGGCAAGAGCGTCACGGTCAATGGCTCGGGCCAGTTCACGGCCACCGTCGCATCGAACACCGCCCTTGCCCTGCACACCGGGGCCAAGAACTGCTGAGTGCCGTCCGGCACCGGCGCCCCGCAACCCGGGCCGCCCGGCATCCGCTTCCCCGCCGCCGGGCGGCCCACCTCCCCCTCCCGTAACCCGCCGTCATCCGCAAGGAGAACCTCCCTTGACCGGCTCCCCGCGCCGTACCGTCGCCACCACGGCCCTCGCCCTGCTCGCCGCGGTCGCACCCATGACGCCCTCGGCGACCGCAGCTCCCAAGGCGCCGGCCGCCACCGCCGACGCGGCGGGCGCGCTCGACCTGTCGAAGTCCAAGGCCCAGTGGATCGACCGGAACACCGTCGCCTGGGACATCCAAGGGGTCTCATCCGTACAGGAGTTGGTGTACTCGCCTGACGGGCGGCTCACCGTCAAGGATGGCGAACTCGTCGGCGAGGGGCGACGGATACGCCTGACCCCGGCCGAAGGCGGCCTCACCGACGCCCAGAAGAAGAAGTACCCGCACCTCAAGAGCTACGCGGCCTTCACCGTCGACCCGCGCGATCGCGACCGGATCCGCCGAGCCCTCACCAGCCAGCTCGTCGCGACCCGCACAGGCGCCGACGGCAAGCTGCTCACCGCCACCGGCGTGCAGACCCAGGGCATTCTCGACGACGTCTACAGCGCCACCGCGACCAAGGCCCCGCTGGGCCCGCAGTTCCGGGGCGACCGCACCACGCTTGCCCTCTGGGCCCCTACCGCACAGTCCGTCGCACTCGAACTCGACGGCAAGAGCGTGCCGATGCGGCGTGACGGCGCGAGTGGTGTGTGGTCCGTCACCGGTCCCAAGGACTGGTCGGGCGCGTCGTACCGGTACGTCGTGAAGGTGTGGGCGCCCAGCGTCCAGAAGGTGGTCACCAACAAGGTCACCGACCCCTACTCCACGGGGCTCGCCGCAGACTCCTCCCACAGCATCGCCGTCGACCTCGACGACCCGAAGCTCGCCCCCCAGGGCTGGCAGCGGCTGAGGAAGCCGAAGGCGACGCCACTGCGCGACGCGCAGATCCAGGAACTGCAGATCCGCGACTTCTCCATCGACGACCGCACGTCCCGTCACCCCGGTCGGTACGGGGCCTTCACGGACACGGCGTCCGACGGCATGAAGCACCTCAGGAAGCTGGCGAAGGCCGGTACGTCGTACGTCCATCTGCTGCCCGCCTTCGACTTCGGCACCGTCCCCGAGCGCGCCGCCGAACAGGACACCCCCGACTGCGACTTGAAGGCGTACGCGCCCGACTCCGAACAGCAGCAGGCGTGCGTGGCGAAGACCGCCGCGAAGGACGGCTTCAACTGGGGCTACGACCCTGTGCACTTCACCGTGCCGGAGGGGAGTTTCGCGAGCGACCCGGACGGAACCCGGCGCACGGTCGAATTCCGGCAGATGGTCCAGGGCCTGAACGGCTCAGGTCTGCGCACCGTGATGGACGTCGTCTACAACCACACCGTCGCGAGCGGACAGGCCGACAAGTCCGTCCTCGACAAGATCGTGCCCGGTTACTACCAGCGGCTGCTCGCCGACGGAACGGTCGCCAACTCCACCTGCTGCGCCAACACAGCGCCCGAGAACGCCATGATGGGCAGGCTCGTCGTCGACTCCCTGGTCACCTGGGCCAAGGAGTACAAGGTCGACGGCTTCCGCTTCGACCTGATGGGACACCACCCCAAGGCCAACATCCTGGCCGTGCGGAAGGCCCTGGACGCGCTGACCCTCAAGAAGGACGGCGTCGACGGGAAGAAGATCGTCCTCTACGGAGAGGGCTGGAACTTCGGAGAGGTCGCCGACGACGCCCGCTTCGTCCAGGCCACGCAGAAGAACATGGCGGGCACGGGCATCGCGACCTTCTCCGACCGGGGACGCGACGCCCTGCGCGGCGGCGGCCCCTTCGACGAGGACCCCGGCGTCCAGGGTTTCGCGAGCGGCCTCTACACCGACCCCAACTCCTCCAAGGCGAACGGCACCGAGGCCGAGCAGAAGGCCCGGCTCCTGCACTACCAGGACCTGCTCAAGGTGGCTCTCACCGGCAACCTGGCCGCGTACACCTTCACGGACTCCGCGGGACGCCGGGTCAAGGGATCGGAAGTCGACTACAACGGCGCCCCCGCCGGATACGCGGCGGCACCCGGCGACGCCCTCTCCTACGCCGACGCGCACGACAACGAGTCCCTGTACGACGCGCTCGCCTTCAAGCTTCCGGCGGACACCACGCCGGCCGAGCGGGCCCGTATGCAGGTGCTCGCGATGGCCACGGCGACGCTCGCCCAGGGTCCCTCGCTCTCCCAGGCCGGGAGCGACCTGCTGCGCTCCAAGTCCCTCGACCGGAACTCGTTCGACAGCGGCGACTGGTTCAACGCCATCCACTGGAACTGCCAGGACGGCAACGGCTTCGGTCGCGGGCTTCCGCCGGCCGCCGACAACAAGGACAAGTGGCCCTACGCCAAGCCCTTGTTGACCTCCTCCACCCTGACCCCGGGCTGCCAGGAGATCAACGGCGCGTCCGCCGCCTACCAGGATCTGGTGAAGCTGCGTGCGACCGAGCCCGCCTTCTCCCTCGCGACGGCCGACCAGGTGCAGTCCCGGCTCTCCTTCCCGCTCTCCGGCACCGCCGCGGAGACACCTGGCGTCATCACCATGGAGCTCGGGGATCTCGTGGTCGTCCTCAACGCGACCCCGGACGCTCAGACCCAGCGGATGACGGGCCTGAGGGACACGGCGTACCGGCTGCATCCCGTACAGGCCAAGGGCGCCGACGCCACCGTCAAGTCGTCCTCGTACGACAGGGAGTCCGGCACCTTCAACGTCCCCGCCCGCACGGTCGCCGTCTTCGAGCGGGGCTGAACCAGGGGCCCGACACGGCCCCTCGACTCGTCCGATCCGGGCTGATGGCGCGTCGGCCCTCCCACGTACCCCACTACGTACAGGAGGCTGCATGTCGCACCATGAATTGTCGCCCCACAGAGCACGCCTGCTCGTGGCCACCGTCCTGGGTGCCCTGCTCCTGACCCTGCTGCCAGGGGCCGGGAGCGCCGTCCAGGGAAAGGCGGTGGCCGCCGAGGCCGAGGCCGGGAACATGCTGGGCGGGGATCCGCGCAAGGACTCCATCTACTTCGCGATGACCGCGCGCTTCAACGACGGTGACGCGTCCAACAACCGGGGCGGCAACCAGCACACGTCGTCCGGGAACGCGGCCAACGACGACCCGATGGTGCGCGGCGACTTCAAGGGTCTCGCCGAGAAGCTGGACTACATCAAGGGCCTCGGCTTCTCGGCGATCTGGATCACCCCGGTGGTCATGAACCGGTCGGACTACGACTACCACGGCTATCACGGCTACGACTTCTACAAGATCGACCCGCGTCTGGAATCGGACGGCGTCTCCTACCAGCAGCTCATCGACCGGGCGCACGCCAAGGGCATGAAGATCTACCAGGACGTCGTCTACAACCACAGCTCGCGCTGGGGCGCCAAGGGCCTGTTCACGCCGACCGCGTTCGGCGTCCAGGACGCGGAGTGGGGCGACTACTACGACGACAAGGTCGAGGGCAAGGAGTACAACCCGCTCGACGAGGACGCCAAGGGCAACCCCTACAACGGCGACCGCTGGTCCACCGCGGAACCGGCGGGCAACACCTGCAAGGACTGGGGCAAGCAGTCGGGCACAGGTTCCGACGGGCGGAAGATCTACAACTGCCAGTGGCCGAGCCCCACTTCGGGCATGTTCCCCAAGGACAAGTACCACCAGTGCTGGATCGGCAACTGGGAGGGCGAGGACTCGCGGAGCTGCTGGCTCCACGACGACCTGGCGGACTTCAACACCGAGAACGGAGGCGTGCAGAAGTATCTGATCGACGCCTACAACAAGTACATCGACATGGGCGTGGACGGCTTCCGTATCGACACGGCCGTGCACATCCCGCGCACCACCTGGAACCGCCGTTTCCTGCCCGCCCTGCACGACAAGCTGGTGGCGAAGTACGGCGCGGACAAGGCCGACGACTTCTACGTCTTCGGCGAGGTCGCGGCCTTCGTCAACGACAAGTGGAACCGCGGTTCAGTGAACCACTCGGCGCAGTTCTACACGTGGAAGGAGCGCAAGGAGTACAGCGCCGACGACGCGGCGGCGTCCCTGGAGATGTACGACTACGAACAGGCGCAAGGCCCGGCCAACCAGCCCACCAGCACCAACGCCTTCCTGGACGGGAACTCTTACCACGCCCCCGACCGTACGAAGTTCTCCGGCATGAACATCATCGACATGCGCATGCACATGAACTTCGGCGACGCCCCGAACGCCTACAACAACGGCAAGGACTCCGACGACTCCGTCAACGACGCGACGTACAACGCCGTGTACGTCGACAGCCATGACTACGGCCCGAACAAATCGTCCACGCGGTACGCGGGCGGCACCGAAGCCTGGGCCGAGAACATGGCCATGATGTGGACCTTCCGCGGCATCCCGACCCTCTACTACGGCTCGGAGATCGAGTTCCAGAAGGGCAAGCAGCTCGACTGCGGCCCCAAGTGCCCACTGGCCACCACGGGCCGCGCCTACTACGGCGACCACCTCGAAGGCACCGTCACCGCCTCGGACTTCGGCACGGTGGACAGCGCGAGCGGTGAGGTCGCCAAGACCCTTGACCAGCCCCTGGTCAAGCATGTGCAGCGGCTCAACCGGATCCGCAGGGCCGTGCCCGCGCTCCAGTCGGGCCAGTACTCGACCGAGGGCATCAACGGGCAGATGGCCTACAAGCGCCGCTACACCTCGGGCTCCGTCGACAGCTTCGCCCTCGTCACCGTCTCCGGGGCGGCGAGCTACAGCGGTATCCCCAACGGCACCTACACCGACGCCGTGACCGGCGACAAGAAGACCGTGAGCGACGGCAAGCTCTCCGTCGCCGCTCCCGGCAAGGGCAACCTGCGTGCCTATGTGCTCGACCTGCCGGGCAACCCGGCCCCGGGCAAGGTCGGCGCGGACGGTCCGTACCTCAAGTAGTCCCGTACAGACGGCAGTTCTCTCCCTTCCCATCCGGACACGGCTCGCGGGCGGTGGCGCCCGCCCGCGAGGCCGTGCCGAAAGGAGCTCCCCATGCGCCGTACGTCAGCAGCGCCCACGCACATACGCTCACGCGCCGCCGCGGTCACCGCCGGCTGCCTCAGCGTCGCCTTCCTGCTCGTCCCCGGCTACGCCACCGCGACCGGCGCGCCGACCGCCACGCCCCAGGACGAACAGGGCCCCTTCTACGCCACCAACCCCGAAGGCCAGTTCGGCAAGGCCGCCGCCATTACCCCGGACGGCGAGGCCTCCGAGTGGACCTCCGACATGGTCATCGCCCAGGGGGTGGCCAATGACGACCCCCGGATCTTCCGCGGCAGTCACGAAGGCCCCGTCTACGATCTCTACTCGCTCTCCGCCGCGTGGGACGAGAGCAACGTCTATCTGATGTGGCAGTTCACCAACGTCACGGACGTGACCGACCCGGCCCAGTCCTATCCCACCAGCGACAACGGCAAGCCCTACGCGGGCGACCTGCCCCAGTCCATCGCCCTGGACGTCGACCCGGGCGTGGGGACCGACGGTCTGATCGACGGCACCACAGACGGGGTCTGGGGCATCCACAGCACGTACGGCGCGGGCCAGGGCGTCGACCATCTGGCCATGTTCTCCAGCAAGCCCGGCGTGGGGAAGCCCTCCCTGTTCACGCTCAACTCCGCGGGCTCCTTCGACTACCAGGCGGCGAACGTGCACGGCTTCGAGGACGCGGGCATCAAGTTCGCGCACGCGGACGGCCTGACCACGAAGACCGTCACCGGGATCAACGCCACGGGCAACGCCGGTTACCTACCGGCGGACCTCGCGGACAAGGCGCTCTACGAGGACCTCGTCGCCGCCGGTCATGACAGCGAGCAGGACACCACGTACGAGATGAAGATCCCGCTGGAGAGCCTGGGCCTGAGCCGTGCGGACCTGGAGGCCAAGGGCATCGGGGTCATGCTGACGACGACGTTCGGCGAATCGGCGATCAACTCCCTGCCGCAGGACCCGGCGGTGCTCGACCACGCGACCGATCCGTACAGCGCCGACACGTCCACCTCGGCGGAGAAGGAGGACGACGACGCCCTCTCCGTCCCCCTCGCCCGCATCGGTCACTCCTGACGGAACCGTTCACGACCGGTGAGCCGGTGGCGTCCGCCGCTGGGAGGCTCAGTGCGCGATGGAGTCGATCAGCTCGCGGGCGCCCTGGCGGAGCAGCGTGACCGCCACGGACGTGCCGAGCGTCGCCGGGTCGAGCGGCCCCGCCCACTCATGGGCGTTGAGTACCGTCTTGCCGTCCGGGGTGAAGACGCGGGCGCGCAGCGAAAGGTCGCCGCCGCGCTCGCAGCGGGCGTACCCGGCGATGGGGGAGTTGCAGTGCCCCTGGAGGACATGCAGGAACATGCGCTCGGCGGTGGCCTCGCGCCAGGCCACCGGGTCACCGAGCCCCGACACCGCGTCGATGGTCTCCGTGTCGTCCTCGCGGCACTGCAACGCCAGGATCCCCGCGCCGATCGGCGGGCACATCGTCTCCACCGAAAGGACCTCGGTCACCACGTCCATCCGGTCGATGCGCTCGAGCCCCGACACGGCGAGCAGCAGCGCGTCCGCGTCGCCCGCTGCCAGCTTCTCCATCCGGCGCCCGGCGTTCCCGCGCATCGGCACGCACTCCAACTCCGGGTGGGATGCGGCGAGTTGGGCGATGCGGCGTACGGAGGAGGTGCCGATGCGGGTTCCCGCGGGCAGTTCGTCCAGGGTGAGCCCGCCGGGGTGGATGAGCGCGTCACGGATGTCGTCCCGCTTGAGGAACGCGGCGAAGGTGGTGCCCGCCGGCAGCGGCCGGTCCGCCGGTACGTCCTTGACGCAGTGCACCGCGAGGTCCGCCTCACCGGCCAGCAGTGCCGCGTCGACCTCCTTGGTGAACGCACCCTTGCCGCCGAGCTTCGCGAGGTCCCCCATCCACTTGTCGCCGGAGGTCGTGACCGGCACGACCTCCGTACGGATGCCGGGGTGCAGGGCGGTGAGTTCGGCGCGTACGCGCTCCACCTGGGCCAGCGCCATGGGGGAGGAACGGGAGACGATGCGGATCAGCTCAGGAGCGGACATGCGTACCACGATAGGCGCTCGCGGCAGCAGTCTGTTAAAGGGCTCCGGGGTTGAGCCAGCGGCCTACACTCCTGGTCGCTCTCGGTGACCTTCGGGTACATGGACGCTCACGCACCCGACGCGGCGGTCTGAGGGGCGGCACCATCACCCCGCGCAGTCCTTGCCCGGCTCCAAAGGCGGTGCGTTGACGCCCAGATGGGCCTTGCAGCGCGGGGTGTTCCCCGCGTCCTCGTGCCACGACGTCGGGCTCGGGCGGATGAACACCGCGGCAGCTGCCGCGGCAAGCACGAACAGGCCCGCGCAGCCCACGGCCGCCTTGCCGAACGCCGTGTTCAGCGCGTCAGGATCGGCGTAGGCCGTCCCGGAGAGGCCGACCGCGAGCGGCAGCGCGGCGACGACGAGCATCTGGGCGACCCGCGCCGCGGTGTTGTTGACGCCGCTGGCGAGGCCCGCGCGCCCCGCGTCCACCGAAGCGAGGACCGTCGCGGTCAGCGGGGCCACGAACACACTCATCCCGAGGCCGAGCACCACGACGGCGGGCAGGACCTCCGTGACGTACGAGGCTCCGGGCTCGATCCGCAGCATGAGCAGGGCCCCCGCGCCCGCGATCAGCGGGCCCGCGACGAGCGGAAGAGTGGGGCCGATCCGCCGCGAGAGTTCACCCGAGGCGGCCGAGAGCAGCAGCATCAGGACCGTGATCGGCAGCGTCGCCGTGCCCGCCTGCAACGCGTCGTACCCCAGCGTCGTCTGCAACTGCACCGGCAGCATGAACAAGAGCCCGCCGATGGCCGCGTACAGGCACATCGTCATGACGTTGGCCGCGCTGAACAGACGGGACCGGAACAGGGAGAGCGGCAGCATCGGGTTCTCGCGCCGGTGTTCGACCACGACGAATGCCACACCCGCCGCGAGCCCGATGAGACCCGGCAGGACGGCCGCCGCCTTCGACGAGTCCCCCGAAGCGCCGATCAGCGAGAAGCTGATGCCCGCGAGGAACAGCGCCGCCAGGCACGCCCCCGTCACGTCGAACGGCTTCTCCGCGGCGCCCTCCGCCCGGCTCTCCGGCACATGGCGGACCGCGAAGAGGACGAGCGCGGCCAGCGGCACATTGATGAGGAAGATCCACCGCCAGCCGGGACCGTCGATCAGCCAGCCGCCCAGGAAAGGCCCGATCGCCCCGGCGACCCCGCCGAGCCCCGACCACGCGCCCACCGCTCGCGCCTGGTCCCGCGGCCGGAACGACGTACGCACCAGGGCGAGCGAACCCGGCGTGAGCAGCGCGCCGCCGATGCCCTGCAACGCCCGTGCCGCGATCAGCATCCCCGCGTTCTGCGAAAGCCCGCACAGGGCGGAGGCGAGGGCGAACCACACGACGCCGATGACCAGGGTCCGCCGCCGCCCGATGCGGTCACCGAGCGCCCCACCGAGCAGGAGGAGTGCCGAGAGCGTGAGCATGTAGGCGTTGACCACCCACTGGAGCGACGCGATCGACGTGTCGAGGTCGCGGCCGAGTGTCGGCAGTGCGACGTTCACCACCGTGCCGTCCAGCATCGCCATGCCGGACGCGAGAACGGCGCAGGCAAGCACCCAGCGGCCTCGTGCCGATGCGAGAGCGACACCGCCGTCGGCGCCGTCGGTGGTGGAAACCTCCGATGTGGATGCCATCGCCTCGCCGTCCTGCATGTGGGCCGTCCTACATGTGCACCGCGCCGCTGTCTGCCTCCGAGGGGCGCGGTGCCCCTCTGCGGTACAGGACGACCGTAACGAGGAGACCCACCGCGAAGAAGACCGCCGACCACCAGTACGCGGTCGAGTAACTCTCCATCGCCGACTGGGCCTGTACCTCGGGAGTCGGCCGCTTGCCCACCAGGTAGTTGGCCGCGGCACTGGTCGCGAGGGAGTTGAGCAGGGCGGTGCCGATCGAACCGCCCACCTGCTGGCTGGTGTTGACCATCGCGGACGCCACACCCGCGTCATGCGATGCGACACCCGCGGTCGCCATGCTCATCGCCGGGGCGAAGACCAGACCGAGGCCGAGACCTGCGACGAGCAGCGGCGGCAGGACGTGCGCCGCGTAGGTGCTGTGCACGTCGAGGGCGGTGAGCCAGGCCATCGCGGCCGCCGCGAGACCCATGCCGAGCGGCACGGTCGGCTTCGCGCCGAACCGCGGCACGAGCCAGTTGGTCGTGACGACCGAGATCACCACCATCACGGCGACCATCGGCAGGAACGCGAGACCGGTCTTCACCGGTGTGTAGCCGAGGATCTGCTGGAGGTAGTACGTCAGGAACAGGAAGACACCGAACATGCCGGCGCCCGAGATGAACATCGCCAGGAACGAAGCCGCCCGGTCCCGGTCGAGCACCACCCGCAGCGGAAGCAGCGGATGCACCGCCCGCGTCTGCCACCAGGCGAAGGCCGCCACCAGGACGACTCCGACCGCCAGGAAGCCCCACGTCTTGACATCGCTCCAGGCGTGCGACTCGGCGTTCGAGAAGCCGTAGACGATGCAGAACAGGCCCGCGGAGACGAGCAGCGTGCCGGGCACGTCCAGCTTCGGGCGGTCAGCGGGCCTGCCGCCGTGCAGCAGCCGCGCGCCGCCCAGCATGGCGAGCACCGCGAAGATCAGGTTCACGTACAGGCACCAGCGCCAGTCCAGATACTCGGTCAGTACGCCGCCGAGGAGCAGGCCGACCGCGCCGCCCGCGCCCGCGATGGCGCCGTAGATGCCGAATGCCTTCGCTCGCTCCTTGGGATCCGTGAACGTCGTGGTGAGCAGGGAAAGGGCGGCGGGTGCGAGCAGTGCGCCGAACACGCCCTGGAGCGCGCGGGCAAGGACCAGCATGGAAAAGCTGGTCGCCGCGCCGCCGAGAGCCGAGGCGAGCGCGAATCCGGCGAGACCTGCCAGGAAGACCGCCTTGCGGCCCACCAGGTCGGCGATCCGCCCGCCGAGGAGCAGCAGGCTGCCGAAGGCGAGTGCGTACGCGGTGACGATCCACTGGCGGTTGCCGTCGCTGAATCCGAGATCCTGCTGGGCCGATGGCAGCGCGATGTTCACGATCGTCGCGTCGAGTACGACCATCAGCTGGGCGATCCCGACGACCCCCAGGATCAGCCAGCGGTGTTCGTGCCGCCCGCCGCTCCGATGGGTCTGGTCGGGGGGAGCGGAGGCCGAGGATCCTGCGGTCTGTACCGCATCGAAGGGCTCCGGCGCGGGTGAGCGGTCCATCGGTGGCCTCCAGACGCCCCCGTCGCACGAGATACCCCCGTCACACGGTAAGCGTGCTGCTCAGAGCCCGCGACCGGGGCACGATGGGGCCCCGGTCACGGGCTCTGTGCGCGGGCGCTCAGCTCTGCGGCTCGCTGATATTGACCATCCAGGGGATGCCGAAGCGATCCGTGCACATGCCGAACACGTCGCCCCACATCTGCTTCTCCAGCGGTACGGACACCGAGCCGCCGACGGTCAGCTTTTCCCAGTAGCCGCGCAGCTCGGCGTCGTCGTCGCCGCTGAGGCTCACCGAGAAGTTGTCGCCCGGGGTGTGCTCCATGCCCGGCGGGGTGTCGGCACCCATCAGAGTGAAGCCGCTCGGGGTCTCCAACATGCCGTGCATGATCTTGTCGTCCTGCGGAGTGCCCTGCCGGCCGATCTCACCGAAGGTACTGAGCGTCAGCGTGCCGCCGAGGACCTCCTTGTAGAACTCCATCGCCTGCCGGGCGTCGCCGCCGAAGGTGACATAGGGGTTGAGGCGCGAAGCCATGAAAACCTCCCAGAACGGGGTGAACGGTCAGTTGCGCGGAGACTAGCGCGGCCCACTGACAACGGCCCGCTGAGCTGGCGATCGCCGCATTTGCCCCTGGAACCCGGCCCGGGTCCCGCTCCGGGCCTTGCGCACCCTTCGGCCAGACAGTCGAACAGGCGCCGGCCGTCGAGCTGTTCGCCGACCCGAAGCACCCGTACACCCAGGCCCTGCTGTCCGCCGCACCCGTGACCGACCCGGTCCTGCAGCGCACCCGCCAGCGCATCGTCCTCAGCGGGGAGCTGCCGAGCCCGCTCGCCCCGCCACTGGGATGCCGGTTCCACACACGCTGCCCGCTTGCCGTCGACCGCTGCCGTGCCGAGGTGCCCGAGCTGCGCGAACTCCCCGGGGACGGTGGCCGACGCCAGGTCTCCTGCCATCTCGTCGCCGACGACGGCACGGCCCCGGACGCGGCCGCCGCAGCGGCCCTTCGTACGATCCCCAGCACCCGCACCGCACGCTAGGAGCAGCTCTCTTGTTCACCACTAGGCCGACCCTCCAAGGCACCTTCGGCATGGTGTCCTCCACTCACTGGCTCGCCTCGCAGTCAGCGATGGCCGTCCTGGAAGACGGCGGCAACGCCTACGACGCCGCGGTCGCCGCGGGTTTCGTCCTGCACGTCGTCGAGCCGCACCTCAACGGCCCCGCGGGCGAGGTACCGATCATCCTGGCGCCCGCCGGGGGAGAGGTGCGGGTCCTGTGCGGGCAGGGCGTCGCGCCCGCGGGCGCGACCGTTGCCCACTACCGCTCGCTCGGTCTCGACCTCGTGCCGGGCACCGGTCCGCTCGCCGCCGCCGTGCCGGGCGCCTTCGACGCGTGGATGGTGCTCCTGCGCGACTACGGGACCAAGTCCGTCGCCGATGTCCTCAAGTACGCCATCGGGTACGCCGACGACGGGCACGCACCCGTGGAACGCGTCGGCGAGACCGTCGAGACGGTGCGCGAACTCTTCGAGACCGAATGGCCCTCGTCGGCCGCTGTCTACCTGCCCGGCGGTCGCGCGCCGCGCCCCGGCGAACTCCTGCGCAACCCGGCGCTCGCCGCGACCTGGCGCCGCGTGCTCGAGGAGGCGGGAGACGGCTCACGCGTCGAGCAGATCGAGGCCGCACGGAAGATCTGGAGCGAGGGGTTCATCGCCGAGGCGCTGCTGCGCCAGGCGGCGCGCCCCACGACGGACACCAGCGGAACCCGGCACACCGGCACCCTGACGGCCGCCGACCTGGCCGGATGGGAAGCGACGTACGAGGCCCCGGCGACGTACGACTGGAACGGCTGGACGCTGTGCAAGGCGGGCGGCTGGAGCCAGGGCCCGGTCTTCCTCCAGCAGCTTGCCGTGCTCCCCTCCGCGCTCGCGGACCTGCCCGCGTACGGCTCGGCCGACTACGTGCACCTGCTGATCGAGGGCTGCAAGCTCGCCATGGCGGACCGCGAGGCCTGGTACGGGGACGCGGACGGCGCGGGCACCGTCCCGGTCGCCGATCTGCTGTCCCCCGCCTACAACGAGGAGCGGCGGACGCTCATCGGCGAGAAGGCATCGCATGAGCTGCGCCCCGGAAGCCCAGGCGGACGCACGGCGACGATCTCCGAACACGCACGCGCCGTAGCTGCCGGAGAGCCCGGCTTCGACGCCCTCGGGCTGCCCGGAGCGGGCGCCGGTGAGCCGACCGTCGCCAAGAGCGGCACCTCACCCGTGCCCGGCGAACCGGCCGTCTCGGCGGACGGCGCCACCCGCGGCGACACTTGCCACCTGGACATCGTCGACCGCTGGGGCAACATGGTCGCGGCCACGCCGAGCGGCGGCTGGCTGCAGTCCAACCCGGTCGTCCCCGAACTGGGCTTCCCGCTCGGCACCCGCCTTCAGATGGCGTGGCTCGAGGAGGGCCTGCCCAACTCCCTCACGCCGGGCCGCCGTCCGCGCACCACCCTGACACCGTCCCTCGCGCTCAAGGACGGCGTACCTGTGATGGCCTTCGGCACGCCCGGCGGCGACCAGCAGGACCAGTGGCAGGTGCACTTCTTCCTGTCGGTCGCGGTGCGCGACTCCGTCCGCGGCGGCCTCGACCTCCAGGGCGCCATCGACGCCCCCAACTGGCACAACGACAGCTTCCCCGGCTCCTTCTACCCGCGCGGTATGCGCCCGGGGAGCGTCACGGTCGAGTCCCGCATGGACGAGTCGGTCATCGAGGAGCTGCGGCGCCGAGGGCACGACGTGACGGTCGGCGAGCCCTGGTCGGAGGGGCGGCTGTGCGCGGTGGCGCGCGATCCGCGCACCGGGGTGCTCTCGGCCGCGGCCAATCCGCGCGGGATGCAGGGGTACGCCGTGGGGCGGTGAGCCCACAAGCCGCCGGGCGAGGACAACCGCCCGGCGGCCGCACGGGGGCCGTACCTCAGCCGCACATCATGGGGCCGCCCGGTGTCAGGACCGGCCGCTGGTCTCCTGGCCGTCGCGCGACTCCTCCGTCGAGCGCTCCGGCTCCCGCGGGGAAGGCAGCGCCACCGTGGCCGCGGCCTCTCGGCGGCGCGACACGAGGCCGCTCACCCCGGCGGCCACCGGCTGCGCGAAGCGTGCGGTGAGCGGGCCGACGATCACCAGGATCAGGACGTACGCCGTTGCCAGCGGGCCGAGTCGCGGCTCGATGCCCGCGGTGACGGCAAGACCCGCGATGACGATCGAGAACTCGCCGCGCGCCACGAGCGCACCGCCCGCCCGCCACCGTCCCTTGACGGAGATCTTGGCGCGGCGGGCCGCCCAGTACCCCGTGGCGATCTTCGTGCACGCCGTCACGACGGCGAGCAGGAGCGCGGGAAGCAGGACGGGCGGAATGCTCGCCGGATCGGTGTGCAGGCCGAAGAAGACGAAGAAGACCGCGGCGAACAGGTCCCGCAGCGGCGCGAGGAGACTGTGCGCCCCCTCGGCGGCCTCGCCGGACAGGGCGATACCGACCAGGAACGCTCCCACGGCGGCGGACACCTGGAGCTGCTGCGCGATTCCGGCGACCAGGATGGTCAGACCGAGGACGACAAGGAGCAGCTTCTCGGGGTCGTCGCTCGACACGAAGCGCGAGATCAGACGGCCGTAGCGCACGGCGAGGAACAGTACGAGACCGGCCGCCCCGAGCGCGATGCCCAGGGTGAGACTGCCCGCGGCCCAGCCGACACCGGCCAACAGGGCGGTGATGATGGGCAGATAGACGGCCATCGCCAGGTCTTCGAGTACCAGGATGCTGAGGATGACGGGCGTCTCGCGGTTTCCGAGACGGCCCAGGTCGCCGAGCACCTTCGCGATGACCCCGGACGACGAGATCCAGGTGACGCCCGCGAGGACCACGGCGGCCACTGGACCCCACCCCATGAGCAGCGCGGCGATCGCGCCCGGCACGGCGTTGAGCCCCATGTCGACCAGACCGGCCGGGTACTGGGTCTTGAGGTTGCTGACCAGATCGCTCGCGGTGTATTCGAGCCCGAGCATCAGCAACAGCAGGATGACGCCGATCTCGGCGCCGATGGCGACGAACTCCTCACTGGTACCCAGCGGCAGCAGACCGCCCTCGCCGAACGCAAGACCGGCCAGCAGATAGAGGGGGATCGGCGAGAAGCGGAACCGTCCGGCGAACCTGCCGAGCAGCCCCAGCGCGAGGATGATCGCGCCGAATTCGATCAGGAAGACAGCGGAGTGCATCGAATCACTCCCGCCCGAGTATCGCGGCGGCGCTCTCCACACCCTCGCGGGTGCCGATCACGATGAGAGTGTCCCCACCCGCGAGGCGGAAGGCCGGGGTGGGCGACGGAATGGCCTCGGCTCTGCGAAGAACCGCGACGATGGAGGCGCCGGTCTCCGTCCGCATCTGGGTCTCGCCGAGCACCCGCCCGTTCCAGTGCGAGGTGCCGGACACTTCGATGCGTTCGGCGACCAGGCCCAGATCCGTGGTGTGCAGGAGGTTCGGGCTGTGATGCGAGGGCATCAGCGCGTCGATCAGCGCGTCCGCCTCACCCGAACTCAGCCGCAGCGAGAGCGCGCACTCGTCTGGGTCGTCCGCGCGGTACGCGCTGAGGGTGCGTGCGCCGTCCCGGTGTGCGACGACCGAGATCTGGCGCTGTTCTCGGGTGGTCAGGTCGTACCGGATGCCGATACCTGGAAGTGGCGTCTGGCTCAGGCGTGATGCGGGCACAGCTCTCCCCCTAGCTCTGATTGGGCTGATGGGCGTCAATACGGCGTTAAGGTCACCCTATCGGCCTGATCTTTGCCTGAACTTGGTGGTAGAGATCCTGCGCCGACGCTAGGAGCGAGGCTAGGTCTGGCGCTCCGCAAGCACCGTTTCGATGGAATCGGCCTCGGCGGGTGACTTGTCCTCGCGATATCGGACGACGCGGGCGAAGCGGAGCGTGACCCCGGCCGGATAGCGGGTGGACTTCTGCAGTCCGTCGTACGCGATCTCGACGACGAGCTCCGGCCGGACGGTCACGACGAAGCCGTCGTCGCTGACCGCGAGCTCACGCAGCCGCTCGGTCTGCCAGGCGAGCAGCACGTCGGTCATGCCCTTGAAGGTTTTCCCGAGCATGGCGTACGACCCGTCGGCGCGCCGGGCGCCGAGATGGAGGTTGGAGAGCTTGCCGGTCCGCCGTCCGTGCCCCCACTCGGCGGCCAGGACCACCAGGTCCAGGGTGTGTACGGGCTTGACCTTCAGCCAGCTCGCTCCGCGGCGCCCTGCGGTGTACGGCGCGTCGAGAGTCTTGAGTACGACGCCTTCGTGGCCGCGCCGCAAGGTGTCGGCGAAGAAGGCTTCCGCGGCCCGCAGCTGGCCCTCGTCCGCCGGAACTGTCACGAGGGCGCGGCGCACCCGCATCGGCTCGGGGACGAGCCGTGCGAGGTGGCTGTGCCGCTCGGCGAACGGCAGGTCGAGGAGATCCTGGCCGTCGGCGTAGAGGGCGTCGAAGAAGACGGCGGAGAGGGGCAGCCCGGCCGCGGCGGATGCGACGTCGACGCGGGACCCGACGCGTCCGGCGACCTCCTGGAAGGGGCGGGGTCTGCCGTCGCCGTCGAGTGCGATGACCTCACCGTCGAGGATGAAGGTCCGGCCCTTCAAGTCGAGTGCCGTGGAGGTGAGTTCGGGCAGACGGTCGGTGATGTCGTCGAGGGTGCGGGTGTAGACGCGGACGTCGTCCCCGTCGCGGTGCACCTGGATGCGGATGCCGTCCAGCTTCTCCTCGACGGCGCACGGGCCGCCCAGCTTGCCGATGCCTTCGGCGACGGAGGCTGCGCCGTGCGCGAGCATCGGGAGTACGGGCTGTCCGACGCTGAGCCGGAACTCGTCCAGCGCGCTCGGCCCCCTCGCGAGCAGCGCCTCGGCGACGGGGGTCACCGCTCCGGCCAGCATCACCGCGCGGCGCACGGCGGTCGGCGGGGCCTGGGTGGCTCGGGCGAGGCCCTCCACGGCGATGGCATCGAGCGCGCCCTGCCGGACTTCCCCGGTGAGCAACCCGAAGAGGAACCGCTGCTCCTCGGCGGTGGCCGCACCCATCAACTCCCGCACCAGCCGCCTGCGTTCGCCTTGTGAACCCTGCCCGGACAGGGCGCCGACGGCGGTGAGGGCGGCGTCCGTGGCCTGAACGGTGAGGGTGGGCTCCGCGGCGGGCGGAGGCGGCTCCTTCAGGAGGCTCCACCCGATGCCCAGTCTTCCCTGGGGGAGGCGGCCCGCGAGGTAGGGGATGACGATGGGGGCGTCGGCGGGGGTGGCCGCGTGGAAGAGGTCGGCGAGGAGGGCGATTTTCTGGGAGCGGGCGGGGGTGGTGGCCACGGTGGCTGATACATGGGCGAGGCGGGCTAGGAGCATGGGCTTTCCTTTCCCCGATCCCGCCCGTTCCCGAAACCGCACCCCCCCGCTACGGGCTGTGGCAGATGTAGATCGGCCCGACCCAGGGCTCGCAGACCGGCTCCGGCGGAGGCGTCGGGTCGACCGGCGTCGGCTCGGGAGGCGTGGGGTCCACCGGCGTCGGATCCACAGGAGTGGGCGTCGGGGGAGGTGTAGGCGTTGGCGTTGGAGTTGGCGTTGGCGTTGGCACCAGAGTCGGAGTCGGACTCGCTGGTTCCGTCGGCTCGGCAGGAAGTGCCGGTTCAACCGGTTCCGGCTCCGCCGGGACCTGCTGCTCCTGCTGCTCCGGCTGTTCCGCCGGAACCTGCTCCGGCTGAGCCGGCGGCTCAGGCGCAGGCGCCTCCGGCTTCGGCGGAGCCACCTCAGCCGCGGGCTTCTGCTCGGGCGGCGCTTCCTCCTCAGCCGGCGGCGCCCCCGCCTCCTCCCCCCGAGGCTCCGGCACAGGAGCCGCCGGAGCCGCTGGAGCCGAAGCGGCAGGAGGCTGCTCCGGAGACGCACTCTCCACGGCAGTGGCCCGCTGCGGCGGCACCGCGTGGCTCGAACCGCCGAGTATCAGCCCCGCCGCCACAGCAGCCCCGGCCACGGACGCGCCCACGACGCCCACCGCGGCGGCCGGCACCTTGCTGCCCCCGGTGAGCACGTGACGTACGCCGTGCAGGAAGCCCCCGCCATGCCCGCCGGAGGCGGAAGCGGAGCCGGCCGCCAGCGGTATGAGGAACTTGCCCGTGCCGCCCAGAACGAAGATCAGCAGCGCCGGTCCCACCAGCGCGGGCAGCCGATCGTTCGCGCGGGCGAGCAGTGCGAGCCTGCCCCGGCAGTCGGCGCAGCCGTCGAGATGGGCGAGCAGCCGCTCGGACTGGAGGGCGGAGGCCTCGCCGCGTACATGGCCGGGTATCCGGTCCCAGTGCTGCTCGCACGCGGGATCGTCGGGCGTCCCGGGGTGCGCGCGCAGGAACGCCTGCCGCATCCCCTCGCGGGCCCGGTGCAGCAGTACGGCCGTAGCACCCTGCCCGGCACCGATGCGGCGGCCGACCGCCTCCAGCGGCTGTCCCTCCGCCTCGGCGAGCCACAAAGCCTTCACCCAGCGCTCGGGCAGCTGCCCGAGTACGCGACCGAGCAGCTCCACGGAGGAGGCGCGGTCGCCGGGATCAGGATCACCACCGGGTGTCGCGCCGACGATCTCGACGGACTCCGCCGTCTGCGGATCACGCGGCGTCTCGCGCCCCGCCCCGCGCCCCACGGCCACCGCGAGGTGCCGCACGGTCGTCATCAGGTACGCCGGTACGTTCTCGATCTCGTGCCCCGCGGACAGCCGCCGCCAGACGCGGAAGTGTGCCTCGGCGACGAGGTCGTCGGCGACCCAGGCGTTGCCGGTCAGCGAGCGCGCGTAAGCGACGAGCCGGGGCTGTTCCTCCTCGTAGATACGGGCGTACGCGGCCGTGGCGGGCCTGGTGGCGGGCCCCTCGGCTGAGACGTCGGTCATGGCAGAGCACTCTCCCGGTCCCACTGCGGGTGGTTCGGACGAATTCGAAAGCCTAGGCGACAAATGTCCGACTTGTGACGCCGGAGTGGCGTAGGTCACATGGATCGGCCCGCGTGTCGCGTAATGAACCCCCTCGCCCCGGACTCGTACAGACACGGAAGAAAGCAGAGCGAGCAGCTTCAGCTGCGACAGAAGAGGAGTCCGATCATGGACGTCACCCTTGACCAGCCCGCCCGTGCCCGCCTGATCACCCCGGAAGGGCGCGAGCGTCCCCTTCCTGTGACGCTGCGCTACTCGGCGGCCGACCCCCTGGCCGTCCAGATCACCTTCCCGCCCGAGGCCTCGCTCGACGGCGCGGAGGTCACCTGGATCTTCGCCCGCCAGCTCCTCGAGGAGGGTCTCCGCACCCCCGCGGGCAGCGGTGACGTGCACATCTGGCCGTGCGGGCGGGCGCGGACGGTTCTCGAGTTCCACGCCCCGCAGGGTCTTGCCCTGGTGCAGTTCGACAGGACGGTGCTCCAGCGGTTCCTGCTCCGTACGTACGCCGTCGTGGGCGCGGGGCGTGAAGTCGCGGGGCTCGACCTGGACCGGGACCTCGCCCGTCTCCTCGGCGGGGTGTGAGGGACAGGACAACTAGGTAGGGGAGTAGGGCATCTGGCATCCCCTACGGGCCGGGGGTTTCCCCCCATTGCGGCCGGGGGACCACTCCATGTCCCAGCGGAGCGGCCGCCGGGCATGATCCATCCATGACTTTACGACGAACAGAAATTCGGATTCTGGCTGGTGCGGCGGTCCTCGGCAGCGTGTCTGCCCTGCTGACTCCGGTCTCGGCGGCGGCCGGCTCCCGCAGCGAGCGGGCACAAGGCGGGGCCGTCGTCTCCGTCGAGCAAGTGGCCGACCTCGCAGCGGAGGAAGTGGCCGGGGAACTCCGGGGAAAGATCGACGCGTCCCAGGTCCGCTACGGCGTGGCCGCCTATCGGGTCACCTACCGCACCACTGACAGCGCGGGCGCCCCCACGACCGCGAGCCAACTCGTCGTCCTGCCCAAGAACGGGGCGCGCCACCTGTCCACCGTCTCCTGGCTGCACGGCACCACCGTCTACCGCAAGGACGTCGCCTCGGAGAATCCGAAGTCGAACGACCGGCTCGCCGCCCTGCTGTTCGCCTCGACCGGGCGGGCCGTATCGGCGCCCGACTATGTCGGCCTCGGCTCGGGCGAAGGCTTCCACCCCTACGGTGACCCTCGGGCCACCGTCGCGGCCTCGGTGGACGGCCTGCGTGCGGCCCGGACCCTTGCCCACCGAAGCGGCCGGGAGCTCAAGCGGAAGGTGCAGGTCAGCGGTTTCTCTCAGGGCGGTCCCGCGACCATGCTGGTAGGCCGGGCGCTCCAACAGGAGGGCGCCGAACGCTACTTCAGGCTGGGAGCACTCGCACCGGTCAGCGGCCCCTACAACCTCTCGGCCTTCGAAGCCGCCGCGGCCGACGACAAGATCGATAAATCCGGCATCTACCTCGCCTACTTCGCCACCGCCTGGAACAAGACGTACGGCCTTTACACGTCACCCGGCGATGTCTTCCGCTCCCCCTACGACACCGAGGTGGAGGATCTCTTCGACGGCCATCACACCGCCGAGGAGATCCTCAGTAAACTCCCGGCAGCCTCCAAGGACCTGTTCACCGAGGACTTCCTGAACAAGGTCCGCACGCCCGACGGTGTCCTGAAAGACAAGCTGCGCCCGATGGACGACACGTGCGACTGGCGGCCGAACGTACCGGTGGAGATCTTCCACGGCCGGGGCGACAAGGACGTCGACTTCAGCCACGCGACGTACTGTGCCGACCAGTTGACGAGGAACGGCGCCGCACGCCGGCTGACCGACGTCGGCGACTACGACCACAACGGATCGGTGCGGCAAGCCCTGCCCCGGATCGTCAGGTTCTTCGACGCGTCGGCGAAGACCGGCTGAAGCGCGCCACCGGCAACGGCTGGCCGAGCGGAGGGTGCACCCGACCGTCCGCTCGTCCAGAAGGGCCCTAGAAGCGGGAAACGGCGGCCCTCCGCCGCCGGGTCACCACGACCGCACCCGCGAGCAGGGCCACGGAACCCGCGCCGACGAGCAGGATCGCGGGCCAGTCCGAGCCGTCGGCCTCGACCGAGTGGGCGGCGAGCTCGCCAGCGTGCGCGGGGCCCTGTGCCGTGCCCCGCTGCACGGTCGTCCCGCTCTTGGGGAGCAGCGAACCCACCGGCCTGGTGTGTCCCGCCGCCTTGAACCCCCAGTCGAGGAGCGACCTGGCCTCCTCGTACACGGTGTATCCGCCGCCCGCCTGAGGGTTCATCACCGACACGACGAGGGTGCGGCCACCGCGCTGCGCCGCACTGATGAGGGTGTTGCCCGCGTGGGTGGTGTAGCCGTTCTTGATGCCGAGCAGGCCGGGGTAGGGCGCCACGCCGTCGGCTCCGGTGAGGAGCCGGTTGGTGTTCTGGATGGGGTAGGACCAGTTGCCGTTGGGGAACTTGGCGACGGACGTCGAGCAGTAACGGGCGAAGTCCGGATCCGCGAGCCCCGCCCGGCCGAAGACCGCCAGGTCGTACGCCGATGAGACCTGCCCGGCCGCGTCGTATCCGTCCGGGGAGACCACCTGGGTGTCGCGGGCGCCCAGGGCGCGGGCCTTGGCGCGCATCTGCCGGGCGGTCTGCTGCCAGCCGCCGTTGAGCTTGGCGAGTACATGCACGGCGTCGTTGCCGGAGCTGAGGAACACGCCACGCCACAGATCGGCGACGCTGTAGCTGAACCCCGCCTCGACGCCCACACGACTGCTGCCCTCCGCGACTTCGGCGAGCTCGCTCGCGGTGACCTTGTGCCGCGCCACGGGGTCCAGGTGGGGCAGGGCCGTGAGAGCGAAGAGCGACTTCAGGGTGGAGGCGGGCGGCAGCCGCCGGTGCGCGTCGCGCGCGGCGAGCACTTCGCCCGTATGGGCGTCGGCCACCACCCAGGAGAGAGCGGACACACCGTCAGGGACGGCCGGAGCGGCAGCGCCCGGCCTGGCGTGGACGCCCGGCTTGTCGAGGAGGTTCGAGGAGTACGCGGGCGCGGGCTTGGGCGGCGCGGGCTCGGCCGGGGGGCCCTGGGACGCCGCCGCGAAGGGGGTGGGCAGGAGGACCAGGGCAGCGAGCGCGAGGGCCGCGGTGCGGACGGATGAGGAGCGCGGGAGGTACCTGATGACCATTCAGCCACCGTAGGAGCGCGGCCCGTAGCTCGCAGGTCAGCTTGGTCCGGCTGGATGTATGGGGCGGGTGGGGGAGAGGGGATGCGACGTGTGCCGACGCGCTCTTCCCGAACCCGCGCCCGCTGCCCAGACTGCTTGCCAAGGACGGTGGACGTGGCGGAGGGGGCACGGATGACCGCTCGACGGGGACGGCGCACGGTTCGACGGGGACGACGCACGGCGGCACGCAGGCGGCGCGAGGCGCGGCTCAGGAGGGGAGCGGTGGGCGGCGCTCTGCTGCTGCTCCTGGTGGTGATGTTCTGGTCGGCGATCTGGCCCTATGCGGCGGGGGTATTGATCATCGGTGGCCTCGGTTCCGTGGGGTGGTGGCTGTGGCGTACGGACCGGATGGCGCGCGGCCGTGATCTCGCGTGGCGGCGTGCGGACGCGGTGCGGGCAGGGCACCGGACGCTCGCCGAGGTGGACGCGATGACCGGCACCGAGTTCGAGGAGCTGGTCGCCGGGCTCTGCCGCAGGGACGGGTGCACCGAGGTGCGCCGCGTGGGCGGGGCGGGGGACAACGGCGCCGATGTCGTCGGGCGGCTCCCGGACGGCCGGTCCATGGTCGTCCAGTGCAAGCGCTATGCGCCGACCAGCGCGATCGCGAGCCGCGAACTGCGCGATCTGCTCGGCTCGCGGGTGCACTTCGGGGCGGACGTGGCGATCTTCGTGACGACCACGCGGTTCAGCCGGCCCTCGGAGGCCTTCGCGGCGGAGCACGGCATCGTGGCCGTACACCGCGACCACCTGGGCCTGTGGAACAGCGGCACTTCCCTGGATTCGCTGCTCGGTGTCAGCGGCGCGGGGCAGGGGGACAACCGGCACCGGGCGCGATGGAGGAAGACGTACGGATAGCGCCGTGCGCGAGGGGAGTCGCGAGGGCGGTCTCACGCGGCATCCCGCCGTCGACGCCGGCTCACCCCGGGGCAGCGCCCGGCGGTCCGGACACTGCCCCGAGGCGGCACGGGCCGGTGTCAGGCCGGAAGGACCTTCTCGATGGCGGCGACGACCTCGGCGGAGTCCGGCTCCGCCTTCGGCGAGAACCGCGCGGCGACCGTTCCGTCGGGTGCGATCACGAACTTCTCGAAGTTCCACCGGATGTCCCCGGTGTGCCCCTCGGCGTCCGCCGTGTCGACCAGGTTCGTGTACAGCGGGTGCCGGGCGTCGCCGTTGACGTCGGTCTTCTCGGTCATCGGGAAGGTCACGCCGTACGTCGCCGAGCAGAACTCCGCGATCTCGTCCGACGTACCGGGCTCCTGGCCCATGAACTGGTTGCAGGGCACGCCGATGACGGTGAAGCCGCGTGCCGCGTACTGAGCGTGCAGGCGCTCGAGGCCCGCGTACTGCGGGGTGAGCCCGCACTTGGAGGCGACGTTGACGATCAGGACGGCCTTGCCCAGGTACTGGCCCAGATTCGCGGACCCGCCCTGGAGGGCGCCGATCTCTGCATCTTCGTAAACAGACATGGTCATGGAGCCTACGCGCACGGAGCGACGCCGATCACTCCGGCGCTCTCACCCCGGAACCGCCCGGTTCAGCTGCCCGCGGGCGACGAGCTCCACCGTCAGCGCCACCGCGATCGCCTGGACCGCCACCAGGGCGATCAGCACGAACAGCTGCACCGCCCCGGCGAGCACCGGCGACGCGCCGCCCAGGAGCATACCGACGAACGCGCCGGGCAGCGTGACCAGACCCACCGTGCGGGTCTGGTCGAGGCCGGGCAGCAGGGCGTCGGAGGCGGCGGGGCGGATCACCTCGAGGCGGGCGTCCCGATCGAGCAGTCCGAGGGCCAGACCCGCCTCGAACTCGCCCTTGCGGGAGTGGAGTTCATCCAGGCCCCGGCGCCCGCCGAGCACCGTCGCGGTCAGCGCCCCGCCGATGAGGATGCCGGTCACGGGGATCATGGCGACGCCGCGCACCGGAAGGAGACCGGCAAGGGCGAGCCCGGTCACCACCGGGACCACGGGGCCCGCGATCGGGAGTGCCGCCCACCACCAGCTGCCGTTCGCGGTGATGCGGCGCCCCGCGGTGCGGGTGGCGACGGCGAGCATCAGGAGCAGGAAGGCGAAGAGCGCCGCGGTGTGGTGGATCACCCAGCCGATCACCAGGGACACCACGCCCAGCTGCACCGCTGCCCGCACCCCGGCCACGAGGATTTCCCGCGCCCTGCTGTACGACCCGTCGGGGGACAGGCGGAACACGGCGGCCGTGGTGGCCGCGGCGAGCAGCAGCACAAGCAGCGCCGCACCGAGTGTCGCGTTGACCGGAAGCAGGGCCTGAGCAGCGAGATCACGCACGCGCCCACACTAGGCGGCGACGCGTCCCCCGGAGCAGTAAGCCGTGCGACCGGGGTCGTCGTGCGGGGGCTCGGTCTGTGAGGATGCCGGGAGTACATGTGATGCCGGAAGACAGAAGGGCTGACCTCATGGCGCAGCAGGTGCAGGGCGTGATCGCGCGCGCGAAGGGCGAGCCGGTACGGATCGAGACGATCGTCGTGCCGGACCCGGGGCCGGGGGAAGCCGTGGTGCGGATTCAGGCCTGCGGGGTCTGTCATACCGATCTGCACTACCGCGAGGGCGGCATCAACGACGAGTTCCCCTTCCTCCTCGGTCATGAGGCGGCGGGCGTCGTCGAGTCGGTCGGCGACGGTGTCACCGAGGTCGCGCCCGGCGACTTCGTGATCCTCAACTGGCGTGCGGTGTGCGGTCAGTGCCGGGCGTGCCTGCGCGGCCGTCCCCAGTACTGCTTCGACACGCACAACGCCAAGCAGAAGATGACCCTCACGGACGGCACCGAGCTCTCGCCCGCGCTCGGCATCGGTGCCTTCGCGGAGAAGACCCTCGTCGCCGCCGGACAGTGCACCAAGGTCGACCCGAACGCCTCGCCCGCCGCGGCGGGGCTCCTCGGCTGCGGCGTCATGGCCGGTCTCGGCGCCGCCATCAACACCGGCAACGTGGGCCGCGGCGACTCGGTCGCCGTCATCGGCTGCGGCGGCGTCGGCAACGCGGCGGTCGTGGGCGCACGGCTCGCCGGGGCGGCGAAGGTCATCGCCGTCGACATCGACGACAAGAAGCTGGACACGGCGAAGAGCCTCGGCGCCACGCACACCGTCAACTCCCGCGCGGGCGACCCCGTCGAGGCGATCCGCGAGCTGACCGACGGCAATGGCGCCGACGTCGTCATCGAGGCGGTCGGCCGCCCAGAGACGTATGAACAGGCCTTCTACGCCCGTGATTTGGCGGGCACGGTCGTCCTGGTCGGCGTGCCGACCCCGGAGATGCGTATCGATCTGCCGCTCCTGGACGTCTTCGGGCGCGGCGGTGCGCTCAAGTCGAGCTGGTACGGCGACTGCCTGCCCTCACGCGACTTCCCGATGCTCATCGACCTCTACCAGCAGGGGCGGCTCGACCTGGACGCCTTCGTCACGGAGACGATCGCCCTGGCGGACGTGGAGAAGGCGTTCGAGCGAATGCACCACGGGGATGTCCTGCGTTCGGTGGTGGTCTTCTGATGGCGGCGCGCATCGACCACCTGGTCACATCGGGCACGTTCTCCCTCGACGGGGGCACCTGGGACGTCGACAACAACGTATGGATCGTGGGGGACGACAGCGAGGTCGTCGTCATCGACGCCGCGCACGACGCGGACGCCATCGCGGCGGCGGTCGGTGAGCGCCGGGTCGTCGCGATCGTGTGCACTCACGCCCACGACGACCACATCGACGCGGCCCCGGCACTCGCCGCCCGCACCGGCGCGCCGATCCTGCTGCACCCCGCCGACGCGGAGCTGTGGAAGCAGACGCACCCCGAGCGTGCCCCCGACGGTGAGCTGTCCGACGGTCAGGAACTCACCGTGGCGGGCGTGGAGTTGAAGGTGCTGCACACGCCGGGCCACTGCCTGGGCGCCGTCAGCCTCTACGCGCCCGCCCTGGGCGCGGTCTTCACCGGCGACACGCTCTTCGCGGGCGGGCCCGGAGCGACGGGCCGGTCGTTCAGCGACTTCCCGACGATCGTCGAGTCGATCCGGGACCGGCTCCTCACACTGCCGCCTCAGACGGTGGTGCGGACCGGGCACGGCGACAGCACGACGGTCGGCGCTGAGGCGCCGCAGCTGGAGGAGTGGATCGCCCGCGGTCACTGAGCTCCTCAACTGACGTACGCGACAAGGGCCCTGTCCCGCGTACGCGCCAAGGCCCCGCGTGGTTCGCCGCGCGGGGCCTTTCGCGTACTGGTCGCGTACTGGCCCTGTTCCGCGATCTCCGATAAGTTAGGCAAGGCTTACCTAATGGAGGTTGAAGGATGGGTGTCCGTCACGCCAGCACGTCCGTGCCCACCGCTGCGGCACGCGCTCGCTCGCTGCTCACCACCGCGTGGTCCTGCGCGGTGACCACGGAGATCGGCAGGGATGAGCTCGTCGGCGCGCACAGCGTCACGCCGGAGGGCATCCTCCTGCTGTCGCCGCCACCCGACAGCGCGCTGGCCACCGCGATGATCTGCGCGCCGCGCGGCGAACCCTCCACCCTGGTGGAGTTCGCCGACGTCTCGCCCGTGCCGGTCAGGGACCGGATCCGGGCCCGGCTCTGGCTCTCGGGGTCCCTGGTGCCCGACGGGGAGGGGTTCATCTTCGCGCCGACCTGCGCCGTCCTGCACGACGCGACCGGCGGGCGGATCGGCATCGACCTCGATGAACTCGCTCTCGCCGCCCCCGACCCGCTCGCGGAGGCCGAGGCGCGGCTGCTCACCCACCTCGCCGACGCGCACGAGGACGCCGTCGAGCAGCTGACCCGGCTCGTCGGTGCCGACAGCCTGCACGGTGTGGTGCGCGTACGGCCGGTCGCCATCGACCGCTACGCGCTCACGCTGCGGCTCGAGCGGGTGCGCGGCCAGGCCGATGTCCGCCTCGCCTTCGACGAACCCGTCGAGGATGTCGCCCAGGTCACCGAGCGCATGCACATCCTGCTGACCAAGGCCCGGCACCTGCGCCGTCCCCTACTGCGCCCCACGCCCCCCGACGCCTGAACCCGCCGACCGCATCGACCGGAGCGCGAGCACCAGGACGCCGATGTCATCGAGATACACCGGGTCCGGCAGCAGATCCGCCGGCAGGACGAGATAGGCGACCGCACCCCAGAACACCCACTGACGCTCGACCGGAAGCCCGGCCCTGCGCAGCGTCCGCCGCGCGCGGACCAGACGTACGAGCAGCGTGATCGCGACCGCGAGCGGCACGGCGACAAGCACCGCTCCGATGACGAGGAGGGGCATGACGTCCGTACTCATCAGACCCTGACCTCCGTTCCAACGCCCTCCCGTGACGGACGTTCTGCCTTCCCATGACCGATTATGGAGGCCGGCATCACCGCCAGCTCCTCCACACTCCTTCCGGGAAAGGCCGAGATGGGCCAGACGAGCCAGACGAGCCAGACGCTGATCACGGCCAAGCGGGTTCTGACCGGGCCGCGTGGCCGGCACGTCACGGACGGCGCCGTCCTGACGGAGGGTGCGGACATCGTCGCCGCGGGCACCCTCGCCGAGGTCGAGCCCTTGGTACGCGGCGTGGCGCAGCGGATCGCCCTGCCCGACGCCACGGTGCTTCCCGGCCTGATCGACGCCCATGTCCACCTGGTCTTCGACGCGAGCAAGGACCCGGTCGCCGTCCTCGACGCGCACAGTGAGACCACGCTCATGGCGGCGATGGAGGAGCGGGCGCTCCAGTTCCTGCGCAGCGGTGTCACCACGGTGCGCGATCTGGGTGACCGGGGCCGGCTCACTCTGCGCCTGCGCGAGGCGATCACCGCGTCCGAGGTGCCGGGGCCGCGGATCGTCGCCGCCACCACACCGCTGACCACCAAGGGCGGCCACTGCTGGTTCCTCGGCGGTGAGGTCGAGGGCGAGGACGAGATCCGTGCCCTGGTGCGGCGCAACGCCGAGCTGGGCGCCGACGTCATCAAGGTGATGGCCACCGGTGGCGGCCTCACCCGAGGCGGCCCCGCCACCTGGCAGTCCCAGTTCGGCGCCCCCGAGCTCCGCGTGATCGTCCGTGAGGCGCACCGGGCCGGTCTGCCGGTCGCCGCCCATGGACACGGCACGGCCGGGATCGTGGCAGCCGTGCTGGCGGGCGTCGACACCATCGAGCACTGCACCTGGATGACCCGCAAGGGCCTCGACCTGCGCGAGGACGTGCTGGACGCCATCGTCGCCAAGGGCATCCGGATCTGCCCCACGGTCAGCCCGAACTGGCGGATGCTGCCCATGTTCTTCGGCGCCGAGCGGGCCGAGGCGATGTTCGACCAGGTCCGCACGATGGCGGAGCGCGGCGCGCGGCTGATCGCCGGGACGGACGCGGGAGTCCAGCGCGCGGGCTGCGACGGCCTGGCCCAGAGCCTCGGCTTCTACCAGCACCTGGGGGTGGAACCCGACCGCGTCATCGACATGGCGACCACGGAGGCCGCCGACGCACTGGGCATCGCCGACCACGTCGGACGCCTGGCCGCGGGCTACCGCGCCGACCTGATCGCCGTGCACGGCGATCCGCTCAGTGACGTCGCGGCCCTGGGTGACGTACGCCTGGTCATGGCGAACGGCACGGTGGCGGACCATGAGTGACCGATCGGACCGCCGACGAACCCGGAAAACGGGGAAGGGGGATCAGCGGGCGGTGTACACGCCGTCCACCAGGTGGTAGCTGCCGTGGATGAACGAGGCCCGCTCGGAGAGCAGGAACACGATCAGCTCGGCGACCTCGTCGGAGTGACCGAGGCGGCCCGCCGGGTGCAGGGAGACCAGGGCGTCGTACGCCTCCTTGTCCATGTTCTGCAGGAGCGGGGTCTCGATGAAGCCGGGGCCGACCGCGTTCACACGGATCCCCTTCGCCGCGTACTCGGCGGCGGCCGTCTTGGTGAGGCCGACGACGCCGTGCTTGGCGGCGACGTAGGCGGGGGAGCCCGCGAAACCGACGGAGCCGAGGATCGAGGCGACGTTCACGATGGCGCCGGCGCCCGCGGCCTCCATGGCGGGGAGTTCGTAGCGCATCGAGTAGAAGACACCGTCGAGGTTGGTGCGCACGACGCGGTTGTACACCTCGATGTCGTACGCGCCCGTCGGCTTGCTCTCTCCGCCGATGCCCGCGTTGTTGACCGCGAGGTCGAGCGCGCCGAACGTGTCGACGGCGAACCGCACGGCGGCCTCGACCGACGCGGGCTCGGTGACGTCCACGGCGACGGCCGAGGCCTTGATGCCCTCGGCCGTCAGCTCGGCGGCGGCCTTCTCCGCGCCATCGGCGTTGTAGTCGGCGATGACGACGTTCGCCCCACCCCGGCCCACACGGCGGGCGGTGGCCAGGCCGATGCCGGAGGCGGCCCCCGTGATCAGCGCGGTCCTGCCCGCGAACTCGGTGGCGTAGTCGGGGACGGTGGTGGTGGCGGGGGATGTGCTCATGGTGCTCTTCACTTTCCTGTTGCGATGTGGGGGGCCGCGAGGGCGGCCTCCCCGGTGAGAACGGCGTAGGCCCGCTCCACATGCGCGGCGAGGTCTGCGTCGTCCGTGTCGTCGGCGGCGTCGGCGTCTTCGGCGTGTACGCCGCGGGCCCAGCTGCGCAGGGCGGCGGTCAGCACTCCGGCGGCGGCGCCGACGACTACGGCCGGGCGCTGGTCCCGGGCGGGGTCGGTGCCGAGGCGGTCGGCGATGATCCGGACGGATTCGTCCTGGGCGTTGACCCGGACGCGTTCGTACGCGGCGAACAGCGCGGGCTCCGTGTCGACGAGCGCGAGCAGCGCCCGCCTGGGGGCCCGGCGGCGCGCACCCGGGGCCTCCGGGTCGGTGAGCCAGTCCCGCACGGCCGCGCGATAGGCGGCCAGCGGGGGCTCGTCGGCGGGACGGACCCGCAGGGCCGCGTTGATGCGGTCGCCGTCGGCGCGGGTGAAGTCGAGCGCCGCGGCCTCCTTGCCGCCGAAGTGACGGCTGAAGGTTCGGCGCGTGACGTCGGCGCGCTCGGCGATGGCCTCCACGGTGACGGCCGCGAGGCCGTGCTCCAGGATCAGCTCGATGGCCGCGTCGGCGAGCGCTTCCCGGGTCTGCCGGGCCTTGCGCTGTCTGCGGTCCTCGCCGCTCCGATCGTTCATGTCTTCGACTGTACACCCATGATGTCCCAATGGGACATCTGTCCCGACGGGACTCAAGCAGAGTCCTACAGCGGCAGCGCGCACACCGCGAGGGGAGCGGCGAACGGCGTTCCCGTCAGGCGGAGTTCGCCGCTGCTCGCCACTTGGAAGACGCTCACCGAGCTCGACTTCTGGTTGGCCGCGAACAGCAGCCGCTGGGACGGCGAGAAGGCGATGTGGCGCGGGAAGTCCCCGCCGACGGGCACGGTGTCGAGCAGCCGCAGCCGGGCGCCGCCCGCATCGACGGCGTACCGCGTGAGGCTGTTGTGCCCGCGGTTGGCGAGATAGGCGAAACGGCCCTCGCGTGTGACGGCGAACTGTGCCGGATAGCTGGTGCCCTCACCGGTGCCGGTGGACTGTGGCGTACCCGGGGTCAGCCGACCGTCGACCGGGTCGTACGCGCAGACGACCACGGTGTTGTCGACCTCGTTGGCCAGATAGGCGTAGCGCCCTGAGGGGTGGAAGGTCAGATGGCGGGGCCCCGCGCCGGGCCGCAGGGAGGCGTACGAGACCTGGGTGAGCGTCCCCTTCTTCGTGTCGAGGCGGTAGGTGTAGACCGTGTCGTTGCCCAGGTCGACGGCGAGGATGTGCCCGCCGTCCGGGCTGGTCACGATCTGATGGGCGTGCGGCCCGTCCTGCCCCGGACCGGGGGGAGGGCTGGAGTGTGTGACCAGATCGGTCGACTCGCCCACTGCGCCGCCGTCTTCGATGGGGTGGACGGTCACGCTCCCGGAGAGATAGTTGGCGCTGAACAGCCATCGCCCGCTGGGATGTACGGACAGCTGGCAGGGCCCGGCGCCGCCGGTGCTCCGCGTGCCGATGACCCGGGGTTCTCCCGTCTCCGGGGAGAGTGAGACCGCGGTCACGCCACCCTCTTCCCGCTCATTGACGGTGTAGAGAGTCCTGCCCGAAGGGTGGAGGCAGAGGTAGGAGGGATCGGGCACGCCGGTCAGGGTCCCGGTGCCGGTGATGTGCCCCGTGGTCTCGTCGTACGTCGCCAGACCGAGGCCGGTGCCGCCGCCTGGCTGGGTGGTGTACGTGCCGAGGAAGAGGGGCCGTGCGCGACGCGGGGGCCGGACCAAGGGCGCGGCGGCCGCCGCGGGCGTGGAAGCGGAGATGGTGGTGCCGACAGCGACGGCGAGCGCTCCGATGAATCCGCGCCGCCCCCAGTCGCCCGCCGTGCGGTGCCCGTCGGTCTCGCCCGTCGTGCCGGTCATGTCTGCCTCCATGTCCGCAACCCATGTGTCGGTGGTGACGCATGTGACCATCACAGTGCTGCCCCCAAACGTCCGAGGACAAGAGGTACAACCAGAGTTGCGATGGCTCGCACGGTCTCCAGGCGTCTCCAGGCGTCTCCAGGCGTCTCCAGGCGGCGCGGACCTCGCCCTGCCCGGTGGAATCGCCCGTGGCGGTGACCGTCTACGCGCTCCTGATGCGCCCCCTCCGCTTGCGGCCTCCACGCCGCATCAGATACGGAGAGTGACGATGATGGGTGGGGCACCGAGATGTGTCGCGTAACGTCCCATGCTGGCCGATGATGTCACTCGAAGGTATGAACTGGCCTTGAGCGGGCAAGATGTAGATGCCAATCGCGGTGCCGCCCCAGACCCCGGCGGCGTCGGGCGCCGGTCTCACGGGCCGCGCCGCTCGCGTTGTCGTAACTCTTCGTATGCGGGGTGCAGGGACTTTGGGGGTGGACCATGGGTACGTCCGACCCGGGCTTCGGGTTGCGCCACCAGGTGGTGGGCGGGTCGCTCGTTCTGACATTCCGCGGTGAACTGGATGCCTGGGCCGACCAGGAACTCGCGCCGGGTTTGGCGGAGTTAGTGGACCGGCCCGGCCCCGGCATCGTGGCGGACCTGCGGCAGGTGACGTTTCTGGACGCCGGTGGCCTGCGGCTCCTTGTGCGTGTCAAGGGCCATGCGGCGGCGAGACGGCGCAGCCTGCGGCTCGTCCGCAGCAGGCCGCGCGTCTGGCGGGTCCTGCGCATCACCCGGCTCGACCGCAGCTTCACCGTCCTCGACGTCATGCCCGTCGAGCTCGACGGGCCCGGCGACCTTGACTTGCCCGACGGCGATGACATTCCGGCCTAGGTGAAGCAGGGTCCCGCCCGCTTCCGGCCAAATTTTCGGCCCGTTCCCGTGGGTCCACCGCTACGGAAATCGACCACTGTGAGCCACTGCTCCGATACGGTGTGCGAGTTGTTTATCCGTTTCCCGTGGATACGCGAGGAGTTGCTGAGTGGACCGCAGTTCTGTGATCCGGATCCGTACAGTGCTGTCCGCCCTGGGCGTGGCGACCGCGATGGCGGCCGCACCCATCGCGACGGCGTCCGCGGAGCCGCAGCCGGCGGCGGCGCCGGCGGCAGCGGCGTCTTCGTCCGCGGCGCGGCATGAGCCCTGCACCGGCGAGTTCCACAAGGACGCCCGCCTCGGCCCGAAGTGGCTCCCCAAGAAGTGGCAGGAGCCGGTCGGTCCGCTGCTCAAGGGCTGGCAGCGTACGGGCGGTCTGTCGCCGTCGTCGTTCCTCAAGAAGTACTGGGAAGGCCCCGCCGAATCGGGCGGCTGGAAGTACCCGCCGAACGACGGTTTCGAGACGGTCAACGGCCAGGTCGACAAGCACCCCGAGGAGCTGGCGGAGGGCGAGCTCCTGGACCGCTTCGGCTCGGAGTACGGCTCGTTCCTGGCCCCCGCCGGTGACTCGTACGCCGAGCGCGCGCTGCCCCCGCAGAACCTCAACACCCGTGACGCCGCGGTCGCTTGCGACTATCGCGTTTACGAGGTGAGCAAGCCGTTCTCCGTCTGGCAGGGCGGCATCGCCCCCTGGTTCGCGCAGCCCGGCGGAGGTCAGCAGATCAAGCTCGACCCGGTGTTCCTGAACCCGGGTGAGGGGCAGCGCCTGAACGTGAAGTGGCTCCTCGACCACGGCTACCTCGAGCCCGCGAACGACTAGGGCCTGATCCGAACGAGAGGCCCTGTCGTACCGATGGACATCCGTGGGCTGCCCGCCGCACTGCGCGAAGCCGGTGTCGCCGACGGCTACTACTGGATCGAGGGCGTCCACGAACCGGCCCCCACGCCCCCCGACTTCGTCTATCTGCGGAGAACCGGGGGCGGCGGGGCGTGGGAGACCGGAACGTACGAACGCGGAACGCACCACCCCCTCGACCGGCACACGGACGAGGGGGAAGCCTGCGCGCAGCTGCTGCGGCTACTGCTGTGAGACGGCGAGCGCCTCGTGCTCGCAGGCGTCGTCGATGCCGTACGTGTCCCACGCGGGGAACGGGTCATCCCCCGAGATCCCGTGCTCCTCCGGTCTCCGGAACGTGATCGCCGTTCAGCTCTCGCACCCATCCTGGGGCCTGCTGTGCCCGCTCCAGGTCGAACAGGCCGGTGCCCAGGACCTGTCGGGGATCGACGTGGCCGTGGGTCGCGGTCGCGACGCGGGCCGCGGACAGAACGGTCACCGGCAGTCGCCCGCTCAAACCCGTCAGCCCTCGGGGCGCAGCAGGCCGCGCTCGTACGCCTTGGCCAGTCGCTGGGGCACCAGATGGGCGGAGCCGTCGACGGTGACCGGCACGAGCCGCGGGGTGCTGGCCTTCCACTGTGCTCGGCGGTGACGGGTGTTGCTGCGGGACATTTTCCGCTTGGGTACGGCCATGGTTTCGGTCCTTTCTCGGCGTGGGACGTCGAGGCTATATGAAAATGGATCCCATTTCGAATTAGGGTCCGGTGGCTTGACCCTCACGTCGCGTCAGGCCGCAGGCTGTACGTGACGAAAGGCGAGGTCCATGAGTTACACCGTGGGGCAGGTCTCCGGGTTCGCGGGGGTCACCGTCCGCACTCTGCATCACTACGACCGCTCCGGGCTGCTCGTGCCCAGCGAGCGGAGTTCCGGCGGGTACCGCCTGTACAGCGAGGCCGATCTGGCACGTCTCCAGCAGATTCTCTTCTACCGCGAACTCGGCTTCGCCCTCGAGGAGATCGCGGAGATCCTCGCTGACCCGCAGGCCAACGCGCTCGATCAGCTGCGGGCCCGGCACAAGGCCCTTGTGGAGCAGATCGGCAAGCTGGGCCGCCTGGTCGAGGTCGCCGAGCGGGCCATGGACGTCCAGCAGACGGGCGTGCGGCTCAGCCCGCAGGAGCGGTTCGAGGTGTTCGGCGAGATCACCTTCGACCTGAGCTACGCCACCGATGCCGGACTGAAATGGGAGAACAGCGCGGGGCACCGGGAGGCGATGAGCCGCGCCGCCGCGCACTCCAAGGAGGACTGGGCGCGGCTCATGAGTGAGGCCGCGGCCTGGCGGGCCGAACTCATCAAGGCGTTCGAGGAGGACGAACCCGCCGAGGGGAAGCGCGCCACGGACCTCGCCGAGGAGCACCGGCAGCACATCAGCCGCTGGTTCACGCCCTGCCCGCCCGCCATGCACCTGCGCATCGCCGACGACTTCGTCACCGATCCGCGTGCCTTCGCCCTCGTCGTGCCGCCTTCGGAGCAGCGCCCCGGCCTTGCCGCGTTCCTGCACGCGGCGGTGCGGGCCAACGCGGGAGCGGGCGGGAGCGAGGTGGGGAGCCGATGAGGATTCTGCTGGCCGCCGCCGGGTCGTACGGTGATGTCGCCCCGTACACCGGCCTCGGTGTCCGACTGCGCGAGGCGGGACACGACGTCACCCTTGCCACGCAGGAGTCCTTCGCCGCGCTGGTGCGGTGCGCCGGGCTCGCGTTCCGTCCGCTGCCCGCCGACACGAGCGCGGGCGGCGGTGCGGGAAAGCGGCAGCTGATGCGCACGGCCGCCGCGTTCGTACGGGAACTGGGGGCCGGGCTCGTCGATGCCGTGGAGCCCGGCACCGACGTACTGCTCCTCTCGACGACCACCGCTCCGCTCGGCTGGCAGGTGGCCGAGGCCATGGATGTACCGGCGTTGGGCGTCTATCTGCAACCCACCCATCCCACACGGGAGTTCGCGCCGGTGGTGAGCGGCGGACGATCGCTCGGCGGCCTGGGAAACCGCGCCATGGGGCGCTTCTCGCTGCGGATGGCCGACCGTGTCTACGCCGACGCGGTCGCCGACCTGCGGGCACGTCTCTCGCTGCCGCCGGCTGCCCAGGGCGCTGTCCGGCGGCGCCGGGAAGCAGTCGGGTGGCCGGTCCTGCACGGATTCAGCCCGGCCGTGGTGCCCAGGCCCGCGGACTGGCGCGCCGGGCTCGATGTCGTCGGCAACTGGTGGCCGCACCACGACCCGGACACCGCGCTGCCCGCCCCCGTCGAGGATTTCCTGCGGGCCGGACCGCCGCCCGTCTTTATCGGGTTCGGCAGCATGGCCGCGGGTGACGGGGAGCGGCTGAGCGAGATCGCCGTCGCGGCGCTGCGCCGGGCCGGGCTGCGGGGAGTTCTCCAGGAGGGGCGGGCAGGGCTGATGGGGCACGGCGACGACATCCTCACCGTCGACGAGGCGCCCCACGCGCTCCTGTTCCCGAGGATGGCCGCCGTCGTCCACCACGCGGGCGCCGGGACCACGGCGGCGGGGCTGCGGGCCGGGGCGCCCGCGGTCCCCGTACCGGTCATGGCCGACCAGCCCTTCTGGGCCGCACGGCTCGCCGCCCTGGGCGCCGCCACCACTCCCGTCCCCTTCAAGGAGCTCACCGCGGAACGGCTCGCCGAGCAGCTCGGTCGTGCGGTGCGCGAGGACTCGTACAAGGAAGCCGCCGGCTCCGTCTCCCGACGGATACGCGCGGAGGACGGCGCGGGGCACGTCCTCAAGGCGGTCGGGAACCTCGGCTAAGGGATCACCATCTCCTCGCCGCCCACCACCACGACCTCGGTCCGCGTCCCCGGGATGTCCTCGGGACGTATCCGCAGAATGTCCCGCGACAGCACGACGAAGTCGGCGAGCTTGCCCACGGTGAGTGAACCCCGTTCGTCCTCGAGGAAGTTGGCGTACGCGGAGCCCATCGTGTAGCCGTGCACGGCGGTCTCCACGTCCAGGGTCTCCGTGGGCTGCCAGGCTTCGCCGCCCTCCAGGGGGCGGCGGGTGAGGGCGGTGTAGATGCCCGCCATCGGGTCCATCTCGGCGACGTTCCAGTCGCTGGACAACGCGAGCACCGCCCCCGCCTCGTGCAGGCTCCGCATCGGCCAGGCCTTGTGCCACCGGTCGGCGCCGATGTTCTCGGCCCAGTCCTGTCCTGGCCCCGCGATGTCGGGGGCGCAGTGGCGCGGCTGCATACAGGCGACGACGCCGAGTCCGGCGAAGCGCGGGGTGTCGGCGGGGTCCAGGCACTCGACGTGGACGACCTGGTGGCGGGCGTCGCGCGGTCCGTTGAGGGAGCGTGCGTGCTCGACGGCGTCCAGGACCGTGCGGATGCCCCGGTCACCGGTGGCGTGCACGAAGCATTGGAAGCCGCGTGCGTCGAGCTTCGCGAGCAGCTCCGCGAACTCGTGCGCCGGGTAGAACGTGTCGCCCCGATGCCGCCCGCAGCCCGCGTACGGCTCCAGGAGCGCGGCCGTGCGCGGCTCGACGACATCGTCGATGTACAGCTTCAGCGGCCCGACCCGAAGGCGGTCGTCCGCGAACCGATGCGCGGCGGCCGCGAAGTCGTCCAGATCCGCGTCGGTCGTGCCGCGCGGATGGAAGAGCGCGGCGACGATCCGCGAACGCAGCCGCCCCTCCGCGCGGGCGCGGGTGAACAGCTCCAGGTCGTCCAGGGAGTTCTGCGGCTCGACGACCGTGGTGATGCCGAAGCCGATCGCGTCGTCCAGGCTCTTGGCAAGGCGCCCGTACTGCCGGTCGGGCGACGCCCACGGCAGACCGAGCTCGCGCAGTGCCCGGTGACCGTCGCGGGAGAGCCCTTTGATGGCGAAGTCCTTGATGAAACCGGTGGGTTCGCCCGTCGTCGGGTCCGTCTCGGCGCGGCCGAACGGCAGCGACGTATGGCCGCGGTCGACGCCCAGACGGCGCAGGGCGGCCGTGTTGAGCCACGCGGTGTGGACGTCGTAACTGAGGACGAAGGCGGGTGTGCCGCCCGTGACAGGGTCGAGATCGGCGGCGTTCGGCATACGGCCGCCGGGGATCGCGGAGTAGTCGAAGGCCTCGGCCTCGATCCAGGAGGCGTCCGGGTTCTCCGCACGCCAGGCGCGGATGCGGTCGTGGATCTCGCCGAGGGTGCGCGCCCCGGCGAGCTGCACGCAGGAGTCGTCGGAGCCGAGGCGTACGTGATTGTGGGCGTCGATGAAGCCGGGCAGGACGAGGCGGCCGTGCCCGTCGACGATCCGCGTGCCTTCGCCCGTCCAGGAGTCCGCGCCGCTGTCGGCCCCGAGCCACACGATGCGCCCGTCCCGGACCGCGAGGGCCTCGGCCGATGGGAGGTCCGGGTCGACGGTGTGGATACGGGCGTTGCGCAGGACGAGGTCGGCGGGGGCAGGGGCAGGGGCGGTGGTGCTGGTCATGAGGGGTGAGCTCCTGGGGTGGTGCGGGTGATGCGGGTGGTTCGTGTCGTACGAGGGGTGCTTCACGCGGAGGTGGAGCGCGGAGCGGCGGCTGCGGACGAGGGAGCGGGGATGCCGCGGCGGGCGAGAGCCCAGTACGCGAGCCCGGCCACGACCGAGCCGAGCAGGGTGAGATCACCGCCGCCGAGCGGCGCGACCAGCGGTCCCGTCCACAGCTCCGAGTCGCAGGTGAGCGCGGCGAAGGCCATCCCGGCGACGAGGGCGGCGACACCGGCCGGGTGGAATCCGGCCCGGTACCAGTACGCGCCGCCGCGCCCGGTGGTGTGCAGCGCCTGCGTGTCGTACCGGCAGCGCCGCAGCAGCATGTCGGCGAGGAACACCCCGCCCCACGGTGCGAACACGATGATCAGCAGCGAGAGGAAACTGAGCAGGGACTCGGTGAAGTCGGTCAGGAACAGCGCGCCGAGCGAGCCGAGCGCCGTCACGACGACGCTGATGACGATGGCCTTCGCGCGATTCCAAGGGATGCCGAGAACCTGGAGGTTCAGGCTGGAGGAGTAGAGCGTGAGGATCGAGTTGGTGACTGAGCCGCCGAGCACGAGCAGCAGGAACACCGGCTGGAACCAGCCGGGCAGCAGCTTCTCCACCCCCGCGACCGCGTCCGTCATATCGGCCTGCGTGGCGGCGGCGACGCCCGCGACGCCGAGCGCGACGGAGGAGACGAGACCGCCCAGCGCGCCGGTGACGGTGATCGAGCGCAGCGAGGTGTCCCGGGGCAGATAGCGGGTGTAGTCGGCGGGCATCGGCAGATACGAGAACGGCCCCGCCAGCATCACCACGAACGCGAGCGTCCAGCCGGAGAAGTCCGCGCCGCTGCCCGATGCCGCACCGAAGTCGGCATCGGGCAGCACGAAGACGAGCAGCACGCCGAAGCCCGCGGCCAGGACGTACGCCATCCAGCGTTCGGCGAGCTGCACGGTGGCGTGCCCCCACATCGCCACCGCGAACGTCATCGCGAGGGTCACCGCGAGCGCGAGGGCGCGTGCCACGTCCCCGCCGCCCGCCAGACCCAGGTCTGTGAAGAGGGCTTCGAGGGCGAGCGTGCCGACCACGGTGTTGACGATGGTGTAGCCGATGGAGACCACCCAGTTGAGCAGTCCGGCCGGGAAGTTGCCGAGGATACCGAAGGCCGCACGGGAGATGACGAGGGTCGCGGTGCCGGTGCGGATGCCGCTGAGGCCTGCCGCGCTGATGACGAAGAAGGAGAGCCCGCCGATCACGACCACGGCGGTGGCCTGCCAGAAGCTGAGGCCGAAACTGACGGCGAGGGCGCCGTTGATGACGTAGGTGAAGGTCAGATTGGAGCCGAACCAGAGCCAGAACAGATCCTTGGCGCTGCCGTGCCGGTCTTCGTCCGGGATCGGGTCGATGCCGTGGGTCTCGACCCGGAACACCTCGTCGCTGGTGACTCCCGTGCCGATCCCGTTGGAATCCGGGGCCTGTCGTGCCATGCGGGCACCTCACTCTCCGGCATCCAGACTTTGAATGCCGTTCTATTTCCTAGAACGGCATTCAAAATGCGCCATGGGTCGGGGAGACGTCAAGACCCTGCGGGAAATCGGTCGCGGACACCGGGGATAAGGTCGGCAGGGTGGAGCAGGACGCGGGGACCGGAACGGGAGCAGGCGTGGCACGACGGCGGGACGGGCAGGTCGCGCGGGACCGGATGCTCGAAGAGGCGATGACGGCGATCGCCGAGAACGGCCTCGCCGCGCTCACCATGTCCGCGCTCGCCGATCGCCTGGGCACCAGCGGCGGCCACATCCTGTACTACTTCGGCAGCAAGGACCGCCTGCTCCTGGAGGCGCTGAGCTGGAGCGAGGCCGCGCTCACCGAGGAGCGCCGCGCGCTGCTCGCGGGCCGGGCGGCACCCGCCCGAAAGCTCGACCGCTTCTTGCGGATGTACTTGCCCAAGGGGCCGCGCGATCCCCGCTGGATGCTGTGGATCGAGCTCTGGGCGCGGGCCGGGGCGAACGAACCGCTCCGCGCGGCCCAGGACGATCTGGACCGCGGCTGGCAGCGGGATCTGGAGGCCCTGCTCACGCAGGGCGCGGCTCAGGAGGCCTTCGAGGTGGACGACGCGGCGGGCCGCGCCGGTGAACTCCTCGCGCTCCTCGACGGCCTGAGCACCCGGGTCGTCCTCGGGCAGCGTGGTGCGGACCGCAGGGGAGCCCTCGCATCCGCGCGCTCGGCGGCCGAATGTCTCGTCGCACGCCCCGAAACGACCGGCGCGTAGCCCGAGCGGCCGAACGGGCAGGTCGTGATGGTCAAGACGGAGCCGGAGCGTGGAAGCCTCTGAGCATGACCGAAAGCGCGAGCCTCCATATGGCGAACCCCAGGATCACGGTCCTCGGTGTCAACCCCGGCCGACCACCCTTCCGCATCGTGGAGCTCGACGGCGAGGTGGTCGGCGAGGCCAGGGAGCTCGTCGACGTCCTGGAGGTCGCCGCTCAGCTGGGCGTCGTCCTGCACGACGTGGACGATCCGGATGCCGTGCGCTGGGTGGGCGGCGACAAGTTCACCTGGAAGCCGAAGGAGTCGAGGGAGCCGAGGGAGTCGAGGGAGTCGAGGGAGCCGAGGGAATTGGAGGAGGCGAAGGAGCCGATGGATTAGAAGGTGCCGGAGTCGTCGAAGCAGCTGAAGCGCCGCGACTCCGGGGGTGGGGATGGGGATGGGGATACGGATAGGGGCCGGGATCGGGCTCGAGGTCGTAGATCCTGTTCAGGAGCTCGGCCTCGTTGCCCGTCAGGCCCGCGCGGCGCAGCGCTTCGTCCGCCTCCGCGATGGGCCCGGCGAGCAGCGACGCCGCCGCTGCCGGTGCGGGTCCTGACAGCGCGGCTCGTGCGGTGTGCAGCAGCCGCAAGCAGGCCTGGGCGGCGGCCAGTTCAGGGGTCGGCGTGCCGGTCATGTCGAGAGCTCCTCTGCGCGGGGTCGGACGGCCCGATGGTTCGCACCGCTGAACCCTCCACTCTTGCGCACGGGTCTGACAATCGCGTCCCTACGCTGCCGTGGCGCGGCGGGTGAGCCGCAGGGTGAGCCCCTCCGGCATGAGCGTGAGGCGCTCGGCGACCCGCAGTTGGTACCCCGGCTCTGCGTGCAGGTCGTAGCGGCGAAGGAGCAGGCCAAGTACCAACGTCGCCTCGTGCAGCGCGAACTGGCGGCCGATGCAGGCCCGCGCGCCGGTGCCGAACGGCTTGAAGACATGGGCAGGACGTGCGCGTACGGCCGAAGGGGCGAACCGGTCGGGGTCGAATTCCTCGGGCCGCTCGCCCCACGCCGTCGGATCGCGGTGCAGGAGCGTGGCGAGTACGAGAGCCCAGGCACCCTCACGCATGGGGTGGATGCCGCCGATGGTGGTGTCGTGCAGGGCCTGGCGGGAGAAGCCGGGCGCGGTCGGCCAGAGCCGCAGCGACTCGTCGAGGACGCGGCGCAGATAGCGCAGCTTGGCGACCTGCTCGTAGGCGGGTTCCGCCGCCTCTCCCCAGACCCGGTCCACCTCGGCCTGCGCGCGGGCCAGGACTTCGGGGGAACGGGCGAGGTAGTGCAGGGCGAAGGAGAGGGCGCCCGAAGTCGTCTCGTGTCCGGCGACCAGGAAGGTGATGACCTGGCGCCGGATGTTCTCGGCGGAGAGCCGCTCGCCGGTGTCGGGGTGGGCGACCTCCAGCATCCGGTCGAGCAGGTCGCCGTTGCCGGGGCCCGAAGCGGCGCGGCGGGCCGCGACCACGTCGTCGACGGTGCGGTTGAGGTAGGCCATGTCGGCGGCGTTGCGCCGGGTGGCGCCGCGCAGCACGAGCGGGGCGAGCGCGGGCGGTACGACGTTGCGGCGCTGGGCGTAGGAGAGCGTGCCGACCATCGCCGACACGAAGGGGTGCGGCCTTGACCGCTCGAAGGAACCGAAGTCGTGGCCGAAGCCGGTGCGGGCGATCGTCTCCAGGGTCAGCTTCGTCATGTCGCCGGGCACGTCCACGGCCCGGCCCGCCGCTTCCCGCGCGTCCCAGCGGGCCGTCAGCTGCCGGGCGACGTCCAGCATCAGCGGGTGGTAGCCCGCCATCGCGTCCCGGCTGAAGCCCGGCGCGAGGATGTCGTGCGCCAGCTGCCAGTTGGGCTCGTGGTTGTACGCGGTGAACAGGCCGTCACCGGCGACCGGCCGCAGATTGGCGACGCCGAGCCCCACGTGCTTGGCGAACCGGGACTCGTCGGCGAGCTCGGCCGCGAGCTCGGAGCCCCAGACGAAGACGATCTCCTTGCCGAAGGCCTTGCGGCGGAAGATCGGGCCCAGGCTGCCGCCTATCCGCATCGAGTCCTGCACGGGTGTGCGGACGTTGGCGCCCAGTACGTCGCCGATCAGTGGCAGGCGGCGCGGCGGATGCGGGATGAGGTCGAGACGCGGCCACCCGAGCTCGGCGCTGCGGAACCCTTTGGGGGGCTCGGCACCCCTCGCCACCTGCGAGGTCTGCGACACCTGCGCCATATGTGCCATCTCCCTTGTGCCACGGGCCCATTGAGCCTGTTGTACGTGTCTGTTGTACGTGGATTCAATAAGGGCTCCCAGTCTGGTCCCGCTGTTGAATCCACGTCAAGTAAGGTGCTCGCATGGCCGCGAAACCGCAGGAGCGCACGCGCCGCAGACTCAGTACGGAGGAGCGCAGGGAGCAGCTGCTCTCGGCGGGCGCGCGGCTCTTCGCCCAGAATCCCTACGACGATGTGTGGGTCGAGCGGGTGGCGGAGATCGCGGGAGTCTCACGCGGCCTGCTCTACCACTACTTCCCGACCAAGAGCGACTTCTTCGCGGCGGTGGTGCAGCGCGAGAGCACCCGCATGTTGCGCCTGACGGCAGCTGTCCCGGGCATCCCCGTCCGCGATCAGATCGGGACGGGCCTCGACACGTTCCTCGCGTACGTCGAATCCCACGCGGAAGGCTTCCGCGCCTTCCACCGTGCGGAGGAGACGGGCGACGCCACGGTCCGCAGGATCTACCGGGAAGGCCTGGCGGCCCACGAGGACCAGATCCTGGAGGCGCTGGCCGCGGACCCCGAGACAGCGTCCACCCCCCACGACCTGCCCACCCTGCGCCTGGCCGTGCGCGGCTGGCTCGCCTTCATGGTCGCCGTCTGCCTGGAGTGGCTTGAGGAGCCGGAGCTGCTGCCGCGCGCACAGGTGCGGGATCTGTGCGCCAGGGCGCTGCTCGGCGCGATCGCGCCGTGAGGTGACTGTCGCGTGCCCCCCTCGCCGGCCCCCGCGCGTTCAGGCGGCCATCGCGGGCGGCCTCGTCACCGCCACCACGCGTCCGTCCGGAAGCAGCTCGCCGGTGTCGTCGAAGACGATCGTGCCGTTGCACAGCAGGCTCCAGCCCTGTTCGGGGTGGGCGGAGAGGATCCGGGCCGCGAGGTGGTCGGGGCTGTCGGCGGGCGGGCACGGGGGCTGGTGGGCGCACATGGTGTACCTCCGGGTGGGGGTCGCGAACCTTGTGCGCGGCCCGGTCTTGTTCGGTTTCTCCTTGTGTGAGTGAAGACTCCACCGGAGACATCAACTCATCGCACGGAGAGGCTACTTGTGACCTCAGGCGGGGAGGAAACCGGCCCTGAAGTGCGCCAGGAGTGCGGTATTTGACGTGGTGTCCACGTCCGACAGACGGCCCGCCGCCCAGAGGAAGAAGTCGTCCGACTCCGCGTCGATCCAGTCGTACGTCGGGTCGAAAGGGCCGGTGTCCGGTGCGGGGTAGAGGAGTTCGAGGGCCGTTCCCCGCGCGCCCTCGACCGTGAAGCGGCGGGTGCCGTTCGGTCCTGCGGACTGATGGGCGGTCACTTTTCCGCAATCCCAGCGGCGTTGACCGTGCTGGAGCCAGAGGGTCGGCTCCGCGTCGGACGGGTCGGCGTACAGTGCCGCCGCTGCCGACCCGTCGCCCACATGGACGAAGCCGTGGCAGGGGGTCGGACGCGGGGGACAGGAGACCCGTACGGGGGTCGAGGGCCCACGTCCGGCCGTGGTGGTCGTAATCCTGGAGCACCATGGGCGTCAGACGCGCGGCGGGATGCCGAGTTCCCGGTCGACGGCGGCGCTGGTGCGCGTCGACGCCTCGATGACCTTCGCCCAGCTGCCGTACTTGGCGAACTGCTGGTCCGCTGTCGGGCCGAGCGGGTTGCCGTACTTGTCCATGTTCCGCTGCTCCAGTGCCTGGACCGCCTCGGGGGACATGCCGGCCCGGGTGATGTCCTTGGCGTCGTTGCGCATGTCGACGAGGACGCGGGCGATCTCCTCGTCGGAGCGGCCCTCCTCGTGCATACGGTCCGCCACGCGCTCCATGGTGTCCAGGAGCCGGTGGTAGCGCAGCCGCACCTCGCGCGCCTGCTCCCGCTCCTCCGGGCTCATCTGCCGGATCAGGCAGACGGCGGGATCCTTGCTGGTGCACGGCTCGGTGGGTGCGGGCGGCGGGGCCAGGAGCCTGGCGACGGCGGGGGCGTGCCGCGCAGGTGCGGCCGCGTGGGCGTGTGCCGGGGCGAGCAGGGTGCCGCTGAGGGTGGTGAGCAGCGGGAGGAGGAAGAGGACGACGATGCGGGGGACGGCAGTAGCGGCCATGAGACGGGCACGCACGTAAGAACTCTCCTTCACCTGGGAGTTGGGGCGAAGGGGACATTACGGCTCGATAACGGCCACGGGTGGCCGCCCTCGCGGCGCGTCCGGGTGATGCATCGGGTGCGCCCGGCGTACCGGGTGTCTCACCCCACCCGGCAGCAGGCAGCAGGCAGCAGGCTCAGCGCGTGCGGTGCCAGCTGCATCTCGAACTGGGTCGCCGGATCGTGCGGCCGGTCGCCGGATACTTCGCCGAGCTGTCGAAAGCGATGCGGATGGGCGTCAGCAGTCCTGGTCTCAGCCATGACGTCTTCGGGCGCCACGATCGGCCAACACCGGGAGCGATGGCTCGGCGCTTCCCGCGGGGAGGATCCGCGCGTAGATCGACCGGGCCCGCTCCGCCTCGGCGCGGGCCGACTCCGTGCGGTGCACGGCGTCCAGGAGTGCAGCCAGATCGCCGCGGGTCTCGGCCTCACCGTGCCGGATGCGCAGGCGCGGCGTGAGCGCGGCGCGCAGGTGCCGCTCGGCCTCCTCGTGACGGGCCAAGTGGGTGTATCCGTAGCCGATGCCGTTGAGCGCCATGGCCTCGGTGTGGGGTTCGCCGATCCGGCGGGCGAGATCGGCGGCCCTGCGGTGCCACCCCGTGCCCTCCGGGTGGGCTCCCGCGTAGCAGTGGGAGAGCCCCAGCGCGATCATCGCCCACGCCTGGCTGTGTGGATTGCCGATCTCCTGGGCCAGCTTGAGCGCCTGCGAAGACGTCCGGCCGGAGGCGGCCGCATCGCCCAGCTCCAGCTGGACCAGGGCGGTGCCGAGCAGGGCACTGGACCAGCTCCCGCTTGAAGGTGATCAACCGCTGCTCCTACTCCGTCACCTACCACGTGATCCTCGACAGTCACTCGGACTACTGGCGGAAGGTCCCCTCCAGCTACTACTGGACGTCGAGCTGGAAGTGGCCCGCGAAGCTGGACAAGATCGGAGCCTGACCCGGCTGAACGAGGCGTCCCGCACAGGGAGGGAGCGTGCGAGGCGCCTCGTCGTGGCATAGGTCGAGGGCGCTCAGCGGACCGTTACATTGACCACGGGCGAGATGGCGCCGCCACCGACGATGCGCAGGGCGTTGCGCCCCTTGAGGCCGATCTTGACCCGCATGTTGTACGTCGCGGAGCGCGTGGTGTTCATCGACGCGGGCAGCGACACCCACCGCTTGCCCTGCTTCTGCTGCAGCGTGACGCGCGTTCCGGTCCGCATGTGGTGGCTGACTCCGTAGATACGGAACTGCTGCCAGGCGCGCACACTGCCCACGGTCGCCTTCGCCGTCAGTGTCGGTCGCGGGGCCGCGGCCGGGGCGGTCGCGGATGCGTGCGGGGTCGCGGCGGTGGCACCCGCCGCTGCCGGGCCTGTCAGAACGGCGATGGCCGCAAGCCCTGCCACCGACGCGTACTTCAGTTTCAACCGGTTCACGGTCAACTTTCCGTCTCCATTCAGCTGTTGACTTTGCTGTTGACTTTGTTGTTGGGTTCGCTGGTGATTTCGCTGTTGCTTTCTCTTCTGGTCCCGCCGCCGAGATAGCTCTTCCAGCCGCCTTCGGGGCGCTGCCCCACTCCGAGTCCGCGCAGCTTGGCGAGGACGGCGGGGTCCTGGACGTCGAGCCAGTCGACGAACTGCCGGAAGGAGACGAGGCGTACGTCCTTCTTTCCGGCCATCCCCTTGAGGGCTTCCTCGACGGCGTCCATGTAAATGCCGCCGTTCCACTCCTCGAAGTGGTTGCCGATGAAGAACGGCGCGCGATTCGTCTCGTACGCCCGTCGGAAACCGGCGAGGTAGGACTCGGTAGCCTGCGTGCGCCAGCCGGGATAGTTGTACGAGGGTGCCCGCGTCGAGTTCTTCGACTGGTTGGCCAGGACGTTGTAATCCATGGAGAGGACTTCGAACCGGTGCCCGGGGAACGGGATCTGCTGGAGCGGCAGATCCCATACGCCGAGGCGTTTTCCCGGCCATTGCTGGAGGCCGCCGGGCGACGAGGAGTCGTAGCGCCAGCCGAGATCGCGGGCGACGGGCAGCAGATTGTTCCGGCCGAGGAGGCACGGAGTGCGGCCGCCGACGAGTTCCTTGTCGTAGTCGAAAGGCAGCGAGGGCAGATCGGTCCAGCCGGTGTTCGTCCGCCATTCCTTGACGAAGGAGGTGGCCTGGTCGATCTCGCTCTGCCATTGCGCGGGCGTCCAGTTGGCGACGCTGCCGGTGCCTGTGCAGAAGTGCCCGTTGAAGTGCGTGCCGATCTCATGGCCTTCGAGCCAGGCCTGGCGGACGTACTTGAGGGTTTCCTTGATGTGACCGTCGGTGAGATAGCCGATGTCGGAGGCGCCGACCGCGTTGTTCGGCGGCTTGTAGAGCCGCTTCTTGGACTCGGGGAGCAGATAGACCCCGGAGAGGAAGAATGTCATCCGGGCGTCGTGATCCTCGGCCAGCTTCAGAAAACGCGGGAAGAGGCCGTTGCCGACCTCGCCCGCGCCGTCCCAGGAGAAGATCACGAACTGCGGGGGCGTCTCACCCGGCTGGAGGGGGACGGGCGTGTCCGGCTGGTTCGGCTGCTGTCCCGTGTACGCCGTCGAACCGTCACCGATCGGCTTCGCCGCACGCTGTTTCCGTTTCTGTTGCGGCTTCTGCTTCTGCTGCGCACCGTGCTGACCGGAGACTGAACCCGGATCCTCGGAGTCCTTCACACCGCACCCGGCAAGGCCCACGCCCGCGGTCACCGCAAGCCCCAGACCCAGCGCGTGCCTTCGGCCGACCGCGTGCATACTCACTCCGTTCACTCGCTTCCTGGTCGGAGCATCTGTAGACCGCGGGAAGATGAATGAATCAGGTGAATAAGTATCTTTTATGAGATTTGACCCGGAATAAAATCTTACGGAGAGTCGCTAAGTGCGGGCGCAGATGGACTGTTCTGTCGCAGAAGTGACGGAACGTAAGAATTGATGGTCCATCAGTGGGCCGCGAGGTGCCCATGGGTGGCCCGGCGGCGCGTCTCAGGTGCCGGGTGGATTCCACCCGCACGGAGGGATGCGCTCCGCCGCCCCGCCGAGTGCGGGACCGCGCTCGATCTCGGCGATCAGCTGACGGACCGAGGCGCCGCCGAGCGGCCCGGCCACGGAGGTGACTGCGGCGAGGGACTTGTGCGCGCGGCGCCAGGCGCTGCTGCGGCGGCCGCGCAGATGCTCGACGAGGGCGTGCGCGTACTGCGTTACGGAGCGCGTCCATATGTCGTGCCGCAGCTGCGTACCGGCCGATGCGCGACGGACGCTGCGCAGTGCGTCGGCCGGGCGGACGCGCGCCTGGACCACAGCGAGCTCGGCCCAGCTGACGGCGGCCGGTGGACCGTGCACCGCATGGGAGGGGATGGTGTGAGCGGCCTCCCGCAGATGCTCGATGGCGCGCTCGGTGTCGCCGCCCCGCAGTTCGAGGATGCCCTGCGCGTGGGATACCCGGCCGACGGTGGCGTCGTCGCCGGTGAGGACGGCCACGCGCCAGGCCTGGCCGAGGAGTTCCCCGGCGTCCGGGGAGCCCGTGCACGCCGCGAGCCAACCGGCCAGCCAGAGGGCCCGCCCGCAGACGAGGGTGTCGGAGCGGCCGAGGGGCAACAGCCGCCGCAGATGCTCACGCCCCTCGGCGGCATGCCCGCACACAGCCCACCAGAACCACAGGTCGACGGCCATGCCGAGCGCGGTCGCGCTCTGGTCGGCGGTGTGCGGGCCACGCTCGAGGGCGGCGCGCAGATTGGGCTCCTCGTCGCTGAGGAGCAGGGTCGCCTGCTCGTGCCGCCCGGTGCTCCACAACTGATGGGCGGTCGAGGCGACGGTGCTGTACCAGGTCAGATGGCGGGCGGCCGCCGCGGCGGACTCCCCGACGGATTCGAGGCGCTCGGCACCGAACCCGCGGGCCGCCGCGGACAGCCGGTACCGGGGCTGGAGCACCCCACCGGGATCGCGCACCGGCTCTAGCACCGAAGCCAGGACGAGCCGCGCCAGGCAGGAAGCCACCCGCGCGGGGGCGAGTCCGCCGCCCGCGCACACGTGCACGGCGGCATCTTCGTCGAACGCGCCCGCGAAGACACTGAGCCGCGCCCAGACGCTCCGCTCGGCCTGCCCGCACAACGCGTAACTCGCGCCCACCGCGGCCCTCAGGGACCGGTGCCGCCGTAAGGGCGCTTCCGGCCTGCCGAGCCACCCTTGCGCGGGCCGCAGCATCCGCGCGAGCTGCGCGGGCGGATGCTGGGCGGTCTGCTCCGCGGCGAGCTCCACAGCCAGTGGCACGCCTTCCAGCCGAGCGCAGATGTCGCTCACGGCACGCAGCTCGGCTTCGTCGGCTTCCTCAGGGAGGGGTTCAGGGGAGGCTCCGAGCCGGACACCACGCGCCCGCTCCATGAAAAGCCGCACAGCGGGCCCGGGTTCCTCCCCGGCGCCGGGCACGGTGACCGGGAGCGGTCCGAGACGCAGCACCAACTCCTGCCCCAGGCCGAGGGGATGACGCCCGGTGGCGAGTACGCGCACGCCCGGAGCGCGCTGCAACAGAAACTGCACGAGACGTACGCACTCGTCGCGCACCGGGTCGAAGTCATCGAGGACGACGAGCACACGGCGGTCCCGAAGCCGGGAGATGAGCTCACGCTCGCTGACGTTCAGCGGGTCTGCGCTGCCTTGCGTGTCCTCGGGGGGATGGGAGTGGGGATGGGGGTGCGGGGCGCAGTGGTGGGTCGTCTGCTCGGGGGGCGTCTGCCGGCCTCCGGCGCTTCGTCCGGCCGCCCGGCCGTCCTGCCCGTCGGCGGACGCCTGTCTGTCGCCGGCCACGCCGATCCGGTGTTGCCTACCGTCCCCGTATTCCCTAGCGTCCCCGTGATCCTTGCCGTCCCCGTCTTCCCTGCCGCCCCCATCCGTCTCCCCGTCCATCGCGAGCACCACCGCCCGCGCTACCGACCGGCCCCGCACCGGGGGCCCGCCGTCCCACCACCGCACCATCACCACGCCGTCCGGCAGCTGGCCGCCCACCGCGGCCGCGGCATGAGCGGCCAGGGTGCTCTTGCCGATGCCCGCGCCACCCGCCACTGTCACCAGCCTGCTCTGGGCCAGCAGGCGGCGGAGTCTCTGCAACTCTTCCGCCCGGCCCATCAGCCCACCCCCGCGAACACGCACTGCCCTGTCATCCCCTTCACGCTCGGGCCCTCCACGCCGCGAGCTCACTGCCCGCCGATGCCACACTCGCCGTGCAGAATCGTCACTGCATCGAGTTCGACAGATCCTCTAACTCCGCGCCTCGATCTGGGTTACGGGGCGAGTCACGGGGCGCCACGGGGCGAGGGGGCCGAGCCAGTCAGGTAGATCAGCCGTCACCGGCGTCCTGCTTGGCGTGACCAGGAGCGAGCCGGGGATCCCGGCGCAGGAGAGACCGGCCGAAGCGCGGTCGGCGCAGGAGCGGCTCTCCGCCGCCGAGACCTGGCGGGCGCTGTACCGCTACTTCCGCCCGCACCGCGCGGCCGTCGCTCTCGGCGCCCTCTGCACGCTGATCGGCGCCGCGACCGGCCTCGCCCAGCCACTGGCCGCGAAGACCCTGGTGGACCGTCTCGGCAGCGACGACTCGATCGCCGGGATCATCCTGCTGCTCACCGCGCTCGTGGTGCTCGGCACCGCGATCGAATCCTTTGGCGCGTACGTCCTCGAGCGCACCGCCGAATCCGTGGTGCTCGCTGCCAGGCGCACCCTGATCGGGCGGCTGCTGCGGCTCAGGTTGCCGGAGGTCGAGCGCACCCAGCCCGGCGACCTGATGTCCCGGATCACCTCGGACACGACACTGCTGCGCGCCGTCACCACGCAGTCCGTGGTGTCCGCGGTCGCGGGCGGGCTCACCTTCATCGCGACGATCACGATGATGGGCCTGATGGACGTCGTTCTGCTGAGCGTCACGCTCGGCGTGATCGTCCTGATCGGCGGAGCGGTGGCCCTGGTGATGCCGAAGATCGCCCGGTCGACGGAGCGTGCCCAGGAGGCGGTCGGCACGATTTCGACCGCGCTGGAGCGGGCGTTCGGCGCTTTCCGCACGCTCAAGGCCTCAGGCGCGGAGGAGCGCGAGACCGCCTCCGTGCGGGCCGCCACGCAGGAGGCCTGGCGACATGGGGTGCGGTCAGCCAAGTGGCAGGCGGTGGCGTGGAGTTCGGTCGGCCTCGCCGTGCAGGTCTCGTTCCTCGCCGTACTGGGCATCGGCGGCGCGCGCGTCGCGTCCGGCGCGATCTCGATCTCGACGCTCGTGGCCTTCCTGCTCTTCCTCTTCTATCTGATCGACCCCGTGTCCCGCCTTGTCGAGGGAGTCACGCAGTATCAGGTCGGCTCGGCGGCCATCGCCCGGATCGTACGGGCCGAACGTCTGGAGACGGAGGACGTCACGGAGTCGCCCGCGGAGCGGCCACAGGGGCGCGGTCCGGCCGCCGTCACCTTCGAAGACGTGACCTTCCGCTACCGGGAAGGCCTTCCGTACGTCCATCACGGCGTCACCTTCGACATCCCGGGCCCCGGCATGACCGCCTTCGTCGGCCCTTCGGGCGCGGGCAAGACCACCGTCTTCGGTCTGCTCGAACGGTTCTACGACGCGACGGGCGGCCGCGTCCTCGTCGACGGCCGCGACGTGCACGCGTGGCCGCTCGCCGAACTCCGCGCCGCCATCGGATACGTGGAGCAGGACGCGCCCGTCCTCGCGGGCACCCTGCGCGAGAACCTCCTCTTCGGGGCGCCCGGCACGACCGATCCCGAGATCCAGGACGTTCTCGTACGCGCCAGACTGCACACCCTCGTCGAACGGCTGCCCGACGGCCTGGAGACCCTGGTCGGGCACCGCGGCTCCCAGCTGTCCGGCGGTGAGCGCCAACGGGTGGCGATCGCCAGGGCGTTGCTGCGCAAACCGCGCCTCCTGCTCCTCGACGAGGCGACCTCGCAGCTCGACGCGGTGAACGAAATGGCGTTGCGTGATGTCGTCGCCGAGGTCTCCAGGGAGGTGACGGTCCTCGTGGTGGCACACCGGCTTTCGACGGTGACGCTGGCCGACCGGATCGTGGTGATGGACGCGGGGCGGGTCCGTGCTTCCGGTACGCACGAGGAGTTGGTGGCGGCCGATCCGCTGTACGGCGAGCTCGCCGCGACCCAGTTCCTCGCGACGTCGGCGTGATCGGTCTCGCCCGGACAGCGCAGGGACAACTGCTGGCCCACACGGGACGGCCGGGGTTGATGGGGGTATGACCACGGCCAGCGGACGCAGAAGAGCGGAAATGTTCGTCGACGAAGAGCGGGACGGCAGGCTCGGCGCACGGACCACCGGCGACGAGCGGCACATGCTCGTCGACTTCCTCGCGGCCCAGCGCACGACGCTGGAGCTGAAGTGCGCGGGTCTGGAGGCCGAGTTGGCCCGGCGGTCCGTGGAGCCCTCCACGCTCTCGCTGCTCGGCCTCGTCCGGCACCTCGCCGATGTGGAGCGCCGCTGGTTCCGGTGCGTGCTCGCAGGTGAGGACGCGCCGCCCCTCTTCGGCAGCGACGCGAACCCCGACCAGGACTTCGACGGCGCCGTGCCCGAACCGGCCGTGATCGCCGCCGCGTGGGACGTCTGGCGCGCCGAGGCGGCCTTCGCCGACCGCTTCGTCGCCGAGGCACCCGACCTGGATGTCGAGGGCGACGACGGTTGGCGCGGAACGGTCTCGCTGCGCTGGGTGCTCATCCACATGGTCGAGGAGTACGCCCGGCACAACGGCCACGCGGACCTGCTGCGCGAGCGGATCGACGGTGCGATAGGCGTGTGAGCCGAAGCCCTCTACGGGGCGTGGTTGCTCAACTGGGCTTGTGCTTGGGGGTGTTGGGTGCGTGGGTGTGACCGGGTCTTGGGTGGTGGGAGGAGTTGCGTGAGCGCGGAGGCGATCGCGGTGGCGGCGAAAACGGCCGGGAGGCCCTGGTGTTCGGCCAGCAGACCGAGGAGCGCGGGACCGGTGATGGTGCCCAGGCCCAGGAAGAGGACGGTGGCGGTGAATCCGGGCGTGGGCCGGTCCGGGAAGACGCGGTAGCTCCACACCGCGAGGAGACCTGAACCGGCCATGAAGCAGGGTCCGTAGACGAGCGCGGAGAGCAGCGCGCCGGGCAGGGCGGCGCCGGGCAGCCCGGCGACGGCCAGCAGGCCCGCGGCACCGGCGAGCCCCGCGAAGATCCACCGATGGACGCGGCGAAGCCCGTACCGCCCGATGGTGTGCCCGGTCAGCACGCCCGCGGTGCCTGCCAGGCCCATCAGGGTCCAGAACAGCGGCGCGGCGACGTCGGCGTACGCCCCCGCGTGGTCGGAGACCGCCTCGACGGCGAAGGCCCAGTAGACGGCGCCGACCAGGCCGTAGGAAAAGGCCGTCGCGTAGAGCGGGAGGGCCGCGGGGCGAGCGAGCCAGCTGATGCCGGGGCGGGGTGCTCGGTGGAGTGTGCGAGGCGGGTGTTCGTCCGTCGCCGGGTGAGCCTCGCGACCGGCACCGCTGTTCCCCGCCGGGTGGGCCCGCCCTCCGCCCGGCAGGACGAGGGCGTTGCCGAGCGTGGCGAGCAGCGCCGCGGCGGCGAAGGCCAGCCAGGCCTTGCGCCACTGCGGTCCCTGGGTGGCCAGGGCGAGCGGTCCGGCCACGGTGACCGCGAAGGCGGTGCCGGTGGCGATCGCGCCCATCGCCCGCTCCCGCAGCTGCGGCGCGAGCATACGGTCCACCGCGTCGGAGTACGGCGCCCACACCCAACCCGGGCTCGTCCCGGCCAGGACAAGGCCTGCGGTCAGGGTCGCCGGACCTCGGGCGCACGCCACCAGGCCCATGCCGCCGGCTGCAAAGAGCCCGCCGATGACGACCAGTGGGCGCGGCCCGAGGCGGGTCACGAGTACGCCGACCAGCAACAAGGCGGCCACATAGCCCAGATAGCTGGCGCTGGCGATCAGCCCGACCAGCGCGACCGGCAGGTCGAAGGCGCGCCGGAACTCGGGCAGGAAGAGCCCGTATCCGTAGCGCGCGAACCCGAAGGTGACGCCGACCGCCGCCATCCCGGCCCCGCCGACCCGCCACTGCACGGGCACGCGACCCACCGCCCGCTGTGCTCGGCTCACGTCTGCTGCCTTCCATGTCATCCGTACTGGCAGTACCGAGCCTGTGGCCTGCGGCGACGCCGTAACAGTGACGGAAACGGCAAGGACCACTAGATTTACGTCATGACGCATCTACGGCCCGCGCGCACCCCCGCTTCGGCTCCGCCTCCCGCTCAGGCGGCACCGTTGCGTGTGGCCGTCACCCTCCTCTCACCGTCGTCCCTCTTCGAACTGGCCGTGCCCTGCGCGGTGTTCGGTCAAGACGGTGGGGAAATCCCCTCGCCGGGATACGAGTTGGTGCTGTGCCAGACCGTGCCGGGTGCGCACCACGCCGTGGGCGGGCTGCGGATGGAGAGCTCGCACGGCCTGGAGGCCCTGGCCTCGGCCGACCTGGTGATCGTCCCGGCCTGTGTGATGGACGGATACGAACCGCCCGCGGCGCTCCTCGACGCGCTCTGTTCCGCACATGCCCGGGGCGCCCGGATCGCTTCCCTGTGCTCGGGCGCGTTCGTCCTCGCGGCGGCCGGTCTGCTGGCGGGCCGTGAGGTGGCCACCCACTGGATGTACGCCGACGAGCTGCGCCGCCGCCACCCGGACGTCAGGGTCGACGACCGCGCCCTCTACATCGACGACGGCTCCATCCTGACCAGCGCGGGCACGGCGGCCGCGCTCGACCTGTGCCTGCACATCGTGCGGGGCGATCATGGCGCCACTGTCGCCGCCGAAGTGGGCCGCCGGATGGTGGTGGCCCCGCACCGGGAGGGCGATCAGGCGCAGTACGCCAGACCCAAGTCGCCGTCTGGGCAAACCACTTCGGCCTCGGTCGTCGGCCTTGCTCCGGTGCTCGACTGGGCCCTGACCCGTCTCGACCGGCCGTTGCCGATCGCCGAGCTCGCGGCCCGCGCGGGCATGAGCGTACGCACCTTCGAACGCCACTTCGCCCGCGAGGTGGGCACCACCCCCTTGAAATGGCTCAACCAGCAGCGGGTCACCCACGCCCGCACGCTCCTGGAGACCACGGACCTGCCCGTCGACACCGTCGCCGAACGCGCGGGGCTCGGCACGGGAGACAGCCTGCGTCAGCACTTCCACCGTCTGCTTGGCACGACGCCGGCCGCGTACCGCCGTACGTACCGCGGGCTGCCCGGCTGAGCCGGTCCGGCCGTCCGGCGGCGGCTAGGGCGCCAGCCGTGCGACGAGGTCGTGCCAGGCGGCGTCCACGCGGTCGAGCGACATGCCGCGCTCGGCGGTCAGGTGGTGGACGAGGACGCTGTCGATGGATCCGAGCAGGGTGTGCGCGAGGAGTTCGGCGTCGCCCGCCGCGCCTGCCTGGCGCAGCAGCATCGTGACGTGGGTGAGGCGCAGCCGGTTCGCCGGGACGGCGTACGTGCGCAGGGGGTCGGTCCTGGAGGCCAGGATCAGTTCGTGGTGCTCGCGTTCGTGCCGGATGAGGGCGGGGCCGAAGGCGTGCAGGCGCTCCAGGGGCGGGGCGTCGGGGCCGAGCGGCGCCGGACCCGTGAGGAAGGCGGCCTGGAGCTGCTGCTCGCGGTGGTCAAGGAGGGCGACGAGGAGCCCGGTGCGGTCGCCGAAGCGCCGGAAGACCGTCCCTTTGCCGACACCGGCAGCCACCGCCACCGCGTCCATGGTCAGCTGCGCGGCCCCGCATCCGGCCATCAGCCGCGCGGCGGCATCGAGCAGGCGTGTGCGGTTGCGCGCCGCGTCGGCCCTGAGCAACGGCGGTTCGCCGAGGGGGGTGAGGACGAGTTCCGGCACCCCGCCCGGACTTTCGGGTGAGGGCGGCAGAGGGGGAGTGGGGCCGGTCATGGGTCCAGGGTAGCGCTGCGGGCCGACAAGTGGACCGCGGTCCACTTAGGTGGTACAACTTTAAACGGACCCCGGTCCGGTTGATTCCGCACATGAGTTCATGAGTCCCGCAGTTCTGTACGCACTTTCAGGAGTTTCCCCATGTCAGTACGCATCCTTGCGCTCGTCGGCAGCCTCCGCGCCGGCTCCCACAACCGCCAGCTCGCCGAGGCCGCCGCCAAGCATGCGCCCGCTGGTGTGGAGATCGAGCTGTACGAGGGTCTCGCGGAGGTGCCCTTCTACAACGAGGACATCGACGCCGAAGGCAGCGTCCCGGCCGCCGCGGCCCGGCTGCGCGAGGTGGCGGGCGGCGTCGACGCCTTCCTCCTGTTCTCGCCCGAGTACAACGGCACCATGCCCGCCGTCCTGAAGAACTCGATCGACTGGCTGTCCCGTCCGTACGGCGCGGGCGCGATCTCCGGCAAGCCGGTCGCCGTGGTCGGCACCGCGTTCGGCCAGTACGGCGGCGTATGGGCGCAGGACGAGGCCCGCAAGGCCGCGGGTCTGGCCGGCGGCGCGGTCCTGGAGGACGCCAAGCTCTCCATCCCGGCATCCCTCACGCGCTTCGCCGAAACGCACCCGGCCGACGATGCCGAGGTGACCACGGCCCTCACCGAGGTCGTCACCCGCCTCACGGAGCAGGCCGGCGCTGCTGCTGCCTGACCTCTTCGGGGGCCTCGTCCGGTCGTTGCGTGCCCTCGGCGTGCGGTGTGAAGGGTCACGTGGCGGAGCCGCCTGTCCCTTTGCGCTGTGCGCCGAGGGTGCGTGCCGGGCGTCGCGAAGCCGCGGAGATCCATCAGAAGGGCCCTAGGCCCGTGACGAAGGTCAACAGGATGAGGAGCGGCGGCAGTACGCCGTAATGGTCATCGGTATCCGGGAAGAGGAAGGCGGCGGCCCGGTCGAGCAGTGGGTTCTTCGAGGTCATCGAGTGCATACCGCTTCTTCGGCAGGGGTGCGCCGCGGCGCGACCCGCGTCGGGAAGCGGCTACGCGGTCCGTGAGCCCGTGGGGCCTCATGCCGCCGCGTCGGGAACCAGGACCACCTTGCCCGCGACCGTGCCGGACTCGGCGAGCCGCATCGCGTCCGCGACCCGGGACAGCGGGATCCGGTCGGCGATCTGCGCCTCGATGGCTCCGTCGGCGAGCAGCGCGAAGACCTGGGAGAGGTCCTCGCGAAGCCGGGCGCGGAAGACGTCTGCCTTCTTCTTGCCGGCCCAGATGTTGAAGAAGTGCGCGTGACGTGAGTTGGGCAGCAGATTCCAGTAAGCGAGGCGTGCGAGCAGCTTCAGGACGGGCGCCTTCGACGAGCCGGTGACATCGCGGGTGGAGGCGGTGCCGTACGAGACGAGGGTGCCGCCGGGTGCGAGCATGTGGAACGAGTCCACGATGCCATCGCCGCCCACGTGATCGAAAACGGCGTCGACTCCGTTCGGTGCCAACGCCCGCAGACGCGTGGTGAGTTGGGGATCGCGATAGTCGACGGGCGCTACGCCGAGAGCGCGCAGGGCATCGTGGTGCCGCGGTGAAGCCGTGCCGATCACACGTACTCCCGCCTGGCGGGCCAGCTGTACGAGGGTGGTTCCGACCCCGCCGTTCGCGCCGAGCACCAGGATGGTCTGTCCTCGCTCGGCCTTGGCGATGCGGTGCAGCATCTGCCAGGCCGTGATGCCGTTGACGACGAGGGTCTCGGCGTCGGTTGACGCGACGGACTCGGGTACCTCGACCAGATCGGCGGCTTCCACGACCACCTGGCTGGCCCACCCGCCGGTCTTCGTCAGCGCCGCGAACCGTCGTCCGGCAAGCCCCTGATCCGCTCCGGCGCCCACCGCGACGACGCGGCCCACCACGTCGTACCCGGGGACGAAGGGGTAGGGCGGCTGGTCGAAGTACTTGCCGCGCCGCATCTGCTGCTCGGCGAACGAGATCCCCGTCGCCTCCATGGCCAGCAGAACCTGACCGGCCGCCGGAACCGGCGCCGCTGTCTGCCGGACCTCGAGCCCCTCCGGCTCGACCGCTCCGGGCAGGACGACCTCGGTCATCGCGAGCTCCTTGTCGTTGTGCCGCTCGCTCATCGTCTGCCGCTCCCACATGACGTCTCCCGGTGCGCTTCTCGGTAAAGCTGTAGTTATAACCTCTAACGTGAGTGTGTACCTATCGCGTCGGCAGGTCAAGGCGGCAGGTCAAGGCGGCAGGTCAAGGCGATTGGTCAAGGGGTGAAAGCGCGAGTGGGCGGCTCCGGCGCAAGCCGGAACCGCCCACTCGTGAGCCAGAAGCGCAGCAGTGCGGAAGCCCTGACGCTCCCGCACCCGCCTACTCCCCACTAGCCATCACTTCGGCGAACGCCCCTCCAACGCGGCCTGCCAGCCCGGTAGTTCGGCCTCGCGTACCGGGGCCGCGCGCCGCCCGCCCCGCGCGAAGAAGTCGGCGAGCGGGAGCGTCGCCGCCCCGACCGTCACCGCGTCCGGGCCGAGGCGGCCCAGGCCGATGGTGACGCGCCCCGCCGGGTAGGCCAGGGCGTAGGTGGGGATGTAGCGCTTCACCGCGGTCAGGAACCGCTGCCCGAGCTGGAGTCCTGCCCAGCCGCCGACGATGATCCGCTCCGGCTGGAAGAGGTTGATCAGATCGGAGAGCCCCGCGCCCAGGTACTCGGCGGTCTCCTCCAGGACCAGCAGAGCCGTCGGGTCGGGGGCCGCACCGTCGCCCTCCGGATGGGCGGCGCTGAGCATCGCGGTGAGCGCGCTCTCCTCGTCCACGCCCCCGGGCGGACGCCCACCCGCCTCCTGCCACCGTTCGAGCAGCGCCTCGGCCCCCGCGTACGCCTCCAGGCAGCCGAGTGCCCCGCACCGGCACCGTCTGCCCTGCACGCGAACGGTGAGATGCCCCCACTCGAGGGCGCGGCCCTGCGCCAGATCCTCGGTGACGACGCAGGCGCCGACGCCCGAGCCGAACAGGACCACCACCGCGTTGCGTGTGCCGCGCCCGGCGCCGAACCACATCTCGGCCTGGCCGAGCGTCTTGGCGCCGTTGTCGATGAAGTACGGGACGGAGTCGGGGAGTTGGCCGGACTCCCGGAGGAGTGACTCCAGCGGGACCGCGTCCCAGTCGATGGTCTGGCCGTGCACAAGCGCGCCGAGTTCACTGTCGCGCGCGACGACTCCGGGGACGCCGATCCCGACGCCGAGGAGCCCTTCGTCGGTGACGTCCGTCGCGCCGAGGACCTCGCGGATGCCGTCGCTGATGTGTGCGGCGATTCCGCCGACGTCGTGGCCCTTCAGGGTCAACGGCCGTTCCGCGCGGGCGAGTTCGGAGAGGGAAAGGTCGAAGAGCTCGACGCGTACGCGGGTCTCGCCGACGTCCACGCCGATCAGCCGTCCGCGGCTCGGCGCGACGCGCAGCAGCGTACGCGGCCGCCCGCCGTCGGACTCCACGCTGCCTGCCTCCTCCACCCACCCCTCCGCCACGAGATCGGCCACGACGTTGCTGATGGAACCTGAACTCAGTCCGGTGGCGGGCCCGAGCGTGAAGCGGCTCATCGGTCCGTCGAAGTACAACCGCTGGAGTACGGCGGCGCGGTTCTCCCGCCGCAGGTCGTGCACCGTACGCCCGTTGCGCTGCCCAGCCATGTGGTTCCTTCCGGCGTGCTCTGCCTCGAAGTTGGTCCTGTGTGACCTCTTGACGGTATCTTCCCTGCCGGTTTAACTCACGTCCTAAATTAAGTCATGAGGTCATTCAAGAGTTGAACACAGCGCGGGTCCGAACCCGGCGCTGAGCCATCCGCCCCATGACTCCCTCCGGAAGGGACACCTGGAGCCATGCGCAGATTCCGAGCCGCCGCCGTCGGCGCCGCCACCCTCTCGCTCGCCCTCACCGCGTCCGCCTGCGGCGGTGGTTCGACGACGGGCGGTGCGGGGTCCAACGACTCGCCGAAGACCCTGACGTACTGGGCGTCGAACCAAGGACCCAACCTCGAGGCGGACAAGAAGATCCTCAAGCCCGAACTCGCCAAGTTCGAGAAGCAGACGGGGATCAAGGTGAAGCTCGAGGTCATCCCCTGGTCGGAACTGCTCAACCGGATCCTGACCGCGACGACCTCGGGGCAGGGCCCCGACGTCCTGAACATCGGCAACACCTGGAGCGCGTCACTGCAGGCCAGTGGCGCCCTGTTGCCCTGGGACGAGAAGAACTTCGCCAAGATCGGCGGCAAGGACCGGTTCGTGGAGTCCGCGCTCGGCTCGGCCGGAGCGCCCGACAAGGACCCGGCCGCCGTGCCGTTGTATTCGATGGCGTACGCCCTCTACTACAACAAAAAGATGTTCAAGGAGGCCGGGGTGGAGAAGCCGCCCGCCACCTGGGACGAGCTTGTCGAGGACGGCAAGAAGATCTCCAAGGGCGGTAAATGGGCCCTGGGCGCGGAGGGCGCGAACCTCGCCAACAACATCCACCAGGTCTTCGCCCTCGGCAAGCAGCACGGCGCCGACTTCTTCACCAAGGACGGCAAGCCCGACTTCACCTCCGACGGCGCGGTCGCTGCCGTGAAGCAGTACGTCGACATGATGGCGAAGGACAAGATCGTTGCCCCGGGCAACGCCGAGTACGCGCAGAACCAGTCCCTGAGCGACTTCGCCAAGGACAAGACGGCGATGGTGCTGTGGCAGGCCGCCGCCACCACCTTCAAGTCGCAGGGCATGGGCGACGACGAGTGGGGCGTGGCGCCCGTTCCGGTGGAGTCCGGCACGCCGGGCGCGGGCAAGGCCACCAACTCGATGGTCGCCGGGATCAACATGGCCGTCTTCAAGAACACCAAGAACATCGACGGCTCGCTCAAGTTCATGAAGTTCATGACGAGCGACGCGGAACAGAAGATCCTCTGCAAGTCCTACGGCTCGGTCCCGCCCGTCAAGGCCGCACAGGAGGACGCCGCCTTCGACCGCCCCGAGCTGAAGGTCCTGCGCGACACCCTCGCCAAGAGCGCCGCGCCCCTTCCTCAGGTGGCCAACGAGTCGCAGTTCGAGACAGGGGTCGGCACCGCCGTCAAGAATCTCTTCGCGGACGCCGCGGATGGCGGTGAGGTGACCACCGCGTCGGTGAAGGCCGAACTGGTCAAGGCTCAGCTGCAGATGTCCCAGCAGTGAGTGATACGACCGTGACAACTGGGACTGCTGGGACTGTTGGGGCAACTGTGACCACTGGGACTACGGCCACTGGGACTACGACCACTGTTCAGGATGCCAAGGAGCCGTCCGTGAACGCCCCGGAGACACAGCCGGGCCAGCGCCGCCGCCCCGGACGGCTGCGCCGCATCGGCCTCCCGTACCTCCTGCTCCTGCCCGCCCTCCTCCTCGAACTCCTCGTCCATCTCCTGCCGATCGTCATCGGCGTCGTGATGAGCTTCAAGGAGCTCACCCAGTTCTTCATCCGCGACTGGGGCGCCGCCCCCTGGTCGGGCCTGGACAACTACAAGGTCTCGGTCGACTTCGACGCACCGGTGGGCGAGGCGCTGCTGCACTCGTTCCTCGTCACCTGCGTCTTCACGCTGCTCTCGGTCGGCCTCTGCTGGCTGATCGGGACGGCGGCAGCGATCTACCTGCAAGAGGCGTTCAAGGGACGGGGCTTCCTCCGGGCGCTCTTCCTCGTCCCGTACGCACTGCCCGTGTACGCCGCCGTGATCACCTGGGGCTTCATGTTCCAGCGTGACAACGGCCTGATCAACCACGTGCTGCACGAACAGCTCGGCCTCACCGACAGTGCCCCGTTCTGGCTCATCGGTGACAACAGTTTCGTCGCGCTGCTGACCGTGTCCGTGTGGAAGGGCTGGCCCTTCGCTTTCCTCATCATGATGGCCGGGCTGCAGAACATCCCCAGAGAGATGTACGAGGCGGCAGCCCTCGACGGGGCGGGAGTGTGGCAGCAGATCCGCCGCATCACCCTGCCGTCCTTGCGGCCCGTCAACCAGGTCCTCGTGCTCGTCCTGTTTCTGTGGACGTTCAACGACTTCAACACGCCGTACGTCCTGTTCGGCCGGTCGGCACCCGAAGCGGCGGACCTGATCTCGATCCACATCTACCAATCCTCGTTCGCCACCTGGAACTTCGGCACCGGCTCCGCCATGTCGGTCCTGCTGCTCCTGTTCCTGCTCGCGGTGACGGGCGTCTATCTGCGGGTCACGTCACGCGAGAGGAAGTCCGCCGATGCCTAGGACCCACACCGCGGCGCGGCCCCGGTCGCCGATGGCGGCGCCCCGCTCGTTCCTCTGGTCACGGAGGATCTTCCTGACCCTGCTCACGGGCTTCGTGCTGCTTCCCGTATTCGTGATGGTGTCCAGCTCGCTGAAGCCCCTCGAGGACGTGTCGGGCAAGTTCCGCTGGATGCCGAGCGGGCTCACGGTCCGCCCGTACATCGACATCTGGAAGACCGTCCCGCTGGCGAAGTACTTCATGAACTCGCTGATCGTGGCGGGCGCTGCCACGGTCTGCTCGGTGGTGATCGCCGTCTTCGCCGCCTATGCCGTCAGCCGCTACCAGTTCCGCGGCAAGCGCGTCTTCACGGTGACGGTCCTGTCCACCCAGATGTTCCCCGGCATCCTGTTCCTGCTTCCGCTGTTCCTCATGTACGTCAACATCGGCAACGCCACGGGGATCGCCCTGTTCGGCTCGCGGGCCGGACTCATCCTCACCTATCTGACCTTCTCGCTGCCGTTCTCGATCTGGATGCTGATCGGGTACTTCGACTCGGTGCCGCGCGACCTTGACGAGGCGGCGCTCGTCGACGGCTGCGGGCCGCTCGGTGCGCTCTTCCGGGTGGTCGTGCCGACCGCGATCCCCGGCATCGTCGCGGTCGCCGTCTACGCGTTCATGACCGCGTGGGGGGAAGTGCTCTTCGCGTCGGTCATGACGAACGACGCCACCCGCACCCTCGCCATCGGCCTCCAGGGTTACTCCACCCAGAACGACGTCTACTGGAACCAGATCATGGCCGCCTCGCTGGTCGTGAGCGTGCCTGTGGTCGCCGGGTTCCTCCTGCTCCAGCGCTATCTGGTCGCCGGTCTCACCGCCGGAGCCGTCAAGTGATCCCTCCCCTTCTGCCTGATCCCCTTACGTCTGAGAGGACGTCCGTGTCCGAGCTCATCGACCTCGCCGCACTCCCGCACGATTTCGCGTGGGGCACGGCCACATCGGCGTACCAGATAGAAGGAGCCGTCACCGAGGACGGCCGTTCCCCTTCGATCTGGGACACCTTCTCGCACACCCCCGGAAAGATCGACAACGACGACCACGGCGACCTCGCCTGCGACCACTACCACCGCTGGCGCGAGGACATCGCGCTGATGAAGCAACTGGGCACCGACGCCTACCGGTTGTCCCTCGCCTGGCCGCGCGTCGTGCCCGGCGGAGACGGGCCGTCCAACGCCAAGGGCCTTGACTTCTACGACCAGTTGATCGACGGGTTGCTCGAAGCGGGCATCACCCCCTCCGTGACCCTCTACCACTGGGACCTGCCGCAAGTCCTCCAGGACCGCGGCGGCTGGCCCGAGCGCGAGACGGCCGAGCACTTCGCCGCGTACGCGTCCGTCGCCGCCGCGCGCTTCGGCGACCGCGTCACCCAGTGGGCCACACTCAACGAACCCCTCTGCTCGGCCTGGATCGGCCACCTCGAAGGCCGGATGGCACCGGGCCTGACCGACCTGACCGCCGCCGTACGCGCGTCCTACCACCTGCTGCTCGGGCACGGCCTCGCCACCCAGGCGATCCGCGCCGCGGTGCCCGGCGCGCAGGTCGGCATCGTCAACAACCTCTCCACGGTCGAGCCCGCGAGCGACCGCCCCGAGGACATCGCGGCCGCCCGACGCGTCGACGGCCACACCAACCGCTGGTGGCTGGACCCGGTCCACGGCCGCGGCTTCCCCGACGACATGCGTGAGGTCTACGGGGTCGAACTCCCCGAGCGCGCGGGCGACTTGGCGACGATCGCGCAGCCGCTCGACTGGCTCGGCCTGAACTACTACTTCCCGGCCGTGGTCTCCGACGATCCCGCGGGACCCGCGCCGCACGCCCACCAAGTGCGCCGAGACGGGGTGCCCCGCACCGGCATGGACTGGGAGATCGACGCGAACGGCATCGAGACACTCCTGCTGCGCCTCACGAACGAGTACGGGGCGCGCAAGCTGTACGTCACCGAGAACGGCTCGTCCTACCCCGACGTCGTACGACCCGACGGAACCGTCGACGACCCGGAGCGCACCGACTACCTGATCCGGCATCTCGCCGCCTGCGCGAGCGCAGCACGCAAAGGGGCGCCGCTCGCCGGGTACTACGCGTGGTCGCTGCTCGACAACTTCGAGTGGGCCTACGGCTACCACAAGCGGTTCGGCCTCGTCCACGTCGACTACGCGACGCAGCGCCGCACCATCAAGGGCAGCGGCCACCGGTACGCCGACATCATCCGCGGCCACCGGGGGCGCGTGGAACGCGCCGCCTGACACGGCCTTACGCGGTCCACGGCGCTGTACTGCCGGCGGCGGCTCCCGGCTCTCCGCCGATCCGGGGGCCGCCGCAGTCCTTCTCCGTCAGGTCGAATCCGCCTTCCGGCTCTCCTTCGCCGCCGCTCCGGTGCATGCGAGCCCCAGCAGGAAGGTGAGGCCGCCGATGATGATGTTGGTGAGGATGACGCCCGTGTCAGGGCTGTCGCCGACGACCCACGGCGAGACGATCATCCATACACCCATGGCGCACATGGCCCAGCTCAGGCCGTACATCCTGGCCGGTGCGACGGTGAACCCGAGGCCGAGCAGGCCGATCGCGATGCCCATGATGAGGTTGTGCGTCGTGAGGACGGGCTGGCTTCCGGTGAAGTGGACCACCCAGGGGGAGATGGCACAGAACAGGCCTGTGAGGAACACAGGACCGTCCACGAGTGCCACATCGCGTCCACCGAGTACGCGGGCGTACCGATCCCGCATTTCGGATACGTCAGGGTGAGCGGCTATGTCTCCCCTGTGTGAGACGTCGGCCATGAGACTCGTCTCCTCTGATTCATGCAGGCCTGGTCACGCCGCGCGGCGTGATGTCGCGCATATCCATTCTGCTCTTATTTTTCCTTTATGTGTAGTTGAAGGAGATGTCAGAAGGTGGGCGGGCCCTGCTCGACGCGGCGCAGCACCGGTGCGAGCCGGTGGAGGTCGTCGCTGGTCTGGAGCTGCCGCTCGTCCCACCAGGTGGCACCGGCGTCGATCAGCGGCCCGATCAGGTCGTGAGCCTTGGCGTTGTCGGCAGGGCTCGCCCCGCCCAGGACGATCTCGAAAGGGCTCGACCGCGGGGCCTCGCGGTGCTTGTGGACGTAGGTGACCAGGTCGCGGACCTGGTCGACGGGCGGCGCCTGTCCATGCAGGGCGTCGGTGAACAACGGGACCGCGCCGTCCCAGCGGGCGGCCCGGCGCATCGGGGGACGGCGCGGCCAGAATCCGCCGACCCACACAGGAGGGTGCGGGCGTCGCACCGTGGCGGGCAGCAAGGTCACGTCCCGGACCTGGTAGTGGCGCCCCTCGTGGTTCACCGGTTCGCCCGACCAGTAGCGCCGCATCAGGTCGAGGCCCTCGTCCAGGCGCTCGGCGAGCACGACCGGGTCGGTGGGCTCGCCGAAGCTGCCGTACTCGTCGTCGATCGGACCGCCGAGCCCCGTACCGAAGATCACCCGCCCGCCGCTGAGGGCGTCCAGGGTGGCCACCTGGCGGGCCAGTTGGTGCGGGCGCCGTCGGCCAACCGGCGTGACCAGCGTGCCGAGCCCGATCCGGGAAGTCGCCAACGCGGCGGCGGTGAGCAGCATCCAGGGGTCCCCGAAGGGCTGCCCCTGACGCTGGCGCTTGTCGTGCACGACGTGATCCCAGACGAACACCGCGTCCCAGCCCGCCTGTTCGGCTGCCACGGCGACCTTGGCCACAGTCCTGGGATCGGCGAAGTCACCGAAGTTGGGAAGGTTGATCGAGAATCGCATCCCGGCATGGTCCCTCGCTGGGACAGGCGCGGCAACAGGGTTGATGGCCCCGACAGGCTGACCGGCACGGCCGGATCGTCGCCCGTACGGGGGACCAGAACGCGCCGTCCCCCACCCTTGGCCGCTGGAATGGACAGGTGACCGCGCCCCCGGACGACTGCCTCGCGCGCAACGAGTGGATCTGCGGTGAGTATCTGAGCACCCGCCGTCAGATCATCCTCGACGCGGTGCTCCAGCATCTGGAGCTGACCGCGGTCTCCGTCCTGATCGCGCTCGTCATCGCCGTGCCGCTGGCCGTGGTGGCCCGCCGCTGGGCCCTTGCGGCGGGACCGGTCCTCGGCGTCACCACCATCCTCTACACGATCCCGTCGCTCGCGATGTTCTCGCTGCTGCTTCCCATGTACGGCCTGTCCGCGTCCCTGGTGGTCGCGGGACTCGTCCTGTATTCGCTCACCCTGCTCGTCCGCAACATCCTGGCCGGTCTGCGCGCCGTCCCCGAGGACACCCGGCAGGCCGCCCGAGGCATGGGCTACGGGCCGATCCGGCTCCTGCTCACCGTCGAACTGCCGCTCGCCCTGCCCGCCGCGATGGCGGGCCTGCGCATCGCCACCGTCTCCGCGGTCTCCCTCGTCACGGTCGGCGCGATCGTCGGCTTCGGCGGGCTCGGCAACCTCATCTACGCGGGCATGAACACGTACTTCAAGGCACAGGTCCTGACCGCATCCGTACTGTGTGTCGTCATCGCCGTGCTTGCCGATCTGCTGCTCCTGGGCGTGCAGCGGATCCTCACTCCGTGGACGAGGGCGGTCCGCTCATGAACACCATCAGCGATGCCTGGCAGTGGCTCACGGACTCGGCGCACTGGGCGGGCGACGACGGCATCTGGCACCGGCTCACCCAGCACCTCGTCCTCACGGTGGTGTGCCTGCTCCTGAGCTGTCTGATCGCGCTGCCGGTCGCGCTCGTCCTCGGCCATCTCGGCAGGGGCGGTGCGCTCGCGGTCAACATCTCCAACATCGGCCGCGCGGTGCCGACCTTCGCGGTCCTCGTCCTGCTGCTCCTCACACCGATCGGACGCTGGGGCGAGGGGCCGACGGTCGTGGCCCTGGTCCTCTTCGCCGTGCCACCGCTGCTCACCAACGCGTACGTCGGGATGCGCGGCGTCGACCGCAGCGTCGTGCAGGCCGCGCGTGGCATGGGAATGACGGGGCGGCAGATGCTCTGGCGGGTCGAACTGCCGCTCGCGATGCCGCTGGTCCTGAGCGGGGTGCGGATCGCCGCCGTGCAGCTCGTCGCCACCGCCACGATCGCGGCGCTCGCTGGTGGCGGGGGCCTCGGCCGGATCATCACGGCGGGCTTCAACCTCGCGAGTACGCCCCAGGTGGTGGCGGGGGCCGTGCTGGTCGCGGTGTTCGCGCTGGTGGTGGAAGGGATCTTCGAGGTCGGTGAGCGGCTTGCCCCTGGAGGGGCGCGGGGGAGAGGGCGGACCGGATGAGGCGGTGCACGGGACGGGGCGTGACGGCTGCTGCGGCCGGGATCGCGCTGCTGCTGTCCGGCTGTGCGTCGGGACCGTCCCTGGAAACCCAGGGCGAGGTCACCGCACCTCCCGGCGACAGCCATCACCTGGTCATCGGCTCGGCGGGATTCACCGAGAGTGATCTGCTCGCCCAGATGTACTCCCTGCTCCTGAAGAAGGCCGGATACGGTACGGAAATCCTCTCCGTGGCCAATCGCGAGCTGTACGAACCCGCCCTGGAAGCCGGACAGATCGACGTCGTGCCCGAGTACGCGGCGACGTTCGCGGACTGGCTGAACGCCAAGAAGAACGGCGCGGACGCGGCGCCGGTCGGCTCACCCGACCTCGATGGCACCATGCGATCCCTGCGCGGCCTCGCCACTCCGCGCGGTCTCACCGTCCTCGACGCGGGCAAGGCCGTCGACCAGAACGCGTTCGCCGTCACCTCGTCCTACGCACAGCAGCACCGACTGAAGACATTGAGCGACCTCGGGAAGTCAGGCTTGCGAGTTCGCCTCGCCGCGGGCGACGAATGCGTGCAACGCCCGTACTGCGAACCCGGCCTGAAGAAGGTCTACGGCATCGACATCACCTCCGTCGACCCCAAGGGCGTGGGCACGACCCAGGCCAAGAAGGCCGTGCAGAGCGGCCAGGACCAGATGGTCCTGACGACGTCGACGGATGCCACCCTCGACAACTTCGGCCTCGTCCTCCTGAAGGACGACAAGAACCTCCAGAACGCCGACTACATCGTCCCGGTCGTCAACCGCTCCCGCGCGGGCAGCGAGGGCGTCGCGAAGGCGCTCGGCCGCCTCAACTCGGTACTGACGACGGCGGACCTGGCCGCCATGAACGAACAGGTGGACAGCTGGCGCCGCCTCCCGCAGGACGTCGCGCGGACCTTTCTGGAGGAGAAGGGGCTGCTGTAGCCAGTCCTCGGTGCGGCTCAGGCGTCAGCCACGGAGTCGAACTCCACCTGGTCCCGCGGCACGCCCTGCGCGTCCGCGTCCACCGAGCGGCGCAGGGCCTCGTGCAGTTTCGCCGGGGTCAGTACGCCGAGGAAGCGCGCCCCGTCGAGGACCGCGACCCAGCCCGCGTCGTGCTGGAGCATCACGCCGAAGGCCTGCTTGAGCGGGGCGCCGACCTTGACCCAGGCGTTCATACGGTGGGCCAGATCGCCGACCCTGCCGCCCTCACCGGCCCGGGTCACCTCGTCGACGCCGACCCAGCCGTGCAGATCCCCGCCCGTGTCCAGGACGACGGCCCACCGGGCGTCGTGCTCGCGCAGCCGGGCGGCGGCCTGCGCGGCGGACTCGTCGGGCCGGACCACCACCGGCTGCTCCAGGTCGTCCGGCTGGATCTCGGTGACCGAGAGCCGCTTCAGGCCCCGGTCGGCGCCCACGAACTCGGCGACGTAGGGCGTCGCCGGAGTGCCGAGCACCGCCCCGGGCGTGTCGTACTGCTCGATGCGCCCCTCCCCGTACACCGCGATCCGGTCACCGAGCCTGACGGCCTCCTCGATGTCGTGCGTGACCAGGAGCACCGTCTTGCGGACCGTCGCCTGCATCCGCAGGAACTCGTCCTGCAACTGCTCCCGCACCACCGGGTCGACCGCCCCGAACGGCTCGTCCATGAGGAGCACGGGCGGATCGGCGGCGAGCGCACGCGCCACGCCGACACGCTGGCGCTGGCCGCCGGACAACTGCTCGGGGTAGCGGGGACCGTACGTCTTGGGGTCGAGGCCCACCAGGTCGAGCAATTCGGCCGCCCGTGCCCGCGCCTTCGTCTTCTTCCAGCCGACCAGCGCGGGCACGGTCGCCGTGTTGTCGAGGATCGTCCGGTGCGGGAAGAGCCCCACCTGCTGAATGACATAGCCGATACGGCGGCGCAGCTGGACCGGGTCGACGTCCGCGATGTTCTCGCCGTTCACGAAGATGCGGCCCGCGGTCGGTTCGATGAGGCGGTTCACCATCATCATCGTGGTCGTCTTGCCGCACCCGGACGGTCCGACGAGCGTGACCAGTTCACCCTGCGCGACCTCGAAGGAGAGACCGTCCACGGCCATCGTGCCGTCCGGATAGCGCTTGCTCACCTGCTCGAACCGGATCATGCACTCACGCTAGCTGCGGCCCTCGGACTCCGCTCACCAGCACCACCTCCAGAGTGCGCGGGCCGTGCACGCCCTCCACCCGGTCCAGTTCGATGTCGCTGGTGGCGGACGGTCCCGAGATCCAGGTCAGCGGGCGGGCGGGGTCGAGCCGTTCGAGTGCCTGCGGGACGGAGGCAACCACCTGGTCCGGGACCCGCACGACACAGATGTGGTGATCGGGGACGAGCGTGATGCGGCGACGGCCCTGATCGGGGCCGCCGTCCAGGACGATCGTGCCGGTCTCGGCGACGGCGACCGCGCACCCCGTGACGACGCTGTCGACCTCGTCAAGATCGCTCGGGGTGCTCGCGGCACAGTCGTCGACACGGGTCGCTTCGGCGGCATCGAGCCAGTGCGGCGGCAGCCCTGGCGGTACGAGCACGGTCCGCGCGCCCCGTGCCGCGAGCAGGCGCGTGAGCAGCTCAGGGAGCTCATCGGCCGTGCAGCGGTGCACGAGCGCGCGGTAGTCGGCGAGGTTCTCCGCCAGCAGCTCGATGGTCTGCTCGGTGGTGCGGTGGCCGTGCTCGCGCAGGTAGTCGCGGGGGACGGCGGTGTCGTAGGCGTCCTTCTTCTCGCCGTCGTGGGGGTCGGCGTGTGCTTCGTCGTGTACGTCGGCCAGCGCTCGCCGGACTCGGCCCAGGATCTGGTCCCTGCTGCTGCTCACTGCTTGTCGCCCTTCTCCGGCATCGCCGCCTGGCCGCCATTCGTACGCCGCCACCAGTCGCGGAACGGCTCCGCCGGCACCTTCGGCAGGTCCCGCGTCGCGCTCCACGCCCGGCCGGGGCCGGGAAGCGTGCGGGGATGAAGGCGCCGGGTCTTTGACGCGAGGCGCTGCCCCATCCGCAGTGCCCCCGGGCGGGCGAACGCCAAGCCCGCCGCCCGCATCGCCGCCCGCTCCGCGGCATGGCCCTTCGCGGGCCGTAGCGTCACCTTCGTGCCGTGCCGTATCACCGGGCCGCCCTGGACGACGCGCTCCCGCAGATGAACGAGGACTTCGGGGATGTCGATGGCTACCGGACACACCTCGTAGCAGGCACCGCAGAGCGACGACGCGTAGGGGAGCGAGGCGTCGATCTCACTCTGTGTGCCGCGGAGTTGGGGACTGAGGATCGCTCCGATGGGACCCGGGTAGACCGAGCCGTACGCGTGGCCTCCGGCCCGCTCGTACACCGGGCAGACGTTGAGGCAGGCCGAGCAGCGGATGCAGCGCAGTGCCTGGCGGCCCACCTCGTCGGCGAGGGTGTCGGTGCGGCCGTTGTCGAGGAGCACGAGGTGGAAGTCGCGGGGGCCGTCGGCCGTGTCGGGGTCCGTCGTACCCGTCCACATCGACGTGTACGGGTTCATGCGCTCCGCCGTCGACGAGCGGGGGAGCGTCTGGAGGAAGACCTCCAGGTCCCGCCAGGTCGGCACGACCTTCTCGATGCCGACGACCGAGATCAGCGTCTCGGGGAGCGTGAGGCACATACGGCCGTTGCCCTCCGACTCGACGACGACCATGGTGCCCGTCTCGGCGACCATGAAGTTCGCCCCGGAGACACCGACCTTGGCCCGCAGGAACTTTTCACGGAGATGCAGCCGGGCGGCCTCGGCGAGTTCGGCGGGGGTGTCCGTGAGGCCCTCCGGGGCAGGGCGGCCCCACTCGCCCATCTCACGCGCGAAGATCTCGCGGATCTCGCCGCGGTTACGGTGGATGGCGGGCACGAGGATGTGTGAGGGGCGGTCCTTGCCGAGCTGCACGATGAGTTCGGCGAGATCGGTCTCGTACGCGTGGATGCCCTCGGCCTCCAGCGCTTCGTTGAGGCCGATCTCCTGCGTGGCCATCGACTTGACCTTGACGACCTCATGCTTCTCGATGTCGCTGCCGCCCGTGGCCTTCACGAGCTCCGTGACGATCCGGTTCGCCTCGTCGGCGTCCGTCGCCCAGTGCACGGTGCCGCCCGCTGCCGTGACCGACTCCTCCAACTGGACCAAGTAGCGGTCGAGATGGCGCAGTGTCTCGTCCTTGATCCGCTTGCCCGCCTCGCGCAGCTGCGCCCAGTCGGAGAGCTCGGAGACGGCCTTCGCCCGCTTGTCGCGGATGGTGTGGGTGGCGTGCCGGAGGTTGGCGCGCAGAGTCTTGTTCCCCACGGCCGCATGGGCCGCCTCCGGAAAGGCGGGCATTCCGACGAACGTGCCGCTCGTGTCGCTCATGCCGCTCATGCCGCTCGTGCTGCTCATGCGAGGGGCTCCTCTTCTGTGCTCGCCAGAATCTTCGCGATGTGGACCGGGCGTACGCCGCTCTTGAGACGGGTCATCGTGCCGCCGATGTGCATCAGGCAGGAGTTGTCCGCCGCGCACAGTGTCCCGGCACCGGTCGACTCGGCGTTGCGTACTTTGTCCGTGCCCATCGCCGCTGAGACATCGGAGTTCTTCATCGCGAAGGTGCCGCCGAAACCGCAGCACTCGTCAGCGCCCGGCAGTTCCACGAGTTCAAGACCCTTGACCGCCCGGAGGAGCTGTGTGGGGCGGTCGCCGAGGCCGAGGCTGCGCAGTCCGTGGCAGGTCGGGTGGTACGTCACCGTGTGCGGGTAGTACGCCCCGACGTCCGTCACACCGAGGATGTCCACCAGGAACTCCGTCAGCTCGTACGTCTTGGGGACGACCGGTGCCAGCGTGGCCGCCAGGCCGTCTCCTCGGCCCTCGGCGTGGGCGCGTTCGCCCATGCGGGGGTACAGCTCGCGGACCATCGCACCGCACGAGCCGGAAGGCGTCACGATCGCGTCGTACTCGTCCGAGCCGAAAACATCGGAGAAATGACGAGCAAGTGGCTCTGCTTGGTGGCGGTAACCCGTGTTGTAGTGCGCCTGCCCGCAGCAGGTCTGCGCCATCGGGAAGTCGACCTCAACTCCTAGCCTGGTCAGCAGTTTCACCACCGCTCGGCCTGTGTCGGGATAGAGCGTGTCGTTGACACAGGTCAGGAACAGAGCGACACGCATCGCGGGTTCCTCCTTGTCGATCATCGGATGGATGCAGCGTATGCGCTCCGCGCGCTTTGCGGGAGTCATGGTGGGCAGTCATGGTGCGGGGACGCGTTGGGACGCCTCCTCCCACGCTGCCCGATCGGCTCGGCCGCGGGACGGCTCGTACCGCGTCAGGTGCTGAGTACGGGCAAGGAGCGCGCGCATCGCATGGCGGTCGCCGATGAGGCCGTGTGCTCGTGCCTGCACGAGTACGTTGCCCAGCGCTGCCGCTTCCGGGGGGCCCGCGACGACCGGTAGTCCGCAGGCATCCGCTGTCAGTTGGCAGAGCAGCGCGTTGCGGGCGCCGCCGCCGACTATGTGGACGACGTCGACAGCTCGCCCCGAGAGGCGTTGGGCATCGTCGATGGCTCGGCGGTGGGCCAGCGCCAGCGAGTCGAGGATGCAGCGGGTCGTCTCGGCGGGGGTGGCGGGAACGGGCTGGCCCGCGATCCGGCAGGCCTCGGCGATGCGGTGCGGCATGTCGCCGGGGGGCAGGAAGGCGGGGTCGGCCGCGTCGATGAGGGAGCGGAGGGCGGGAGTGGTGGCCGCTTCGCGCAGGAGTGTTTCCAGGTCGAGGGAGCCGGTGCCTTCGCCCGTGCCGGTGTTCCAGGAGCGTAGGCACTCCTGGAGCAGCCACAGGCCCATGATGTTGCGCAGGTAGCGGACCGTGCCGTCTATGCCCAGCTCGTTGGTGAAGTTGGCTCTGCGGCTCTCCTCGGTGCGGACGGGGGCGGTCAGTTCCAGGCCCGCCAGGGACCACGTGCCGGTGCAGATGTAGGCGAAGTTCTCCGTTGTGGCGGGGACCGCGGCGATCGCTGACGCGGTGTCGTGCGAGGCGACCACTGTCAGGGGGGTGGGGGTGGCGAGGCCGGTCTCCTCTAGTACGTGAGGGAGCAAGCGTCCCGCTGGATCACCGGGGTGACGGAGGGGTGCGAACAGTTCCAGGTCGATGTCGAGCCGTGTCGCGATGTCGTGCGACCAGTTCTTGGTGACCGGGTCGAGGAGTTGTGTCGTGGACGCGTTGGTCAGCTCGGTGCCGAGTTCGCCCGTCAGCCAGTACGTCAGCAGGTCGGGGATGAGCAACAGGTCGCTCGCGCCGGCCAGTTGGGCGGAGTTCTGGGCGGCCATGAGTTGGTACAGGGTGTTGAAGGGGGCGTACTGGACTCCTGTCTTCGCGTAGAGCTCGGTGGCGGGCATGGTCGTCCACGCTTTGGCGGCGACGCCGTCCGTGCGGGTGTCCCGGTAGTGGACCGGGTTGCCCAGGAGGGCGCCGTCCGCGTCGAGCAGGCCGTAGTCGACTGCCCAACTGTCGATGCCGATGGAGGTGAGGGGGGTGTCGGCTGTGGCGCGGAGACCGTCCAGGATCCCGGCGTAGAGGGAGAGGATGTCCCAGTGCAGGGTGCCGCCGGCGAGGACCGGGCGGTTGGGGAAGCGGTGGGCCTCCTGGAGGGTGAGAGTGTCGGGGCCTGCCTGGGCCACCATGACGCGTCCGCTGGATGCGCCTAGGTCGATCGCGGCGAAGAGGTGGTGGGCCTTGGGCATGGGCGCTCGCAGAGGGCTGTGGCTGGACATGGGGCATGGGGCATGGGGCGTGGGGCATGGGGCTTGCGGTAGTTGGTGACTTGGGTTGGTGGCCGGGTGCGGGTTCTCGCTTCGTGGTTTCCCGGGGCGGGGCCGCGCTGGTGTGTCCGTCCTCGCCATCACGGTCTGAGCGCTTGGCTACTTCGGCGCCGGAGTCCTGGGAACCGCGCTCCGGGCGGAGAAACCGACACGTCCCCTCCGGTCCGCGTGCGGCGCAGGGCCCGGTCGGCTACCGCAAGAACGCCGCCGCGACGCCCGCGTCCACGGGTATGTGCAGGCCCGTCGTATGGGTCAGGTCGCCTGCCGTCAGGGCGAAGACCGCGTTCGCCACATGCTCGGGCAGCACCTCGCGCTTGAGAAGGGTTCGTTGGGCGTAGAACTCACCCAGGTTCTCCTCCTCGATCCCGTACGTCGCGGCACGCTGCGCACCCCAGCCGCCCGCGAAGATTCCTGAGCCGCGGACAACGCCGTCCGGGTTGATGCCGTTCACCCGGATGCCGTGCTCGCCCAACTCGGCTGCCAAGAGGCGGACTTGGTGTGCCTGGTCCGCCTTCGTGGCGGAGTACGCGATGTTGTTCGGGCCCGCGAACACCGCGTTCTTCGACGTGATGTAGATGATGTCGCCGCCCAGGGACTGGCTCCGCATGATGCGGGCCGCCTCTCGGGAGACCAGGAATGAACCGCGGGCCATGATGTCGTGTTGCAGGTCCCAGTCGCGGGCCGTGGTCTCCAGGAAGGGCTTGGAGATGGAGATGCCGGCGTTGTTCACCACCAGGTCGACTCCGCCGAAGGCGAGGGCCGTGGCGGCGAAGGCGTCGGTGATCTGCTCCTCCGACGTCACGTCCACGGTGATCGCGATGGCCTTGTCCAGGCCGCCCAACTCGGCTGCCACCGCCGCCGCGTTGTCGGCGTTCAGGTCCGCTACCACGACGCAGGCGCCCTCCGCGGCCAAGCGGTGCGCAATCGCCTTGCCGATGCCGCTGCCCGCGCCGGTCACCAGGGCCACACGGGTGGCCAGTGGCTTGGGCTTCGTCATGCGCTGGAGCTTGGCTTCTTCGAGGGGCCAGTACTCGATGCGGAACTTCTCCGACTCGGTGATCGGGGCGTAGGCCGAGACGGACTCGGCGCCTCGCATCACGTTGATGGCGTTTACGTAGAACTCGCCCGCCACACGGGCTGTTTGCTTGTCCTTGCCGAAGGAGAACATGCCCACGCCCGGGACGAGGACGATCGCCGGGTCGGCGCCGCGCATCGCGGGGGAGTCGAGGCCGGCGTGGCGGGTGTAGTACGCCGCGTACTCCTCTCGGTAAGCGGTGTGCAGTTCCTTCAGGCGGGCGATCGTCTCCTCCAAGGGGGTGCTTGGCGGGAGGTCCAGGACCAGTGGCCTGATCTTCGTGCGGAGGAAGTGGTCCGGGCAGGAGGTGCCGAGGGCCGCCAGGCGTGGGTGTTCCGTGCGGGCCAGGAAGTCCAGGACCGTGTCCGTGTCGGTGAAGTGGCCGATCTGCGGGCGGTCCTGAGATGCCAGCGCGCGGACGTGCGGGGCCAGTTCGGACGCCCGTCGGCGGCGGGCCGGGGTGGGGAGCGGGGCGTGGTCGTCGAGGACCGGGCCGAAGGGGGTGGGCTTTCCCTGCCGGGTGAGGAATTCCTCTGCGGTGCGGATGATGTGTAGCGAATTGCGCTCGCACTCGGCCGCCGTCGCGCCCCACGCGGTGATGCCGTGACCGCCGAGGACGCAGCCGATCGACTGCGGATTGGCCTCCTTCACCGCGGCGATGTCCAGGCCCAGTTGGAAGCCGGGGCGGCGCCAGGGCACCCAGACGACGGTGTCGCCGAAGCATTCGGCTGTCAGCTTCTCGCCGTCCGCGGCACAGGCCAGGGCGATGCCCGAGTCCGGATGGAGGTGGTCCACGTGCGGTGCGTCCACCAGGGCGTGCATGGCCGTGTCGATGGAAGGGGCAGCGCCGCCCTTGCCGTGCAGGCAGTAGTCGAAGGCCGTGACCATGTCGTCCTCGTGCTCCACGCCCCCGTACACCTCCTTGAGCGCGTGGAGGCGGTCGAGGCGCAGGACCGCAAGTCCCTCCTCGGTGAGTGTGCCCAGGTCGCCGCCCGAGCCCTTGACCCACATCAGGTCGGTGTCCGCGCCCGTCACCGGGTCGGGCGCCGTGCCCTTCGCCGAAGCGTTGCCGCCCGCGTAATTGGTGTTGCGCGGGTCGGCGCCCAAGCGGTGGGCGCGGTCCAGGAGTTCCTTGATCCGTGCGTGCTGTGTCATGTCGCTCATGCCCCCCATCCGGCCTGCTCGCCGCCGACCCGGTCCTTGACGATCTGCTCCTGCCATCCTGAGCGCCGATACGCCCTCATGGGATCCGGGTCGATCCCCGAGTCCTCCCTGACTTCTGCCAGTAGGGGCCGGACGTCCGTGTTGTACGCGTCCATCAGGGCGGCGTTGGCGGCGAGGACATCGCCCGTCCGCTGGGCCTCTGCCAGCTCTTCGGCGTCCACGAGGAGCGCTTTCGCCGTGGCTTCCTGCACGTTCATCACCGAGCGGATGATCGCGGGGATCTTCGCCTCGATGTTGTGACACTGGTCGAGCATGAACGCGATGTCCGAGGTGAGGCCGCCGCCGCGGACGACCTCGTACATGATCCGGAAGAGCTGGAAGGGGTCCGCGGCGCCCGCCATCAGGTCGTCGTCCGCGTAGAAGCGCGAGTTGAAGTCGAAGGCTCCGAGACGGCCCTCGCGCAGCAGCATCGCGACGATGAACTCGATGTTGGTGCCCGGGGCGTGATGGCCGGTGTCGACGACGACCTGTGCCTTGGGGCCCAGCTTGAGGCAGTGCGCGTAGGCCGTGCCCCAGTCCGGGATGTCCGTCGCGTAGAAGGCCGGCTCGAAGAGCTTGTACTCGATGAACATGCGCTGGTCGTCGCCGAGCCGGTCGTAGGTGGTGTGCAGGGCCTCGGACAGGCGGTCCTGGCGGGCGCGGATGTCGTCCTGGCCGGGGTAGTTGATGCCGTCGGAGAACCACAGCTTCAGGTCGCGTGAACCCGTCGCGTCCATGATGTCCACGCACTCGATGAGGTGGTCGAGCGCCTTGCGGCGCACGGTGGGATCGGGGTTGGTGACCGAGCCCAGTTTGTAGTCGTCGTCCTGGAAGACGTTGGCGTTGATCGTGCCCAGGGTCAGACCGCGGTCGGCCGCGTATGCCGAGAGTGCGCTGTAGTCGTCCACGCGGTCCCAGGGGATGTGCAGGGCCACGCTGGGTGCGGCTCCCGTGTGCGCGTGCACACGGGCCGCGTCGTCCAGCTTCTCGTGTGTCGTGCGGGGGACGCCTGGCTGCGCGAAGACCTTGAAGCGCGTACCGGAGTTGCCGTACGCCCAGGACGGGGTCTCCAAGGCCTGGGTGGTGAGTGCCGCTTTGACGGCGTCCTTGCTGATTCCGGCGGTCATCGCGCAGCCTTCCGAAAGTTCGGTCGAGGTGAGTCAGTTGGAGAATCGGTGCGTGCCGGAGGCCGCGGCGAAGACGGCGCAGCCGTCGTCCATCCGCAGGAACTCCGTCGTGCCATGGGCCACTTGGGATCGATCGTCGGCGGGGATCCAGACCTCCGCCGTGGTGTTGGCGGGGAGGGTGAGCGTGAGACGGAACCCTTCGGAGTCCGTCTTCCAGCGGGTGGTGACCGGGCCGTAGAGCGCGTCGAAACTGCTCTCCGCCTCGGTCACGCCGCCGCCGGGGCGCGGGCGGACGAGAACCTTGCGGAAACCGGGATCAGCGGGTGCGATGCCCGCGATGTTCGTGTACATCCACTCGCCCACCGAGCCGTAGGCATAGTGGTTGAAGGAGTTCATGCCCGCGTCCTGGAAGCTGCCGTCCGGCTTGATGGAGTCCCAGCGCTCCCACATCGTCGTGGCGCCCTTGTCGATCTGGTAGCCCCAGCTGGGGAAGGACCTCTGGACGAGAAGGCGGTAGGCGACGTCCGTGTGACCGGTGGCCGTCAGGACGGGGAGCAGGCGCGGAGTGCCGAGGAAGCCCGTCGACAGATGCCATTCCTTGGACTTGATGAGCTCCACCAGGCGCGTGGCCGCCGGTGCGCGGTCGCTGTCCGTGAGGAGGTTCATGGACAGGGCGAGGACGTACGCGGTCTGCGTGTCGCCCTTCACCCGGCCGCCGCCGGTCACGTACGCCGCGCGGAAGGCGTCACGAACACTGCCGAAGAGCTTCTTGTACGGCGCCGGGTCCTTGCCAAGGGCTTCGGCGGCCTGCGCGACCAGGTCGGCACTGTGCGCGAAGTAGGCGGTGCCGATGACATCCTTGGGGGTCTCGTCCTGGATGTTGAGCCAGTCTCCGTAGCCCTCGGCGGGCCGCAGATATCCGGTGCTGTGCTTCTCCAGATACTCGAGCCACTTCAGCATCGAGGACCATGACTGCTCCAGGACCCGCTTGTCCCCGTACGCCTGGTACAGCGCCCAGGGGACGGTCACTCCGGCGTCGCCCCAGCCGGCCACGCCCTTGCCGACCGTGCCGACGAACGGCGCCACGTCGGTGAAGGCGCCGTCGTCGGCCTGGCTGTCGCGCAGGTCGTCGAGCCACTTCGTGAGGAAGCGCGCCGACTCCATCGTGTAGGCGGCGGTCGGCGCGAAGACGTTGATGTCACCGGTCCAGCCGAGCCGCTCGTCGCGAGCGGGGGTGTCGGTGGGGATGGAGAGGAAGTTGCCGCGCTGGCCCCATGTGATGTTGCTGTGCAGCTGATTGAGCATGGGGACGTTCGTCTTGAAGTCCATGGTGAACGGCGCCGACGTGTGGATCACGCGGCCGAGCACCGCGTCGAGCGGTGGCTTGCCCGGATAGCCCGTCACCTCTACGTAGCGGAAGCCGTGGAAGGTGAACCGCGGTTCGTACGTCTCCTTGCCACCGCCCTTGAGCGTGTACGTGTCGGTGGCGCCCGCGCTCCGCAGGTTCGTGGTGTAGACCGTGCCGTCGGGGTTCAGGACCTCCGCGTGGCGCAACCGGACCTTCGTGCCTGCCTTCCCTGAGACGGTGAGACGGACCGCGCCGACCATGTTCTGACCGAGGTCGAAGACGAAGACGCCGGGCTTCGGCTCGGTCACCTTCCGGGCGGATATCTCGCTCTCCACGCGCGTGTGCCCGTCGACCTGGGCCACGACAGCGGCCTTGACCTTGTCGACGGCATCGGCCGCGATCCAGTCCGAGTCGTCGAATCCGGCGTTCGTCCAGCCCGCGGTCTCCAGGCGGGCGTCGTAGTCCTCGCCCGACAGGAGGTCGGCGGCGGTCACCGGGCCCGTGGCGGCGCGCCAGTCGGTGCCGGAGAGCACACGCTCGGTCGAGCCGTCGGTGTACGTGACCTCCAACTGGCCCAGGAACGCGGGTCGTTCGCCGTACTGATGCGGACCGAACATGCCGACGTTCCCCGCGTACCAGCCGGCCGCGACCGTCACGCCGAGCGCGTTGGCGCCGGACTTGAGCTGCTCGGTCACGTCGTACGTCTGGTACTGGACCCGCGTGTTGTAGTCCGTCCAGCCGGGCGCCAGACGGTCGTCGCCGACCCGCTCGCCGTTCAGCCAGGCGTCGTAGAGGCCGAGCGCCGTGGAGTACAGCCGGGCCCGCGCGACGGTCCCGCCCCGCTTGAGGCGGAACTCGTGGCGCAGCTGGGCGGCGGGGGAGTGGCTCGGCGCGACCTTGCCCCAGGGGCCACCGCCCCACGCGGCGAGGACCTTCGACGCCGACCAGGATCCGTCGTCGTATCCCGCGGACTGCCAGTCGCCCGATGGCTCCTTGTCGGTGGTCTTCCATGTGCCGTCGGTGCTGAGGACGCGCACACCGTCGGCGGTCGTCAGTTCCAGGACGCCGAGCAGACCGGCAGGACCGGTCGTGGCATTGGTGGCGGAGACGGCGATGACCGTGGCGCCGGGGCGCAGTTGGGAGGTCACGTCGACGACCGCGGGGCGGCGCCAGTTGTCGGCGGCACTGTCCGCATCGGCGTGCGCGACGCGGGTGCCGTTCACGTACGCCGTGTAGCCGTCGTCGGCCGTCATGACCACCCGCGCGCGGGTGACCCCGTCCGGGATGTCGACACGGCCGCGGAACCACCGCGTGGCCGCCGGTGCGCTGCTCGCGGGATCGCCCTCGGGGAACCAGATCCACGAGGCCTTGTCCAGGGCCGGCGCGCCGATGAGGGACGCGGGTGCGCCGATCCACCGTGCCGACCAGTCCGATGCCGTGGAGAGCCCCGTCTCCCACCAGGAGGGCTCGCTCCACGCGGACGCCTTGCCCGCGGCGTCCCAGACCCGGACCGACCAGTAGTAGCGCGTACGGGACTTGAGGTCGGGCCCCGCGTAGGGGACGAGGACCGAGTCGCTCGACGCGACCTTGCCGCTGTCCCAGACGTCGGGCTCGGGCAGGCGGGCCGGGGAGGTGGCCACCCGTACCTGGTAGGCGCTCTGTTTCTGGCCCTCCTTGTCGGACGCCAGGGGCCAACTCAGCCTCGGGCGCGGCACGTCGAGACCGAGGGGGTGTCTCACGTACTCCACGGTCGGTCTGGTCACGCGTAGGGCCCGGTCCGTGGGGGACGGGGCGGCGATGGCTGCCGGAACGGCCCCGGCGGCCATCGCCGTTCCCAGGGCGGCCGTGGCGGTGGTGCTGAGCAGTCGTCTTCTGCTGATCACAACTCGACTCCGTAACGACTCGACGATGAATCGTTTCACGAAAGGCGAAGTTAGGGAGAGCGTCGCGTGCTGTCAAGGGGCCTCGGGGTGCTCACCCTTGGTAAGTCGTGCAGCAACAGGATTTTCAAGTCCTGCCCATTGACGTCGTAGTTGGCGCGGGTTTAGCTTCCCTGAAAATTGATTGAAACCTTTCACGCCGGGTGTCCGACAGGTGACTCCCGATGATGCCCGACCGATGACGCCCGACGCCTGATTCCCGCGCCTCTTCCCGATGCCAGAAGCCGTATGCCCTTCGTGACCGATCGGTGCTACCTATGAGAGAGCCCCCCGTCCTGGCCGTGCAGGGCCTGAGTAAGTCCTTCGGGGCCGTACACGCCCTGCACGACGTCTCCCTGGAGCTGTACGCCGGTGAGGCGCACGCCCTCGCGGGCGAGAACGGCGCAGGGAAATCCACCCTCATCAAGACCCTCGCCGGGGTCCACAGGCCGGACACGGGAGAGCTGTCGCTCGACGGCTCCCCGGTCGTCTTCCACGGCCCTGGTGACGCCAGGGCCGCGGGCGTCGCCGTCATCTACCAGGAGCCGACGCTCTTCCCCGACCTCTCCGTCGCGGAGAACATCTTCATGGGGCGCCAGCCCCGCCGCTCCTTCGGCCGCGTTGACCACAAGGCAGTGCACTCCGCGGCCGACGCGCTGTTCAAGCGCCTTGCCGTGGACCTCGACCCCGACCAGCCCGCGCGCGGGCTCTCCATCGCCGACCAGCAGATCGTCGAGATCGCCAAGGCGCTCTCCTTCGACGCCCGGGTCCTGATCATGGACGAGCCGACCGCGGCGCTCACCGGCAGCGAAGTGGCCCGCCTCTTCGGAGTCGTCCGCACCCTGCGCGAACAGGGCGCCGCGGTGCTGTTCATCTCGCACCGCCTCGAGGAGATCTTCGAGCTGTGCCAGCGTGTCACCACGCTCCGGGACGGCGCCCTGATCGCGAGCGAGCCGCTCGACGGCCTGACCGAGGACGATCTCGTACGCCGCATGGTGGGCCGCGACCTCGGCGAGCTCTACCCGAAGCAGGACACACAGGTGGGGGACATCGCGCTGAGCGTCCGCAGGCTGACCCGAGAGGGTGTCTTCGTCGATGTGTCGTTCGACGTGCGGCGCGGTGAGATCGTCGGCCTCGCCGGGCTCGTAGGGGCCGGACGCAGCGAGGTCGCGCGGGCCGTGTTCGGCGTCGACCGGTGGGATGCCGGAACCGTCGAGGTGCAGGGGCGGGCGCTTGTCAACGGCGCCCCGAGTACCGCCATGGCGGCCGGGCTCGCGCTCGTCCCCGAGGACCGGCGCGCCCAGGGCCTGGTGATGGACATGTCCATCGAGCGCAACATCGGGCTGACCGGGCTGCGTACGACCGTGCGGGCGGGCCTCATGGACCGCGGCGCCGAACGCAGCCGCTCACTCGACTGGGCGGTGCGACTTCAGGTGAAGTACGCGCGGATCGCCGACGCCGTCGGCACCCTGTCCGGCGGAAACCAGCAGAAGGTCGTCCTCGCCAAGTGGCTCGCCACCAGGCCCCAAGTGCTGATCGTGGACGAACCGACCCGCGGCATCGACGTCGGCACCAAGGCCGAAGTGCACCGTCTGCTGTCCGAACTCGCCGCTGACGGGGTCGCCGTCCTGATGATCTCCTCCGACCTGCCCGAGATCCTCGGCATGGCCGACCGGGTCCTCGTCATGCACGAAGGACGGCTCGCCGCCGAGATCCCGCGCGCGCGGGCGACCGAGGAGTCCGTGATGGCCGCCGCCACCGGGAGGACGGCATGAGCGTGACCACGCAGAGCCCCGCACCCGCCGTCGACCCGGAGAAGGCCGGGGGCGCCCGCCTGGTGGACCGCGTCTTCAAGATGCGTGAACTCGCCATCCTGCTGGTCTTCCTGGTGATGATCGGCATCACCCAGGCGGGCAACAGCGAGTTCCTGTCCGAACAGGGCATCAAGGACCTGCTCCTGAACGCGACCATCCTCGTCCTCGTCGCGACCGGGCAGGCCCTGGTCGTCATCACCCGCAACGTCGACCTGTCCGTCGGTTCGACACTCGGGATCAGCGCCTTCGCCGCCGGCAACTACCTCCAAGGCGGCGGGAACTCGACGATCGCGATCCTCCTCGCTGTCGCACTCGGCGTCGGCTGCGGTCTCCTCAACGGCGCGCTGGTCAGCCTGGGCCAGGTGCCCGCGCTCGTCGTGACGCTCGGCACGCTCTACGTCATCCGGGGGGTCGACTCGATCTGGGTCGGCTCCCGGCAGATCACCGCGTCCGACCTGCCCGGCGGATACGTCGACTTCGGCTCCGGCGGGATCTCGGCGGTGCCGTATCTGGCGCTGATCGCGCTCGCCGTCCTGATCGCCGTCGCGTACTACCTACGGCACTTCGGCGGCGGGCGCGAGCTCTACGCCCTCGGCTCCAACCCCGAGGCCGCACGCCTCGCCGGAATCCCCGTCCGCAAGCGCATCCTCGCCGCGTACACCGCCTGCGGGGCGCTCGCCGGACTCGCGGGAGCCCTCTACCTCGCCCGCTTCGGCAACGTCGACTCCGCCACCGGCAACGGCTATGAACTGACCGTCGTCAGCGCCGTCGTGGTCGGCGGCGTCGTCTTCACCGGCGGCTCCGGCAGCGTCTACGGCGCGGCACTCGGCGCACTCCTGCTGACCTCCATCAACAGCGTGCTTCCCGCGCTCGGCGTCAGCTCCGTGTGGGTGCTCGCCATCAACGGCGTACTGCTCGTCCTGGCCATCGCCGTCGACCGGATCGTCGCCCTGCGCGTCGCCAAGGCCCTGACGAAGAGGGCCGCATCGAACAGAAGGGCTGGCCGCCATGGCTGACTCCACCCGGCTCACGCTTACGCGCGCCGTCCGCTGGGACACCGTTGTCGGCGCCCTCCTTGTCGTCCTCCTCCTGATGTCGTTCTCCTTTGTCGACGGTTTCGGGAACGCCCTCAACCTGTCGTTCCTCATCGGCAACACGCTTCCCATCGCGCTGATCGCCCTCCCGATGACGCTCCTCGTCGTCTCCGGAGAGATCGATCTCTCGGTGGCCTCGACAGCGGGGCTCTCCGGAGCAGTGATGGGCGCTCTCTGGAACGCGGGCATGGCCATCGAGACGATCATTCCGCTCGTGCTCCTCCTCGGAGTCGCCTGCGGCCTGATCAACGGTCTCCTGGTGACCCGGCTGGGGCTGCCGTCGCTCGCCGTCACCATCGGCACCATGGCTGCCTACCGGGGCGTCGCACAGATCGTGCTCGGCTCGGACGCCGTCACCGACTTCCCCTCGCAGTACCTGGACTTCGCGGCCGGACAGGTGGGTGACACCTTCCTGCCGTACGCCTTCCTGCCGTTCATCGCGCTGCTCGCCATCGCCGTCGTCGTCCTGCACGCCACGCCCTTCGGGCGCTCGCTCTTCGCGATCGGCGCCAATGAGGAGGCCGCACGGTTCGCGGGCGTCCGCGTCAAGCGGCACAAGCTGTGGCTGTTCGTCGCCACCGGGCTCATGGCCTCGCTCACCGGCATCTTCTGGGCGCTGCACTACGCGAGCGCCCGCTACGACAACGCCACCGGGCTCGAACTGTCCGTCGTCGCCGCCGTACTGCTCGGCGGCATCGACTTCGACGGCGGCAAGGGCACCCTCGGTGGCGCGATCGCCGGAGTCTTCCTGCTCGGTGCGCTGCAGAACGCGATGAGCCTGCTCAACGTCTCCGCACAGTCGCAGATCGTCGTCACCGGCTTGCTGCTCGTCGTGTCCGTGCTCGGGCCGCGAGTCGCCCGGCAGATCGCCACCGCCGGAGCGGGCCGCCGTGCCGCCGCTCCGGCCCGCTGACCCCTCGTACGCCGATCAGTCCGAAAGGGACCAACGATGCTCTCTCCCCGCCGCTCCCCCTACCGGTCTCCCCGCCGCGCAGCCCTCACCCGCGCCTGTGTGACCCTGGCCGCCGTCACCTCGCTCGCCCTCACCGCCACCGCCTGCGGAGGGACCACCAAGGAGTCCTCGAAGGACGACGACGCGGGCAAGGCGTCGAACGCCAAGGCCGACCCGGGCGCGGCCACCAAGAAGGGCCTCACCGTCGCCTTCCTACCGAAGCAGGTCAACAACCCGTACTTCACCGTCGCCGACAAGGGCGGCGAGAAGGCACTCAAAGAGCTCGGATCGTCGTACAAGGAGACAGGGCCCAACAGTGCCACCGACACCAGCGGACAGGTCAGCTACGTGAACACGCTGACCCAGCAGCAGGTCGACGCCATGGCCGTCTCCGCGCAGGACCCCGGCGCCCTGTGCACCGCCCTCAAGCAGGCCATGAAGAACGACATCAAGGTCGTCACGTACGACTCGGACACCAACCCCGGATGCCGTGACGTCTTCGTCTCGCAGTCCAGCGCCGAAGCGCTCGGCCGCACCCAGGTGGAGCTGCTCGGCAAGCAGCTCGGCTACAAGGGCGACATCGCGATCCTCTCCGCCGCCCAGACCGCGACGAACCAGAACACCTGGATCGGCTACATGAAGGACGAGCTGAAGAAGCCCAAGTACAAGAACATGAAGCTGGTCAAGACCGCCTACGGCAACGACGACGCCCAGCAGTCCTTCCAGCAGACCCAGGGACTGCTCCAGGAGCACCCGAAGCTGGCCGGGATCATCTCGCCGACCACGGTCGGCATCAAGGCGGCAGCCCAGTACCTTTCGGGATCGAAGTACAAGGGCAAGGTGCGGCTCACCGGCCTCGGCACGCCCAACGACATGCGCCAGTACGTGAAGAACGGCACCGTCGAAGGCTTCGAACTGTGGGACCCCGCCGAGCTCGGCGCGCTCGCCGCACATGCGGCCGTGGCGCTGAAGTCCGGCCAGATCACCGGCAAGAAGGGCGAGACGTTCAAGGCGGGCGACCTCGGCAGCTTCACCATCGGTGACAAGGGCGTCGTCGACCTCGGCGAACCGACCGTCTTCGACAAGGAGAACATCGACCAGTACAAATTCTGAGGGGATCGCATAGGGGATCGCATACTGCGGTGCACACGGCACCGCGGGAGCAACGGAACAAGGGGACACATGGTCGGCATCAAAGACGTGGCGAAGCACGCCGGGGTGTCGGTGGGCACCGTGTCGAACGTGATCAACCGCCCGGACGTGGTCTCCGAAGAGACCCGCCACCGGGTGCAGTCTGTGATCGAGAGACTCGGCTACGTCCGCAGCGAGTCCGCACGGCAGCTGCGCGCGGGGCAGAGCCGCATCATGGCGCTCCTCGTGCTCGACATGGGCAACCCCTTCTTCGTGGACGTCGCGCGCGGTGCCGAACGGGCCGCGCGCGACGCCGGGCTCCGCGTCATGATGTGCAACAGCGGACAGAGCCCCTCCGAAGAGGCCGAGTACCTGGCGCTCTTCGCCGAACAGCGGGTCCGTGGCGTCCTGCTGACCCCGGCGGACGCGACGGGGCAGAACATCGAGGTGTTCCGCCGGCACGCGATCCCGTTCGTCCTGGTCGACCGGGTCGCCGAAGGCGCTACCGAATGCTCCGTCTCCGTGGACGACGTCCTCGGCGGGGCGCTCGCGGTGCGCCACCTCGTCGACACCGGGCATCGCAGCATCGCGTACGTGAGCGGTCCGCCCGGACTCAACCAGGTCAAGGACCGCAGGGACGGCGCACTCCAGGCCCTCGCCGAGTCGGGTCTGCCCGCGTCGGCGCTGCGGGAACTCCCCACCGAACGTCTCGACGTGGCCGCGGGCCGCGACGCGGGCGCCCGCGTACTCGGCCTCGCCGAGCGGCCGACCGCCGTCTTCTGCGCCAACGACCTGCTCGCGCTCGGGGTGCTCCAGGCGATGTACGCGGCCGGGGTCAGCGTCCCCGAGGACATCGCCATCGTCGGCTACGACGACATCGAGTTCGCCGCGGCAGCCGTCGTCCCGCTCACCTCGGTGCGCCAGCCCGCCGTCACCATGGGCGCGATGGCCGCGGAACTCCTCCTGGAGGAGGCCGAGCCGGACGCCGCCCCGGAAGGCCGCGAGCACGAGCACCGGCGTGTGGTCCTCCAGCCGGAGCTCGTGGTGCGGCGCTCCAGCCTGGTGCCCCGCTGACCGCCCCCGCGCCGGGTGTGCTGAACTGGGGCGAAGCGTCCCCTTCCGTATGTGCCCTTCCGTATGTGCCCTTCCGTATGTGCCCAGTTCCGTATGCGCCCAGGAGCCCCCTTGACCGCCACCGCCTCCTATCACCAGCCCGGCGTCGTCCTCACCGACCACCGCTTCTCCGTGCCCCTGGACCACGACACTCCTACGGGGGAGCGGATCGAGGTCTTCGCCCGTGCGGCCGTGGCGAGCGCGCACGAGGGGGCCGACCTGCCGTGGCTGGTGTATCTGCAGGGCGGGCCCGGGTGCGGGGCCAACCGGTTCGCGGGCAAGGAGGCATGGCTCGGCCGGGCCCTTCAGGACTTCCGGGTGCTGCTCCTCGATCAGCGCGGAACCGGCAGTTCCACTCCGGCCACGCGCCAGACGCTCCCGCTGCGCGGCGGCCCTCGCGAACAGGCCGACTACCTCGCCCACTTCCGCGCCGACTCCATCGTCCGCGACTGCGAGCTGATCCGGCGCGAGCTGACCGGCGGCGCCCCCTGGACCGTCCTCGGCCAGAGCTTCGGCGGCTTCTGCGCGACCCACTACCTCTCGGCGGCCCCCGAAGGGCTGCACACCGCGATCATCACCGGCGGCCTGCCCACGCTCGACGGTCACGCGGACGACGTCTACCGCGCCGCCTACCCGCGCATGGAGCGCAAGACCGTCGCCCACTACGCCCGCTACCCCCAGGACGTCGAGCGCACCCGCCGCATCGCCGCCCACCTCGCCGAGCACGAGCCGGTCCTGAACGGCGGCTACCGCCTCACCGTGGAGGCGTTCCAGTCCCTCGGGATGCTGCTCGGCACGACCGACGGCAGCCACCGCCTCCACTACCTCATCGAGGACGCCTTCGTCCGTACGCCGACAGGGCTCGCGCTCTCCGACGCGTTCCAGGAAGACGTACAGGCCGCCCTGTCGCTCCGGGGGCGACCGCTGTTCGCGCTCATGCACGAGACCATCTACGGGCAGGGCGAGCGGCCCACCGACTGGTCGGCGGAGCGGCTGCGCGGTGAGTTCCCGCAATTCGATCCCGGCAAGGCGCTCGACGGGGACGCCCCGCTCCTCTTCACCGGGGAAGCCGTCCAGCGCTGGCAGTTCGACTGCGACCCGGCGCTGCGGCCACTGCGCGAGACCGCCGACCTCCTTGCCGCGCGCACCGGTTGGGCGCCCCTGTACGACACCGCGCGCCTCGCCGCGAACGAGGTACCGGTCGCCGCGGCCATCTACCACGACGACATGTACGTCGACACCGCCCACTCCCTGCGCACCGCACGCTCCATCCGCGGCCTGCGCACCTGGGTCACCGACGAGTACGAGCACGACGGCCTGCGGGTGGGCCCGCCGCGCGTACTCGACCGGCTCCTCGCCCTTGCCAGGGGCGAGGCTTAAGCCCTCGGCGGACGGATCCGGCGAAGCTAGGCTGCGGGCATGACAGAGCCGTTGAACGAGAACGACCAGCTCGCCCCCATGCCCGAGGACTGGCAGCGCGCCCTCGCCGTCGTCGCCCACCCCGACGACCTGGAGTACGGCTGCTCGGCCGCCATCGCAGGCTGGACGGACGGCGGGCGCGAGGTCGCCTACCTCCTCGCCAGCCGAGGCGAGGCGGGCATCGACACCCTCGACCCCGCCACGTGCGCGCCGCTGCGCGAGCGGGAGCAGCGGGCCAGCGCGGCCGTCGTCGGCGTGTCGACGGTGGAGTTCCTCGACCACAAGGACGGCGTGATCGAGTACGGGACGGCGTTGCGCCGCGACATCGCCGCCGCGGTCCGCAGGCACCGGCCCGAACTCGTGATCACGCTCAACCACCGAGACACGTGGGGTGGCGTCGCCTGGAACACCCCGGACCACGTCGCCGTCGGCCGCGCCACCCTCGACGCCGTGGCGGACGCGGGCAACCGCTGGATCTTCCCCGAGCTGATCGAGGAAGACGCGCTCGAGCCCTGGAACGGCGTGCGCTGGGTGGCCGTCGCCGGTTCCTCGTCGCCCACGCACGCGGCGGACGCGACGGCCGGGCTCGAGCGCTCCGTGCGCTCGCTCCTCGAACACCGCACGTACATCGAGGTGTTGACGCAGGAGGACCCCGAGAAGTACTGCCGTGAGTTCCTCACCGGCAACGCCCAGCGGATGGCGCCGCGCTTCGGCGGGAAGCCCGCCGTGTCTTTCGAGGTCTTCAGCCGCTGAGCGAGCGCCACTACTCTGACGGTACGTCACTTTCCTGACGGATCATCAGAAGCGTAGGCAGGAGCTGGTCCTTGATGATCGATACCATCGGCACGGACATTCCGGAAGGCACGGAGCGGCTGCGCCTCGACATCGAGGACGGGCTCGGCATCCTCACCCTCTGTCACCCGGCCAAGCTCAACGCGTGGAGCTGGGAGTCCACACGCCAACTCGGCATCTTCGCCGACCGGATCCGCTTCGACGACTCGATCAGGGTCGTGCTGCTGCGGGCCGAAGGTCGGGCGTTCTGTGCGGGGATCGATGTCACGTCGCTCAACGGGTTCGGCGCGATCGACGGCCGCTCGGGTTCCGAACGCACCCGCAACTACTACGAGGGGCTTCGCTGGGTGCATGAGCGCTTCCGCGCCTTCGCGGGATTGCCGCAGCCCATTGTCGCCGCCGTGCAGGGCTACTGCCTGGGCTTCGGATTCGAGCTCGCACTGATGGCGGACGTCCGGATCGCCTCCGACGACGCGGTGTTCGCGCTGCCCGAGGCGCAGATCGGGGTGGCGGTCGACGCGGGCGGCGATCTGCGGATCGCGCGGGACGCGGGCGCGGGCTGGGCCAAGCTGCTCTCGCTCACCGGGCGCCGCATCGACGCGGCCACGGCTGAGCGGCTGCGGCTCGTCCAGCTGGTCACGCCGGGGGATGGGTTGGCCAAGACGGCCCGCGAAGTCGCCGCCGAGATCGCGGCGAACGGCCCGCTGGCCGTCCAGGGCATCAAGCGGGGCATCGACGCGTACGCGGACGCGGGGATGGACGCCGCCCTCGACCGGGTCGCGATGAACGCGGCGATCACGCTGACGTCGGAGGACTCGCGTGCCGGGTACGCGGCGAAGGGTGAGCGGCGGGCGGCCACCTTCGAGGGAAAGTAGGGGAAGTAGGGGCGTGGGGGAGTGGGCCGCGCGGCTGTCCCTCGAAGCGGCTATCCCTCGAAACGCCCTAGCCCCATCTGCTCGCGCACCGTCACCACCTCCGGGCTCACCAGGCCGCGGCGCTGCCAGTTCGCGCCGTCGACGACCAGGGTGTGCCCCGTGATGAAGCGGGCGTAGGGCGAGGCGAGGAAGGTCGCGGCCCAGCCCAGTTCGCGTGGCGCGCCCGCGCGGAGGGCGGGCTGGCGGGCGGCCTTGTTTCGGGCCCGGTCGAGGTTCCCCCTGATGTCCGCGGTCATGTCCTCGTGCGGCATCAGGCCCGGCACCAGGCCGTTCACCTGGATCCCGTACGGGCCCCATTCCACGGAGAGGGTCTCGACGAGGCTCTTCACGCCCGCCTTGGCCGCCGCGCTGTGGGCGAAACCGGGCCCGCCCGTCCACGCGTACGACGCTCCGACGTTGATGACCGAGCCGGGCGTGCCCGCCGCGAGATGGCGGCGGCCGAACTCGCGCGTCATGAAGAACGTCCCGGTGAGCGTGATGTCCACGACCGAGCGCCAGGCGTTCGATGACATGTCCTCGGCGGGGACAGGGAAGTTCGCGGCGGCGTTGTTGACCAGGATGTCCGGCAGGCCGTACGTCTCCTGTGCCGCCTCGAAGACCTCGGCGACGCGGTCCGGGTCCCGGATGTCGCACGGCACGGCAGTCACCCGCCCGCCGAGGGCCGCGAGTTCGTCCCGCGCCGCCTTGAGTCGCTCCTCCTTGCGGCTCGCGATCACCAGATCCGCGCCGAGCCGCGCGAATTCCGTGGCGATCGCCTTGCCGAGGCCGGTCCCGCCGCCGGTGACCAGGACGACCGTTCCGTCGTACGTGCCGGGCGGCAGCGCGCTCGCACCCGGCGGGGGAGGTGCGGGCAGGCCGGGCAGTGCCCTGCCCGGCCCGTCGGATACCACGGCGGCCTCGTCGTCGTTCATGCGCACGTCCCTTCCGTCGCGTCGTGCGCGCATCGATACCGCGTACGGGACGAAAGCTCCATGCCCGGAGGGGAATTGCACAAGCGCTAGTGGGTCAGGCCGTGCACGCGGTCGCCACCCACCACCGCGGCCACCCGAGCCTCCGCCTCCGGCGAGAAGATCCCCGCACGCCGCCGGGCCGCCGTCGCGTCGATGTCCCCTATGACAAGTTCGGCGTTGATCATCAATCCGGCCCGGTAGCCCGCACTCGCCGCGTTGATCACCTGTTCCATGGGGCTCGCGGCGTTGCCGACCGCCCAGATGCCCGGGATGCTCGTGCGGCCCGTCTCGTCCACCACCGGGTACGGCCCGTGCGGGGTGTCCTTGACCTCGGCGCCGAGGGCGCCGATGAGGCTGCCGCGGGCCACCGCCTTCGTGGCGACGAACAGCACCGAGCGGGGAACGACACGTCCGTCGGCGAGGCGCACGCCCGTCAGAAGGTCGTCCTCGATCTCGAGGCCCGCGACCTCGCCCTCCACCACCGAGACTCCGGCGGCCGCGAGGCGCTCCCACTCCGCGTCCGGCAGGTCCGCATCCGCCACGGTGTGCAGGAAGAGCGTCACGTCCTTGGACCACTGGGTGAGGAGCAGTGCCTGGTGGCTGTTGAAGGGCTTCTGGGCCAGTACGCCGAAGGGTTCGTCCCGCACCTCCCAGCCGTGGCAGTACGGGCAGTGCAGCACGTCACGGCCCCAGCGCTCGGCGACGCCAGGCACATCGGGAAGCTCGTCCACGAGCCCCGTGGCCAGGACGACGCGGCGGGCGTGCACCGGCCCGCCGTCCGCGAGGGAGAGTCCGAACTCGCCGTCCGCGTCGGGCGTCACGGCCGTCACGCGGTCCCGTACGAACTCGACGCCGTACCGCTCCAGCTCCCGCCGCCCCTCGGCGAAGAACTCGGCGGGCGGCATCCCGTCCCGCGACAGATAGCCCTGCATGTGTGCGGCCGGCGCGTTGCGCGGCTCGCCCGCGTCGATGACCAGGACGCTCCGTCGCGAGCGGCCGAGCACGAGTGCCGCGCTCAGCCCCGCCGCGCCGCCTCCGACGACGACCACGTCGTACGCCTCATTGCCGTACGCCTCATTTCGCATGTTGTTCAGGGTCACGGTGACCACCTCCACGGGCACCATCCCTCTACGCGTGCGATTTCGACAAGCACATTTGCCGATACCGCAAGAAGTGCGGCATGGTGGAACCATGAGTGAGACGGAAGAGCCGGAAGCGATGGACCAGGTCCTCACCGAAGTCGGCCCCAGGCTGCGCCGCATCCGCAAGGAGCGCGACGCCACCCTCGCGGGCCTGTCCGCCGCGACCGGCATCTCGGTGAGCACCCTGTCCCGCCTGGAGTCGGGCCACCGCAAGCCAAGCCTCGAACTGCTGCTGCCCATCGCACGCGCCCACCAGGTCCCCCTGGACGAGCTGGTCGGTGCCCCGCCGGTGGGCGACCCGCGCGTGCGCTCCAAGCCGATCGTCCGGGGCGGCCGCACGATGCTCCCGCTGACGCGCCAGCCCGGCGGCCTCCAGGCGTACAAGGTGATCGAGCCGGCCCGCTCGGGGGAGCCCGACCCGCGTACGCACGAGGGGTACGAGTGGCTGTACATCCTGTCCGGGCGGCTGCGCCTGGTCCTCGGCGACCACGACGTGGTGCTCGGTGCGGGTGAGGCCGCGGAATTCGACACGCGGGTCCCGCATTGGTTCGGCTCCGCCGGGGATGGTCCCGTGGAGTTCCTCAGCCTGTTCGGGCCGCAGGGCGAGCGGATGCACGTACGGGCGCGACCCGCTCGGCAGAAGGGGAAAGCAGAGCAGAAGGGGAAAGCAGAAGGGGAAAGCTGACCGACGAGACGGTTCCCCTGTCTGCAAGCGACCGCTTAGTATGCGACGGAGCTTGGTCTACGAAAGCCCCGTGGAGGCCCCGCATGCAGGCATGGCAAGTGCACACGAACGGCGAGCCGAGCGCGGTGATGCGCCTGGAGGACGTGGACCGGCCGGTTCCCGGCGATGGACAACTGCTCCTGAAGGTCCGCGCCGCCAACATCAACTTCCCCGACGCCCTGCTCTGCCGGGGGCAGTATCAGGTCACGCCTCCGCTGCCGTTCACGCCCGGCGTGGAGATCTGCGGCGAGACCGAGGACGGGCGACGCGTGATCGCCAACCCCGCCCTTCCGTACGGCGGTTTCGCCGAGTACGCGATCGCGGACGCGGCGGCCGTGCTTCCCGCGCCCGATGCCCTGGACGACGCCGAGGCCGCCGCGCTGCACATCGGCTACCAGACCGGCTGGTTCGGCCTGCACCGCCGCGCGCACCTCCAGGCGGGCGAGACCCTCTTGGTGCACGCGGCCGCAGGCGGTGTCGGCAGTGCCGCCGTACAGCTCGGCAAGGCGGCGGGGGCCAAGGTCATCGGTGTCGTCGGCGGCGCCGCGAAGGCCGAGGTCGCGCGCGAGCTCGGCTGCGATATCGTCATCGACCGGCGTACGGAGAACGTGATCGGCGCGGTCAAGGAAGCCACCGGCGGCCGTGGTGCCGATGTCGTCTACGACCCCGTCGGCGGCGACGCGTACGCCCAGTCCACGAAGTGTGTCGCCTTCGAGGGCCGGATCATCGTCGTCGGCTTCGCGAGCGGCGTCATCCCGACGGCCGCGCTCAACCACGCCCTGGTGAAGAACTACTCGATCGTCGGCCTGCACTGGGGCCTCTACAACACCAAGGACCCGCAGGCGATCCTCCGCTGCCACGAGGAGCTCACCCAGCTCGCGGCCAAGGGTGCGATCAAGCCGCTCATCAGCGAGCGCGTGCCCCTGAGCGACGCGGCCGACGCCGTCCAGCGCGTCGCCGACGGTGTCACCACGGGGCGGGTGGCCGTGCTCCCCGAGGGCGGCGCCGCATGACGGATGGAGCCGAACTGCGCCGCCGGACCCAGGAGTTCCTCGCCGCGCATCCGCCCGGGGCGACGGAACGCACCGAGTTCCTCAAAGCCCGCTTCGACGCGGGACTCGCCTGGGTGCACTACCCGGAGGGTCTCGGCGGGCTCGGGGTCGCGCGGGCCCTACAGGCCGTCGTGGAAACCGAGTTGGAGGCGGCGGGCGCGCCCGACAACGATCCCCGCCGCATCGGAATCGGCCTTGGCATGGCGGCGCCGACCATCCTGCGCTTCGGCACGGAGGAGCAGAAGCGGCGCTTCCTGCGGCCGCTGTGGATCGGCGACGAGGTGTGGTGCCAGCTCTTCAGTGAGCCGGGCGCCGGGTCCGACCTCGCCGCCCTGGGCACGCGCGCCGTCCGTGACGATGGGGGCACCTCCCGCTCGAGCGAAGCCGAGAGTGGGGGAAGCTGGGTGGTCGACGGGCAGAAGGTGTGGACGTCCGGCGCGCACGCCGCGCGCTGGGCCATCCTCATCGCCCGCACCGACCCGGAGCTGCCCAAACACCGAGGCATCACGTACTTCGTCTGTGACATGAGCGACCCGGGCGTCGAGGTCAGGCCGCTGCGCCAGATCACCGGCGAGGCCGAGTTCAACGAGGTCTTCCTCACCGGCGTCCGCATCCCGGACGCGCACCGCATCGGCGAGATCGGCGACGGCTGGAAGGTCGCGCAGACCACCCTCATGAACGAGCGCGTGTCCATCGGCGGCGCCCGCATCCCGCGTGAGGGCGGCATGATCGGCCCCCTCGCCGAAGTCTGGCGCGAGCGCCCCGAGTTGCGCACCCACGACCTGCACCAGCGGCTGTTGAAGCTGTGGGTCGAGGCCGAGGTGGCCAGGGTCACCGGGGAGCGGCTCCGCCAGCAGCTCGTCGCGGGGCACCCGGGCCCGGAGGGCTCAGGCATGAAGCTCGGGTTCGCCCGTCTGAACCAGGAGATCAGCGGTCTGGAGGTGGAACTCCTCGGCGAGGAAGGGCTGTTGTACGAGGACTGGACGATGCGGCGGCCCGAGAAGGTCGACTTCGTCGGCCGTGACGCGGGCTACCGCTATCTGCGGTCCAAGGGCAACAGTATCGAGGGCGGCACCAGCGAGGTGCTGCTCAACATCGTCGCCGAGCGCGTTCTCGGTCTGCCGTCCGAGCCGCGCACCGACAAGGACGTCGCATGGAAGGACCTGGCCCGATGAGTTCGCAGCGCGACCTGCTCTACTCCGAAGAGGAAGAGGCGCTGCGCTCGGTGGTGCGCGGCCTCCTCGCCGACCACTGCGACACCGCCGCCGTGCTCGCCCGCGCCGAGACCGCCGAACCGCACGACCGCGAACTGTGGAAGGCGCTCACGGACGGCATGGGTCTCGCGGGCCTGCTCGTGCCGGAGAGCCTCGGCGGCCAGGGCGCCACGCACCGTGAAGTCGCCGTGGTCCTGGAGGAGTTGGGCCGCGCGGTCGCGCCCGTACCGTATCTGACCAGCGCCGTCATCGCGACCGAGACCCTGCTGGCCTGCGACAGTGACGAGGCGAGGGAGCTCCTTGGCGCGCTGGCATCAGGGCGAACCGTCGGCGTGCTCACCGTGCCGCTGTCGGCCGCACCGGGCGGCGCCCTGCCCGACGTACGCGCGGAGGCCGGGACCCTGCACGGTCGTGTCACGGGTGTCGCCGACGCGGTGGCCGCCGATGTGTTCCTGGTCCCTGCCGGCGAGGGCTTGTACGCGGTGGACGTGACGCAGGACGGCGTCATCGTCGCACCGCAGACCTCGCTCGACCTCACGCGGCCGCTCGCCACGGTCACTTTCGACCGGGCACGCGCGCGTGCGGTCAGTTCGGAAGCCGGACCCGCTGTACGGAGGGGACTGCGGGCGGGAGCCGGACTCCTGGCCTCCGAGCAACTGGGCGTTGCCGACTGGTGCTTGAGCGAGACCGTCCGCTACACGAAGGAACGGAACCAGTTCAACCGGCCCGTCGGTTCCTTCCAGGCGCTCAAGCACCGGCTCGCCCAGCTCTGGCTCGAGGTGGTCAACATGCGCGCCGCAGCCCGTAACGCGGCCGACACTCTCGCCGCATCGAGCGCGGACGCCGACATCGCGGTGTCCCTCGCGCAGGCGTACGCGTCGCCGGCCACCGTGCACATCGCCGAGGAGGCGCTCCAACTGCACGGCGGCATCGGAATGACGTGGGAGCACCCTGTCCACCTCTGCCTCAAGCGTGCCAAAGCCGACTCGATCGCGCTCGGCACAGTGGGGCGGCACCGGGAGGAGCTTGCCGGGCTCGTGAATCTGCAAGCTCCGTGACCCCGGCCTGCCCTGCCCGCTGATCATCACGCGTTTTACCCACCCATTACATGAGGCATAATTGCGAACCGTTCGCAATAACTGTTGATCTTCATTAGGGGTGTGGAGCATGAGGGCCCGATCGATACGGGGCACGGGCGCGCTGGCGGCGGCCGCCTCACTGGCGGTCGCCGCTTCGGCCTGTTCGGCGCCGGGCGACGACAAGGGTGCGGGGGGCGCCAAGGACTCGGCGGTCGTCGGCATCGCGTACGAACCGGACACCCTGAGCCCGCTCCTCGGCTACGGCAAGGACGGCAACTCCAAGATCTTCGACGGTCTGCTCACGCACGACGCCGACATGAAGCTCAAGCCCGCGCTCGCCGCCGAGCTCCCCAAGGTCGGCGACGACGGACGCACGTACACCTTCAAGCTGCGCGACGGCGTCAAGTTCAGCGACGGCAAGCCCTTCACGTCCAAGGACGTCGTCTTCACGTACGAGACGATCCTCGACAAGAAGACCAACAACGCCGCCAAGACCGAGCTGGACGCCGTCAAGAGCGTCGAGGCGAAGGGCGACGACACCGTCGTCTTCCACCTCAAGTACCCCTACGCGCCGTTCGCCGAGCGGACCGTCCTGCCGATCGCCCCCGAGCACATAGCGGGCAAGCAGGACGTGAACACCGGTGAGTTCACCACCAAGCCAGTCGGCACGGGCCCGTACGAGCTCGTGAAGTGGTCCAAGGGCGAGAAGCTCGCCTTCAAGGCCAACCCCGGCTACTGGGGCGGCGCCCCGAAGATCAAGAACTTCACCATGGCCATCATCAAGGACGATGACATCCGGGCCACCCGGCTCGACGCCGGTGAACTCGACGGCGCCATCCTGCCGCCCAACCTCGCCAAGAAGTACGAGAACGATGGCAACAAGAAGTCCTACGCCGCCAAGACCTTCGACTACCGCGTGGTGACCCTGCCCACCGGCAACAAGGTCGCGGGCGACACCGGCATCCGGCGCGCGCTCGACACCGGTGTCGACCGTAAGGCGATGGTCGACTCGATCCTCGACGGCGAGGGCAAGGAGGCCTACGGGCCCGTCCCGACCGACAGCCCGTGGTTCACCAAGGGCACCGAGCGGAAGCACGACATCGCCGAGGCGAAGAAGATCCTCGACGACGCGGGCTGGAAGCCGGGCTCGAACGGCATCCGTAAGAAGAAGGACGGCACGCAGGCGGAGTTCACTCTCTGGTACCTCTCCGGTGACAAGCTCCGCCAGGACCACGCCCTCGCCTACGCATCCGACGCCAAGAAGCTCGGCATCAAGGTAGCGGTGCAGGCCGGAACGTGGGAGGTCATCGAGCCGCGGATGCCCAAGGACGCTGTCCTCGCGGGCGGCGGCTCCCCGGCCGACCCGGACTTCGACCAGTACACGCTTCTGAAGTCCTCGCTCGCCGGTGACGGCTTCAACAACATGGCCCACTACGACAACCCCAAGGTCGACAAGGCCCTCGACGAGGCCCGTGAGAGCGGCGACCACGCCAAGCGGCAGGCCGCGTACGACACCATCCAGCGCGAGCTCGTGAAGAACCCGGGCTACACCTTCCTCACCCACATCGACCACCTCTACGTCGTCGACAAGCGCTTCGGCGACCTGACCACCCAGATCGAGCCGCACGACCACGGCCTCGCGTCAGGCCCGTGGTGGAACGTCGAGGACTGGCAGCCGAAGCAGTGAAGTCCGCGCTCCACAAGCTCCCCTGGGGGCCGATGGCGCGCATGACGGGACGGCGGGCCCTGTTCGCCGTCCCGGTCCTGCTCGCCGTCACCTTCGGCGTCTTCGCGATCGCCGCCGCGTCCCCCTTCGACCCCGTCAAGGCGTACGCGGGCACGGCCGGGCTCACCGCGTCGCAGGAGAACCTCGACCAGCTGCGCCGCAACCTCGGAGTCGACCAGCCGCTCGTGCAGCGCTGGTGGGACTGGCTGACGTCGGCCGTGAGCGGTGACCTCGGGGACTCGAGCACCCTGCGTCAGCCCGTGTCCGACGTCATCGGGGAACGCATCGGCTGGTCCGTGCTGCTCGCCGCCACCGCGTTCCTGCTCGCGATCCTCGTCGGCACCACGCTCGGTGTCCTCGCCGCGCGACGCCCCGGCGGCTGGACCGACCGTGTCGTGACATCGCTCGCGTACACGCTGGAAGCGGCGCCGCCGTTCTGGATCGGGCTGCTGGCCGTCTGGCTGTTCGCGCTGAAGCTGGGAGTGCTGCCGTCGGGCGGCCTCACGGACACCGCGAGCTCGGTCGTGACAGCCGGGCAGGTCGCGAGCCATCTCGTGCTGCCCGCCGCGGTCCTCGCCATCTCGCAGCTTCCGTGGTTCGTCCTTTACGTACGCCAAGGAGTCGGCGACGCACTCGGCGACGACCCTGTTCGCGGTGCACGCGCGCGTGGCCTCGCCGAGCGGACCGTCCTCCTCGGGCACGCACTGCGCTCGGGCATGTTGCCGGTGCTCACGCTGATCGGATCCCGTGTGCCCGAACTGATCACCGGCGCGCTCCTGGTGGAGACCGTCTTCAGCTGGCCCGGCATCGCGGCGGCCACCGTGTCGGCGGCGACCGCTGTGGACTTCCCGCTGCTCGCCGCGCTCACCGTCCTGGCCACGGCGGCGGTACTCCTCGGCAACCTCCTTGCCGATCTCCTGTACGGCCTCGCCGATCCGAGGGTGGGATTCGATGGCTGACGTGACCTGGCGCGCCTCCCTCGGGGGCGCCTCCAAGGGCCGCCGCTCCACGCGCGCGTGGCGGGTGCGTGCCTCGGTGTTCATCGTCGCGGCGGTCGTCCTCGCCGTCCTTGTCGTACCGCCGCTCGTGAACCTCGACCAACAGGCCGTGGACCTCGCGGCCAAGCTTCGACGCCCCTCCTGGGAGCACCCCTTCGGCACCGACGACGTAGGGCGCGATCTGCTCCTGCGCTGCGTGTACGGGCTGCGGGTCTCCCTGCTGGTGGGCGTGGTGGCGGCCGTCGTGGCGACGGTCATCGGCACGGCGGTGGGCGCGCTCGCCGCCGCGTCGGGCGGCTGGGTGGACCGGGTCGTGATGCGGCTCGTGGACGTCTTCTCGTCCGTGCCGCACCTGCTGCTCGGCATCTTCATCGTGGCGATGTTCCGGCCCGGAGTATGGCCGGTGGTCGTCTCGGTCGCGCTCACCCACTGGCTGTCCACGGCCCGCATCGTGCGCGCCGAGGTGCTCTCGCTGCGATCGCGCCCGTACATCGACGCGGCGATCTCCGGAGGCGCTTCACGTCTGCGCGTCACCGTGCGCCATCTGCTGCCCGGCGTCCTTCCACAGGCCGGACTCGCCGCCGTCCTGATGGTGCCGCACGCCATCTGGCACGAGTCCGCGCTGTCCTTCCTCGGGCTTGGACTCCCCACCCATCAGGCGAGCCTCGGCACGCTCGTGCAGAGCGCGCGCGGCTCGCTCCTCGCCGGGGACTGGTGGCCGACGCTCTTCCCAGGCCTGTTCATCATCGTGCCCACCCTGGCGATCGCGGGCCTCGCGGGCGCCTGGCGGGAACGGATCAACCCCCGGCGCCGATCGGAGCTGATGCTGTGACCGCTGTGACCCAAGCCGTCTCATCCCCGGTGCTTTCCGTACGAGGGCTCTCCGTACGTTTCCGTATGCGCGGCGGCACCTTCGTCTCCGCCGTCACCGACGCCCGCTTCGACCTGGCGGCGGGGGAGTGCCTGGCCCTCGTCGGCGAGAGCGGCTGCGGCAAGTCCGTGCTCGCCTCGGCGCTGCTCGGGCTGCTGCCGCGGAACGCGGAGACCGCCGGGTCCGCGCTCATCGGCGACGTGGACCTGCTGACCGCCGACGAGCGCACCCTGGCCCGCACCGTGCGAGGGCGGCGCGTCGGTCTCGTACCGCAGAGTCCGGCGGCGCATCTGACGCCGGTGCGCACGGTCCGCTCCCAACTGGAGGAGACCCTGCGGGAGGTGGCAGGTGTGCGCCGCCCGCAGCTGCGGGCGGCGGCCGAAGCAGCCGCCGAGCGTGCCGCGTTCCCCGCCGGGCACCTGGACCGCTACCCCCACGAGCTCTCCGGCGGCCTCGCCCAGCGCGCCGCCACCGCGCTCGCGCTCATCGGCGACGCGCCGCTGCTGCTCGCCGACGAGCCGACGACCGGCCTTGACCGTGACCTCGTCGACCGAACGGTGGACGAGCTGCGGCGGCACGTCGGCGAGGACCGCGCGCTGCTCCTGATCACCCACGATCTGGCCGCCGCCGAGCGCATCGCGGACCGGGTCGCCGTGATGTATGCGAGCCGCATCGTCGAACTCGCCGACGCCGAGGACTTCTTCGGCGAACCAGGACCACGGCACCCCTACGCGCGCGGCCTCCTGAACGCCCTCCCGGAGCGCGAGTTCACGCCGATCCCCGGTATGCCGCCCGAGCTGTCCGCGCTGCCCGCGGGGTGCGCGTTCGCGGCGCGCTGCTCCCGGGCGGACGAAGCCTGCGGGAGCGTGCCCGATGCCACGGACGGGGTCGCCTGCCACCACCCCCGTACGACCCATACGACGGCCGTGCTGGAGGCGCCGCGTGCTTGAACTCCGTTCCATCACCGCCGGGTACGACCGCCGGGCCCCCGTCATGCGCGGTGTGGACCTCACCGTCGCGCCCGGTGCCTCCGTCGGTCTTCTCGGCCCCAGCGGCTGCGGCAAGTCGACCCTGGCCCGGGTCGCCGCGCTGCTGCACAAGCCCGACGCGGGCCGTGTCGTCATCGACGGTGAGCCCGCGGGCGGCTGGCGGCACCGCGCGCCCCGCGCCCAGCGCACCGCCTTCGGCGTGGTCTTCCAGCAGCCCCGCCTGTCCGCCGACCCGCGCCTCACGCTCACGAACCTGATCGCCGAGCCGCTCCGGGCTGCCGGGCGGTCAGGCGAAGCCGCCGAGCGCGTACGGGAGTTGGCGGCCACGGTCGGCCTCGGCGAGGACCTCCTGGGCCGCAGGCCGCACGAGGTGAGCGACGGCCAGCTCCAGCGTGCCTGCCTGGCCCGCGCCCTGGTGCTCCGCCCGCGCTGGCTGATCTGCGACGAGATGACGGCGATGCTGGACGCCTCGACGACGGCGGCACTCGTACTCGCCGTGGAGGACTACCGGCGGGAGAGCGGCGCCGGGCTGCTCGCGGTCGGGCACGACCGGGTGCTCCTTGAGCGGTGGTGCGAACGGTCTGTCCACTGGGATGAGCTGGCCGGGGATGATGCGAAGGCCGGCGGCAAGGTGGCCTGAGGTGCTTGAGGTGCTGTGAGGGGGGCGTGAGAACGGCGCGCGATTCCTGGAGTTAACGCGGAGAGTCGATAGCGCCAACTCCCGTCTCGGCAGGGTTTCTTGACGCGAACATGGCCTCATACTCACTGAGGTCCCCCGTCGTCCCTCGCCCTTCCCGGGAGTCTCCGTGGCACTCATCACCCGTCGTAGAGCCCTCACCATCGGCGCCGCACTCGCCGGCACCGCCGCCGTTCCCGCGTACGCCCAGGCGAGCGAGCGCGGACACGGCCCCCGCCCTCTCATCCGCGCCCACGCGCACAACGACTACGACCACCCCCGGCCCTTGTTCGACGCCCTCGACCATCGCTTCGGCAGCGTCGAGGCCGACATCTACCTTGTCGAAGGACAGCTCCTGGTCGCCCACGACCCGGTGGACCTCGACCCCACCCGCACCCTGGAGTCGCTGTACCTGGAACCCCTGGCGGCCCGCGTCCGCGCCAACCACGGTTCCGTGTACCGGGGTTACCACCGCACTCCCTTCCAGCTCCTGATCGACATCAAGACCGAGGGTTCGTCGACGTACGTCGAGCTCGACCGCCATCTCCGGCGCTACCGGCACCTGTTCACGACGTACGCCTACGGCAAGGTGCGCCGTGGCCCCGTGACGGCTGTGATCTCCGGCGACCGGGCGGCCCGCGCGCCGATGGAGGCCCAGCGCGTGCGCAGCGCCTTCTACGACGGCCGTCTCGCCGACCTGGGCAGCACCGCGCCCGCCTCGCTCATTCCGCTGATCAGCGACAACTGGACGCTCAACTTCGGCTGGCAGGGTGTCGGCGAGATCCCCGCCGCCGAGCGCGAGAAGCTGCGCGGCATCGTCGCGGGCGCCCACCAGCGCGGGCAGCGGGTCCGCTTCTGGGCGACTCCCGACCTGGCGGGTCCGGCACGCGACGCCGTGTGGGGCGAGCTCCTCGCCGCCGGTGTCGACCACCTGAACACGGACGACCTCGCAGGGCTCGAGGCGTTCCTCGACGCCCACGGGAAGTAGCCCCCGGCTCAGGTGAAGCAAACCCCCGGCAGATAACACCCGTTCGGGGGACACGCCGGTCGCCCGGACGGTCCCTCCGCTGCGCCACACTGACGGCCGTAAGCCGCGGTGCTGACGTGGCGGAGGAGGTTGTCCCCATGGCCATTTCGGTCTCTGTGGTGCTGCTGCTCGTGATTCTCGCAGTGGTGTTTCTGCGCAACGGCGCACTGAAGTTCTCGCACGCCCTGGTCTGCGCGCTGCTCGGTTTCTATCTGGCGAGTTCGAGCATGGCGCCGACCATCCAGAACGGGCTCACGGCCACCGCGGACATCGTCAGCGGCCTCCAGCCATGATCGTTGCGTGTTCATGAACAACTGTCACCTTTCCATGGACACTTCAAGGATGCCGCTCTAGCTTCGGCGCATGTCCAGCAGACTGCGTCGCCTCAGTTTCCTCAGCGCGGTAGCCCTGGCCGCGGCGTCCCTCGCGTACCCGGCCGCCCAACCGGCCCATGCGGACGACATCCCCAGGGCTCCGGGGCACCGGCTCGTCGACCAGTACACCGGCCAGCCCGCCGACGCCCGCCCCCTGCCCGGCGAACAGCCGCCCCAGCACCCGTACCTCGCCGCCAACGGCCGCAGCGGAATGCACGCGGACGCGGCAGGCAGCGGAACGTACCCCTGGAATGGGCCCCTTGGGAAGAAGCCGCAGGTCAGCAGCGAGAAGATGGCGGCGCTCGGTGGCGAGTGCGCCACCGTCACCTTCGACAAGGACGGCCGTATCGTCACCGTCTGCGGCACGTTCACCGGCTTCCTGGTCAAGCTGCTCGACCCGGATACGCTGACAACGCTCGCCGAGTACAAGCTGCCGCAGCGTCCCTCCACCGTCGAGGCCATCACGCGGCTCGACTTCTCGAAGATCTTCAAGGACACGTCGGGCGGCGCCTACTCCTATCTCGACAACGAGGACCGGCTCGTCCTCGCCGACTCCCGGCAGCACATCGTCCGGCTCGCCCACGAGCAGGCGGCGGACGGCAGTTGGCGGTTCGTCGTCGACAAGGAGTGGGATCTGACGGGGCAGGTCCCGCACGACTGTGTGACCTGGTCAAATCTCTACCCGAGTGGCGAATGTGACCCGGTCACTTCCGTGATGCCGGACTGGGAAGGCCGCATCTGGTGGGTGACCCGACAGGGCCGCGTCGGCACGGTCGACCCCAAGTCCGACGCCATCCGCTCCATCCGGCTCGAGGGCGAGGAGATCCAGAACTCGTTCTCCGTCGCCGACGACGGCGTGTCGATCGTCTCCGACCACGCGCTCTACAGCTTCCGGGCCGGCGCGGACGGCACCCCGAAGGCGGTCTGGCGGCAGACCTACGACCGGGGCACAGGCAGCAAACCCGGCTCGGTGAACCAGGGTTCGGGCACCACACCCGACCTCTTCGGCAAGGGCGACAACGACTACGTGGCGATCACCGACAACGCCGACGACCGCATGAACGTCCTCGTCTACCGCAGAGGCGACGGCATCGCCGACGACAAGCGCCTCGTCTGCAAGGTCCCCGTCTTCCGCTCCGGCGCGTCCACCACCGACAACTCCCTGATCACCTGGGGCAACAGCCTCGTCGTCGAGAACAACTACGGCTACGAGAACATCACGTCGCTCACCTTCGGGCGCAGCGTCGTCGGCGGCGTCAGCAGGATCGACGTACGCGAGGACGGCAGCGGCTGCGACACGGTCTGGGAGAGCGACGTCCGCGCCCCGTCGAACGTCCCCAAGCTCTCCACCGCTTCCGGACTGTTGTACTTCTACACGAAGGAGCCCAACAGTCTCGGCATCGATGCCTGGTACCTGACAGCCGTCGACTTCCGTACCGGCGAGACCAAGTGGAAGCGGCTCGCCGGTACGGGCATCGTGTACGACAACAACTGGGCGCCGGTGACCCTGGGCCCGGACGGCACGGCGTACGTGGGCGTGTTCAACGGCCTGGTGGCGGTGCGGGACACCGAGTGAACTCGGGCTAGCCGCCGGAGAACACACCGATGCCGTTCGGCACCGGGCGTTCCGTGCCGTCAGTGGGGTGATTGCGTACGGTGACGGATTCGGCGCCGGGGGCCTTGGCGACCAGTGTGGTGGTGGCCGATGAGGCAAGGGTGGACGATCCGCCGCCGTCCAGGCTGAAGCCCTCCTCCGCCCCCAACCCGCGCAGGGTGTCCGCCACTTCGGAGATCGTCAGGCCCGTACGGTACTGGGGGGAGCCGTCGAGAGAGAGGAGCAGGAGGCGTCTGCCGTCGTGCGAGATCCCGGCCGCCGTCCGCACGGCCGAGGCGACGGTGTCGAGGCCGGGAAGGGGGGCGCCGTGGCGCAGGACCGGGTAGCCGCCGAGTGCGAAGCGGAACGGGGCGTGCGACGTGGCCGACACGAGGCGGTGCCGGACGTGCACCCGGTCGCCGATCGACAGTTTGCGCAGCTCCTGGGCACCCGCCTCGCGTCCGACGAGGACTGTGGTGCCGCGGGCGACGGGACCGCTGCCGGGCGTACCGGCGGACTCCACGACACGGCCGCCGCGCACCGTCACCTCATGGGTGTCCGTGCTGCAAGGTGCGCCCCGGCTCGTGTCGGTGCCGCAGGTGGAGCGCACCCGAGACGTACTGCCCCAGTCGCTGGTGAACGCCCCGACGGAACCCACCGGGAGCGCGTACTGATTGAGCCCGCCCAAGGGCAGCCGGCCCTCAGGTGTGCGTACGTCGCCGTCGAGACGGAGGCTGTCCAGGCGGGCCCGGCCGTCGAAGCCCACGCCGAGCACGGCCTCGGTGGTGACGCCCGGAGGCATCGCGGGACCGAAGCGCTGACCGTTCGGTACGGCCGCCTTGAGGGCGCGGCCGTGGGCGACCGCCGGGCCGACAGGCGCGCCGGTGGCCTCGACGCCCGGATGCTGGGTCTCGGTGATGTTGAAGAAGTCGCCGTTGATCCCGCCGACCGCTCCGGCGCCGTTCGCGAGCGCGGAGACGGGGGTGCGGTCGCCCACCGCACCCGAGTAGAGCAGGTCGACGCCGGTGCGCGGATCGCTGAGGTCGACGTCGAGCAGGTGCGCGTGGGCCATGCCGTGGGAGGCCGCCAGGTCGAACTGCCGGTACTCCACCCCCGGTGCGATGTGCGAGACGGATGACTTTCCGGTGGCCTCCACGCCGCTGGCCGGTGCCGCTCCCATCAGAGCCGCACCGGCCAGCGTGCCGAATGCCGTCAGTACCGAGAGCGCCGCTCTCGCCGTTCTGAACCGTCCCAAGGTCTGCTTGTGTCGTGACGCCACGGTGCCCCCTGAAGTCTCCTCGGCTGCCAACTGACCCAGTGTGCGGGCCCGTTCCGGAGTGCACCAGAGGACGGTGCCCGATGGCTGCCGGGCCGGTGGCTAGGTGCCGACAAGACGGGAACGGATGAGGAAACGTACGCCCTCCGGGGCTTCGAGGGAGAAGCCGCTGCCGCGGCCCGGAACCACATCGACGATAAGCCGGGTGTGGCTCCACACGGCGTACTGACTCTTCGACATCCAGAAGGTGACCGGTTCCGCGACCCCTTCCACGTCGAGCGAGGCCAGGTGCACATCAGAGCCGCCGGTGCGGAACTCGCCCTCCGGAAAGCACATGGGTGCGCTGCCGTCGCAGCAGCCGCCGGACTGATGGAACATCAGCGGTCCGTGGGCCTCCCGCAGTCGCCGCACCAGATCGGCGGCGGCAGGGGTCAGCTCCACACGCGGGGTATCGGTCATGGGCTGCCGCTCCTAGGTCACCGGGGCCGCCGTCGAGGCGGTGGCTCAGTCAACTCCGGGCAAGGTTGCGAGGACGTTGCAGCCGTGCGAGTGAGAGTGCGCGTGCTTGTGCCCGTGCCTGCGCCTGTGTCCGTGGCTCACTGCGTCGTCAGGACAGCACCGCCCGAACGGCCTTGCCGCGCTGCCCGCTGCCGACGACCTCGAGGCGCGCGGCGAGGTGCCGCACCATCGCGAGGCCCCGCCCGCTTTCCCGGTCGGCGCTCGGGCCCAGTACGCGTGGGCCGTCAGGGCTCGAGTCGTGCACCTCGACGGTCACTCGGTCGTCCGACACCTCGAGGCGCAGGCGGCAGGGGCTGCGGCCGTGCTGCGTGGCGTTGGTGACGAGCTCGGACACGATCAGCGTGGCGTCGTCCACCCGGTCCGCGGCCACCCCCGTCAGGTGCCGATGAGGCCGCCTGAGGAAGGCGGAGGTCAGCTTCCGTGCCCTGCCGGCCGATGCGGCCTCCTGCGGCAGTGTGTATTCAACGCGTGCGATGTGCCGATGGGCGCGCTGGTGCGCACGCATGGCAACTCACTTCCCTCCCCTGGGACGTCCGGCGTATGCGCGAGGAAATCCGCTCACCGGGGCCACGGCATGTCTTGCGCGGCCGATCCTGCCCCACGGTGATGCCCGCCCCTGGTGATCGCCAATCAAGCCGTTTCGTGGGCCTGGGCCCGTGCCGAAGCAGCTGGTCGGCGGCCCGTCGGCGTACGGGCATCCCGAGCATGTTCGCTCCGAACATGCTCGTCCCGAACATGTTCGTTATGCTGGTCGCATGAGAGCTCATTCCGATGCCCCGCGCAGCCGCCGCGAACGCCCGGCGAAACCGGCCCTGACGCGGGCCGGGATCGTTGCCGCCGCGGTGGAGATCATGCGCGCCGAAGGGCTTGGCAAGGTGACCATGCGGCGCCTGGCGCAGGAGCTCGACACCGGGCCCGCCTCGTTGTACGTCTACGTCCGCAACACCGCCGAACTGCACGCCGCGATCCTGGACGAGCTCCTCGGCACGGTCCATGTGGCGGCGGCCGACGGCGACTGGCGTGCACGCCTGGAGTCGGTGCTCGCCTCCTACACCGCGGTCCTTTTCGAGCATCGCGGTCTGGCCACGGCCGCGCTGGTGGCCCGGCCGAGCGGTGAGCACTACCTGAACCTCGTCGAGACCCTCCTCGCGCTGCTCGACGAGGGCGGTGTCCCTTCCAGGCAGGCGGCCTGGGGCATCGACCTGCTGCTTCAGTACGCCACCGCGACCGCGGCCGAGCACACCACCCGCGACGAGAGCCCGCGGGTGCGGGCGCAGGACGAGTGGGACGCGCTGTCCGGAGCCCTGCGACGTGCTTCCGACCAGACGCATCCGTACGTCGCCGGGCTTGCTGCCGAGATGCTCTCCGGTGAGCCGGAGGCGCGCCTCTCCTGGGGCTTCCGCACGCTGATCAACGGCATCCTGCACACGCCCGTCCCGGCTGACGGCAGCCCGAACTGAGCCGTTTCCCATGTCATCGCCACCACTGCCTGAGGAGCACCGTCATGACTACCGCGCACCACCCCATTCACTACCCCATCGCCATCGTCGGCGCGGGCCTCGGTGGCCTCACCCTCGCCAGCGTCCTGCACGCCCACGGCATCGAAGCGGCCCTGTACGACCTGGAAGCCTCACCGGCCGCCCGCGGCCAGGGCGGCATGCTCGACATCCACGAGGAGTCCGGCCAGGCCGCCCTGCGCGCCGCCGGTCTGTACGAGGAGTTCCGCGCGCTCGTCCATCCCGGCGGTGAGGCCATGCGCGTACTCGACAAAGACGCGGTCGTCCGCAGGGAAGAGGCGGACGACGGCGACGGTGGCCGCCCCGAGGTCGAGCGCGGCCACCTGCGCGACCTCCTGCTCGGTTCGCTGCCCGATGGAGCCGTTCGCTGGGGAGTGAAGGTGACCGGAGCGCGCCCGCTCGGCGGCGGTCGCCACGAGGTGACGCTCGCCGACGGTTCCACGTTCACCACCGACCTGCTGATCGGCGCCGACGGAGCCTGGTCCCGGATCCGTCCCCTGGTCTCCGACGCCACTCCCGGCTACTCCGGCCTGTCCTTCGTCGAGGCGGACCTCCTCGACGCCGACGTCCGCCACCCCGACAGCGCGGCCGTCGTGGGCGGCGGCATGCTCTTCGCGCTCGGCAAGGGCAAGGGCTTCCTCGCCCACCGGGAGTCCGACGGCAGCCTGCACGTATACACCGCGCTCAAGGTCCCCGAGGACTGGATCGACTCCATCGACTTCACCGGCGAGAACGGCGAGAACGGCGAGAACGTCGAGGGCGTCCAGGGCGCCGAGGGCGTCAAGGATGCTGCGGTGGCCAAGGCCTCCGTACTGGAGCACTTCGCCGACTGGGACAAGAGCCTCCAGGCGCTGATCGCCGACGCCGACGGCGTGTTGATCCCCCGGCGGATCCACACCCTGCCGATCGGCCACCGCTGGGACCGTGTCCCGGGCGTCACGCTGCTCGGCGACGCGGCTCATCTCATGTCCCCCTTCGCGGGCGAGGGCGCCAACCTCGCGATGCTCGACGGAGCCGAACTCGCCGCTGCCATCGCCGCGCGTCCCGACGCCACGGAGGCGGCGCTTGCGGCCTACGAAGAGGCGCTGTTCCCGCGTAGCGAATCCGCCGCTGCCGAGTCCGCCGAGAGCCTCATGGTGTGCTTCAGGGACGACGCGCCCCAGGGCCTGCTCGACATGTTCGGCCACATCGACTGATCGACTGGTCGATCAGACGCCCTGGACGTCGTCCCGGCCCGGCTGGACGGCGGCGAGGAAAGGGCCGAGCAGGCCGAGCAGGGCCGCCGGGCGGTCCAGCGGGATGATGTGGCCGCAGTCCGGGATGTGATGGCCGGTCAGGTCGTCGGTGATGGGGCGCAACTGCCGTTCGAGGGCGTCCGCGACGGGGTGGGAGCCGATCGCCAGCGTGGGCACGGTGAGCCGGCCGCGAGCTACGGCGTCCTGGATCTGCCGTCCGCTGGTGGGCATGGCGCGGTAGTGGGAGAAGGCGCAGCGCAGGGCGTCCTGACCGGAGTAGGCGGTGCGGAAGGCCTCCCGGGCGCCGTCGGGGACAGCGCGGCTGTGCGTGCCGATGCGCAGGAACCAGTCGACGTACTCGGCTTCGTGCCCGTCGATGACCGTCTCGGCGAGGCCCGGAACGGAGTGGAAGCCGAACCACCACGGCGCGCCCCCGGCGAGGAACTCCTCCGCGCCGGGCAGGGGTCCGAGAAGTGACTCCATGAGGACGAGCCCTCGTACGAGATCGGGTCGTCGCATCGCGAGCAGGAAGGCGGCCGGTGTGGCCACGTCGATGCCGACCACTGTCGCGGTCCGTTCCCCGAGCGCGTCGAGGAGCCCTTCGGCGTCGGTGGCGAGACTGTCCGCGTCATAGCCGTCGGCCGCCCGCGTACTGGCGCCGAGTCCCCGCAGGTCGGGGGCGATGACCCGGTGCTCCCGAGCGAGCTCGGGAATCACCTCGCTCCAGAGCTGCCAGGTGTGGGGGAAGCCGTGCAGCAGCAGGACGGCGGGGCCGGTACCGGCTGTCGCGACGTTGACCGTGATGCCGTTGGTCGTGATCTGCCGCAGCGAGATGCCGGTGCCGGTGCCGGTGGCGGTGGCGGTGGCTGGAGCTGAGGGGACGCGCATGATGAGTGGCTCCGGGAGGGGATGTGGTTACCATTGGTGACCACATGAGGCTAAGTAACCATCCCTGCCTTGCCAAGAACGCACTTTCACGACAGGTGGTGAGCTCGAAGTGACCACCCCTCCCGACGCGGGGACACGCGGTGACGTGTTCGATCCCGAGTGTCCGACCCGTCGGCTCCTCGACCGTGTCGGTACGAAGTGGACGTCGATGGCGGTGAAGGTCCTCGCGGAGGCTGATCCGCACGAGGTCCGGTTCGCCGAGCTGCGGCGCCGGATGCCCGGCGTCTCGCAGAAGATGCTGTCGACGACCTTGCGAAGCATGGCCCGCGACGGTCTGGTCGCCCGCCGGGTGGAGCCGACGGTGCCGCCCCGCGTGCACTATCGGCTGACCCGCCTGGGGCTTTCCCTCGACGGGCCGCTCGCCGTGCTCAGGGCGTGGGCCGAGGAGCACATGGCGGAGATCGACCGTGCCAACGAGAGGACCGAGGCGGCGGAGCCTCCCCCTCAGTGAATGCGCGCCACCGCCGCGTAGATCCCGCTGCCTTCTGCTTCCGGCCCCGCGGTGTCCTTGAACCACTCGGGTGCCGTCACCACGCCGGGCTCGACGAGGTCGAGGCCGTCGAAGAAGCGACCGACCTCGGCGCGGGTGCGGAAGCCGAGCCGGATGCCGCCCTTCGCGTACTCGGCGGTGACGAGCTCGGCCAGCTCCGTGTAGAGGTCCGACGCGGCGTGGGAAAGCACCAGGTGGCTGCCGGAAGGCAGTGCGTCGACCAGCGTGCTCACGATGCCGTACGGGTCCTGGTCGTCGGGCAGGAAGTGCATGAGCGCGATGAGGGAGAGGGCGATCGGGCGCTCGAAGTCGAGGTGCCCGCGGGCGTGTTCCAGGATCTCCAGGGGTTCGCGGACATCCGCCTGGATGTAGTCGGTCATGCCCTCGGGCCTGCTGATCAGCAGGGCTTCCGCGTGGCGCAGCACGATGGGGTCGTTGTCGGTGTAGACGACCCGCGCCGACGGTACGATCCGCTGGACGATCTGGTGCAGGTTCGGCGCGGTGGGAATGCCGGTGCCGATGTCGAGGAACTGGTCCACGCCCTGGGAGGCGAGCCAGGCGGTCGCGCGGTGCATGAACGCACGGTTCTGCCGCGCGGCGTCCTTCGCCTCGGGCGGCAGCTTCTCGCCCACCGCCTCGTCGACGGGGTAGTTGTCCTTGCCGCCGAGCAACCAGTCGTAGACACGTGCGGGATGAGGGTTGCCGGTGTCGATCGTCGGCCTGGGTTCCTCTGCGGTCATGACGTGCTCCGATGCTGCTGGGTGACGCGTGCGACGCCGCAGTCTGGCACAGCAACATCACTTTGAGCATGGGGTGTTGGCACTCGGGTCGGTGCCGGCTCGGCAGGGCGGTCTGCGGTCCGCCGCCTCACGTCCGGTAGAGATCCGTGAGGAGCGCCACGGCGGCGTGCGTCGCGGGATGTGGGTCGTGACGGCGCCAGATGAGGTGGACGGCGATGGGCTCGGCGTCGCGCAGCGGACGGAACACGACGCCGTCGCGGCGGTACTGGTTGGCGGTGCTCTCGGGGGTGAGGCCGACACAGCGACCCGACGCGATGATGGCGAGCCAGTCGTCGATGTCCTGGGTGTACTCGACAGGAGGCCGCGCCGCTTCCGGCCACAGCTCGGCGGTGGTGGTGCCGGTGCGCCGGTCGATGAGAAGCGTCCGGTCTAGTATGTCGGCCAGCGGAATGGAGCGGCGCCTGGCCCACGGGTCGTCGCTGGCCAGGGCGCAGAATCGGCGTTCGTGGCCCACTACGGCGCTGGCGAAACGTGTCTCGTTGAAGGCGGTACGCACGACGGCGAGGTCGCAGAGGCCCTCGGCGAGGCCGCCGGTCGGGGAGTTCGTCCGGATCAAGTACAGCTCGACGCCGGGGTGCCCGGCGGCCCAGCGCCGCTGGAACTCCGCGGTGTGGCGGCCCATCGCGGACCAGGCGTGGCCGATACGAAGCCGCGTGTGCCCGGTGGTCGCCTCGCGGACGAGTTCCTCGGCCTCGGACAGGACATGACGGGCTCTGGCGAGGATCTGCACTCCGGCGGTCGTCGGGGTGATGCTTCTGCTGGTGCGATGCAGGAGCCGTACGCCCAGGACCTCTTCGAGTCCGCCGAGGGTCCGGGAGACAGCGGCCTGGGACACGCCGAGCTCGGCGGCGGCATCGGTGAAGCTCCCGGTGTCGACGATGGCCACCAGGCAGCGCAGGTGCCGCAGTTCCAGATCCATGACCGCAGCGTATCGATGGGCACAACGCATCTATGACCGCAGCGCATCTATGACCACAGCGTATGGATGGGCACTCACATGCATTTTTCGTATGCCTGCCGGTGACGCATTCTGCGGTGTATGCGAACGTCCCAGAGCGAAGCCGCGCCTGTTGCCGTGCCGGGGGATCCGGGGAATCCGGGGAATCCGGGAGGTCCCCAGGGGCGTTCACGCAGCCGTCTTTCCGGGATGGCGATGATGTTCGGCAGCGGCCTGTCCAACCAGGTCGGCGCCGCCACGGGTGCCCTGGCGTTCGACGCCATCGGTCCAGCCGGTGTGGTGGCCGTGCGGCAATGGGTCGCGGGGGCCGTCCTGATGGCGGTGGGCAGGCCGAAGGTGCGCGGTTTCACTTGGCGTCAGTGGTGGCCGCTGCTCTGTCTGGCGGCGGTCTTCGCCACCATGAACCTGTCGCTGTACACCGCGATCGACCGCGTGGGCCTCGGTCTCGCGGTGACGCTGGAATTCCTCGGCCCACTGACGGTCGCTCTTGCCGCGTCCCGCCGAGCGGTGGACCTGGGCTGCGCGGTCGTGGCGGGGGCCGCGGTCGTCGCGCTGGCCCGCCCGCAGCCCAGCACGGACTACGTCGGCATCGGGCTCGGCCTGCTCGCGGCGGTCTGCTGGGCCTCGTACATACTGCTGAACCGCACGGTCGGAGCCCGCCTTCCGGGAGTCGAGGGATCGGCCGCCGCCGCGGGAATCTCCGGTCTCCTGTACATACCAGTCGGTACAGCGGTGCTGGCCCAGCACCCGCCGACGGTCGCCGCCCTCGCCTGCGCGGCCGCCGCGGGCATCCTCTCCTCCGCCGTCCCGTTCCTCGCCGACCTGCTCGCGTTGCGCCGGGTCGACGCCCGCTTCTTCGGGATCTTCATGAGCGTCAACCCGGTTCTCGCGGCCCTGGTCGGCCTGGTCGTCCTGGGGCAGTCCCTGGAGTGGTCGGAGTGGCTGGCCATCGCGGCGATCGTGACGGCGAACGCGGTCAGCATCCTCGTCCCCGGACGCTCCGGACGCTCCGGACGCTCCGGACGCTCCGGACGCTCCGGACGCTCCGGACGGCGTGGCGGTGGCGGCGGAGCGTCACGAATGTAGCTGAGCTTAATGAAAGTTCAGATCTTGTCGCTTGTCCTTCTTTGTTGTCGCGGGCATCGTTCACAGGCAGCAGACCGGACCGACCGAGCGAGGAGAACACCAGTGAACGGCGTCCCCGGAAGTGCCTGGGCAGGGGTAAGGGTGGGCGTACTCGCCCTCCTCTGGGGTTCGACCTTCCTGTGGATCGAACTGGCCCTGGAAGGCCTGTCTCCCGTTCAGGTCACCCTGATCCGCTGCGTACTCGGCGCGGTCACCCTCACGGTCCTGCTCGTCCGTACGCGCAGGCGCCTGCCCCAGGGCCGGGTGGTGTGGAAGCACATCTTCGTCGCCGCCTTCTTCTGCAACGCCCTGCCCTTCGGCCTCTTCAGCGTCGGACAGCAGACCGTCGACTCCGGGGTGGCCGGCGCGCTGAACGCGACGACTCCGCTGTGGTCCGTCCTGATCGGCCTCGCCATCGGCACGGAACGGGGACTGCGGCCCGTCCGGCTCGCCGGGCTCCTCTTCGGGTTCGCGGGTACGACGCTGATCTTCGCCCCGTGGCAGCAGGACGGGCTCGCGAGTTGGGGTGCCCTGGCGATCGTGGGCGCGGCGGCGAGCTACGCCATCGGCTTCGCCTACATGGGGCACCACCTCGTCGGGAAGGGCATCCCCACCCTTTCCCTCTCCGCGGCCCAGCTCATGGCCGCGTCAGGCCTCACGGCTCTGGCCCTGCCGGTCGGCGGCGTCGAGCCGCTTCACGTCGACGGGTCGGCCCTGATCGCCGTCGTCGTCCTGGGGATCTTCGCCACCGGAGTCACCTTCCACCTCACCTACCGAATCATCGCCGACGAGGGTGCGACCAACGCCGCGACCGTCGGCTATCTGCTGCCGGTGGTCTCCGTGGCGCTTGGCGCCATCGTGCTCGACGAGGCCTTCAGTCTCCGGGTGGCCTTGGGGATGACGGTCGTACTCGTCGGAGTCGGCATGACGCGTCGGCAGAAGCGGAATCCAGGGCTGGTGGCCTCGGAGCCGGAGCCGGAGCCGGAGCCGGAGCCGACGGCCTCGGAAGAGGACCTCGTCCGAATGCCGCCAGCGGGTGCACGGGCGGCTGGGGATCATCGAGTATGCCCGTGAACCAGCCCACGCCCACCCGCACTCCGGAAGTGACGATTCCCGCCCTCCGTGACCTGAACTGGCCTGACCTGTATGCCCAGTTGAACGAAGAGGGCGTGGCCGTCACACCTCAGCTCCTTTCGCGCGAGCAGTGCCAGGAGATCATCGGCACGTACGACGAGCCCGGCCTGTTCCGCTCGACCGTGGTCATGCAGCGCTACAACTTCGGCCGCGGCACCTACAAGTACTACGCGGACCCGGCCGCCGTACCGCTCGTGCGGGCGCTGCGCGAGAAGCTGTATCCGCCGATGGCGTGGATGGCCAACCAGTGGGCCCCGCAGCTCGGCGAGCGCACCTTCCCGCCCACCCTCGACGAGCTGATCGCCGAGTGTGCGGACAACGGGCAGCGGCGGCCCACCCCGCTGCTCCTGAACTATCACCAGGGCGACTACGCCTGCCTGCACCAGGATATCTACGGCGACATCGTCTTCCCGTTGCAGATCGCCGTCATGCTCAACCGGCCGGGCGAGCACTTCACCGGCGGCGAGAACGTCTTCGTGGAGCAGCGGCCCCGCTTCCAGTCGCGCGCCCTGGTCGTCAAGCCGCAGCTCGGCCAGGGCATGATCTTCCCGGTCCGGCACCGGCCCGTCCACGGCAGGAACGGCTACCGCCGCCACCCCATGCGACACGGCACCAACGCCGTCGAGACCGGGCGCCGCACCACGCTCGGCGTGATCTTCCACAATGCCCGCTGACCGTGCCCATTGACGGTAACGCGGCGTCCGAATCCCGCCAGCACACGCGATCGCGACACCGCAGTGTGGAAGGTGAAACGACATGAACCGCACGTCTGAACCGCAAGCCGACCTGCGACATCGCGAAGGAACACTTCCCATGACTGCCACCACGCACCGGGCGGGCGCCGACATCGGTGAACGTGTCGCCGCCGGGGACTGGGACGCGTTGATCGCCGAGCTCGACGAGCACGGTCACGCCCTCACGGGTCAGCTCCTCGCCCCCGGTGAGTGCCGTGCCCTCGCCGCCCTGTACGACGAGACCGACCGCTTCCGCACGACCATCGACATGGCCCGCTACCGCTTCGGCTCCGGACAGTACCGCTACTTCACCCATGAACTCCCAGAAGTTGTACGGGAGTTGCGCGAGGCGTTCTACCCTCGACTGCTCCCTGTGGCCCGCGACTGGGCCGCGAAGCTCGGGAAGCCCGCGCCCTGGCCCGACACCCTGGGGGATTGGGTGGAGATGTGCCATGCGGCTGGGCAGGCCAAGTCCGCGCAGATCCTGCTGCGTTACGGTCCCGGCGACTGGAACGCTCTGCACCGCGACGTCTTCGGAGACATGCTCTTCCCGCTCCAGGTCGTCATCGGTCTCGACGCTCCCGGCACCGACTTCACCGGTGGCGAATTCATCATGACCGAGCAGCGCCCCCGCGCCCAGTCGCGCGGATCGTCCACGACGCTGCCGCGGGGCCACGGCCTGATCTTCACGACCCGCGACCGTCCTGTTGCCTCCAAGCGCGGCTGGTCGACCGGCCCGATGCGGCACGGCGTGAGCACCGTCCGCTCCGGACGGCGGCGCACACTCGGCCTGGTCTTCCACGACGCCGCGTGAACACCGCCCCGCCGGGTCCGCCCGACCCGTGTACGTACACCCCGCGTACGTACGCGCTGCGCGGCCCGGACGGATCGCCGTTCCCGAGCAGTACGCCCGGCACCCTGGGCGGACACAGCCGCGGGCGCCTGTACGGCCGCCTCGACTGCCCCTCCGCGCTGCGGGCCATAGCCCGCGGCCACTACGTCACCCACCGGGTGTTCTTCGCCGACGAGGCGACCGCGGTCGCTGCCGGATACCGCCCCTGCGCGGTCTGTCTGCCCGCTCAGTACGCTCGGTGGAAGGCACACCCAGAAAGTAGCGCGACACCATGAGCATCCTGAAGGAGCGGGAGTCCTCCCGCTCGCCCCTCATCGGCTCCGCCGAGCTGGCCGCCTACGCGGACCTGCCCGCCCCCGCCCCGCACACCCACGCCGAACTCATCGCCCTTCTCGGCCTGTTGACGCTCCCGAAGGCGCGGATCGAGACCGTCACCATCGGCCACAGCCGCGACACGGCGTCCCGCGCCGCCGCCGAGGCCTTCTCCGCCGCGTGGACGGCCCGCGGTGGCCAGGTCCTCACCACGGTGACCTGGCCAGAGACGGCCGCCTCCTGGCTGCGCCCCGCGAACCGTCTCACCGCCGAGCTCCCGGACGCCTGGATCATGGCAGCGGCGCCGCTCGGCTTCACCCAACTGGCCCGCCGCCTGCGCCACTCCACCGACTGGGACCCGGCCCGCACCTACGCCTTCGCCTCCCTCCAGGACTCCCGGCTGCCCGCACTCGCGGGCGAGGGCGTCCTGCACGGCCTGCGCGGCGCCACCGCCGACGGCGCCACCTGGGACGTACGCCACGGCTGGGTCACCACCGTCACCACCCAGCTGCCCGCCGGTGTGACCCCGTGAGCGCGCTGATCCCCCGCCCCACCACGGAGATCGCACCCGGAGCGGTCCACGTGCCGGAGTGGCTCGCCCTCGACCAGCAGCGCGAACTCGTCACAGCGTGCCGCGGCTGGGCCACAGGGCCGGTGCCGATCCGCCACACGGAGCTGCCGCGCGGCGGGGTCATGTCCGTGCGGACGGTGTGTGTCGGCTGGCACTGGCAGCCCTACAAGTACACCCGCACCGCCGGTGACGTGAACGGCCGCCGGGTCGCCGAATTCCCGCAGTGGATGGTCGAGTTGGGCCGCCGCGCGCTCTCGGCGGCGTACGGGGACGGACCCGCCGCAGCGGGCTACACCCCGGACACGGCACTGATCAACTTCTATGACGGGCAGGCCAGGATGGGAATGCACCAGGACAAGGACGAGCGGTCCTCGGCCCCGGTGGTCTCCCTCTCCATCGGCGACACCTGCGTATTCCGCGTGGGCAACACCGAGACCCGCACCAAGCCCTACACGGACGTCGAACTGGCCTCCGGCGACCTCTTCGTCTTCGGCGGACCCTCGCGCTACGTCTTCCACGGCGTGCCCAAGGTCCACGAGGGCACCGGGGACCCCGCCACAGGCCTCGCGGCGGGGCGCCTGAACATCACGATGCGGGTCACCGGCCTCACCGGCTGACCAAGCGCCCACGTCGCGCGGCTACTCGAAGCGTGAGGTGTCGCCCGCTCCCCGGCGTACGATCTCGGCCTCGCCGCCCGAGAAGTCGATGACCGTGGTCGGGCTCGTGCCGCAGTCGCCCGAGTCGACCACCGCGTCCACCACGTGGTCGAGCCGCTCCTTGATCTCCCAGCCCTGCGTCAGCGGCTCCTCCTCGTCGGGCAGGAGCAGAGTGCTGGAGAGCAACGGCTCGCCGAGCTCGGTGAGCAGGGCCTGGGTGACGACATGGTCGGGAATCCGGACCCCGACGGTCTTCTTCTTCGGGTGGAGCAGCTGGCGCGGCACTTCCTTCGTCGCGGGCAGGATGAAGGTGTAGCTGCCGGGCGTGGCCGCCTTGATCGCACGGAACACGTCGTTGTCGACGTGCACGAACTGACCCAGCTGCGCGAAGTTCTCGCACACCAGGGTGAAGTGGTGGCGATCGTCGAGGTTCCGGATCTTCCGGATCCGGTCGAGGCCGTCGCGGTTGCCCAGCTGGCAGCCGAGCGCGAAACAGGAGTCCGTCGGATACGCGACCAGCGCACCGGAGCGGATGCTGTCGGCCACGGTGTTGATGATGCGCTGCTGGGGGTTCTCGGGGTGCACGTCAAAATACTTCGCCATCCGCCGAGCGTACGTGATCGCACCAGCAGCCCCCGGGTTCTCAGCGGGCGCGGTCCGGCTCGTCGCGGACGGTGCGACCGACGGCGACGGCGGTGGCGATGCGTACGAACGACCGGATGAGCGGAGTGGTGTCGGCGCTGTTCCAGGCGATGACGAGGTGGCTCGGCGGCATGTCGCTCATCGGGACCGCTGTCAGGCCCTCGGGAAGGTTGTGGGAGAGCGGCGTCAGCCCGACGGTGCCGTCCCACAGCACGGACTGGCGGCATTCTTGTGCGGTGCGGATGACGGGACCGTCACGCCGCAGGCCAGGGTCCGCGGGGCCCGTCCAGAAGGCCCGCCACAACGGATCCGTGCCGTCGGGGAACCGGAACCACAGGCGGTCCGCGAGGTCGCCCCTGCACAGGCTCTCCCGGCCGGCGAGCGGGTCGTCGGCGCGCAGGACCACGCCGACCGGATCCGAGCGCAGCACGCGGGTGGTGATGCCGGTGTCGTCGAACGGTGCCCGCGTCAGGGCCACATCGACGAGCCCTGCCCGCAGCCCGGTCGTCGGGTCGGTCAGGTCGGCCTCGCGGATGCGGACCCGTACGCCGGGGTGCTGTTCCCGATACGCGGCGGCGAGCCGGTTCCCGACCTGCTCGGCGCTGTCGGCGAGGGTGCCGACGGTCAGGGTGGCCGTGCCCGCCGCGGCCGCCACGCGCACCCGCGCCTGGTCGGCCTGCGCGAGGAGGGTGCGCGCCTCGTCGTAGAGCGAGGCCCCGGCAGGGGTGAGACTCACGCCCGTGGGCGAGCGGCGCAGCAGTTCACCGCCGAGCTCGGTCTCCAGCTGCTTGATGGCCCGGCTCAGCGGCGGCTGCGTCATGCGCAACCGCTCGGCGGCCCTGCCGAAGTGCAGCTCCTCGGCGACGGCTACGAAATAGCGCAGCGTCCGTAACTCCATGATCAGTCACGATACCCGCACGGTATCGGGCCTGCGGGATCGGTGTTGGACGCCTCGACGAGCCCCGCGATGGACTGAGGGTCCACGAGCACTGTGGGTCCACGAGCACTGTGGGTCCACGAGCACTGTGTCCACCAGCACTGAGGAGTTGTCATGGCCGACCATGTGATGCGGGAGCCCGTCGTGCACGTCGCGGGCGCCGAGGAGCTGGCCCCCGATGTGCTGGTCGTCCCCGACCGGCGGGTGCAGCTCGTGCCGAACATCGGGATCATCGGCGGCCGGGATTCCGTGCTGGTCGTCGAGACCGGTCTGGGGCCTCGTAATGCCGAGATAGTGCTGGAGTTCGCTGCCGAGTACGCCAAAGGGCGCGAGCTGTATCTGACGACGACCCATTTCCACCCTGAGCACGCGTTCGGCGCCCAGGCCTTCACCGGCGAGGCGACATACCTCGTCAACCGGGACCAGGCCGAGGACTTGAAGCGCAAAGGGCCGGGCTATCTCGAGATGTTCCGGGGGCTCGGCGAGGCCGCCGAACGCGGGCTCGAAGGCGTGGAGCTTGTGCGGCCCGACGTCGTCTACGACCAGTCGTACGACCTGGACCTGGGCGGCCGGGTGGTGCGGTTGCGGGCCACCGGCCGTGCCCACAGCAGGGGCGACCAGGTGGCCGAGGTTCCGGACGCGGACGTCCTGTTCACCGGGGACCTCGTGGAGGCCGGGCAGTTCTCCATCTTCCCGTGGTTCCCGCCGCACGACACCGACGTCTCGGGAACCCGCTGGCTCGCCGTCATGCGGCGCCTGGCCGCCGAGTCCCCTCGTGTTGTCGTACCCGGCCATGGGGAGGTCGGCGGCCCGCAGCTCCTCGCGGACGTCCGCGACTACCTTCAGCTCCTGCGGGACGAGACGTGGGTCCGCCGCGATACGGCGGTCAGCGAGCAGACGGTCGTCGACGAGGTGTCGGCGCTGATGATCGAGCGGCACCCGGAGTGGGTCGGCCGGGAGTGGATCGAGAAGGGTGTCGGCTGCCTGTGCTCCGAACACTCTGTGAGCCGTGAGCCGTGAGCGGTCAGTCGTCGGCGACGGTGATCAGCGCGAGCGTGATGTTGTCGGGTCCTCCGGCGTCGATGGCGGACTTCCACAGCTCGAAGACCGCCCGGCCACCGTCGTGGGCCCGCAGCAGTTCGTCGAGGGTGTCCTCGGGCACGGGATCGGTCAGGCCGTCCGAGCACACCAAGTAGCGTCCCCCCGCGACCAGCGGATCCATGCTGACGTGCGGCGTGATCGCGCTGAAGCGTGACGCGCCGCCGAGTGCCTGCGTGACGATCGACGTGGTGCGTCGGCCCGGCTGCGGCGGCGGGCTGTCGTCGACGCTCACCTGCCGGAAGGTCGCGCCTGTGCTGCTCCGGCTCACGTCGAGCACTCTGCTGTCACCGACGTTGAACACCAGCAGCTCCTTCGCGAGGACGACGACACCGGCGACCGTCGTCCCCATGGTGGTCAGCTCCGGATCACGTTCGGCAGCCGCGTACACGGCGTGATTGCAGTCATCAAGGGCGTCGCTGACGGCCTGCTCGCTGTCCAGCACGGGCCCGACCGACGCCAGGTGCCGTACGACGATGCCGCTGGCCACCTCGCCGCCCGGCTGGCCGCCTATGCCGTCCGCGACCGCGACGACGAGCGGGTTGCCGAGCGGGAACCCCAGTGTCTGCGGGTTCTCGGTCAGGGTGCCGCACAGCGTCCAGGGGCCGATGGCCAGACTGTCCTCGTTGTGATCGCGCATGAGCCCTGGGTGACTCAGGGCAGTGACCGTGATGTACGGCATCTGTGTCCCGCCTCTCCGGAACGGCAGGCATATCCCGCACCCCCATTGTCACGCCGGGAGCCGTTTCCGGCTCAGCGTGGCGCCCTGCCCATCCCCGCACCCGCGAAGTCCTGAGCCAGAGCAGCCCGCGCATCCCTCACCCTCGCTGCTTCAGAGCAAAACTCGAGGGTGCCTTGACAGCAACCGCCTCACGGCGATCGCCTTGTGTCCTGCGGCGCAGAGGTGCGGCAGGCATGAGTCGGGCGGGCGGAGCGCACGGGGGAGGGGCTTGCCATGTTGCGGGTGCACTTCACGGCCGAGGATCTGGCGCGGGTGCGGGTCGCATCGGGGCCCGACTTCCTGTGGGAGATCAGCAACAGTGTGCAGACTCTCCAACGCCGTGACGGGGCAAGGGTGTTCGGCGAGTGGCGGCGCTGGGCGAGGCCGCGCCTTTCGGGCAGCTGCCGGCTCCTGTCGCCCCTCCTGCCGCCCCACGGTTCCTCTCCGGACTTCCTCACGCCCACCTCCGGGGGCGGCGAGACGCTCCGGGCGGCCGTCGACGCCCTCGTGCGCACGCCCCCTCCCCGCCTGCGTACGGACCTGACGCGGGTGGCCGCGTCGCGTCGGCTTCCGGGCTGGACGGAGTCGTTGGCGGGCGGCGACGGCGACGCTCTCCGGCAGCTGGGGCAAGCGCTCCACACGTACCACCTGGAGGCGCTCGCGCCCTTCTGGCAGCGTATCCACGCCCATATCGACGCCGACCGCATCAGTCGTCTGCGCAGCCTCCTCGATGGTGGCACCGATGGATTGCTGGCCGGTCTCGGGCCTCAACTGCGTTGGTGTCCCCCGGTGTTGGAGGTCGACTATCCCGTGGATCACCACCTGAGTCTCGACGGCCGTGGGCTCACCCTGCAGCCCTCGTTCTTCTGCTGGCCCACGCCCATCACGCTCGCCGACGGTGAACTGCCCCCTGTTCTGGTGTACCCCATCGACCACGCGATGGACTGGACGCGCCCCGCGCCCATCGACCGCCCCGCCGACGACACTCTGGGGCCGCTCGTCGGACACACCCGAGCCGCGGTCCTCAAGGCGGTCCGCACCGGCTCGTCGACGGTCGAACTCGCCCGCCTCCTCGCGGTCACCCACCCGGCCATAAGCCAGCACGTGAAGGTGTTGCGGGCCGCGGGCCTGGTGACCACGGTCCGCACGGCAGGACGGTCGCTCCATGTGGCGACCGCGGAAGGGCGTGCCCTGCTGCGCAGTTGTGAGCGCGACACCGCGGGATAGACGGGATAGGCGGGATGGACCGGGCGGCGGGTCGTAAGTCTGGGCTTTCATCGGTTGCGTCTGGCATGAACACGCAAGGAAGCTGACCGGGCTGTTGCACACGCATCCCCCCACCGCGTTGCGTCCCAACACCCCACATCGCGCGTGCTGTTGACGCGTCGTCCACGCGAGAATCACCGCGCACGGAGCGAGGGACGCATCGACGAATCCTATGAAGGAGTGGCGTTGCGCACTACTCGCACCCTCACCACACGCACACGCACACGCACACGCACACGCACACGCACACGCACTCGCACTCGCACCCTCACCCGTCCCGCGGCGGTAGCCGCCTCACTCGTCGCCGCCGGTGTCGCCGCGGGTACCCTGTTCGCCGCGCCCTCGGTGGCCCAGGCCGCCGCGCCCCGTACAGCCGCGGCGGCGGCCTCCGGACACGGCTTGGCGTGGTTCCAGGAACGTCACGGGCTGCCCAGGACCGGCTCGGTCGACGGCTCGACCGCCAGAGCCCTGCAGCACGCATCCGATGCCGAACTGCACCGGACCTTCCGCACCGCGGCAGACCTCGGACCCGAGGAACTCGCCAATGCGCGCACCGTCATCGGTGTCGGCAAGGGCGCCCAGATTCCCGAACAGGGCCAGGTCATCGCACTCATGACAGCCATGCAGGAGTCGAAGTTCGTCAACTACCTGACGCCGGTGGACCACGACTCACTCGGGATCTTCCAGCAGCGGCCGAGCACCGGCTGGGGCACGCCCGAGCAGATCACCGATGTCGCCACCTCGTCCAAGTCCTTCTACGGAGTGGCCCCCTTCGGCAGCAATCCGGGCCTGATCCAGATCGCTGGCTGGCAGACGATGCCTCCCGGGGAGGTCTGCCAGGCCGTCCAGGTCTCGGCCTACCCCGACCGCTACGCCCAGTGGGAGCAGTTCGCCCGCGACCTGCTCGCCACGGAAGGCCCCTCGGTCCCGCCGATTCCCTGACATCGACGCCTCCAGCCCCCCAACACACAGGCATACACAGACACACCAGGAGCCCGTATGCGTAAGAGACTTGTCTCCGCGGCGATCGCCGTAGCCGCGGCCGGCGCGCTCGTCACCCCTGCCGCCGCGCACGCACAACCCCCGTACCCCCAGAGCGTGTCGGTGCTCGGCCACGGCTCGAAGGCCGGGACCGCGGTCGTCAGCGGACAGAACGAGCCGGGAACCCGCCTGAGCGTCGGCGGCGCACACACCGCGAGCGCCCACACCCTCCCCGTCGACTACCAGGTCCAGGAGACCGGCTACTGGTGCGGACCCGCCGCCACCCGCATCGCCCTTTCCGCACGCGTCGCCGCGCCGAGCCAGGGCGCCCTGGCCGCGCAGCTCGGCACCACGGAGGCAGGCACCGATCACATCAGCCAGGTGACCGGAGTGCTCAACGCCAACCTCGGCACCGGCTGGTACGAGACCAAGGAGATGCCGAACGACCCGCCGACCCAGGCCCAGAAGGACCTGCTGTGGAACGACATCGTCGGGGACATCGACAACAACTACCCGCTGGTGGCCAACATCGTCGCCCCGCCCGGCAATCAGCCGCCCGGCTATCCGTCGGACCAGACGATCTACCACTACTTCACGGTCATCGGGTACGACGACGCGAACCGCACGGTTCTCATCGCCGACCCCGCGTCCTTCAGCGGCAACCAGATCTACTGGCTCTCCTTCGACCAGCTCGCCACCCTGATCCCGCCGAAGGGGTACGCGGCCTGAGCGAGCCACAGCCGTGGGTGGCGCCGCACGACACGTGCGTGCGCCACTCACAGCGCAGATCCTTGGCCAAGACCCAGCCGGGATCAGCCCGTACCGTCGTATGTACTGATGCGGCGGTACGCGGCGCGCGCATGAACGACGCGGCCGGCCGTCGTGCCGATGAGGGCCGCGGCCAGCAGGCAGGCCATCCACTCAGGATCGCGGTGCCCCGCCCAGGAGATTTCCCCGGTGGGATGTGTGGCGAAGACGTTCAGGAGCATCCAGCACAACAGGGCGGTGCCCGGTGCCGCGGCGAAACGGCCCCGCACGCCGAGGAGCGCGGCCAGCACGGAGAGGGCCGTGAGCGCGAGCTCGGTGCGGTCGAGGGCACCGAGCAGATCGAGAACCGTCACCATCACGAACGCACCGGAGCACGCCCCCGTCCAGATGAAGGGGGTGGCCACGGGTTCGGGAACGACCCTCGCGCCCTTGGCGATGTACTGCCACTTCACCACTGTCGAATCCTCCCCACCGGCGGTCTGTCCGGGCCGCCGACGCCCCGGACGATTCTCGCACCACACTCGGGGGACGCCGCCCGCCCGGCACAGCCGTCGGTCGGGAGGGGGCCCTCTCGCCTCGCCTGCCGCCGCCATAATCTCCGGATGACCCTCGCCGCACCCTCAGAGTTCTCCCCGTCCGAAAAGCGGCGTGCCCGCGTCGTCGTCGTGGGCGCCGGCCCCGCGGGGCTCACCGTCGCCAACATCCTGCGTGCCGCCTCCGTCGACTGCGTGGTGCTCGAGACGGAGACCAGAGAATTCATCGAACAGCGGCCCCGCGCGGGCTTTATCGAGGAGTGGGCGGTGCGTGCCCTGGAACGGCGGGGGCTCGCCGACCGGCTGCTCGCGCACGCGCAGACTCACAGCGAATGCGAGTTCCGGTACGCGGGCGAACGCCACCGGTTCCCGTACGGCGAGCTGTCCGGGAACCGTCACTTCGTCTATCCCCAGCCCTTGTTGGTCACCGACCTGGTGCGTGCCTACGCCGACCGCGCGGGCGGCGACATCCGTTTCGGCGTACGCGATGTGGAACTGCACGGCATCGACACGGACCGCCCCTCGGTGTCGTACACCGACCCGGAGACGGGCGAGCGCATACGCATCGACTGTGACGCCATCGCGGGCTGTGACGGCGCACGCGGTGTGACGCGCGCCTGCCTGGCGGCCGAGGAGCACGTCACCGTCGCCCGTCATGACTATGGCATCGGCTGGCTTGCGCTGCTCGCCGAGGCACCGCCGTCCTCGCACTGTGTCGTCTTCGGTATCCATCCGCGCGGCTTCGCGGCCCATATGGCCCGCAGCCCCCAGGTCACCCGCTACTACCTCGAGTGCCCGCCCGGCGACGACCACGAGAACTGGCCGCACGAGCGCGTGTGGTCCGAGCTCCAAGCCCGCCTTTCGGTGGCGGGGGCGCCACCGCTCACCGAGGGGCGACTGATCGAGAAGCGCGTGCTCGACATGCACAACTACGTGGTGGAGCCCATGTCCTACGGCCGCGTCTACCTCGCGGGCGACGCCGCTCACCTCGCCGCTCCGATCGCCGCGAAGGGCATGAACCTGGCGCTGCACGGCGCGCTGTTGCTCGGCGACGCGCTCGCCGCCTACTGCGCCGAGGGGGACGACAGCGGTCTGACCGGCTATTCGGCGTCCTGCCTGCCGCGGGTGTGGCAGTACCAGGAGTTCTCGCAGTGGCTCTCGGAACTGCTGCACGGGACGTCGTCCGGAGACCCCTTCAAAGCGGGCACCGGGGGCGCCCGCCTGAACAGGATCCTCAACTCACCGGCCGCGGCGGGCGCGTTCGCCGAGCTCTACATCGGAAAATGAGCATCCGGGGGTTCAGCCCGTCCACTGCCAGTCCACGATCTCCTGAAGATCGGTAGCCCGCCATTGGCGTACGAGGTGGACCCCAGGCGCTTCGCCCCCTCGGGTACGCAGGCCAGAACCTGCTCGCTGGGGCGCCCTTCGCCGTCGAAGAGCTCCTCGGGCCGGTACGAGCGCAGCCAGCTCTCCAACTGTGCGAGGTGCTCGGGATTCTCGCGGACCTCGGGCAACGGGACCTGATGGGCGCGCCACGTGTTCTCCACCGGAAGGCCGTCCACCTCACCTGGTCCGGTCCAGCCCTTGGGGGTGCGCAGCACGATCATGGGCCAGCGCACGGGCGTGACGGCTTCGCCGGTCCGCGCCGCCCGCTGATGGTCGGTGATGAGGTCGAGTGCATCGTCCAGGGCGCGGGCCAGATCCTGGTGCACCTGCGCCGGATCGTCTCCTTCGACGTACAACGGGACGTGGCCGTAGCCGCGCATCAGGGCGTCGAGCTCATCGTGCGGCATACGGGCGAGCACGGTCGCCGAGTTCGCCGCCTTCGTGGATGGAGCCGGGAACCTGCGGCGCCACGTGGCTCGGCACGCCGCCGGGGAAGGAGAACTGCTTGAACAGGCGGGTCATCCCCGTCTCGTCGCGGGTGACATCCGGGTAGATCTCGCTGTAACTGCCCTCGAGCCAGGCGTTGGCGAGGACGGCGGGTCCGCCGTGTCCGGGGCCCCACACGCACAGCGCGTCCAGATCCCGTTGCCTGATCACGCGGTTCAGGTGCGTGTGGACGAGGTTCAGCCCGGGTGAGGTGCCCCAGTGCCCGAGCAGCCGGGGCTTGATGTGCTCCGCGCGCAGGGGCTCGCTCAGGAGTGCGTTGGACATGAGGTAGATCTGTCCCGCGGTCAGGAAGTTCGCCGCGCGCCAGTGGGCGTCCAGGTCGCGCAGCTCGTCGTCGGGCAGTGCGGGGGCGCCTCGGTCGGCCGTTGTCATCGGATGCTCCAGAACCGGATCGGTGGGGCGTCATCAGGCACGAGCGGTCGTCGTCCAGCCTGGCCTACTCGGATCCCACATGCACGTGCCGCGCACCGCCGCATGGCCCTACCCGCCCACGACACGAAGAGCGCCCCTGGTCCAGGTTTGACACCATTCGGACTGGGTTACCCGCACCGGCGCGATTCCGTTTCCCCTAACTGGCTCGACCAGCGTTGCACCTCACAGCACATGACGGAGGACAGACCGATGACTGACACTTCACGCGAATACACCACCACCGATTCCGGCGCCCCGGTGGAGAGCGACGAACACTCGCTCACTGTCGGCCCGGGTGGACCGATCCTGCTGCAGGACGCCTATCTGATCGAACAGATGGCGCAGTTCAACCGGGAGCGGATCCCCGAACGGCAGCCCCATGCCAAGGGCAGCGGCGCCTTCGGGCACTTCGAAGTGACGGCTGACGTCAGCGCTTACACCAAGGCCGCTGTTTTCCAGCCAGGTACCAGGACCGACCTCGTCACCCGGTTCTCCACCGTCGCGGGCGAGCGCGGCAGCCCGGACACCTGGCGTGACCCGCGCGGCTTCGCGGTGAAGTTCTACACCAGCGAGGGCAACTACGACATGGTGGGCAACAACACCCCCGTGTTCTTCATCAAGGATCCGATGAAGTTCCAGCACTTCATCCGGTCCCAGAAGCGCCGCGCGGACAACAACCTGCGCGACCACGACATGCAGTGGGACTTCTGGACCCTCTCGCCCGAGTCGGCCCACCAGGTCACCTGGCTGATGGGTGACCGCGGCATCCCCCGCTCATGGCGCCACATGAACGGTTACACCTCGCACACCTACATGTGGATCAACGCGCAGGGCGAGCGCTTCTGGGTGAAGTACCACTTCAAGACCGACCAGGGCGTCGAGTACTTCACCCAGCACGAGGCCGACCAGATGGCCGCGGTGGACACCGATTACCACACGCGGGACCTCTTCGAGCACATCCGCGACGGCGAGTACCCGAGCTGGACCCTGCATGTGCAGGTCATGCCGTACGAGGACGCCGCGGAGTACCGGTTCAACCCGTTCGACCTGACCAAGGTGTGGCCGCACAGCGACTACCCGCTGATCGAGGTCGGCCGGATGACGCTGGACCGCAACCCCACCGACAACCACGCCGAGATCGAGCAGGCGGCCTTCCAGCCGAACAACCTGGTCCCCGGCATCGGGCCGAGCCCGGACCGGATGCTGCTGGCCCGGCTGTTCTCGTACTCGGATGCGCACCGGCACCGCATCGGAGGCAACTACCAGCAGCTGCCCGTCAATGCTCCTGTCGTTCCGGTGAACACGTACTCGAAGGACGGGGCGATGGCGTACCGCAAGACCACCGACCCCGTCTACGCCCCGAACTCCAAGGGCGGCCCCGCGGCCGACACCGAGCGGTACGGCAGCCCGCCCAGCTGGTACGCCGACGGGGACATCACGCGGGCCGCCTACGTCTCCCACGCCGAGGACGACGACTGGGGCCAGCCCGGCACCATGGTGCGAGAGGTCCTAGATGACGCGGCCCGCGACCGTCTCGTGGACAACGTCGTCGGCCATCTCCTCAACGAGGTCACCGAGCCCGTACTCCGCAGGGCCTTCGAGTACTGGTCCAACATCGACAAGTCGATCGGTGAACGCATCGAGCAGGGGGTACGCGCCAAGGCCTGAGCGGCTGAGGGCCTGAGGGCCTGAGCACAGGCAGCGAAGCAGGACACACGCCAGTGACCCCCGCCATGGTTCGAGCGGGGGTCACTGGTGTGTCCGGATGTATCCATCGCACATTGCTTTGGTTTTCCGTGTGTGGAACCGCGTTCCGGGGGATACCCGATGCTCCGGGAAAGAAGGCGCTCTCAGCGCACGTATCGGAAAGCAATTCTGAGGGTCGGAGGACTCAATGATCGCACTCGGAATCATCCTGCTCGTCATCGGTATGCTGGCCGGTATATCCATCCTTTGGACCGTCGGCGTCGTGCTCCTCGTCGTCGGTGCGGCCTTGTGGATTTTCGGATCTGTCGGCCATGCGGTGGGTGGGCGCAGGCATTATTGGTAGGTACACGCGGGTCCGTGCGCCATGAGGCAACGGCACGGAACGGAAGCGTGACAACCGTGGCCTCCATAACGCCTTTACTTGCAATTCGCACCGCCACCCGCACGGCCTTTACTGCACTCCGTGCGGCCGGAACTGGACGCTGATGCGGCCTCCGGCGGCCCGTGTCGACTTGGGGATGGCGTGCTCCCAGGTGCGCTGGCAGGAGCCGCCCATCACGATCAGATCGCCGTGTCCGAGCGGGTGCCGGACGGCTTCGCCGCCGCGGCGCGGGCGGAGCAACAGGTCGCGGGGTGCTCCGACGGAGAGGATGGCGACCATCGTGTCCTCGCGGGCGCCCCGGCCGATGCGGTCGCCGTGCCAGGCGACGCTGTCGCGCCCGTCGCGGTAGTGGCACAGGCCCGCCGTCGTGAACGCTTCGCCGAGCTCGGCGGCGTAGTACGTGGAGAGGGATTCTCGGGCCTCGTCGAGAACGGCGTGGGGGAGTGGTTCGCCGGCCCGGTAGAAGGCGAGCAGGCGCGGCACGTCCACGACCCTCTCGTACATCTGTCGGCGTTCGGCCTTCCACGGGACGTCCGTGGCCAGCCGCTCGAACAGAAGGTCGGCGCCGCTGAGCCAGCCCGGCAGGAGGTCCACCCACGCTCCGTCGCCGAGGACTGTCCTGCGGATTCCATCCAGCGGGCCCAGGCGCACGTCGTCGCTCTGGTCGAAGAGTGATCCCTGGAGCTGGTGCGTCGCCATGCGGTCAGTGTAACTCGAGAATCGAACGTGTGAGCTAATTGGAATAGCGGCCAGCTTCTGGCAGCCGAGCGGGTCATGGCCGCGCGCCGGGGGCGCGTGGAGCTTATGGTGGCCGAGCGGCGTACCGGAGACGGAAATGATGTCAGCCAAGAAGCCTCACATCGATCTGGAACAGTGCCTCCTCCTGACAGGCATGGGCGGCTTCGACTGGGACCTGGAGAACGGCGGGCTCAGCCTCGACGCCGGTGCTCTCGCGGTGCTCGACCTGCTTCCCGGAGAGTTCAATGGCCGGGCGACCTCACTCCAGGAGCGACTGGCTCCGGAAGAGGCCGTACGCATCCGCTTCGCGGTCACCGAGGCGGTCACCACGGGCATCGACCTCTACGGCGTCTACTTCCGTGTCCGGCACCGCGACGGCTCGCTGCACCTCAGTCACGCCCGTGGGCGCATCCTGCGTGACGCCGATGGCCGGGCCGTGCGCGCCATCGGAGTCATGCGGACGGCCTCGAACGACGGGGCGGAACTCGCGGCCATCGACCCCAGGGAGGACCGCCGTCAGGGCATCGCCCGGATGGTGCAGGGCACCACGGAGGCCCTCTCGCGGGCCGTCACAGTCGACGACGTGGTGGCCGTGCTCTCCGGCGCGAGCGGCCTCGACCGGTTCGCCGCCGACGGCCTCGTGCTCGGCCTGGTCGAGGGGGAGACCCTGAAACTGATCGCCCTGGTGGGCCAGACGATGCAGGCTCTCGACGAGCTCAAGCTGCACAAGGTCGACGAATCGCTGCCGCTGGCCGAGGCCGTCATGACCCGGCGGGCCCGCTTCGTGAGCTCGCTGCCCGATCTCGCTCGGCGCTTCACCCACCTGGAGCCCTATATCGAGCACATGAAGCTGGACTCGGCGGCATTCCTGCCTCTGGTGGCGCAGGACCGCGCCATCGGCGGACTCGCGCTCTTCTACCGCGGCCGGAAGGATTTCACGGACGCGGACCGCAACCTCTGCATCGGTCTCTCCGGGATCGTCGCCCAGTCACTGCAGCGCGCCATACTGTTCGACGAGGAACGGGACCTCGCCAAGAGTCTGCAGGCGACGATGTTGCCGCGGGGGATTCCCGAGGTCCCGGACTCCGAGGTCGCCGTGCGCTATCACGCGGCCTGGGGCGGTCGTGACGTCGGGGGAGACTTCTACGACGTCATCACCCTGCCCCGTGGGCGCATCGGCGTGGTCGTCGGTGACGTACAGGGACACGACACCCACGCCGCGGCCATCATGGGGCAACTGCGCATCGCCCTGCGCGCCTTCGCCGGCGAGGGGCACCCGCCCGCGACGGTGCTCTCCCGCGCCTCCCGTTTCCTGGCGGAGCTCGACACCGAGCGTTTCGCCACCTGCATCTACTCCCAGTTCGACCCCACCACCGGCATCGTGCGCGCCGTGCGGGCCGGACATCTCCCTCCTCTCGTACGGCATGTGGACGGCAGAGTGGGCGTGCCACGGATCCGTGGCGGGCTACCGCTGGGTCTGGCGACCGACTTCGGCATGGAGGACTATCCCGAGGTGCGGCTCGATCTCGTGCCGGGCGAGACCCTGGTGCTGTGCACGGACGGGCTCGTGGAGGACGCCAGCCTCGATCTCGACACCGGGATCCAGAACCTCGCCGAGGTGCTGCGCACCGGACCCGAAGGGGCCGAGGACCTGGCGGACCATCTCTCCCGCGTGCTGTGGGAGAGATGGGGCACCAGTGACGACGTGGCGCTCCTGGTCCTGCGCAGGCTCCCCGACCCCGGGACGCTCCAGGAGCCGCGCATCCACCGGTACGTCCACCAGGCCGACCCCGAAGGACTCGCCGACGCGCGTGCGGCGCTGCGGGAACACCTCGCGGCATGGGGTCTCGGCGCGGTCGCCGACGACGTCGAAGTGGCGGCGGGCGAACTCCTCGTCAACGCCCTGGTCCACACCGATGGAGGCGCCATCCTCACGCTCGAGGTGCTCACAGGACCGCCACGCCGTGTCCGCCTCTGGGTGAAGGACCGTTCCAGCGCCCGCCCCCGCAAGCGGTCCCCTGGCGAGACCGCCATCTCCGGCCGTGGACTGCTCCTGGTGGAGGCGGTCGCCTCGCGCTGGGGCATCGAGCCCCGGGGCGAGGGCAAGGCCGTCTGGTGCGAATTCGTCGCGCCGGAAGCGTGACGGGCCCGACCTCGACGTTCCGAGGCCAGACGGCCAGACGGTCAGACGCGGTCGGCTGCGATGAGCAGGTACTGGAAGGACCCGTCCCTGTAGGAGTTGATGAAGGCCTCCTCGATGCCCGTGACCAGCGAGGACGTGGCCCGCAACTCCCAGTAGGGCAGGGTGTCCGGAGTGAGGTCGACGACGGCCTGCGGCACGAGGCGGTTGTCGGCCATGGCGCGCAGATACTCCCGGCGTGAGTGGATGTTGCACTCGAAGTGCGCGTTGATCTGGGAGACCCACTTCGATGGCTGGCCGTACCGAGGGTTCCAGCAGCCGGTGATGGTCACATAGCGACCACCGACCTCGAGGATGCGGGAGTGTTCGGCGAAGAGGTCGTGCAGGTCGACGTACATGGTCGATTCGTTGTTCCACGAAGCCGCGGCCTGCCCGGTCGCGAAGGGCATGTCGAGCATGTTGCAGACGCGGGCGCGGACGCGGTCCTGGATACGGAGTTCACGGGCACGCCCGTTGGCGAAGTCGGCCTGCTTGGCCGACAGCGTGACTCCTTCGACCTTGGCTCCGAAGCGCTGGTGCGCCATCACCATCGAGCCGCCCCGGCCGCAGCCCGCGTCCACCAGGGTGTCGTCACGACCGATGTCACCGAGGTGCCCCAGGAGGCATTCGGCCTGCGCCGACTCCAGCCGGTGGAGCTCGGAGATCAGCCTCTTCTCGCTCTCGCTGTCCTCGGCGTCGCCGAGTGCGGAGCGGTCGATGTCCCCGATGCCGTAGTGGTGGTGGTACAGACCGTCGACATCGCCGAGACGCAGGTTCACGGGCCTTGCCTCCCCGTCCCAGTAGCGGGCGATGTCCCCCTGGTAAGGCGTCGCCGGGCCGGGGATGCGCAGGGGAGTGCCGTTGGAGGGGGCGGTGGCGGTGAGTTCGGTGTGGGTCACAGACGAATCCATTCTCTTGCCGGAAGTCTCTTACCAGAAGTCGGGCAGGCTGTAGCGGTAGGTGTTGGTCTGGTGCCAGTGGTGGTTGCCGTCGACCCATGCGGCCACGCCTCGCAGGAAGCGCAGCACATTGGGGACGGGGCAGGCGGCGGCCAGGGCCGCTGCCTGGGTTTCGAAGTCGTGCATGAGGTCGTTGTGGACCTCGACCGACTTCAGATAGGCGGCCTGGTCGGAGAGGCCCTCACGTTCGGCGATCACGACGGGCAGGTTCAGGTGCAGGCCGGGGGATTTGAGTTCCTTGGTGTACGAGTACAGGTCGTTCACGATGGTCGTCGCGTTCCCCGCGAGAGCGATGACCTTCTGCATGGCGGCCTGGGCGTGCAGGTCCGCCGGCAGTTCGTAGCCGCCGACGGTGTCGGTGATGGTGGGGCAGGGGCGGAAGTTGTTGAACTGACGCATCGCCAGGTACTCCCACACCTCGGGTACGTGGTCCTGCTGTGCCCACGCGGCTTCGGCGAGGTACCCCAGGTGCAGCCGTGCCATGTCGTGCCGGAACCGGTCGGCCTGGGCGGGGCTGCCCATCTGGAGGAAGTACTCCATGGCGGAGCGGTAGGCGCGCCGGGGCGCGTCCGCGTGGAGCGACTTCGCCCACTGCGGCTGGTACTCCTTCGTCGTGTAGAGGGGATCGAGGGCGGTGTGTGCGAGGAGGAGACGCTCACCGAGGCCGATGGGCGAGCCCCCGTGGTCCTCGCAGTAGTAGTCGTCCACCGCGTTCTCGGCCACCATCAGGCGGGTGGCGAGCATCAGATGGTCGACGGTGGGCGCGTCCGGATGGCAGCCGACCATGTAGCGGCCCACGGAGAAGCCGTCGAACTCCTCCTCCCAGTCGTCGGGGTAGAGGGAGACCTCGTCCAACGCCCAGGACTTGATTCTCCGGCTGACCTCCTCGACCCGCGCCGGGTCGGGCTCGGGCACCGGGTGGTAGTAGAGGCCCGGAATCGGCATGCCCTCCGCCGTGGCTGCCGACGGCTCCGAAGGTGTCTCCGAAGCCGTCGGCAGCTCCTCCCGCGGGGTCAGGCACAGTCCCGCCGTGCCAAGGCCGCTGGGGCCACGCAGGATGCGTTCCAGGTCGGGGCCGGGTGCCGGGGCGGGTGGGGCGGGCAAGGAAGGTGTGCCGGGTGGGCCGCCGGTCGCGGCCTTGATGTCGCAGGCGCGGGCCGCGGCGTCGGCGAGGACGCGCGCCCCGAAGGAGGAAGCGGCCTCTGGCAGGCTCGACCGCGGAAGCGTCGGCTCGGGCGCGGGCATCCATGGCTCCTTGGTGTGGTGGGCGGCCGGGTCCGCTACCTGGGCCAGCGGGCGATCTGCACGTTCTCGAGGACCCCGACGGCGTCCGGCACGAGGATCGCGGCGGAGTAGTAGGTGCTGACGAGGTAGGAGATGATTGCCGTCTCATCGAGGCCCATGAACCGGACCGAGAGACCCGGTTCGTACTCGTCCGGCAGACCGGTCTGATGCAGACCGATGACACCCTGGTTCTCCTCGCCCGTACGCATGACCAGGATCGAGCTGGTCTTCTCCTGGGTGACGGGGATCTTGTTGCAGGGCAGGATCGGCACCCCGCGCCAGGCCGGGACCTGCTGGCCGCCGAGGTCGACGTGGTCCGGATAGAGCCCGCGCGCGTTGAACTCACGCCCGATCGCCGCGATCGTCTTGGGGTGCGCGAGGAAGAACTTGGAACCGCGGCGCCGACAGAGCAGTTCGTCCAGGTCGTCCGGGGTCGGCGGCCCTGAGTGCGGCTGGATGCGCTGCTTGAAGTCGGCGTTGTGGAGCAGGCCGAACTCCCGGTTGTTGATCAGCTCGTGCTCCTGGCGCTCGCGCAGCGCCTCGATGGTGAGCCTGAGCTGTTCCTCGGTCTGGTTCATCGGCCCGTTGTAGAGGTCGGCGACCCTCGTGTGGATCCGCAGAATGGTCTGGGCGACCGAGAGTTCGTACTCGCGCGGTTTGAGTTCGTAGTCGACGAACGCGCCGGGCAGGTCGTGCTCGCCGGTGTGGCCGGCCGACATCGCGATCTCCGCCTCACCGCGATGGTTCTGCCGCTGGTGGGAACGCGACGCAAACCCCTCGACGTGCTCCCGGAGAGTCGGCGCCGCGGACCGCACGGCCTCGAAGTCGGCGCGTGACAAGGTCAGCAGGGTGCCCGACGTCTCGGCGGTGGCGGTCTGCTCCCACCGGGCGTCCTCGTCGAGCAGGGCGTTCTCTCCGAACCGGTCGCCATCAGCGAGTACGTCCAGGGCGACCTCGTCGCCGTAACTGCCGACGGTGGTCTGGCTGATGCGGCCGTGCGCGATCAGGTGGAGCTGGTCCGCGGGCGTCCCGCGCTCGACCAGCGTCTCGCCGACCCGGAAGTCGCGTTGGACACACCGATCGGCGATGGCGGTCAGCACCTCCACGTCGTCGAAGCCGCGCAGCAGGGCAAGTTCACCGAGCTCACGCGGGATCACCCGGACGTCGGCGCCGTCCTGGACGAACTCCACGGTGCCGTCGCCGACGGTGTAGCTCAGGCGGCGGTTCACCCGGTAGGCCCCGCCCTTGGTCTCCACCCAGGGGAGCATCCTCAGCAGCCAGCGGGAGGTGATCTCCTGCATCTGCGGAGCGGACTTGGTCGTGGTGGCGAGATTGCGGGCGGCCGCCGTGCCCAGGCTGGACTGCCGGGGCACCTCCAGTCGTGCTTCCGGGCTCGAGTCAACAGTCATCGGGCGAGCTCTCCTTGGTCAGGTCAGCGGTCCGCGTATGCGGTCGTCATTGGGCAAGGCGATAGAAAAGGGCCATACGACGGGGAATCCGTCCAGATCCAGTGAGGACAGTAATGTCCGTAGCGCCTCCTGGACCAAGGAAAGTCGCCGACATTAACTCGATACGATGATCGTGCCCGTGCGATGTTTGCCCGGGTACCGGCGGGATTCAGCCCCGATCGGCGGCGCGTTCCAGTGAGTTGGGGCAGCGGTCTTTACGGTGCGGGGCGCCCGCCCCGCTGTCGCCGCCGTCGGTATGCGTCTCGACCGACCTCACCGCACAACGTCGGAAACGCGACTGGATCCGGTCGGGCAGTGCCCGGCTGGGGCGACACTGCGCTGAGCACCGCTGCGGACAGTCTTGTGAATCGCGGGCGCGGTGGAGTTGTGGGCAGTCGAGCTGCGAGGAACGGGACCGGTCATGGCCAAGAATCAGCGCAGTTCGTCGCCCGGCGGCCGATGGGAGCGGGCCGTCGTCGTCGGTGGCGGGTACGCCGGGCTCGTGACCGCGCGGGTCCTGGCCGATCACTTCGCCGATGTGCTCGTCCTGGAGCACGATCCGGTGCGGTCGGACACCGGCGTGCACCCGCGCGTTCCGCAGGGCTACCACGCGCACGCGCTGCTCGCCCGGGGCGGCGACGCGCTGGAGGGTCTCTTTCCGGGGCTGCGGGCGGAGCTCGCGGAACTGGGCGCGCCCGTCTTCGACTACGGGGAGCGGATCAGCTTCCTGCTGCCGACCGGCTATGCGCCGACCGCCCCGGTCGGCGTATCCGTCCAGAGCTTCACGCGTGACGAGCTCGAACGGCGGCTGCGGCACAGGGTGTTGGCGCTCCCGGCGGTGCGACTGCTCGCGGCCACCCGCTGCGAGACGGTGACGGCGAGCGCCCCCGGCCGTCTGGACCGGGTCCGCTACCGCACCGACGACGCCGCCGAGTCCGCCGAAGTCAGCGCCGACCTGGTCATCGACGCCTCGGGCCGCTCCACGTCCGTCGACCGGTGGCTCGCCGACGCGCGTCTGCCGGTGTCCGCCAAGACCGTCATCAAAGCGAAGATCACCTACACCTCCGCGTGCTACGAACGCCCGCCGCAGGACAGGCAGGACTTCGACGTCGCGTACCAGATGGCCTTCGCACCCGGTGTGCCGCGCGGTGGAGTGGTGCTTGCCGTGGAGCACCATCGTTGGATGTGCTCGCTGTTCGGCGTCGACCAGCATGTGCCGCCCACCGACGACGAGGGCTATCTCGACTTCGCGCACTCCCTCGGCAACCCCCGCCTCGCCGAACAGATGAAGCGCGGCACCCGGCAGGGGCAGATCCACCGCTACACCAACCCCGGCAATGAGTGGCGCCTGCACCACAAGAACGCCCGCTGGCCCGAGCGCCTGATCGCGGTCGGCGACTCGCTCTGCGTGTTCAACCCGGTGTACGGACAAGGGCTCACGGTCGCCGCGCTCGAAGCGGAGGCGCTCGGCCGCCTGCTGCGCCGCCGCCGGGCCGAGGCGTCCGGACTCGACGGCCTCAGCCGTGCCTACCAGCACGCGGCGGCCCGTGTCATCCGAGTCCCCTGGACCCTGGCCACCAGCTCCGACGTCATGTGGGAACCCACCGGTCAACCGCTGCCCGCACGCTTCGCCCACTGGTACAACCAGCAGGTCTTCGGGCTCGCGGTACGCGACCCAGGCGTATGGGCGCGGTTCGTACGGGTGCTGAACATGAGCGCCCCGCCGTCGCTGCTTTTCCATCCGGCCGTGCTCGCGAAGGTGGTACGCCGCGCGCTCACGCGCCGCGCGAGCTGACGCGGCGGGTCGTCGCCGACCTGACTCACTCCGGGCGGAGCCACAACGTGGCCAGTGGGGGGAGAGTCACGAGCAGGCGGGCCGGAAAGGCTCCCGCGGCCTCGGGGTCTGGTTTCAGCGGGCCGGGGTTGCGTACATCGCCGCCGCCGTATTCGGCCGCGTCGGTATTGAGCGTCTCCGTCCAGGCACCGGCTGTCTCAGGCACTCCGAGCGGGTAGTCGTGGCGGATCACGGGGGAGAAGTTGCTCACGGCCAGGAGCGGAGTCCCGTCGGCGGCGAAGCGCAGGAACGCCACCACATTGTCCTGGGCCGCGTCCGCCTCGACCCAGGCGAACCCGTCGGGGACCGTGTCCTGCTCCCACAGTGCGGGGGCGGTCCGGTACTGGTGGTTGAGGTCGCGTACCAGCCGCTGCACGCCGCTGTGGTCCGATCGCGCCGGATACGACGGGTCAAGGAGCCCCCAGTCCAGGCCGTGCTCCTGCGACCACTCAGCGCCCTGGGCGAACTCTTGGCCCATGAAGAGGAGTTGCTTGCCGGGGTGGGCCCACATGTAGGCCAGGTACGCGCGGTGGTTGGCACGCTGCTGCCACCAGTCGCCCGGCATCTTGGACACCAACGAGCCCTTGCCGTGGACGACTTCGTCGTGCGAGATGGGCAGGAGGTAGTTCTCGCTGTACGCGTAGATCATGGCGAAGGTCAACTCCGCGTGGTGGTACTGGCGGTGCACCGGTTCGTGCTGGATGTACTCCAGGGAATCGTGCATCCAGCCCATGTTCCATTTCAGGCCGAAACCCAGGCCGCCGGTGCCACCGGGGCCGGTGTGATGGGTGGCCCGCGTGACACCGTCCCACGCTGTCGACTCCTCGGCGATGGTGACCACGCCGGGGGAGCGGCGGTAGACCGTCGCGTTCATCTCCTGGAGGAACGACACCGCGTCCAGGTTCTCCCGGCCGCCGTGTTCGTTGGGCGTCCACCGGCCCTCCTCGCGGGAGTAGTCGAGGTAGAGCATCGAGGCCACCGCGTCCACCCGAAGCCCGTCCACGTGGAATTCCTCGCACCAGTAAGTGGCGTTGGCGACAAGGAAGTTGCGGACCTCCTTGCGGCCGTAGTCGAACGTGAGGGTGCCCCAGTCGGGGTGTTCGGCACGCTGCGGGTCCCCCGGCTCGTACAGCGGCTCCCCGTCGAATGCCGCGAGCGCCCAGTCGTCCTTGGGGAAGTGGGCAGGAACCCAGTCCACGATCACGCCGATGCCTGCCTGGTGCAGCGTGTCGACGAGGTGCCGGAAGTCGTCCGGCGTTCCCAGCCGGGCGGTCGGCGCGTAGAGCCCGGTGACCTGATACCCCCACGACCCGCCGAAGGGATGCTCGGCCACCGGCATGAACTCCACATGCGTGAACCCCATGTCAGTGACGTAGCCCGTGAGTTGTTCAGCGAGCTGACGGTAGGTCGATCCCGGTCGCCAGGAAGGAAGATGAACCTCGTACACGGAGAGCGGGGACTGGCATACGGGGCGATCGGCCCGGCCTGCCATCCATGCCGCGTCCGCCCATACGTGGGCCGAGCGCGTGACCACCGAGGCGGTCGCAGGCGGTGCCTCCGCCCGGCGGGCCAGCGGATCGGCGCGCACGGTGTGGGTGCCGTCGGAGCGTGTGATGTCGAACTTGTACAGGTCCCCGTCGCCGACACCGGGGATGAACAGCTCCCATACGCCGGCCGAGCCGAGGGACCGCATCGGGTAGGCGGCTCCGTCCCAACGGCAGAAGTCCCCACACACCCGCACCCCCCTGGCGTTGGGCGCCCACACCGTGAAACGGGTACCGACGACGCCTTGGTGGGTCATCGGATGCGCGCCCAGCGCCTTCCACAGTTCCTCGTGCCGGCCCTCACCGATCAGGTGCAGATCGAGTTCGTCGAGAGCGGGCAGGAAACGATAGGGGTCCTGGAGCGAGACCTCCCGGCCGTCGTACGTCACGCGCAGTTCGTACTCGGGGATCGACGCGAGCGGCAGCACTCCCGCGAACAGACCGTCTCCCACGTCGTCCAGTGCCAGTGCCGTGGTGTGCCCGTTGACGACGACCGAGACCGCCTGGGCGTACGGGCGCAGGACCGTGAAGGCCACGCCACCGGGTACGGGATGCGCGCCGAGCAGGGCGTGCGGGTCGTGGTGCGTGCCGGTCAGCAGGCGCCTTCGGCTCTCCGCGTCGAGGGGCGCGCGAAGGGTGGCCGGGGGATCGGCGGCGGACACATCGACGGTGACCATCAGTGGCCTTTCGCGAGGCGGGCGATCGACGCCATGGGAACGGGCAGCCAGTCCGGGCGGTGCCTGGCCTCGTACAACGCTTCGTACACCGCCCGGTCCGTCTCGTAGGCCCGCAGGAGCCCGGCGTGCTCCCGCGGGTCCCAGGCAGCCTCGGCGGCGTAGCCCGCGCAGTAGGCCTCCCGGCAACGCTGTGCCCACTGCGGCTGCCAAGGGCGCCTGGCGTGGGCCGCGTACTCGAAGGAGCGGAGCATGCCCGCGATGTCGCGTACGGGGGCCTGGGCGTGTTTCCGCTCGGCGAGCGGGCGGGCGGGCTCGCCCTCGAAGTCGATGACGAACCACTGGTGCCCGGCCCGCAGAACCTGGCCGAGGTGCAGGTCACCATGGATGCGCTGGTCGGGTCGGCCCCGGAGGCGCGCACCGACGACTTCGTATGCCGCCCGCAGCCGAGACACGTACGGAACAAGTTCCGGTACCTGACGAGCCGTGGTGTCCAGGCGCGCGATCATCGCGGCGGCGAGCCGACCGCCCCCGTGCCGGTCCGGAGGGTCCGGCGCGAAGACGTGAGCCAGCGCCAGATGCACTTCGGCGGTGGCGCGCCCCAGTTCGTACGACTCATCGGTGAAGTCCTGGCCCGACGCCAGGGATTGGAGTGCCAGGGTCCAGCCGTCTGTCGCGTCGCGCAGGAACGGCTGGAGCACGCCGAGTGTCGTCTTGCGCGGCTCGGTGGTCCAGAACCAGGCCACGGGAGCGGGCACGCGGGCGCAGCCCTCGCGGGCCAGCGCCGATGGAAGCTCCAGGTCCGGGTTGATGCCGTAATGGATGCGGCGGAAGATCTTCAGGATGAAGGAATCGCCGTACACGAGCGAGGTGTTGGACTGCTCGCCGTCAAGGACACGGGGCGTGAGCCCTGGGGGCACCACGGTCCGCGGGTCGCGTTCGAAGCGCAGAGGTCCTGCCGAGCCCGGGGTCCGGAGGCGTTCAAGGAGCAACCCGGCCGACCGGGGGTCGTGAAGGGCGTCGTACACGGTGAGTCCTGCGAGAGGGCCCACGCGGGGTCGGCCGATGACGGCGTGGTGGAGGCGGGGCGGCAGGTCCTCGCGTACGCCGAGGAGCAGTTGGTAACAGCCGTCGCGCGACCCGGCGTGCCGGGAACGGATCAGTAGGTGCAGGCAGCCCGGGTGCAACTCGGTCATCGACATCACGGACAACTCCGTGATGGGGAGCCCTTTGCCCGCGAACCACCGCTGCTTGGGCAGCCACTCCTCGAGCACCCCGGCAAGCGACGTGAGCAGCGGCGGAGGGCTGAGGCTGCCGCGCGACTGTGTGGCGGTGTTCACCATGTGGCACGTCCGATCAGAGGCGCACGGCGGGGGTCGTCGGGCGGCGCGGGTGCCTTGTGCAGCCGGAACCAGTAGAAGCCGTGTCCGGCCAGGGTGAGGAGGTAGGGGAGTTCGCCGATGGCGGGGAAGCGGACTCCGCCGATGAGTTCGACGGG